>NZ_JAHKPN010000010.1:0-88007 GCF_018860545.1 Winogradskyella psychrotolerans | reverse complement strand
CCGTTCTACGGCGAATATTACCATCAGAATCTCTTGTTAAGATATTATCAGTATCTGCTCCGTTATTTACGTTTCTTATTCTAGCGTCTCCGTTGATATCTAATCGAGCTGTTGGACTGTTTGTACCAATACCAACTCCATTAGTGCTACCGTCTATTACTAGAGTACTTGAGTCGAAATTAAGATCAAAGTTACCTTGCGTGATATAACGATTTTCTGTAATTGTACCATTAGTAGAGTAGATGTTATCATCACTTCCGCCACCAGCTGCTACAATTTGTGCAGCCGTTCTACGACGAATATTACCATCAGAATCTCTTGTTAAGATATTATCAGTATCTGCTCCGTTATTTACTGTTCTTATTCTAGCGTCTCCGTTAACATCTAATTTAGCTGTTGGGCTATTTGTGCCAATACCAACTCCATTGGCGCTACCATCAACAACCAAGGTGTTAGCATCTATATTCAAATCATAGTTACCAGTTGTTAATGTTCTATTAGTATCCAATGTTAAATTAGTATTAGCAATATTGCTATCAGTTACTGAAACTATATCTGATAATGGAACAGTTGCAGTATTACCATTTTCCAACGAAATACTCAAATTAGAGCCAATGACACTAAAATTGGTTATTATTTGCTTATCTACATTAGGGCCAGCTGCTACACGAACCCATTCACTATTGTCCCAATAATAGTAGCCAGGTTGAACATCATTTATAGATTGCGTATTGTACACTAATAGGCTTTCTACATTACCATTTGCAATGGTTGTAATGTCATTAGTACTTGTTAATTCTACTCTTGGTATAAGTATTCCTTGTGAGTTTGATTCTATCTCTAATATAGATGATGAGTTAGGTGTAGTTGTACCAATTCCTACTTGGGCATTTGCATAAAAACAAAATCCAAAGATAAACAGGGCAATTTTAAAATTTGAAGTTAGTTGAAGTCTCATTTTATAAAATCATTATTTTTTAGACCACAAATAAACACAAATAAAACCGATAAAATGCATTTTTTACCGTTCAAATACTGTAATCATCGGTAGGATGTAATTTTGTTTTGGTTGTTTCAATGAGTAATTGATTGAATGTTAATTTGTTAAAAATTTAGAACCAATCAAACTTTTTTTTGAAAAAAGTGAAAATATTAATGAATAATTTATGAGAAAAGGAGAATTTAATAAAGTTTAGAGCCAATAATTCTATAAATAGGATGGTGTTTCTGATAAAATAGCTGTTAAATCCAATTTTTATTGTAAACTTAGTGTTATACTTTCTCCATATGTAAGTCTAAATTGGATGAACTTTAATGTGTTTAATGGAGTGAGATTAATTCAATAGGCAATTATTAAATGGTGTTTATTGGAAACAATTCTTTTTAAGCTTGCTGTTAAAAAAGAGGATGAAAGCTAATCTTCGTGTTAAAAGAAGTTATTCATTTTACTCAGATTTGTCAGTATAAAGAGGTTTTAGGAGTGTTTTATCTAAATTGTAAAGAGTAATGAATTATGAAAATTACGTAAAAATCTGTAACATTTTTAATCATTTGCCGTCCTATTAGTATAAAATCATTAATCATGGAATCAAATTATTATACGCTTAAACGCACGGACAATCAATTATTAGTTATAACGCACTTATCTCAATTGTTAACTTATGTCACTGGTTTTGGTGGTCTTTTAGCACCATTAATTATTTGGGCAACTCAAAAGGAACAAGTGGACGGAATGGATGCTCATGGAAAATCGATTTTGAACTTTCAATTAAGTATGCTTATCTATTCTATAATTAGTATACCATTAATCTTCGTTGTTGGTTTGGGAATTTTAACCTTAACATTAGTTGCAATTTTGGCTTTTGTAATGCCAATTGTAAACGCTATAAAAGCTAGTAATGGAGAATTACCATCTTATCCATTGTCTATTAATTTTGTTAATTAGGATTTAAAAGAAATGGAAATGAAAAGGCTCACCTAAATATTGGTGAGCCTTTTTTAATTGAATTACTTTTGCAAGTATGTGTTAGCTATTCAGCATCACTGGCATAACAAGCATTGTTACATGCTCACCTTCATCTAAACCATCAATAGGTGTTAAGATACCAGCTCTATTTGGTAAGCTCATTTCTAATTGAACATTATCAGAACCTAAATTGTTTATCATTTCAGTTAAGAAACGTGAGTTAAACCCAATTTGCATATCGTCTCCTTGATAATCACAAGTTAAACGTTCTTCGGCTTTGTTAGAGTAATCGATATCTTCAGCCGAAATATTTAATTCTGCACCAGCAATTTTAAGCCTAATTTGATGTGTCGTTTTATTAGAGAAAATACTAACACGCTTTACTGAGTTTAAAAATTGATTTCTATCAATAACCAATTTATTCGGGTTCTCTTTAGGGATTACCGCTTCGTAATTTGGATATTTACCATCAATTAAACGACAAATTAATACTGAGTTTTCAAAAGTAAACTTGGCATTAGACTCGTTATATTCTACTAAAACATCATCATCACTACCTGCTAAAATACCTTTTAAAAGATTTAAAGGTTTCTTAGGCATAATGAATTCTGCCGTTTCCGTTGCACTAACATCGTTTCTTGTATATTTTACCAATTTGTGAGCATCAGTCGCTACAAATGTTAAGTTATCTTGAGAAAACTGAAAGAATACACCGCTCATTACAGGTCTTAAATCATCATTACCAGCCGCAAAAATTGTTTTACTAATTGCAGTGGCTAAAATGTCACCCATTATCGTTGTGGTACTAGCATCTTCTATAGAAACCGCATTAGGGAATTCTGCACCATCAGCATAAGCTAAAGCGTATTTACCATGATTAGAGCTAATTTCAACCGTGTTGTTTTCTTCAACAACAAAAGTCAATGGTTGCTCAGGAAATGTCTTTAAAGTATCTAAAAGTAATCTTGCTGGTAACGCAATACTTCCTTCAGAATCACTTTCAACATCAATTGTAGCAGACATTGTAGTTTCTAAATCACTAGCCGAAATCGTTAATTTCGATTGGCTAAGTTCAAACAAGAAATTGTCTAAAATAGGTAGTGTATTACTGTTATTAATAACACCTCCTAATACTTGAAGTTGCTTTAATAAATAAGTGCTTGAAACAATGAATTTCATGTGTTATATCTTAATTGTTTTATATCCGACACATGTAACATCTTAAATTGAATTTTTAAGATAAACCCAACCATATTTGGTTAGATGTTTCATGCTGAATAGATGTGTTTTATACTTTTATTCGTATTACAAATATATCCTAATAGAAGGGTTTTATAAAACAAACTTATTAACAAAATAGGCTTAAAAATGCACAAATCTCAACTTATCCTAGCTAGAAATTTAAGATGTGTATTTTCGCTTTCTTAAATAGTTAAATCCGAAACCAAATATGGCTAAAACTATGAGTGGCAATACAATATTAATAAGTTGCCATGTGGATTTGCTTTCTTTTATTTTTTCGGCATCTAAAAAAGCTACATTTATTTCTTTAGATCTTATGTTTATAAGTCCAGAATCATCCAAAAGGTAATTTACCGAATTCAGCAGAAATTCTTTGTTTCCAAATGATTTTCCTGTGAGTTGATCAAAACCTAATTCTTGTGGTCTATTTCTTATAACGTCATTTTTAATAAGATCTCCATCAGAAATTACAATCATTTTCGTCTCGGGACTTTTAGATTTAAAGTTCTTCACCTTAAAAGGTAATACACGTTGGTCATAAACCGAAGAAAATTCACCTTCCAAAAGAACCGCTAAATTTTGAGAACCTAGATTGTAACTGGCTTCATCTGGTGGACTAGTGACATTAGCTAATGAGATTGTGGTTGGTGCACCTTCTAATTTTGAGTTGGGAGAACTTTGTAGTAAGATAGACTTTTTAATACTGTTTTTTAAGGTGTCAATCGGACTCGCAAAATCAAATTTTACTAAGTTTAAATTCTTAGTAATGGAATGATTAGGGTTAGACGCAGCCAAAGGGGAATATTGCCACTGAATGGGTTGCATTTGTGCCTGACTTCCTTCTCCAATCGCCAACATAATTGGAGCAGAGTAGAGGTCTTTTACTAAGGTTGGGTTGACTCTTACCCCATACTTGAAGAAAAAATCGTTCAGTTGTAAATCACGCATTATAGAAACTCCAGTTCCTGTAGTATTTTTTAAACTGTCTTGATCCATGATTACAGATTCCGTGAGCCACAAACTTTTTCCACCATTCATAGTGTATTGGTCTAAAACTAATTTTTCATTTTCAGTAAACGGAATGCTAGGTTTAGCAGCTATGATTAAATCAAATTCACTTAACTTATCTAAAGTGCCTTGTGGATTTGATGCTACGCTATCTAATGTAAATTGTCCTAAATTATAATATGGTTTAACAGTTTGAAGAAAATCAGCAATGTAAAGATCATCTAACTCACCATTACCTTTTAAAATCGCAATCTTTTTTGATTTAGCATTAACGAGTTTACTAAAACCATCAGCAAACGCGTATTCTAACGATTGTACCGAATTATTAATTTGCTCTGGTAGCCCTTGTGTAATGCTTTTTTTTAGAAGAGGAATTTTAAGTGTTTGATCTTTATAACTGGCAAAAGCCCATGGGAAAATTATGTCTTGTGTTACTTTTCCGGTACTATTATCTGTGTTAATATAGGGTTCTAATCCTGCATTTGTTAATTGCTCAATATACTGTTGGCGTGTTGTTTCGTCTTCAATAGGATCAATATAGTTGACAAATATCTGATTTGTTTCAAGCTTAAATTCATCTATAATTTGTTTCACTTCAGTTTGAAGTAATCTGAATTCTGAAGGAAAATCACCTTCCAAAAACACATCGATTATTAAAGGAGAATCTAAGTCACTAATCAAGTCTTTTGAAACATCCGAAAGGGTGTATCGATGGTCTTTCGTAAGGTCGAAACGTTGAAATACTGAATTTGAAATCGCATTTATTATGATGATTCCAACAATAATAGCGACAATATATAATATAGATTTATTCTTTTTCATTCTCGAAAGTTATGTCTTCTTGATACGTTTTTAAGGCAACGACTGTATCGTTTTGAAAGGTAATTTCTAAGCATTCTCTTTCATCTGTAAAAGCTCCAGGTTCTATACCAAGGCCGTAATTCCATTTATTGGTATCGTGTACTTTTTTAGCGTCATCCCAAGTTAACCATTCTTCATTTCCTAAGAGCGTGGTAATTTTTTCTTTTGAAACTCCTATTAAAGTATCTGATTTCACCGTATTATCAATCATTTCATAACGTAGCGCCGGATTTTCTATCCAAGCATCACTATTAAAATATTTTTGATGATGATAATTACTAATAATATTTATAAACGGATAAAACATATAGAAAAACACGAAAGGTGTTAATACCAAACTGATTAAGGCAGATAGCCATTTGCGTTTGTCAACGGTGTTTAAAAACAAAAACAGAAGTACAAATACAACGATTAAGAATATGACTAATAAAGGTGTAATGATCATATTATTGTTTTTGAATTCTAAGTTTTGTGAATAATAAAAAGGCTAAGGCTATACTTATAAAATATACTAAATCTCTTGTGTCTATAACACCACGACTCATACTATTATAATGTGCTGACATGCCTAAATTTTCCATGTAAACAAGGTCACCAAAAATATTATAGTTAGACAGGCCTTCAAATCCAAAATAGAAAAAGAAACAAATAAAAACAGCAATTATGAATGCTACAATTTGGTTCTCGGAAAGGGTAGAGGCAAACACCCCAATTGCTGTATATGCACCAACTAAAAATAGCAATCCAAAATAAGAACCGATAGTACTTCCTATATCAAGGTTGCCTTCTGGGTTTCCTAATTTGGCTACTGTGTAAGCATACAGTAGCGTAGGAATTAATGCCATTACAATCAGCACGAAAGCTCCAAAATACTTTCCTAATACAATCTGAAAATGTGAAATAGGTTTGGTGACTAACAACTCTAAAGTCCCTTGTTTTTTTTCATCACTGAAACTACGCATGGTGACGGCAGGTACTAAAAATATAAGAATCCATGGAGCCAATAGAAAGAACGATGCTAAACTCGCTTGGCCAGTATCTAAAATATTGAATTCACCTTTAAACACCCAAAGAAATAGTCCATTGAGTAATAAAAACACACCAATAACCAAGTAACCGATTGGTGAGGCGAAGAAGGTGTTTATTTCTTTTTTTAGTATTGCTAACATATATTAGTGTTCAGTGTTCAGTGTTCAGTGTTCAGTGTTCAGTGTTCAGTGTTCAGTGTTCAGTTTTCAGTTTTCTTTGCTTCCTTGCGATGTATTTATTATATCATTTATTTGTACTCAATCTAACTGTAAACTGAATACTGCGACTGCTTACTTGAGCGAAGCGATTTTATCCACACTCCAAGCTTCAGGTTTTGCATTAAACAAAGGTTTTGTATTTGCCCAAACACCTTTAAACAATTCAGAATGTCTATAATTATTTAAATCGTCTTCAGAATTCCAATAGCTATAAGTGAAAAAAATATTAGTCGTATTCTGATCACGATACAACTCTAAAAACTTACAACCCTCAAAATTTCGAATTTTTTCTTTAACTGCTTCAAAATTAGCCAAGAATTCTTCAATCTTCGTAGGTTCAAAACTCATTTTTACAATTCTTACTAACAAAGCCTAAGGATTTAAGAAGTTAACAGTTACCGTGTCCATAGTTTTTAATCCCATTAATGTAGAAGCCCCTCCAACAGAGGTACAATTACTTTTATAAACCGCAATTTCTAAATAACCCGAAGAATTAAAAACCACCAAGCCTTTTCCATCCACGTTTCGTTTAGATTCTTCCATGTCATAATCTACGATATCTGTATATTTATTATGTATTTTTTCAAATTTATAGCTTCGAGCTGAAACTTGATAAGGTCTCGTTTTTTGAACCGACTCAAAAAACTTACGTTTAATATTAGTGACTACATTACCATAATTGTCAATATAAATTACACTGCCAATTATTTGGTTGTGCTCATCATTAATAAACGGCACTAAATTTTTAATAGGCTTAATAGTGTTAATAACTTTTCCGATGACATCCAAGGTTCCTCCTCTAGCAATATGGCAGGCGACCTTAACAAAAATGTCTAATACAGGAAAGTTGGTTTCAACCTTATCATGGATGTTTATCTCTACTATTTTTTCTGCAGCTATATCATTGCAAATCATACTCATAATACCATTGTTGGCACATATAAAGTAATGGTCATCTAGTTTTATTGCAATGTGCTTATTTTCAGGGCTTAACTCAGAATCAATTCCTATTAAATGAATCGTTCCTTTCGGAAAACTACTGTACGCATTTTGAATAATATAAGCCGCTTCAGATATATTAAATGGTGAGACGGAATGTGAAATATCTACAATTCTTATCTCATCAAGTTCACTATAAATAGCTCCTCTTATGGCTCCCGCAAAGTGATCTTTTTCTCCAAAATCAGTCGTTAAAGTGATTATCGCCATGAATTGATTGTTGATATTTTTTTAAGAATTATGGTTGTAAAATTATTAGATTTGTGTGTATTCACATGAATTACAAAATTAATAAAAGAAAACAGATTAACATATAAAATAGACCTCGCTTTTGAATGAACTAATCCTAGAACTCGAAGAAATATCTCCAAAGGAATTCTTCGGAGCCCAAAATGCAAATATTGAACTTTTAAAAAAGTATTTTCCTAAACTTAAAATTGTAGCCAGAGGCAATAAATTAAAGGCGTACGGAGATGAAGATTTACTCGAAGAGTTTGATCGGAGAATGACGATGTTGATGAAACATTTTGGAAAGTACAATAAGCTCGATGAAAATGTTATTGAGCGCGTACTTACAAGTCAAAGTAGTGATGATTATTCCACATCGGCTTCAAGTGATGAAGTCTTAGTGCACGGAGTTGGAGGAAAACTTATTAAAGCGCAAACAGCTAACCAACGTAAACTTGTAGAAAGTATGCGTAAAAATGATATGGTGTTTGCTATTGGCCCAGCCGGAACAGGTAAAACGTACACAGGCGTTGCATTGGCGGTACAAGCATTAAAGCGTAAAGAAGTTAAGCGTATTATCCTAACACGTCCTGCAGTAGAAGCTGGTGAAAATTTAGGATTCTTGCCTGGTGATTTAAAAGAAAAATTAGATCCATATATGCAACCCTTATATGATGCGTTGCGCGATATGATTCCTCATGAAAAATTAGATAGCTACGTAGAAAAAGGGGTTATTCAAATCGCTCCTTTGGCATTTATGCGTGGACGGACGTTAGATAATGCCTTTGTGATTTTAGATGAAGGTCAGAATACAACGCATGCGCAAATGAAGATGTTCTTAACCCGAATGGGAAAGAATGCAAAGTTCCTTTTAACAGGTGATCCTGGACAAGTAGATTTACCACGTCGAACGATTTCAGGATTAAAAGAAGCGCTTTTAGTATTGCAAAATGTTGAAGGTATTGGAATGATTTATTTAGATGACAAAGATGTGATCCGTCATAAGCTTGTCAAAAAAGTGATTGCAGCTTATAAAAGTATCGAAAATAGGGAGTGATGCTTATAGTGTTGTAAGTTAGGTTTTTAGGGCGTTTAGGTTCAAAATTGTATAAAATATACTAGAAATCATGTAAATATTTTAGTGTTAAATCTATATAATTTTGCTGATGTAATAAAAACTTATATAACATGAAAAAAGTAATTTTAATTATCGGAATAACACTAGGATTGAACCCATTATTTGCTCAGGAAGATGACGTAGATATCAATTCAGATAACGCTTGGCTTAAAGCAGGTATAACAGCAGGAGTACCTGTCAGCGATGCAGGTGATGTATCGTCTTTCACTCTAGGAGCAGACTTAAGAGGTCAATATTTATTTAACCCTAACTTAGGAGTTGGTATAGCTACAGGGTATAGCAATTATTTTGGCGAAGATGAATTTGATGATTTTGGTATTATTCCTCTAGCAGGTTTTGTACGTTATTATTTTACTCCAAATGGTCTTTTCTTTGGTTCTGACTTCGGTTATGGTTTTTTAACAGGAGTAGATGACAATGAGGGTGGACTTTATGTAAATCCTCAAATAGGGTACCACAATAGGGATTGGAATATTTACGCTTATTATCAAAATACGTTTGCTGAGAATGATATTGATATTCAAGCAGTAGGTATTGGAGCTACGTATAATATTAGGTTCAAATAATGAATAACAATATAGATTAATTAAAAAGGAGAAATTTTATTTCTCCTTTTTTTATTGAGTTTATTGTCTGACCCAAGTAAAGAAATTACATTTGTAATTCACAATAAATCTTGATTAGATGAACACCATAATTGAAACCAATTTCAATTTTCCGAAGCAAAAGAGTTTTTATAAAGGAAAAGTAAGAGCCGTTTATAATATTAATGACATGCAATTGGTTATGGTTGCTACCGATCGTTTAAGTGCTTTTGATGTGGTGATGCCCAAAGGTATTCCATATAAAGGTCAAATCTTAAATCAGATTGCTACAAAAATGATGAAGGAAACGGAAGATTTAGTGCCTAATTGGTTGGTGGCTACTCCAGATCCTAATGTAGCAGTTGGTCATTTGTGTGAACCTTTCAAGGTAGAAATGGTAATTCGTGGTTATATGTCTGGCCATGCAGCAAGAGAATATAAAGCTGGTAAACGCATGCTTTGTGGAGTGGCTATGCCAGAAGGTATGAAAGAAAATGATAAATTTCGTGAACCAATTATTACTCCAGCAACAAAAGCTGAAATGGGAGATCATGATGAGGATATTTCGAGAGAAGATATTTTAAAAAAAGGAATTGTTTCAGAGGAGGATTATTTAGTATTAGAGGATTACACCAGAAAACTTTTTCAACGTGGTATAGAAATCGCAGCAAAAAGAGGTTTGATTTTAGTAGATACTAAATATGAATTTGGAAAAACAAAAGACGGTAAAATTGTATTGATTGATGAAATTCATACTCCAGATTCGTCGCGTTATTTTTATGCAGATGGTTATCAAGACCGTCAAGATAAAGGAGAAGCACAAAAGCAATTATCTAAAGAGTTTGTTAGACAATGGTTAATTGCTAATGATTTTCAAGGCTTAGAAGGGCAAACCGTGCCTCCTATGAGTGATGAATACATTGCATCTGTAAGCGAGCGTTATATTGAATTGTATGAGAATATTACAGGAGAGGCGTTTGTAAAAGGAGATGTTAGTGATATTCAAAGTAGAATTGAAGCTAATGTTTTGGAGTATTTGAAGTGATTGTTTAGTCATGTCGAACACATGTGAGACATCACATTATTTTGGCATTAAGTTGATTATTTCTATTATGTGATTTCTCGTCGCTCATACTTCGCTCTGTCGAAATGACAAATCAATAATTATTCTAAAAAAATGCTCTTTAGTTTCAATTGTGATTTGGCTATACTGAACCAAAAAGGATTCATGTTCACTCATGTTTCGCTTTATCGAAATGCCAAATCAAATTAATAACGCTTTTTCAATATCTCAGTATGATGTTCCACATGATGCGCCGTCCACATAATTAGTTCTCTAACAGGCATTTTTCCCATTAATGGATGTGGTAATACAACGGTATCTAGATTGTGGTCGCTAATGCGTCTTGTTTTGTATTGTAGTTTCTTTTCTTCGGTTTGTAATCGGTTTAAGAGATATTGTTTGTCTGATAGTTTAGGAACCTTCATATTTTTTGAGCCTTTAAAAGTTGTGCCTTTGGCATCAATTAAAAGTTCATGATAGCGTTTTGCAACAGCATCGTATGTTCTTACTGGTCTATTGGCTTTTCCATATTTAAAACGCAGTAAAAATTTGGGCAAACTCAATACATTATTAAGTGGAATTATACTTTGTAATAAATGAAGTGTTTGCTGACCTGTTGTCCATTTACTTTCAGGTCCAAGTGTCCAAAATTCGTCTGGCTGATTTTGTAACCAAGTGATTAATTCAGAATGTTTAGCATCAATTAAATCAGCAATAGCTTCTTTATCCATATGAAAGAATTTGATAAAGAAAAGATAAGAACTTTTGTTGAATTGTTTATGGAGTAAAAATCATTTTTTTAAGAATCATCAACTATTCCTCAACTTCTTTTTCTTGAATTACAATTTTGTCTTTCTTAAAAATTGGAACTAAATACGAGAAATTAAATCCAAAACCTCCACCAAATCTGCTACTGTCATACGTTCTATTATAGCCAGGTATATAAAGATTTTCGTAATTATTAATTTCTTTATCAGAAATTAATACTTTAAGTTGAACATTAAATCCTGCAAAGAAATTATTAAAAATTTCGGCTTTTAATCCTATAATTAATTCTGTCCATAAAGCGGTCAACCCATCAAATTCTTTACCCTCTTCAACGGTATAGCGTCCATCCCAATATTGATTATAGGTATCGTAAATAGTGTAATTATTTAGGGTTTGACTAAAAGTACTTGCTCCAATACGCAAGCCTCCATAAATCATGTTTTCCATATCTAGCCAGTTTTGGTAAAAATTCATATCAATTCCAGCCTTAAAATAACTTCCTTTTGTTGTATTGTTTAAAACTTCATTTTCAAGAATACGTTCTTCGTTTCCGAGTTCACCAGCAATATAGATGCGTTTGGTAAGTCGATAATCGCCCATAATTTCAAAACCAGTGTAGTCGTCAGAAAAGAAAGTACGCGCAAGTTTACTTATATCAGCTCCAAGCCTTAGTCCATATTTTTCTTTAAAAACTAAAGTGTCGTTGACTGTTTTTTTCTTTTCTTGCGCGAAAGCCATTGTAGAAACTAACAGCAATAATATTACCGTTCTAGTGATAGATACGTACATGTGTTGTGTTTTCATTTGCTATACTTTCTTGGGTCGTTTCTTCAATTTCTATATTGGTAATCCACTGATCATCATCTGTAATTCTTGCAACACCTAAACTATTAAAGTTACTTTTGTAACCACAGGCTCTAGAAACATAAACAAATTCTGTATTGTACGAAATCTCTATAATATCAATATTTGATGAGGTATCATCATCATCATCTAATCTAAGGTCAGTATCTTTTTCTAAGACAAATCTCGTTGTTAAAAGTTCTCCTTCACCGCCTACAATAAGAGGTAAAGCAATGGTGTTACTATTTATGTTAAAAACATAGGAGTCTTCATCGTCATAATCTATAATGATGAGGTCAGATTCTTCAATGGGCTCTGTGGTAACGCCATCTTCATCGGTAAATAAACCATCTCCGTAAACAGTAATTCTAGATACATTTAATAATTCATCTGTGTCAGTAGCATCATAGAAGCCTACAATTAGCCGCGGAGTTGTTTGCGTGGTTGCTGCGCAAATATCATCTCGCTCGCAGTTAAAGTTAATGATAGCTAAGGTGATAAAACTTATAAAAATTAGTAGTCGTTTCAAATTTATTAATTTCAGTATTCAGTGATTAGTACAACTTTAAAATTAAAAAGTTTAAGTTAGTTTTTAGTTTTTTTCAAATAACACCACAGTTTCAATATGTGCAGTGTGTGGAAATTGATCGACTAAACTCAACTTTTTAATACTATAGCCTGCTTCCATCAATTGTTCTGTATCTCTTGCTTGAGTTGCCGGATTACAAGATACATAAACCAAACGTTCGGCATTGAGGTTTATTATTTTTTTAAGAGTTTTTGGTGCAATACCTGCTCTTGCCGGATCTAAAATAATGGTTCTGATTTTATTGGCGTATTCCGGATGTTCTGTAAGAAATTTACCAACATCTGCAGCATAGAATTTGAGGCCTTGTATCTTATTTCGTTTCGCATTTTCTTTAGCATCTTTAATGGCTGCTGCAACGATATCTACACCAACAATTTTAGTGTTTTCAGATTTGTTAGCTATAATTTGACCAATGGTTCCTGTACCACAGAATAAATCTAAAACCACAGTGTTGTCTACAGCTTCTTTATTTTCTAAAGCATAATCCACAACTTTAGAATACAATTTCTCTGCACATTTTGGATTGGTTTGAAAGAAGCTTTTCATGCTAATTTCAAAATTTAAACCCAATAGTTCTTCAACAATTTTATCGTCGCCATTCACTAATGAAATACTGCCAGTGGTTGCAATAGTTCTATCTCCAGTTTCATCGTTTATAGTATGCAATAGACCAGCGACCCTATCTCCAAATAATTCAACTAAATAGTTAGCAAATTTTTCTAAGTCAAAATGAGGTAAGTCGTAAGAGGTGGTAACTAAGTTAAATAGTAACTGATTGGTTTTGAAAGATTTTCTCACCACAAAATATCTAAAAAAGCCTTCGCGTTTTGGAGGATGCCAAGGAGCCAATCCAGTGTCTACACAATAGGCTTTGATATCTTTTAAGCGGTTTTCAAATTCCGCATCAAATAAACCGGAATCTTTTTTAAGATCATCTCCACACCACCATGTGCCACGCTTTTTAAAACCGAGTGTAAATTCGTCTACATCTGTTTTTAAGTCGTGATTATAGCCAATAGCAGAAAAGCCATATTCCATTTTATTTCTATAATGAAAGGTGTTTGGTGAGGTTACAAATTCATCAAATTTATCTTCGATATCAGCAACTTTACCAATGCGTTTAAATAACTCTAAGGTACTTTGTTTTTTATAGGTGTGCTGTTTTTCAATCGGTAAGTTGATATAAGGAGCGCCAGGAATACTTTGATATGGCATATCAATTTCGTCTTCAGATGGTTTTAAAACCTCAAAAAGTTTCCCTTCTGCATACTTTTTACTGGTTTTTTTAATCTGAGTTTTTACCAATTGTCCAGGTAATGTATTAGGAACAAAAACTACAAATTCACCATGCTCATTTCTAATGCGACCAATACCTTTACCGCCAAAGGCGTAATCTTCAATTAAGATGTCTAAGATTTGTCCGCGTTTTACAAATTTATTCCGTTCTCTTTTTGGCATTTCTTATAAGAATTTGGGTGCAAAGATAGTCGTAATTTATAAATAGTTCGGCTGAATTTGAACTCTATAATTTAGATAAACTTTAAAAAGAGTTTTAAGATTTATGTAATGCTTTTATCTATAAAGTATGGAGCCATAAATAGTCATTCCGAACTACTCTATTATTAAAATGAAAAAGAATTACAATAAGTTAAAAGTTTAGTCGCATTGGAAGATTTAGTTTGGTCGACTTTAAGAATTTATGTTTTCATTTTTAGTGGAGAACCGTGTTATAATAAATCCATGGCAAAACTAAACTTTACCAATTCGGTTACGCTATTTATGTTTAATTTTCGATAAATATTCTTTCTATGTGATTTTACAGTGTGTAATGATATGAAATTGAGATCGGCAATCATCTGGTTACTATTGCCTTGTGCTATTAGTTTGATAATGTTTTTTTCTTGTTTAGTTAACGATTGAAATTGAAGCCAACACGTTTGATTGTTTCGTAATGAAGAAAATATTGACGAAACTAGGTTATTTATTCCAGCTATTTCATCTAAAAAGTTTGATGCATTAAAATAGAGGTTATCATTAAGGTGCAATTTATTGGTGTAAAAATAAGTCATTTTATTATTGACTTTAAGGTGTTGTGTATAAGTGCATGTCGCTTGCCTGTCATCTATGAGTTTAAAAATATTAGCTTTATTAATAGCGTTTTGCATTAATAAGGGGCAAGATATTTCTTTAAGATAAGTCGTTCCTTTTTCTACAAGGTTTTCTAATTCTTGGCCTCTATTTATGAGTTTATGATTTGCATAAGTGATATCAAAATTGTCTTTTCTATTTATATGTATGGCTGTAGGAATGTAATCGGCTAATTGACAAAATTTGAGATAATCATTTAAATATAAATTTCGCAAGCGGAAAGCAAAATGCTGGTTATGTATTAAATGTTCTTTTTCTGTGTGTAATTTCATAAGTCAAAAACTTTTAAGGACGCCGTTTTCAAAAGTTCTATAAAGGCATTAGGTTGTTCTAAAGTTGGGTAATGCCCACAATTATTTATGAAAAGTAATTCGCAATTATCAGCTAGCACTTCAATTGTTTTAAGGTAATCTATGCTCACTGTTGGGTCTTGATTTCCTGCCACAATATATTTCGGAACTTGAAGATTTAAAAAGATATCTTTTTGGTTTGACCAGTTGTTTTTAGTGATATCTATTGCTAAAGCAGTTCTTACTAAAGGATTTGCTATTTTAAAATAACGAGATACGGACGGAGCAACTTCGGTCTTATAAACAGCAACTTTTGCTGCAGTTTCTATGTCTGTTTCTGTGGGGTTTTCAGTTAAGTAGGTGTTAAGTGCTGGTACAACATTAAAAGCCTCCTCAAAATTAATTGGATTTGTAACGGGGGGAGTACCAAATATCATTAAACCTTTTAGCCGTTTTATATCTTTTGCTATTTCAATAGCTAGATGGCCACCTAAAGAGTTACCTAATAAAAAAATATCGTCATCAATTGTATTTATATATGTGCTGAGTACCTTACATTGATTTTTCGTTGAAAACAGCTCAATATTACAGTCTTGATGCTCTACTGAGTGTCCTAACAATTCAACAGCGATAATAGTTTGATGAATTATTTGATCGGTTAAAAGGCTTTGGAATATTTCAGGGGAAGAGGAGTTCCCATGAATACACAAAATTGTACCTTTAGTAGAACCTTTTTTTACTAGGTGTACCAATTGATTTTTTGAAGTTAGTTAATTAATAGCTTTAGTAATATAGTAAAAATCTCTTTTTAAACAAAAAAAACGTGATTATTATCAAGAAGATAAGCTCCATTAGCTTATAAAAATGACCTACTAAGTTTTAAATCGGAAGGATTATTTGTAATTTGCGGACTTCAAGGGATGATTTCTTTCCCACGCTGAATTTTTGGACATCACATCTTCTCTAATGTATCTGTGAGTAACGTCTGAAAGGATAAAGGTAGATAAGGAATGGATATTTTATTCATTTATAATTTAACTTATTATGGCTGTTTTAGACCAATTAACATCGCAACAAGCGATAGATTTAGAAAACAAATATGGTGCGCACAATTACCATCCACTACCAGTAGTATTGAGTAGAGGAGAAGGTGTATATGTTTGGGATGTAGAAGGTAAGAAATATTATGATTTCCTTTCGGCATACTCTGCGGTAAATCAAGGGCATTGTCATCCTGAAATTGTTGCAGCGATGACTGTTCAGGCACAAACGTTAACTTTAACATCTAGAGCATTTTATAACGATATGCTTGGGAAGTATGAGCGATATGCTTCAGAATTATTTAATTTCGATAAGCTTTTACCAATGAATACAGGGGCAGAAGCTGTAGAAACGGCTTTAAAAATCTGTAGAAAATGGGCTTATGAGGTTAAAGGTATCGATGAAAACGAAGCCGAAATCATAGTATGTGAAAATAACTTTCACGGAAGAACAACAACAATTATTTCATTTAGCAACGATCCTGTAGCACGTAAAAACTTTGGACCTTATACTAATGGTTTTATAAAAATAGATTATGATAATTTAGAAGCTTTAGAACAAACTCTTAGTAATAATAAGAATGTTGCTGGCTTTTTGGTAGAACCAATTCAGGGTGAAGCCGGAGTTTATGTGCCAACAGAAGGGTATTTGTCAAAAGCGAAAGCTTTGTGTGAAAAATACAATGTATTATTCATTGCTGATGAAGTACAAACCGGAATTGCAAGAACAGGTAAGATGCTCGCTGTAGATCATGAAAACGTAAAACCAGATATCTTAATCTTGGGGAAAGCATTAAGTGGTGGCGCATATCCTGTGTCTGCTGTCTTAGCTGATAATGCCATTATGAATGTTATTCAACCAGGAAATCACGGAAGTACTTTTGGAGGAAATCCAATTGCAGCTGCCGTAGCTATAGCGGCTCTAGAGGTGGTAAGAAAGGAGGACTTAGCAAAAAATGCAGAAGTATTAGGGCAACTATTTAGATCAGAATTATCTAAATTTATTGAAACGAGTCCGATTGTAAATTCAGTAAGAGGAAAAGGGTTGTTAAATGCCATTTTAATCAACGATTCTGAAGATAGTGATACCGCTTGGAATATCTGTTTAAGATTAAGAGACAACGGTTTGTTAGCCAAGCCTACACACGGAAATATTATTCGTTTTGCACCACCTTTAGTAATGACTAAAGACCAATTATTAGATTGTGTGTCTATTATTACAAAGACCTTAAAAGAATTTGAATAACAGAATTTATATCTCATAAAAAAAGCGATTTTCTTAATTGAAAATCGCTTTTTTATTTATAAAAGATAGGACTATTGTGCCATCATTTCTTGCATTTTTTCTTGCATTAATTCTTGGTTTTGCAAAGTCTCCCATCCAAAATAAGAAATAATCCAAAGGATATAAGCAACCATCAATACACTAAGTACTACACCTATAATTCCCATTATTTTACCAGCTTTTACATTTCCAAAACCTGAATAATTTTCAGGGGCTTCCATGTATACTTTTGTGGCTTTACCACCAAGTATAATTGCTACGATTCCGAATATTAATCCAGGAACACCGTAACAACAGCAACCGATAATTGATAAGATTCCCATGACTAGTACTAAGGTTCCATTAGGGATTTGTTGTTTTTCCATTGTGTTAGTTATTTTAGTTGATTAAAAAGGTTTTTATGATAAAACTTATTACAATAATACTAATATTTAATATAAAAAGCCCTAAAATTATTTTATGACCTTTTTTAAATTGGAATTTAAGATGCAATAAAAGGAAGGAAAACATTAAAATAAGCGAATATATAGCAGGATACATAAAAAATGCTCCAACTAAATCACCTTTTAAAATTAGAGAAATTGAGCGCTGCATACCACAACCCATGCAATCTATATTAAACGTTTGCTTCCATAAACAGGGAAGCATATAATCATCAAGTCCTTCTATAAGTATTAGCATTTTGCTAAATTAACAATTTGCTAAAAACTATGGTAATTGCTTTTACTATTTTTCTAAACCTTATTTTTGTATTTGTTTTAATTATTGAATAATGGATATATCTAGACTCATAAATTTTATTTGTATTGTTGTTGGTGGTGTCATCGCTTTTTATGCGCAAGCACAGGAAGAGCAAAATACGTATATTTTAATCGGTGGTATTATGTTGCTTGTGTTTGGTATTTATAGAACGTCTAGAAATATACCGAGCAAATTTGATAAAGAAGAAGAATCTTTTATAAAAACAGAGAAAGAAGATGAAGTTTAAAGTTGGTGATACGGTTGAAACTATTGATGATGCCATTTCTGGAATTGTAACAAAAATTTCTGAAACCACAATTACGGTTGAAGATGTTCATGGTTTCGATTTTCAATTTGAAGCCAATGAATTGATGTTAACGGCTTCTGGAAATAGTTTAGAAAGTGCTGTTTACAATACCGATTTTGAAGCTGTAAAACGAGAGAAGCAAAGCAAAAAACGAAAATCGGCACCAACAGTAAAACCAAAAGAACGTCACGCTCCAAAATTTGAAGTCGATTTGCATATACACCATTTAACAAAATCGTCTAAAGGCATGTCTAATTATGATATGCTAAATCTTCAAATGGATACGGCAAGAGGACAATTAGAATTTGCTATGCGTAAACGTATACCTAAAATTGTATTTATACATGGAGTAGGCGAAGGAGTATTACGACAAGAATTAGAAACGCTTTTTAGTCGTTACAATAATGTAACATTCTATGATGCCGATTATAAAACCTATGGTTTAGGTGCCACTGAGGTTAGAATACTTCAAAATGTAGAACCTTAATAACTTTAATAGTCATCAGGATCAAAGTCCGTTATGGTAGTGGTTAATGTCCCAAAATCAATTTCTGTTGATCTAAAAATCGTTAAATCAGTATCTTTAATTATAAAATTGGTGGTTACCGTCCTTGTGTATGCATTCTCAAACGCATCGTAATCATCAAATTCATATGCGGTATCTTCTGCGGAGTTGAGATATAAAAGTACCAATACACCATTAACAGTAACACGGTCATCATTAGGGCCATTTTCGCCATTGGCATCTTCTAAGCGTGTAGGAATTAAATCTCCATCATCATCGGGATCTAAATAATCAGGAAGATCATCACTGTTTGTTGGATGGTTTGCATCAGTATTTAAAGGATTCGTTAAAGGATCATCATCTCCGTCTTCATCCAATTCGTCAAGTTCATTTTCTGTTAATACATTATCTCCATCATCATCGATATCTAAATAATCGGGTATGCCATCGTTATCTGTGTCTTGAGGATCGTCAATACCTCCAGGACCATATTCTGAAATACTTGGCACTCCATCATTATCGTCATCTACGATAGTAGAGGTGATGTAGACATCTCCAGAGCCAGCTTCGTAATCATCAATTATCGTTAAATCATACGGAGTAATTATAGCACACATATCGTCTTCATCTAACTCTCTATTATACGTTCTATAAATAAAACGCACGTCATCTTCGTCAATTGTTAATTCTTCAGGAACATCTACAGTAGTTGCAGATGTAAATAAAGCATCATTTGTAGTGGACTTAGGGAAAATTAAAATAAGGGCTTCATTCGGGTCCTCACGTGTATCATAAACAAGATGATATTCTTCAAAATTCTCACAATAGTCTAAATCTTCATCAAAATCTAAATCTACAGTTAAGATATCACCATCATCACAGGTGGTTAAAAAAGCAAAACAAAAGAGAATTAAAAAACGACGGATCATAGATACAATTTTTAACAAAAATAACGGATTTGTAAAATTATAACGCTCCATTATCTAAATAATTTTATTTAGGATATTTTTGCACCTAGAAAAGTGCATGTTCAAAATGTTTTCATTTATGGAAAAGATGATAGCGCAATGCATAAGTACAAAAAACAAGACTACATTTACACCTATGAATTCAGTATATTTAGATAACGCAGCAACTACAGCTTTACGACCCGAAGTTATTGATCGTATGACTCAGGTGCTTAAAGAAAGTTACGGAAATGCGTCTTCTACTCACAGTTTCGGACGTGCATCTAAGGCGTTGTTAGAACAATGTAGAAAAAATATAGCGGCTCACTTTAATGTTTCGGCCTCAGAAATAGTGTTTACCTCTGGTGGTACAGAAGCTGATAACTTAGCATTACGAAGTGCTGTTAGAGATTTAGGCGTTACAGAAATCATTACCTCTAAAATTGAACATCATGCGGTTTTACATACCGTTGAACAGCTAGCAAAGGAGTACAATGTAACGATCCAGTATGTCGATTTAGATGAGTGTGGTTTAATAAATTACTCCCATTTAGAAGAATTACTACAATCTGCCAACCATCCGCTAGTAAGCCTAATGCATATTAATAACGAAGTAGGTAATATTTTGGATATTAAAAAAGTAGCTCATCTATGTAAAGCCTATAATGCAATGTTTCATTCTGATATGGTGCAGTCTGTTGGACATTACAACATCAATTTAAAGGAAATTCCTATAGATTTTATGGCAGCAAGTGCCCATAAGTTTCATGGACCAAAAGGTGTTGGGTTTTGTTTTATACGAAAAGAATCGGGTTTAAAACCGTTGATTTTTGGAGGGGAACAAGAACGCGGTTATAGAGCGGGAACAGAAGCTATACATAATATTGTAGGAATGGATGAAGCTTTGAAGCTAGCGTACGCTAATCTAGATGATGATAAGACCTACGTTTCCGAATTAAAAGATTATTTCATTCAGCAAATAAAAACACATTTATCTCATGCGAGTTTTAATGGTGGATGTGAAGATGCGATAAACAGCACCTATACATTGGTTAATGTCTGCTTGCCAATTGCACCAGCAAAAGCACCAATGTTACAATTTCAACTCGATTTAAAAGGGATTGCATGCTCTAGAGGTAGTGCTTGCCAAAGTGGAAGTAGTCAGCTATCTCATGTGTTATCTGCTTTTTTAAGTTTAGATAAACTAAAACAGCCATCAGTTCGTTTTTCGTTTAGTATGTATAATACCAAAGAAGAATTGGACTATGTCGTTAGTGTTTTAAAGGAATTTGTAATTGGAGTTAGTTCTTAATAATTACTTTTTGAGACTTTGATTTTGTGTTTGTTTGAGTTGAAACATTTACAACATAAACACCATCACTTAATTGCAACGTAGAGATCTCGTACTCGCTCTCAATAGTATCAACATTAGATTGAAATATACGTTTACCAGAAACATCAAAAATCTCAATAGTTTTAATATCTAAGCTATTTGGATTTTGTACCGTCAGTTGATGTTTGCCATTGTCCTGAAAAATATTTAACGATGTATCATCGAATTCATAAATGCCTAAAGTACTTTCTGTTGTAAATACGATTTCAAAACGATCCGTGTAGCTTCCTGGCTCAATATTTAATTCATAATCTAAGTTTCTTAAATTAGTATAGGAATCATTGACATTATCATGAATATAAATGCCTTGTGTTTCACCGAAATTCTGAATGTCAAATATTCTAAAGCGTAAGGGCTGTTGTTGTTCAATATCAATAGTAATTGGAATACCGAGAGCGTCTTCAAAAGCAAATGCTTGTCCAGAATATACTTTTTCATCTAAAGAGAAATAGGCATCTGAACTGTAGCTTTCTGAACGTATGAGTTCTAAACCATAATCAAATCCGGGGGTCGCAGAATCATGAAAATTTAAAACCAATTGTCTTGTGTATTGAGATGCGTCATCACTAAAGTCGACATTAATTCTAAAGCGTTTATAATCTTCTGGTATTATAGGAAGTCCATTATCTTGGTATTGTATGCCTATTGGTTCATTCGTTTCAGAAGTATTAGAATCGTTTGTAGTACTCCTAAAAAAGTAACTATCACCATCAGATTCTTTTGCAAACGCACGATGTGAATTCCTAGTGTACACTGCAGCTGGTGCTTCTGGTGTGCCAGCGATACCTTCAACCATAAAGCCTTGCCCAACGGGTATGTAGCGTACCGCTTGTTTTGATCCTGAGCCTCCAGGTCCAGGAGGTAAAGAAAATACGTTGTCTTGTTCATCGTATGTAAAGAAAACAGCAGGAGTGTTAGTGATAATTCCACCAAATTCATCTATTGTAAATAAAGAGTACCCACCAATATAATCTTGTAAGACATGAGAGGCTACATTACCATCTTGTTCCCAATATTGTAGTGTACCATTAATAGATGCTTGGTTGGCTGGATCATGAATAAACGCAGCGGAATCCATAGCACTTGGATACGGATTACCAATTAAAGTGTTTAAGCCATTAGCAACATCATTTGTAATAGTACCATTGTTTGGCTTGCCTCTAAAGTCATACAATTGGCTACCTGTTGAACCCGTTCCATTTCCTTTCATGGTAAAGCCAAGTCCAGGTTTAATATTTCCTGTAGCTCCAACAAAAACCCAATCGAGGTATTGATCTGATATTTGATATGTCCATAACCAACGTTGAGCTATCGATAATGGACTAGCACTGCCGTCGTAACCTCCTGCAAATAATGCATCTACGCTAGATGTTAATCCTGTAGCATCATCAATTAAATTAACGCGTGCATCTTCATTTCCAAAAGCGGCTGAATTATTACCAACAGGCGAACACCAATAATTATAACTCCATTGGTTTACTGTTCCTGTTTGATAGACACTCAATTGACCAAGACCAGAATTACCAGTGGTTCCATTACCTTGAAGAAGCTGAGCTTCCTCTCTTAGATATATTTTAGAATCAGCATCATCAATATTAACATCGTCTGTAACATAGACATATTGGTTTTTTACAAAGACATAAGCGTCATTTTGAACACTAAGTTGCGCGAATGAAATACTACAACAAATTAGTAGTAATGAAGAGAGAAGGAGTTTCATAAGTCTTAAATTTTGAACTAAAGTATTCAGGGTAAGTTACTCAAAATAATTTAGCTGCTCAAAATTAGTTATTTATAATAATGTTTTCTTGCTGAATTCATCCAAAAACACACTCATTTCATTCTAAACAAGACAATAATCTAAAAACGTGCAGACAATCTTACATTAAATACACGTGGTGTTAAATAATTAGGAATTGCATATTGTTGCTTGCTATACACATCTCTAACCCAAGTATTGGTAATAGAGTTTTGGTTGTTAAACATATTATAGATCTCAAAACCAATAGCAAGTTCTTTAAAGGACGTTTTCCATTTAGAATTGTATGTTTTTTCAGGATTAACAAGTTGGTATGAAATTCCTAAATCGGCACGTCTATAATCACGCAATCGCAATTGGTAATTATAAGGATCGGCGTAACTTGGTGAACCACCAGGAACACCAGTATTGTAAACCAGGTTTAAATACATTTTTAAATCTGGCATATTAGGCACATAATCTTGAAATAATGCACCAAATTTTAAACGCTGATCGGTTGGTCTCGCAATATAACCACGGTCATCTATATTTTCTTCGGTTTTTAAATAGCCGAAACTAAACCAAGATTCTGTGCCAGGGACAAATTCACCGTTTAGTCTTAAATCTAGGCCGTAAGCATAGGCTTTAGCATTATTGTCAGCACTGTATCGAATTCTTACGTTTTCTATTGTATAAGGGTTTACATCAGTCATCCCTTTATAATAAGCTTCAGTCACTAATTTGAATGGACGATCCCAGATTTCAAAACTATATTCATTACCTAAAACGATATGAAAGGATTGTTGTGCTTTTACATCTGGCTGAACAACGCCTTCTGAATCTCTTAATTCTCTATAAAATGGAGGTTGGTAATATAAACCAGTAGCCACTCTAAATAACATATCTTTTTCCCAATTAGGCTTAATAGCAAATTGCGCTCTTGGACTAATTACAGTTTGTGTTTTACTATCTGAAATACCATCTCCACCAACGGTCCAAGTATGTGATCTTAATCCTGCGTTATAAAATACCTCACTGCCGTTCCAATCTGTACGTTTACTGTATTGGGCAAAAGCTTGAAGTCTATTTATTTGTACACGATTGGTCGCTCTCGTATTTTCATATGCCGCTAATGGTCCAGAAAAAGGAGCGTACGGCTGAGGATTAGTTTGACTTAAAAGAGGAGGTCTAATTGAAAAACCTGCAGAATCTATAACTTCATATTCAACTAAGCGATCTCTAATATCTTCGTGAGTGTATTTAACAGACCATTCTACAGTACTTTCCTCATCAATTTTATAATCGCCTCTGTGCTCAGCGTTAATAATGAATGCATCTAAATCGTTCCGAGCATGTGTTAATTGAGAACCGATTCCTTCACTAAATTCTACTTCTCCTAAATTTTCGTCTCCAATATTGGTGTTCACTTCACCTAAACGGTATTGTGCTAAAATGTCGAAATATTCTTGTTCGGTGGTGTGATATGCAGAAGCAACAAGTTTAAGCGTTAAGTCATCCGTAGCAAAATAATTGGCTTTAAACGCACCAAAGTAGGTTTGGTATTGGTCTTTTTCTTGCCCATCATAATACACTAAAAGCGCAACAGGATCATCTATAGTACCAAAGTTAGTTTGTCTGTTTTCGGGTTGAAAATTGTATTTGTTTGAAGAAATATTTCCTAAAAAGTTTAAATGAAATTTACTCGAAAAGCGATAGGTTAAATAGGTTTGTGCATCTGCAAAAACAGGTTCTACATTACCATCCGTTTCAAGACTATTCAATAATAAACTGTTGTCTCTATATCGTACTCCTGCAATTCCTGAAAATTTACCATCTTTTGAAACCGTTTCGACAGTAAGACTTCCTCCAAGTAAACTTAAATCAGCACGTATTCCAAAATCAACAGGATTTCTATAAGTGATATCTAAAACCGACGATAATTTATCTCCATATTTCGCTTGAAAGCCACCAGCTGAAAAATCGACATTATGAACCATATCGGTATTCACAAAACTTAAACCTTCTTGATTACCCGAACGAATTAAAAACGGTCTATACACTTCAATTTCGTTAACATAGACTAAGTTTTCGTCAAAATTTCCACCTCTAACGGAATATTGTGTACTTAATTCATTAGAAATATTAACTCCCGGTAGGGTTTTCAAAATGTTTTCTACGCCCGGTTGTGCACCTTTAATAGTCCGTATCATTTGCGGTGAAATAGAAGTTACTCCGTCCACCGATTGTCTGGTGTTGGTATTAATAACAACGGTTGCAATTTGTTCAACTTCAATAAGCATTACTGGGTTGTATTCTATTTCCTGGCCGTTTTTAAGGACAAATTTTTGTTCTACACGCTTATGAGAAACGTGTGTAAATATTACTGTGACTTCTTCTCCATAAGGGATTTTGAGTTCGTAAAACCCGTTGCTGTTGGTCGCTGTACCTTCGCCTGTACTTGTGGTGATATTGACTCCTTCAATAGGGAAATTGCCTTCGTCTAAAATGACACCTCTAATAATAGCGGATTGAGCAAAAGAAAGCCCACCAATAAGCAAGCTAAAAATGAGGATAAAATGTAAGCGTTTCAAATGGTATATTTTTTCTTAGTTAGGTTGAAATTTTATTTTTAGAATTCAGTTTCATTACTACCTAAAAGTTAATTTCAATGCTTAATATTTGAGCGCAACTATAAGCGTTTGTGTTCTTTAATTCTAAAAGTGCAAGCGGTTTAAATACTTGTTTATCTATTTTCTAAAAAACGTTGCTTCAAATGTAGAACTATTTCCCACATTATCTGTTACAATTATTTTTAATTCGTTCTTGGTATCTTTAACGATGTTATCGTTAAAATCGTGTATTAAAGTTTTCGTTTTATAATCGTACTCCATTAAAATCCACTTGCCATTAACTGTAGCTCTATACTTACTGATCCCTGTTAATTTATCATCAACCTTAAGTTTTAGATAACGATAATTGCTAATCCATTTTTTATCATGGAAGTTCGTTGGAGTTATCGTTGGTGGTTCTGTATCAGTAGATAACGCATAAGTTCCTAAAGCTTTGGTTTTGGCTGTTAAGATATCACCTTTACGAGAAGTCGATACATAATAAGGTTTCCAATAATTTCCATAATATCTAGCAACATAAAGTTTGTCTTGATGCTCAGCTTTATAGTTGCTTAAGTCGTAATTAATATAGAAGTTTTTCTGCATGGCTATGTTGTCATCACCTAAAAAAAGCGTGTCAGAACCTACTTTGAAATCTATATAAGCATCATCATACAAAGTGTTTTGATAAAAGTCTACTGTGAAATTCCCTGAGCTCAATGTTGTGGTTTTGTCACTACTAACGAATGATTTTGTAGAAACATCCATTAGGCTATCTTTCGTAATGGTTTCAAATTTTCCATGTATAGGTATAACTACCCAAGACTCATTTTCATGATAATCTCGTATTCTCATTTTATAAACAGAAGAGGTACTATCTTTTATGGCCACATAACCATTATCATAAGCATCTTTATAAATGCTTAAAGGATTATTTTTCTCAATAAAAAGTTTTTGGATTTTCGCTTTCTTGCTAATAAAATACTCGTAATCTAATAGTCTTTTTATGTGTCTAGTTTCATCAAAACTAATGCGTTTAAAATCGATTTCTAAGCTTTTATTCCCATTAAAAAATGTTTGAATATTGCTCACACCATTATTATTTGGAGCTAAATCTTGTTTATCAAAAGAAATGACACCAAAACCGACATTACCGTAGGCTGTAATTTCTTCGACAGCATAATCTCCAGTTTTTTGAGGGATTAATCGCAAAGGAACGCGCTCGTTTTTACCATTAATGGTTGCATTTTCATCTTTAGGATAAGCGAAAACACCTGAAACATAGGGACGTTTAGAGTCTTTAACCTCCATACCAAAAAGCAATGGATTCATCGGTCGTTCTTGGTTGTCTCTTATTTCAAAATGTAAATGTGGTCCACCAGAGCTACCGGTATTTCCAGAGAACGCAATCACTTCGTCTGGTTGAATAAGTAATTCTTCAGAATGAGGAAAGACCTCGACTTCAAAACTTTCTTTATCGTATTGGCATTGCTTAATATAAGCTTCTAAACGTTTAGAGAATTTCTGAAGATGCCCATAAACCGTCGTGTAACCGTTGGGATGCGTAATGTAAATGGCTTTTCCGTAGCCAAAATGAGAAATTTTAATTCTACTGATGTAACCTGCAGCAGCAGCATAGACCTTTAAGCCTTGCCTTTGTTGTGTTTTAATATCCAATCCACCATGAAAATGGGTAGAGCGTAATTCGCCAAACGTACCAGCAAGTACTATGGAAATATCTAAAGGATTTCTAAAATAATCTTGAGGGTATTCTGATTGCCCATAAATAGAACACGATATTAGAAAAAAGAGAAAAAAATGTTTCATAAAATCAACTATTATAGCGAAAATATCAATTTGAGAACGATTTGCAAATTATAAAATCGTATTATTTTTATTAACGCTTTAAATCACTTGAACTTATAATATTAAAAAATAAATGTAAAACAATTGTATTTTTTCATTAGGTATGTTAACTTTGTTTCAATAGTATTGAATTGCTTTAATGAGTAAAATAGAAGACATTGTTGATGCACTTGAGAATAAAATCAGTAAGATTTTACATAAGCAGGAGGTTTTAAAACAAACCAACGCTAAACTCTCAGAACAATTAGAACAACAGCAACAAAGACTTTTAGAGCAGCAAGATGAAATTTCTACTTGGGTAGAAAAACATGATACACTCAAAATGGCGAATTCAATGCTTGGTAGTGACGAAAATAAACGAGAAACGAAACTCAAAATAAATGCACTTATTAGAGATATTGACCATTGTATTGGGCAATTATCAGAATAATAATGTAAATTTAGATTATAATGTCAGAACAATTAAAAATTAAACTTTCTATTGCTAATAGAGTTTATCCGTTAACGATAAATCCGAGTCAGGAAGAAGGTTTACGAAAAGCCACAAAAAAAATTGAGGCTATGATTGGACAATTTGAGCAGAATTACTCTGTAAGAGATAAGCAAGATGTATTAGCGATGTGCGCTTTACAATTTGCAGCTCAAGTAGAGCAAAAGTCAATAGATAAAGAGTATGTGAATGATGAAGTACAGGAAAAGCTAGTCGCTTTAAATGAACTTTTAAACCAGCATATTTAACTCGTACGTTCTTTAAAATAATTAAGGTTACTGCCTACATTAGTTACATTTTTTGATAAACTCAACGATCAATTCTTTAAAAAGGGTGAGTTTAAGTTGTAAAATCGTGCTGTTAGTGCTGAACTTGTTTCAGTATCTTAGACAGATTTTTGATCAGCTTGTTAGCCCTAAACTTGTTTTAAGGAGTTTATACAAAACCGATAACTGATGTAGGCTTTTTTTATACACTAAAACTAAATAACAAACATGGACACTAACACAATTTTATATATTGTTGGAGGAGTAATAGTAGGAGTAATACTAGGATATATAATCGCTAAAGCTTTAGAAAAAGGAAAGGCTTCAAAACTAATTGCTAGTGCAGAAATCGAATCGAAATCTATTTTAAAACAAGCTAAAGCAGATGGGGAATCGATAAAAAAAGATAAAATACTTCAGGCTAAAGAAAAATTTATTGAGTTAAAATCAGAACATGAAAAAGTGATTTTATCTCGCGATAAAAAAATGGCGGAAGCTGAAAAGCGCATTAGAGATAAAGAATCTCATGTTTCTAATGAACTTAGTAAGTCTAAAAAGCTTAATCAATCTTTAGAAGCTAAAACTAAAGATTACGATTTTAGACTCGAATTCCTTGATAAAAAACAAGAGGAAATTGAAAAAGCGCACAAGAATCAGGTGAAACAATTAGAAGTTATTTCGTCGTTATCAGCAGAAGAGGCGAAAAGTCAATTGGTAGAATCGCTTAAAGAAGAAGCCAAAACAGATGCGATGGCTTTTATACAAAATCATGTAGAAGAAGCGAAGTTAACGGCACAACAAGAAGCTAAGAAGATTATTATTAACACCATTCAGCGTATTGGAACAGAAGAGGCAGTCGATAACTGTGTGTCTGTATTTAATATCGAATCTGATGATGTTAAAGGTCGAATTATCGGTAGAGAAGGCCGAAATATTAGAGCCATTGAAGCTGCTACCGGAGTTGAGATTATTGTAGATGATACTCCAGAGGCGATTATCTTATCTTGTTTTGACTCTGTTAGACGTGAAATTGCACGTTTATCATTACACAAATTAGTAACGGATGGTAGAATACATCCGGCACGAATTGAAGAGATCGTTAAGAAAACCGAAAAACAAATTGAACAAGAAATCATTGAAGTCGGTAAACGTACGGTTATCGATTTAGGAATTCATGGATTGCATCCAGAATTAATAAAAATGGTAGGTCGTATGAAATACCGTTCGTCTTACGGACAAAACTTATTACAACACTCGCGTGAAGTTGCTAAACTTTGTGGTGTAATGGCTGCCGAATTAGGCTTAAATCCAAAATTAGCGAAACGTGCTGGTTTATTACATGATATTGGAAAAGTACCATCTTCTGAAACTGATGTAGAAACTCCTCACGCGATCTTGGGAATGCAATGGGCAGAAAAGCATGGTGAAAAACCAGAAGTTTGTAATGCTATTGGAGCACACCACGATGAAATAGAGATGACGACATTATTAGCTCCAATTATTCAAGTATGTGATGCGATTTCAGGTGCTAGACCAGGAGCAAGACGTCAGGTATTAGATTCATATATACAACGATTAAAAGATTTAGAAGATGTAGCCTTTGGGTTTACAGGTGTAAAGAAAGCCTACGCGATACAAGCTGGTAGAGAATTGCGAGTTATAGTAGAAAGCGAAAAAGTAACGGATGAGAAAGCCGCAGGTTTATCGTTTGAGATTTCACAAAAGATACAAACCGATATGACCTACCCAGGACAGGTGAAAGTGACTGTTATTAGAGAAACTAGAGCAGTGAATATTGCTAAATAGTAAGAATTATAGAATAATAAAAAAATCCGGTTTATACCGGATTTTTTTATGCCTTTTTTTTAATTATCTACAGCAACAAATTGATGTTTTATGGAAGATAAAAATGACTCTATTGATTCACAATTACGAGCGTAATACCAGCAAATTTATGTATTAAAGATTTCGACTGAAAAAGCAATACTTAGCTTTAGTCTGCCACCAATGTTTTGTGCTTTTTGAATGTTAGAATGAAGGCTGTACCTTCGTTAAGTTTGCTTTCTAGTTCAATTTCACCATCTAACGCTTCAACTTGTGTTTTGGTAATATAGAGACCAATACCTCTAGAGTCTTTACGGTCTGTACCATGAAATGTTTGGTACATATCGAATAATTGATCTTTAAATTTGGTAGTGTCTATACCAATACCATTATCTGAAATCATAATTTTTATGGTGTCTTTGGTGTGAATGGACTGAATAATGATTTGAGATTTTTTATTAGGATCCGCATATTTTATACCGTTTGAAATAATATTATAAAACACGCTTTCTAAATAAGAGCGATTGGAGAATAAAGTTTCGTCTTGTCTTAGAGCATTATGGATTGTAACCTCGTTTTTAGTGCTGTCTAAAGTTAAACTCTCCGTTATTTTATTAACACAATGATGTAAATTGATGTGTTCATTAAACTGGTTGAGATTGGCTTTAGATTTTATGCTAATTATGTCATCTAAATCAACGATAGTAGTTGTTAAGGATTCCGAAATTGATTTCAGATGCCCAATAAGTTCTTCTTTTTCAGATTCATTATTAGCGTCGTCATAAAATTCTAGAATATTTTTGAAGTTACCAATATGTGTTTTTAAATTATGAGAGACAATGTGTGTGAAATTTTGAAGCCTTTTATTCTCACTGCTCATCACCTGAAGCGTCTTTGTTATAAGGTCCTTTCGCTTTCTTATATTCGTAATATCAATAATAGTTCCGATAGCTTTTGTAGGTTCGTTACTGGTATTTTTTTCTATAACCTTTCCTTTTGCCAATATCCATTTATAACTCCCATCTTTACATAAAACCCGATATTCATGCTCATATAGTTCGGCTTCCCCAACTAAATGTGCGTTTATTCTAGACGTGTAATCTTCAAAATCGTCTGGGTGAACACGCTCCCTCCAAGCTTGAGGTGTGCTTTTTAATTCATTACCAGAAAAATTGATAATGTTTTTAAATTCTTCGGAATAATACGTTTTATTTTTTTTGATATCCCATTCCCATAGCCCTACATTGGAAATTTCTAAAGCAATTTCGTGCTTTCTATCGTCGTTAAAATGATCTAAAGATTTTTTATTTTTATACTTAATTGAGTTGTAGTTGATTAGATTTATTCCAGACAATTTCATAGGCTATATTTTGTTATAAGACACTAAACTCCGGGCTTTGTCACAAAATATATTGATAATTAAATATTATTTTCAAGGGTAAAATACTATTAAAATTCTCAATTAATTTTGAGTGAATTATAGAACTATAAATTTAATGGATTCTATTAAATTAACGTAAAATATTTAGTTAAAGTTAATATAGTCAATGGCTTATTGCTACTAATACTATTATTTTCTTGGATGAAACTTGTTTAAAACCTCGCTTAAATGAGAGCGATCAACATGCATGTATATTTCAGTAGTTGTAATGCTTTCATGGCCAAGCATCATTTGAATGGCTCTTAAGTCTGCACCATTTTCTAATAAATGAGTCGCGAAAGAATGTCTAAAGGTGTGTGGAGATACGTTTTTATTCAATCCTGTTTTTTCTACTAATTGTTTTATAATCGTAAAAATCATAGCTCTTGTGAGTTTTCCTCCTTTGTAATTTAAAAATAGAATGTCTTTAGAATGAGGTTGAACTTCAATATGGTTTCTAATAGCAATCCAAATATTTATGAATTTTTGAGTGTTCAGACCTATTGGGACAAAACGTTGTTTGTCTCCTTTACCAGTAACTTTTATAAAACCTTCTTCAAAAAATATGTCCGATATTTTTAACTCAATTAATTCGCTAACGCGCAAACCACAACTATATAAGGTTTCAATAATTGCTCTATTGCGTTCACCGAGATTAACACCGTTATATTGGTAACTTAAATCGATGGCATTAATTAAGTTATCTATATCTGAAATAGATAATGTATCTGGTAGTTTTCTTCCAATTTTTGGAGATTCAATTAAATCTAAAGGATTATGAGCTCTATAGTTTTCAAAAATGAGATAGTCAAAAAAATTTCGAAGTCCAGAGATTAAACGGGCTTGTGACCTAGGATTAATAGATTTTGAAACAGAATAAATGAAATCTTTAACAGAATTGGTGTCGATAGTAATAGGCGACATGTTAATGTTGTGATCATCAATATATAAGATGAGCTTTTTAATGTCGTAACTATAGTTTGCTATCGAGTTTTTAGACAATCCACGTTCTATACGAAGGTAGTGTGCGTAATCTGTTAATGCTTGCTCCCATTTCATGGTTAAAAATAGTGATTTTAGCGTTTAAATAGGGGTAAAAGGACGATGTAATTTATCCTGTTTTCGAGCTTAATTGTTAATAAGTGTAATTTTAAATAGCTGTAAATAAGAGTGTTATTTTTAAATGTTAAAAAAAATGTTAATAACTATGCAGTAAAATTTTCATAAGAGAAAAAAAAGGCTTTAGTTTGTAGTAATCAATTTAAACTTATATTATTATGAAAAAATTATTTTTATGTGCTGCTTTGGCAGTATGCTCATTTGCTAGTGTGGATGCGCAAGAAGTATCTTTTGGAGTAACTGCTGGTTTTTTAAGTGGAGACGCAAAAGTTGAATATGGAGGGGAAGAGATTTCTTACTCTGATTCTGGTTTCTATTTTGGTGGAGTTGCTGATATAGGTATTTCTGAAGAATTCCACATTCAACCAGAATTACTGTATGCGACTATTGATGGTTCAAGTGCATTAATGTTACCAATTATGGCAAAGTATTATGTTGCTGAAGGTTTTAATATTCAAGCAGGTCCTCAATTTGTTTTTTCACTAGAAGAAACAGGAGATGATTATTCATCAATTGAAATAGATTTAGGAATTGGAGTTGGGTATGATATTAACGAAAATTTCTTTATTGAAGCAAGATACGCATTGCAATTAAATAATTCATATACAGGTGATGAAGATTTGACTGCTAAGGCTAATTATATTAATGTTGGTGTCGGATATAATTTCTAGATAGACCACATATATAAGTAATATTTTAAAGAGAGGCAATTCGCCTCTCTTTTTTTGTTCAATAGATTTAAATCTTTGAATTATTAGTATATCAACAGTTTAAATTCAATATGATTCTTGGTTTTAATTTCGACTTATTTTTTGATGTTTTAGAAATCAGATGTTTAGATTGTTTTGGTGTTATAAGGTTTGTTTTTACCGATGAAATGCCTATAATTTTAACAATTATAGGGTTTGTACTATAAAACTAAAGTCTACTTTTGCCGACCAATTTAATTATCAATTTAAACATTTATTATGAAAAAATTATTATTTACAGCTGCAGTTGCAGTATTAGGATTTACAAGTGTAAATGCACAAGAAGAAGTTAAAACTTATAGTTTTGGTGAAGGTGATATCTTTCTTGAAGGTATGGTTGGTTTTAACAGTTCAAATGACAAAAACACAGAGGTAAAAGAAAACAGTTTTGAGGTTAGCCCAAAATTAGGGTATTTCATGAGTGAAGATTTAGCTATTGGTGGTGAATTATCATTTATCTCTTCTAAGGAAGAAACTGCAGGAACTGATACAGCAGACCAGTCTACTTTTGGTGTTGGTGTATTTGCACGTTACTACTTTTTAGATTTAGGTGAGCGTTTTAAGACTTATACTGAATTTGGTGTTGGTTATGCTAGCCAAGAGGATAAATTAAATGATTTCAAAGTAAATGGTTTCGGAGCTGGTTTAGACTTAGGTATTAACTATTTCGTAACTGAAAACATCGCTTTATCTTTTGGTTTAAAAAACGTCGTATCTTTTGCAAGCGCTAAGGCTGATGTTGATGGAGCAGAAGCTGTTTCAGAATTTAACTTAGGTTTTGGTGATGTTGCTAACCCATTTGGTGGTAACGCTGCTTTTGGTATCTTATTCAAATTATAAGACTCAAAACAACAAATCAATATAATTAAAACCGAAGCTAGCGCTTCGGTTTTTTTATGCCGTTTTTTTAGGATTATAAAAACTAATTCAAAATGATCCACGTCATTAATCCTATTGTTTAATAGCTATAATTTTGTATCAACGAATTTGGCAGAAAGCCCAAAACTTAAATATTAAAAAATTATATATCATGAAAAAATTAATGTTAATGGCTGCACTCGCAGTTTTCGGATTCACAAATGTAAATGCTCAAGACGATACTTCAGGTGGACAAACATCGGAAGGTAAATGGTTAATTGAGGCAAATACAGGTAATCAAATGTTAGGAACGACAGGGCTTTATTTCTCATCGAGTGATGGTAGTTCTAGCTACAATATCGGTTTAGATGGTGGCTATTTTATTATGGATGATCTTGCTATTAAAGCAGGGTTAGGTTATGGCGGCTATAGTCCCGATGAAGGTGATTCTACAAGTGCATTTTCTTACCGTTTAGGGGCAAAGTACTACTTTAATAGTATGATTCCTGTAACAGTAGATTTAACAGGTGCTTCAGGTGATGGAGCTGAAAATTATGCAGGCGAAACACCATTATGGTTAGGTGTTGGTGCCGGTTATGCATGGTTTATTAGCGATAATGTTTCTATTGAACCAGGTTTAAGATACAATGTCTCTTTAAACGAAGATTATACCGATGAAGGTGTGCTGCAATTCAATGTTGGTTTTGCTTTACATTTCTAGCACTTACGACATTTTAAAAATAAAAAAAGCCGAAGTATTTCCTTCGGTTTTTTTATGCGCATAATTTAATATATTTACAGTATGAAGGAACTTATCATTATTAACGGTCCAAATTTGAATCTCTTAGGCAAGCGCGAAACCAATATTTACGGTAATTTAACGTTTATGGAATTTTTTGATACTGTAGTGCAAAAATATCCTAATGTAAAGCTAGAACATTTTCAATCTAATATAGAAGGAGAGCTTATTGATAAAATTCAGGAAGTTGGTTTTTCGTATGACGGTATTATTCTAAATGCCGCTGCTTACACACATACCTCTGTCGGAATTGGTGATGCTGTTAAAGCCATTACAACTCCGGTTGTAGAAGTGCATATTTCTAATACATTTTCAAGAGAAAAATTTCGACATAAATCGTTTATATCTCCAAATGCTAAAGGAGTGATTTTGGGCTTTGGCTTACAGAGTTATGAGTTGGCAATTGAGAGTTTTATTTCAAGCTAAAAGCCCATCTTAACACTGTCAAAAACAAGGGAATCCTACGGTTAAGAAGACTCACTGTAAATAATAAAGCCGTTTTATATGAAAAATTTTATTCGAATAGCCTTAATTTTAGTTACTATTTCTGGCTCGTTTAATGTACAGGCTCAAGCAGATTTTGGTTTAAAAGGAGGAGTCAATTTAACTTTTTTTAATGTTGAAGAAGCTAATTTTGGCGAGAGTTCAGATGTGCAATTAGGGTTTTATGCAGGTTGCTTTGCTGATTTTGAAATAGAGAACGATTTTCATTTACAACCCGAATTACTTTATATAAGACTAGGGGATTTCAAATTTTTAAATGCACCAGTTTATTTAAAGTACCATATTAACACTAATTTTAATATTCTTGTAGGACCAAGTATTAATTATTTCTTCGATTTTAATACTGCTAAATTGAAGGTAAGGGCAGATTTAGCATTTGCTTATAATCTAACTTCAGATTTAGATGTACACATGAAATACACCATCGGATTTGAAGAAATTACTCCAAACGGTTTGTTTTTAGGTGTAGGTTACAAATTATAAATCAGACACGTTTTTTACATAAGAGTCAACCTTTTTAGCAATTGCGTTGACAAAACTATTCAACTTTTCCGATTGTTTTTTGACTAAAAACAGAAACCTGTTAAACTGCTGTTAAGCCTTATTGTTACTAGGTTTTTGGCTGTTAGATTTGTGGCTTTAACCCAAATATAACAATGATAATTATGAAAAAATTAATAGTTTTTACAGGAGTATTTTTATTAGCATTAACATCAGTTTCTGCACAATCAGATTCAAAATTAATTCAATTAGGAGCAAAGGGAGGTGTCAATTTTTCTAAGATAACAGGAGATGATTTTGATGACGTAGATTCAAGAACAAGTTTCAATGTAGGTTTGGTTGCCGAAATTCCATTATCCGAAAGAATATCTTTTCAGCCAGAAGTTTTTTATTCTGGACAAGGATTTGATATTTCAGAAATAGATCAGGATAATGTTTTTGACACTGATCAAAATATAGAATATCAATTAGATTACATTCAAGTCCCGTTATTATTTAAAGCGTACTTAGTAGAAGGTTTAAGTGTTGAAGCTGGTCCACAATTTGGATTTAAAATCCACGAAGAATTTGATTCAGAACCAAACTCGGATGGTGGAGATTTAGAAATTGATGAAGACGATTCTTACGTTAAGGATTTTGACACAAGTTTAGCTATAGGGACGTCGTATAAGTTTGATAGTGGCTTCTTTGTAAGTGCACGTTACACTATGGGATTAACGAGTATTTTTAAGGATGATACACTTTTTGAAGACGTTGATGGTAAAAATGAAGTTGTACAAGTTGGTTTAGGATTTATGTTCTAATCTAACCCTCTTAATTTATAGCATAAAAAAAGTTCCAGATAATTCTGGAACTTTTTTATTTTAAACTATGTATTGTATAGTTTATAAATGAATAACTTCATCATAAGCAGCTGCAACAGCTTCCATAACCGCTTCACTCATGGTTGGGTGTGGATGCACTGTTTTTAAAACTTCATGTCCTGTAGTTTCTAACTTACGACCTAAAACAGCTTCGGCAATCATATCGGTAACACCAGCACCAATCATATGGCAGCCTAACCATTCACCGTATTTAGCATCAAAAATCACCTTTACAAAACCGTCTTTATTTCCACCTGCACTTGCTTTGCCAGACGCTGAGAAAGGGAATTTACCAATCTTCACATCTAAACCTTGGGCTTTAGCTTGCGCTTCAGTTAACCCAACACTTGCAATTTCTGGTGAGCAATACGTACAACCAGGGATATTACCATAGTCTAAAGCTTCTACATGTTTACCAGCAATTTTTTCTACACAAAGAATACCTTCAGCAGAAGCAACGTGAGCTAAAGCTTGTCCTGGAGTCACATCTCCAATAGCATAATAGCCAGGAATGTTAGTTTGGTAGAAATCGTTAACTAAGATTTTATCTCTATCAACAGCAATTCCAACATCTTCTAATCCTATATTTTCAATATTAGATTTAATACCAACCGCAGATAATACGATATCGGCTTCTAATACTTCTTCCCCTTTTTTAGTTTTTACAGTAGCTTTAACTCCAGTTCCAGACGTATCAACAGAAGTGACTTCTGCAGAGGTCATAATTTTAATGCCAGATTTTTTAAAGCTACGCTCTAGTTGTTTAGAGACTTCGTCATCTTCAACAGGAACAATTTTATCCAAATATTCTACTATAGTGACTTCAGTACCTATAGAATTATAGAAATAAGCAAACTCAACACCAATTGCACCAGAACCTACAACAATCATCTTTTTTGGTTGTTTTTCTAAGGTCATGGCTTGTCTGTAACCAATTACTTTTTTACCATCTTGTGGTAAGCTTGGTAACTCGCGAGAGCGTGCTCCAGTTGCAATTATAATATGATCCGCAGAATATATGGTACCATCAACGTCAACTTTCTTTCCAGATTTTAGAGTTCCAAAACCTTCAATAACGTCAATTTTATTCTTTTTCATTAAGAATTTTACACCATTACTCATACCTTCAGCAACACCACGACTACGTTTTACAACGGCCTCAAAATCGTGCTCTGCACCAGACACTTTAAGTCCGTAATCTTCAGCATGTTTAAGGTACTCAAATACTTGAGCAGATTTTAAAAGGGCTTTTGTTGGAATACAACCCCAATTTAAGCATACACCACCAAGGCTTTCTTTTTCTACAACGGCAGTTTTAAATCCTAATTGTGATGCTCTAATTGCAGTTACGTAGCCACCTGGACCACTTCCTAATACTATTATATCGTATTTACTCATGAGAAAGTTTTTTTATTGAATTTTTGATGTTACAAAAATAACAAATTCCAAAAAGAAAATGCCAAAATACAGCGCGTTTAAATTGCTATATATGATTTCTAAGTTGATTTATTAAATTTAGATCTTGTTATTTTGGGATTTTAATTAAAGGTCATCCGTAAAATGCTTACGACTTTTATCTTGTAGGAATTTATCTTGGTTATAAGCTTTAGATTGATCTTTAGCAATTGATAACGTCTCCCATTGGTCGCCTTTTATTAATTTTCCAATAAATACGATTTGACCAACATGATATGCGTAATGCATCATTTGTCTATTAATAGCTTCAGTCACTGAATGACCTTCATTTCTTATGTAGATAGTTGTTTCTAAATCGGATACTTTCAAAGGAGTAATAGCTTCAAACAAACAATTCCAACCTTGGCTCCAAGCCTCTAATAATTCAATCTTAGAATTAAAACTATCCACAAATTCTTCATCACGAAGTCTCCATTCTTTTTCGCCATCTTCGGTTAAAAAATGGGTCCATCGGCTCAGCATATTTCCAACAAGATGTTTTACTATAATAGCAATAGAATTTGAATCTGTTACAAATTCTTTTTTTAATTCATCAAAAGATAATTGAGCCATGGTTTTGTCTCCAAGAGCTTTGTAGTATTCAAATTGTTTTATGGTGCTTGTGATGTAACTGTTCAAAACATAGAGGTTTAATAATGGATTTTAGATGTTAAAAACTAAATATGAGTTATTAGATACCACGTAAGAATGTTTTCAATAAAATGAATGTCCTATAAAAGTGTAAGTTTTATATCCATTTTAAGACTCTTTAGTTAACTAAATTCTAGTTTTACCAATTTACTATATATAAATGAATTCTTAATGAAAAATTATATAATTGTCCTCTTCGTCGTTTTACTGTCTAGCTGTAAAAATGAAAATTCTACGACCCACAAAACCAATCTAGAAACGAATTCGAAAACCTTAACCGCAAATGATATTATTGATAAATCTATTGCTATCTCTGGTGGTGAACGTTTTGAGCAATCGAGCTTAAAGTTTGAATTTAGGGATACCTATTACCAAGCATTACGTAAAAATCACGAGTTTCTCTTAGTTAGGGTTATAGTGAATGATAAGGATTCTATTTTTGATATGTTGAGTAATGTGGGCTTTGAACGCTATCATAATGAAGCGTTTGTAAAACTTGAAGATTCTATCGCAGACGTCTATTCGGCATCAGTAAATTCAGTCCATTATTTTTCGGTTTTACCATATGGACTAAATGATGAGGCGGTTAACAAAACGCTTTTGGAAAGTGAGCAAATTAAGAATAAAGATTATTACAAAATTAAAGTCACTTTTGATGAGCTGGGTGGAGGTGAAGACCATGAAGATGAATTTGTGTATTGGATAAATAAAGACACCTTTAAAGTTGACTATTTAGCCTATTCATATGAGGAAGTTTCTGGATTAGGTATGCGGTTTAGAGAGGCTTATAACGAACGTTATGTAAATGGATTGCGTTTTGTAGACTACAATAATTATAAAACTGAAAATAATTCAATTCCATTAGAGAGTCTTGGAAAAGCTTTTGAGGATAATCAGTTACAATTACTTTCTAAAATTGAACTTGAAAATATTAAGGTCGATTTAGTTAACAACTAATGACTCAGCCGTTTTTCCACTTTTTGATACCGTAATTATATAAAGACCACCATTGTTATCGTCGGCCATATCGTCGTACTTTTCTTCGCCTAATAAACGATTTGCGAATTTTGGAGTGGTATTACTATGCCCAACAATTAATACGGTCTTGCCTTTAGTTTTTTCTTTAAAAGCTGCAATGTCTAAATCTGAAGGATTATATAATTGAATTTCTACGTTGTTCTGTTTTGCTGTAGGTAAGGCAGTTTGTTTTGTTCTATTGTAATCTGTAGAATAAACCGCATCAAATTTTATATCTTTAAAATGTTTGGCCCAATTTTCAGCACGCTTGAGACCGGCATCAATAAGATCTGGATTGTGATTAGATGGATCCGTTCTGTTTTTCTCGGCATGTCTAATTAAATAATATGTAGAAACGACTTCTTTCTTTTCAGTTTTCTCATTACAAGAAGAAAATGTAACTATTGAAATAAGAGCGATTAGAATTAATTTTTTCATAGCAAAAACAAATAAGTTGATGCTAAGGTAAGATTTCTAGACTAAAGACAGATCTTTAGAAATCATAATTCAGGTAAACGCTTATTACTTATGCTAATTCTAACGCAATTTCTATCATGTTTTTAAATGTGGTTTCACGTTCTTTGCTTGTTGTGCTTTCGCCTGTAACTAAAGAATCGGAAATGGTTAAAATTGCGAGCGCATTAACATTGTGTTTGGCTGCAACAGTATAAAGTCCGGCAGCTTCCATCTCCACACAAAGCACCCCAAATTTGGACCATTTTACATAGGCTTCTTTACTGTCTTCGTAGAAAATATCAGAGGATAAAACATTACCAGCTTTGATCTCAATATTTTTAGTACGCGCGGCTTCTACTGCTTTTAAAAATAATCCTGAATCTGCTGTGGGAGCATAATTTGCACCACCAAATCGTAGCTCATTAACACCGGAATTAGATGAGGCAGCCATCGCTAAAACAACATCTCTCAGTTTAACATCCTTTTGATAAGAACCTGCACTGCCAACCCTAATAAGATTTTTTACGTCATATTCGGTGATAAGTTCGTTAGCATAAATTGAAATGCTTGGCACTCCCATACCAGTTCCCATTACAGAAACGCGTTTACCTTGATATGTACCAGTGTAGCCAAGCATTCCTCTGACTTCATTAAAGCACTGAGGATTTTCAAAAAATGTTTCAGCAATCCATTTGGCTCTTAATGGATCTCCAGGTAATAATATTGTTTCTGCGATTTCGCCTTTCTTGGCTCCGATGTGTACACTCATAACACAAAGTTAAGCAAAGTGTTTTAATTAATAGTCAGCATTTGACACGAGATTATTCATCATGGCTACTCCAGATGATGCCCCAATTCTATCAACACCTATGTCAATATATTTTTGAGCTGTTTCTGCATCTCTAATACCGCCTGAAGCTTTAATCTGTAGCTTATCTCTAACTGTTTTTCTCATTATTTTAACCGCTGTAAGCGTTGCGCCACTTTTTGAGAAACCTGTTGATGTTTTTACAAAATCGGCTTTCGCGTCAATGCAAATCTCACAAGCTTTAACGATTTCATTTTTTGAAAGCTCACTGATTTCTAGAATCACTTTAAGTGGTATAATGCCAATTGCTTGCTTCACTTTACTGATGTCTTTAAGAACAGCTAGGTAATTTTTGCTTTTTAGACGGCCAATATTCATGACCATGTCAATTTCTGTAGCTCCTTGATCAATGGCTGTTTTAGCTTCAAATATTTTAGCTTCTGTAGACATGGCTCCTAATGGAAAACCAACGACAGTACAGATTTTTACTTCAGATCTACCTAAAGCTTGTTTGGCTAAAGAAATATAACTACTGTTTACGCAAACAGAATAAAAATTATATTTTAAAGCTTCTTCGCAAAGTTGTAGAATGTCTGCTTCTGTAGCAGAGGCACTTAATAAAGTGTGGTCGATGTATCTGTTTAAATTCATTTTTTTTATATAAGTAGGGTTATAACATAAAATGGCTATAGTAATTATCTACAAGTAGAGGGATTACTGATAAGAATTAAATATCGTAAAAGTTTTGTTGGAATTAAATAGCTCGACAAAATTAATCATTTATCCGATAAAAGGAGCGCTAAAAAAAAGATTTTATTATGCATTTCATCGAATAATTGTTAATAACTCTGAAACTATTTCATTTTAAGGATTGTAGAAATCCGAATTTTCTGGATTTTTTTGTGAGAAATTACTTCTTTTAGAAAAAAGTATAAAAAGGAAGAGCAACACTCCTTTCAAGCGCTTGAAATTTGTGTTGCTCTTTACCAACCAATCATTATAAAGACTTTATAAAATCTAGTTTGTTACACTAAAATTACATTGTCTCAGCAACTAAATCGCCTTGATTTCTGAAAACTAACTGTCCATCAAATTCATCTAACAATATAATACTATCCGTACTTACACGCCCCGCTAATATTTCTTTACTCAACTGATTTAAAACCTCTTTTTGTATCACACGTTTTACGGGTCTTGCACCATATTCTGGATTATAACCTTTGTCGGCTAAATAGCTTACGGCTTCTGGCGTCGCATCAAATGTAATACCTTGTTTTGCTATCATTTTAGTGATGCTTTTAAGTTGTAAACCTACAATATCAATAATGTTTTCTTTAGATAATGGAGTAAACATTATGGTATCATCAATACGGTTTAAAAACTCAGGTCTTACCGTTTGTTTTAACAATGCTAAAACATCCACTTTTGCCGCTTCAATTGCTGAAGGAATATCTTTTGTAGCTTCAAAACGTTCTTGTATAATCTGACTTCCCATATTAGAGGTCATTATTATAATGGTGTTTTTAAAATCAGCAACACGTCCTTTATTATCTGTTAATCGGCCTTCATCTAATACTTGTAATAAGATATTAAATGTGTCGGGATGCGCTTTTTCAATTTCATCTAATAAGACTACAGAATAAGGTTTTCGTCGCACTGCTTCTGTTAACTGTCCACCTTCATCATAACCAACGTATCCAGGAGGTGCACCAACTAAACGACTTACTGCGTGGCGTTCTTGGTATTCACTCATATCTATACGTGTCATGGCATTTTCATCATTAAACAAGTATTCTGCCAATGCCTTTGCCAATTCTGTTTTACCAACGCCAGTTGTTCCTAAGAATAAGAAAGTTCCAACTGGTTTACTAGGGTTTTGTAACCCAGCTCTAGAGCGTCTTACAGCGTCACTAACTGCTTCAATTGCTTCTTCTTGTCCAACGACACGTTTATGTAATTCGTCTTCAAGTTTGAGTAATTTTTCACGATCACTCTGCAGCATTTTGGTTACCGGAATTCCAGTCCACTTCGCAATAACTTCTGCAATATCCTCATAAGTCACTTCCTCTTTAATTAAGGATGTTTCGTTTTGTTCCGCTAATTCTTTTTGAAATTTTTCAAGTTGCTCGGTAGCTTCCTTAATTTTTCCATATCGAATTTCGGCTACTTTACCATAATCACCATCACGCTCGGCACGTTCAGCCTCCAATTTATAGTTTTCAATTTCTTGTTTTATATTTTGAACATTATCCACCACCTCTTTTTCAGACATCCACTTCGCGTTTAGCTCGTTTCGTTCCTCCTTAAGATTGGCTAATTCTGATTTTAAACTTTTTAGTTTAGTTTCATCTTTTTCACGCTTAATGGCTTCATGTTCTATTTCAAGCTGCATAATTTTACGATCTAAAACATCTAATTCTTCAGGTTTCGAATTGATTTCCATTCGTAATTTAGAAGCTGCCTCATCCATTAAATCAATGGCTTTATCTGGTAAAAATCGATTCGTAATATAACGTTGAGATAATTCTACAGCACCAATAATAGCTTCATCTTTAATCTGAACTTTATGGTGGGCTTCATATTTTTCTTTAATACCACGTAGAATAGAAATAGCGCTTTCAGTATCTGGTTCATCTACTTTTACCATTTGAAAACGACGTTCTAAAGCTTTGTCTTTCTCAAAGTATTTTTGATACTCATCTATAGTAGTTGCACCAATAGCTCTCAATTCTCCACGCGCTAAGGCAGGTTTTAAAATGTTTGCAGCATCCATGGCGCCTTGTCCACCACCAGCACCAACTAAGGTGTGAATCTCGTCAATGAATAAAACGATGTCTCCATCACTTTCAGTCACCTCTTTAATAACCGCTTTTAGTCGCTCTTCAAATTCTCCTTTATATTTTGCACCAGCAATTAAAGCCCCCATGTCTAAGGCAAAAATCTGTTTGTCCTTAAGGTTTTCTGGAATATCCCCATCAATGATTCTATGCGCTAATCCTTCGGCAATAGCAGTTTTACCTGTTCCTGGTTCACCTACTAAAATCGGATTGTTTTTGGTTCTACGCGATAAAATTTGAAGTATTCTTCGAATTTCTTCATCCCGTCCAATAACCGGGTCTAATTTGCCATCCTGAGCTAACTGATTTAAATTTTTAGCATATTTACTCAGAGAGTTGTACGTTTCTTCTTGACTCTGTGACGTCACGCGATCCCCTTTTCTTAGCTCTTCAATAGCTGCATTTAAACCTTTTTCAGTAACCCCTTGATCTTTTAAGATTTGAGCAATTTTGCTTTTAGATTTAAAAATAGCTAATATTAAATGTTCAATAGACACGAAGTCATCATTCATTTTTTTAGCAATGATCGAGGCTTCATTTAGTGTTTTACTAGCCTCACGTGAAAGCATAAGGTCTCCACCGGAAACTTTGGAAAAACTCTCAAGTTCTTTGTCTAAAATTTGTTGAAGTATTGACACATTAACATTCAACTTCTTAAGTAAGAATGGTAATACATTTTCATCAACATTAAATAAAGCTTTAAAAATGTGCTCGTTTTCTATTTGCTGATGACCAAAACCTTGAGCGAGCTGTTGCGCTTGCTGTATGGCTTCTTGTGATTTAATGGTATAGTTGTTAAAATTCATCTTATATTATTTTTGCTGTTAATTGGAAACTTCTATTAGCTCTAATCAACCTTGTTTTATTGTTGTGTTTGACTATCTTTAGACAATTATCTTACCAATTTAATAATGTAAGAATTAAACGACAAAATGTCTGTTTTAGTGATTTTATAAATGACGTTTTGTCTTATGTAAGATTACGAATTTGTTTCGACTTAAAGAATGACCTTGGTCAGTTTAGGGTTCTGGGTATAGGTTAACTAAATTGCTAGAACTGACGATAGACCATTTAAAAAAGAATTATGTTTAAAAAATTATTCGGTTCTTCAGAACCTAAGGAAGAAAAAATATTGCCTTGGCAACCATTAAGCGATGTATCTCAATTAACTACTATTGAAGAGAAATCTAAGACTAAAACACAAATTATATTTAAGCACTCAACACGTTGCGGTATTAGTAGTATGGTGATGAAACAATTTGTATCGGCATACGATTTAGAACTAAATGCTGATTTGTATTATTTAGACTTATTGAGTTATAGAGACGTTTCTAATGAGGTTGGTCACAAATTTCAGGTGATGCATCAATCTCCTCAGCTTTTAGTTATTAAAAATGGAGTGGTGGTGACACATGCGAGTCATGGTGAGATTAATGAAATTGATTTGGTTCAATTTGTTTAGATTGATATAGCACCTTTAGCTATAGTTATTTGATTACTGTTATATACGTTAGAATCTAAATCGCATTTTACCAATGTCTTTATTACAGACTATTTTAAATACCTTAGTTTTTTTAGTTTATATAGGTAACATTCAAGAATACAAAACCCTCAAAATCTTTGTGACTTTGAGGGATTAGGTTTTTTTTAAAATCTGTTATCAGTATTTAATTATAATCTTTTTATTAAATGTAGCTGTTTCTGTTTCAGCTTTAATAATATAATTACCTTCAGAAATATGTTTCACCGGAATTTTAATCTCGTTAGACATGGGGAGGTTCGTAGCATTCCATGAAGCTACAGTTTGACCACCGACGTTAATTAAGTACAATTGCTTAACCTTAGCAGAAGGAGGTGTCTTCACATAGATTTCATTAGTATCGTGTAAATATCTAACCATGACATCTTTAAACTCTTCTTCAATACTAGAAAGTGTACTGTCTTCTTCAAATGCTAAGTAGAATCTATCATTATAAGTCCCAGCTCCTAAATTCATTTGGAAATTAACCTCATTAAATCTGGTATACGTCCCTTCTACAGCATCAAAAATATAGACATCTATAGCCTCGTCGAAGTTTTCAAGTTCAGTGAGTCCGATTTCAATATTGCCTTGCTCACCAATAACCATATCTAAAGGATAGACTTTAGTCTCATCAAATTCACCTACACCTTGAATGACATAGTTTTTACCTTCGATAAGGAAGGATAGGTCGCTTGGGAATGTTTCCGTGTTTAAGGCGTCATAGCCATAATCAAATAAATCTGTGGCATCATTGTTTGGAGTGAAAGCCAATAATAAAGGTCTTATAGCACCTTCGGGTGAACTAAATTTCAATCGGATACGTTGGATTAAATTCTCATCACCATTTTCTACGCTTATATTTAAATCTGATGAATCATTGGTAGATCTTAGAAATAAAGATTCAAGACCTTCTTTTTTAAATGAACGTTGACTATTTTTAAATATAACAATGTTGCTGTTTTGGCCAGCGGCAGCGTTTACAAAGAAACCTTGTCCTACGGGAATATATCTTTTTGGTATTGCTAAAATAGCATCACCAACAACTCCAATACCAGGGGGAGCTACAGCTCCTAGACCACCAGATAAATTGTAAGTTGCATAACCACCTTGATAATCTGCAAAAATATGAGTGTTATTTGTTGATGCCTGCTTCCAAAAATAGAGAGCACCATCAATACTGCCAGTTGTTCCGATATTAGCAGTAGGCACAACACTATTAGGAATGTTATCTTTAATAAATTCATTAGCATCAATAGCTGATGGGTATGGATTACCTACTAATGTTTGATTAAGAATAGGGGCATTATCCGTAACAGTTGTAGTGATTTCACCATTATTCGGCATTCCTCTGAAAGTGTAATTATGGTTTCCTGAAGCATTTCCGGGGCCAGGACCTTTCATTGTAAATCCTAAAGCTGCACTAATGACGCCTGTTTCTCCTTCTAATTCCCAATCAGACATATCATCTTCTTGACCTTCAGAAAAGGAATAAATCCAACGACGTGTAATTGATACTGGGTTTCCTGGTGCACCATCATGTCCATTTATCCAAATAACTTTTTGGTTTCCGTCGTAAAGAATATCTTCTAAAGTATATGTTCTAGCATTAAATGCTCCAGCAGAACTCACAGGGCTGCCCCAATAATTATAATTAAATGTATTGGCTGTACCCTTTTGGTCGCGTTCCATATGGCCGCTACTGTTTGTGTAATCTATATATGCATTTTCATCTTGTAAGAGTTGCGATTCTCCTTCTAAATCTAGTACACCATCACTTTTTAAGTATTTGTTTACAGTTAATAACTGATTATTATTAATAGTATAGGTGTTGGCATCAACCGATAAACCAAGAAGTGTTGTTTCTCTATTTTCAGAAGTGATGTTATGTTGGATTCTAACAATGTTCCAATCTATGCCACCTGTATTTGGTAACATTTGAACATCGTGATTTAGCCATGTTTCTGGCGTGTCCCAATATCCGCTTGCTGCACTTGTATACGGTAAAGGTGCAGTTTCAGCTTGACTTGTCGTCATGTTTAGTAAACGTCCATTGGTACCAACGTCTGCATTTAAATATCCAGCGCTAATATCTGATGTACCTTGGTTCATTTGGTAGTAAGCATCCAAATCAGACCAACTTAAGTTTGTAGGAACTTGATTGCCTGTCACACTTCCAATTACACCACCATCGTTTTCAATTTCTTGGTTCATCATTGTTCTAATTTGATCTACTGTCAATGCTTTATTCCAAATACGGATTTCATCCATCCAACCATTATAGTAGTTTGTTGGAGTGCTTGTTGCTTGTGCCATAGCGCCTAAAAGCATGTCAGAACTGTTTCCTGCAGGACTAGCAGCTGAAATAGCATCTTTTTCAATGCCATCTACATAAAGCGTATATGTTCCGTCATAGGTAACAGCGATATGATACCAACGGTTTGCTGTCATTCCACTTGCTGAAACACTTGTACTATTATTGGTGTTAAATGAGATTGTTCCATCTACTAAACGTAAATCATAGCCATCTGTTAAGCTACTAGCATCTCTTTTAGATAGAATAGTTTGAATAGTCCCATTAATAGCATTTGGTTTTACCCAAATTTCAATACTAAAATTTCCTGAGACATCATAGGAATCACCGAAATTAACACTGCTCTCACTACTAGCATCGAAATCTATGAATTCACCACAAGATAGGAAGTTAACATTAAATGTAGTAATAGATTGTGCACAAGGCCCAGCGTTATTTAGTGTCCAGGTAATTGTGTAGCTTGCACCGCTTTCACCGGTAAAAGTCGCATTTGGGTCTAAGGGGTCAGAGAAGCTAAAAGCATTTCCCGAAGGAATAGAGACTGCAGACCAAGTCCCTGATTCATTACCTTCCAACTGAATAGTTGTGTCGTTACAATCTACAATAGTTGATAAATCAGCAGAAGCATCAGCATCAATAAATGGAATCACCGTTTTTTCAACTGTATTACTAATTTCAGAACACGCAACACCGTTTTGTGTTGAGGTTGTTATCAACTGATAAAAAGTTGTGTTAGATAGTATTGGTGGATCGTATGTAGTACTAGTTGCTAAATTTATATTTGTCCAAGGACCAGAAGCACTCGGAGCACTTTGCCATTGGTAGGATAAAGTTCCATTTCCAGTCGCAGGTGTTGTTACTGTAAATGCAGTAGGATCATCTGTACTACAGACTATTTGATTACCTGCAATAGTTGAAGGTGAAATATCATTTACAAATACAACTAAAAAGTTTGATTCGGATTCACAACTAACACCATTAATAGTTGCTGTTACAACGCGTTGATAATAGGTAGTGGTTGTTATGCCTCCTGGTACATTATAGGTTGCGCTCGTAGCACCTCCAATATTAGTCCATGGTCCAGCACCAGATGTGGTACTACTTTGCCATTGGTAGGTTAAACCTGTACCTGTGGCAGGTGTCAATATTGTAAACGGATCTGGATCTCCACCAGAACAAACCGTTCTATTCCCAGAAATTGTACCGGCAGTAACACTATTAGCTATGACGGTTATGGCATTAATACTTGTGGCTTCGCATGCCACTCCGTTTAAAGTAGAAATTACTATTCTTTGGTAATAGGATGTTGTCATCAAACCAGCAGGTGCGTTGTAAGTAGCTCCATTAGCACTTGCAATATCTGTCCAAGGACCTGAAGTACCAGTAGTACTTATTTGCCATTGGTAAGATAATGAACCACTACCAGTTGCTGGTGTGATTACCGTAAACGCGTCTGGATTATCTCCACAAATGACTTGGTCGTTTCCAATTTCACCACCAGTGACTTTGTTTACTGTTACAATTATACAATTACTTGCTGCTGTACAATCTGCAACGTTGAGTGTTGATGTTCCTAAACGACGGAAATATGTGGTATCTGTTAAACCTGGTGGTGGATTATAAGTGGCACCCGTAGCGCCAGAAATATCTCCCCATGAACCACCACAGCCCGTTATGTTGCTTTGCCATTGGTAGCTAATAGTACCACCTCCAGTAGCAGGTAATGTATTTCCTAATACAGTCGGGTCTCCACCATCACAAATGGTTTGGTCTCCAGAAATAGTACCTCCATCAATATCATTAATTAGGACTTGTATTGGTGTTGTGTTAACGGACTCACAATTTACACCATTAACGGTAGAGGTTACAACACGTTGAAACCATGTGGTTTGTGTTAAGGCAGGTGAGTTATAAGTTGTAGATATTGCACCAGTAATATCTGTCCAAGGGCCAGTTGCACTTGTTGTGCTGTTCTGCCATTGGTAAGATAAATTTAAACCAGTGGCAGCTGTTGTTTGTGTAAAAGCAACTGGGTCACCACCAGAACATAAGGTTTGGTTTGTACCAACAACGCCAGGGTTAACTTTTGGTGCCACAGCAATAACAAATGTTATTTCATCACCAATACATCCGTTAGATGTAGGAGTAATAGTATAAGTGACATTTCGTGTTACACTGGTATTATTTACCAAGTTATTTACAATTGTATAACTGTTGGAAGGTGTGCTTATGTTACCTGAGTTACCACTAGAAGGGCCAGAAACATTGCCTGTGTTATTTCTAGTCCATGAGAACTGCATATTGGCATCTGTAATATTTCCGTTGACTTCAATATCAGCGCTAGTGTCACTACAAATAGTCGTAAAAGGTGCAGATGCTGTGGCTACAGGTGTTGGTCTTATGGTTACATTAATATATTGAGGTGAAATACTACAGATAAAATCACTATCATCTGGATTATTTCCCGCGTAGTTATAAACTGCGGGCGTAATTTCTAGAACGGTCGTAACCGTTGCATTAGTATTATTCTGAGTAGTTAATGGCCCTATAGTTCCTGTTGAGTTTCTAAGGAGATTAAAAAAGTAACGCCCTCCTGTAGTGCCTATAGGTCCACCAGTACTTGGTAAAATATAATCACTATCTGCAGCCCAACTGTAACGTACGGCTGAGCTACTAGCATGGGCAGACGTTAGGGAAGGAGAGAAGGAGCCTCCAGGACATAATGCACCGCTCAAATCATCATCCGTATTAAAATCAAAACCTCCATCAGATATTACTTGTATGAATACAGGTTCACTATATACAGTTCCACAAGCATCAGTAATTTTGACTCTATAATAGTAGTTGTCAGCGTTCCAAGAAAATATAGGGATGCTAGGTGGTTGATAAGTACTATTAGTTGCGCCTGCTATATCACTCCATCCTATTATTCCGTCATCACTTCGTTGCCATTGGTAACTATAGCTACCAGAACCACCTACAGATGCTAAATTATCAATTTTTAATATAGTTGGATTGGCTCCTAAGCAGACAGACTGGCTATCAGATATTACTGGATCAATCAAAGGGGCATAAACAGTTACCGTAGCTGTTGTAGTTGTACTACAGCCATTTGCTGTAGCAGTAATAGTAAATGTAGTCGTTTGTGTGCTAGTTGTTCCATTTAATAATGTACCACTTATTGTAGAACTTGTACCACTTGCTGCTACACCCGTTATATTAGTTGTGTTATTTCTAGTCCACGAATACGTTGTTCCTGAAACATTATTACTAGTGCTTAATACAATATTGGTAATTGCTGTATCATCACAAATCGTTTGTGAAGTTGGTGTAGCTACTATTTTTGGTGTTGGCTTTACTATGACTTCAGATGTGGTTGTTGAACTACATCCGTTGACAGTGGCTGTAATTGTAAATATGGCAGTTTGATTAACGTTGGTATTATTTACAAACGTGCCGTTAATTGGTGAGCCAGACCCACTATTTGGAAAACCAGTTAGATTTGTTGTGTTGTTTCTTGTCCAAGTATATATAGTTCCTGATACATTATTAGGGTTTGTAATTGCAATCGGACTTATGGCGTCACCATCACAAACGGTTTGTGATGCTATTGATGCAGAAACGGTTGGGGTAGGATTAACAGTTACTGTAGCTGTGGTTGTTGCTGAAGCACAACCATTAGCGTAGGCAGTTATCGTAAATGTCGTCGTTTGAGGAGTGTTTGTTGTATTGGTTAAGGTGCCTGAAATAGCTGTTCCTAAAGCAATACTTGTGCCACTACTCGGCATTCCGGCAGTATTGGTTAGATTATCTCTATTCCAACTATAAGTTATGGTTCCTGCAACATTATTAGGATTACTAATCGCGATATCAGTTATGGCATCACCTGAACAAATATTTTGAGTGCTAGGTGTGGCTAATACAGTAGGAGTAGGATCAACAGTTACAGTAATAGTAATAGGATCTGATGTACACCCATTTTGAGACGTACCTATTACTGAGAACGTAGTTGTTTGTGCAACATTAGTGCTATTTGATAAAGTTCCTGTTATTGACGATCCAGAGCCATTAGCAGTCATACCTGTAACATTGCCTGTGTTACTTCTAATCCAATCGTAATCTATTGTTCCAGAAACGCCACTAGTTTCAGAAAAATTTATCGTAGTTATTGCTTCTCCTGGACAAATGGTTTGACTAATTGGTGTTGCACTTACAATTGGTTTTGGATGTACTGTCACAACAACTACAAAAGTAGAAGCGGAGCAGCCACCCGTTGTCGCTGTGACATTATAAGATGCTGTTTGGGTTGAACCCGTCGTGTTAACAAGTGTTTGATTAAAGTTGGCTTGTCCACTTTCAACAGTTGCACCTGTAAGACCTCCTGAAATACTTGGTAAACCCCAAGAATAAGTGGTTCCAACAGGAACTGTATTGCCTCCTCCATTTGCAGGCGATACTATTGCCAAACCTTCACTACAAGCGGTTGTTGTATAGTTAATAGCAATATAAGGTGTTATATTTATTGTTATAGGAAGTGTAGAAATAGATCCAACACCACAAGCATTAGAGCCTTGAACGGTTATACTTCCAGAAGCTGCTGTTACACTATAGTTTACAATAATACTATTTGTATTTGCTCCACTAGCAATTGTTGCTCCTGTTGGTAATGTCCAAATATAATCTGTTGCATTAGTAATAGCAGGCACGGTATAAGTAACACCATTTTGACCTTGACAAACTTCGATAGGACCTGTAATAGTTCCTGCGGAATCTGGCAATGGGTTTACGGTTACGGTTACAGATGCACACGATGTAGTATTACAATCCCCAGAATATCTAACAAAGTATTCAGTAGTTGTTGTTGGAGAAACCGTAATACTATTTCCTGTACCTTCAGAAGTACCAACGCAAGAACCAGAAAACCATTCTGCAGTTGCTCCAGTGCCAGCAATGCCACCATCTAATGTTAAGGTGGTAGATTGAGTTTCACATATAGTTGAGGTTCCTAAAATACTTGTTGGTTTTACAGATGGGATATTTACGGCGATATCAAAATTAGCTGATACCACACCTGAGCCACAAGAATTAGTTCCTACTACGGTAATAACTCCTGATGCAGCTACTGCTGAAAAGTCAACGGTAATGGATTCTGTATTACTTCCTGATACTATTGAGGCACCTGTAGGTAATGTCCATGTATAATCAGTAGCGTTCGCAATTGCTGGTATAGAAAAAGAAACACCTGTATCACCTTGACACACAATTGCTGAACCTGTAATTGTTCCTGCTGTGTCAGGTAAAGGATTAACCGTTACCGCGAAATCGGAAATTGTACCGTTACCACAAGAATTTGTGCCTTGTACACTGACATCACCAGAGGCTGCCGATAATCCAAAATCTATTTCAATACTATTTGTTCCAGCTCCATTAACTATAGTCGCTCCAGTTGGGACTGACCATGTATAGCTTGTTGCATTAGTAATTGCAGGTACGGAGTAAGATACATTATTTTCACCTTGACAGACTGTACTAGTACCTGTAATAGTTCCTGCTGCGAGTGGTAAAGGATTTACTGTTACTGTTACAGAAGCACACGATGTTGTATTACATATACTTTCATATCTCACGTAATATGTGGTGTCTGTTGTTGGTGAAACCGTAATGCTATTTCCTGACCCAACAGATGTACCACCACACGAATCCGTGTACCATTCTATATTAGCAGCTGTACCAACAGTCCCTCCATTTGCAAAAAGTTCTGTAGATGTTCCTTCGCAAATGTTTGATGTTCCTGTGATGCTTGTAGGTGCCATAGACAGGTTATTTACTGTTACCGAAAAATTTGAGTCAGCACCATCACCACATGCATTTGTTCCAAAGACACTTATTGTTCCAGAAGTTGCAGTTGGTGAAAAATCTACAGTAATACTCTCTGTATTAGCGCCAGAAACAATTGTTGCTCCAGCTGGTAACGTCCATGTATAGCCTGTTGCATTAGAAATTGTAGGTATAGAAAATGAAATACCTGTTTCTCCTTGACATACAGTAGCTGTACCTGTGATGCTTCCTGCGTTATTTGGTAAATTATTTACAGCGACGGGAAAACTAGAAGTTGCTCCATTTCCACATGAATTACTGCCGTAAACTGATACATTTCCAGAAACGGCTGATGCCGAAAAATTAACAGTAATACTATTTGTCCCATTACCAGATGCTATGGTAGCACCTATTGGTAACGACCACGTGTAATTTGTAGCATTTGTGATTGTTGGCACAGAAAAAGCAATGCCTGTTTCTCCTTGACAAACCGGAGATGTACCTGTGATTGTACCTGCAGCTGTGACAGGATTTTCTACTGTAACTGTATATGATATACAACCTGTAGTATTACAGGTGCCATTTCGTCTCGCAAAATAAGTAGTCGTTGAAGGTGGGCTAACATTAAATGTATTCCCAGTATGAAGAACGGTACCTCCGCATGATCCTGAAAACCATTGAATAGAGGAGCCAGTTCCTGCTTTGCCACCACTAGCTGTTAATGTTGTAGAACTCCCTGAACAAATAAGATCTGTTCCAGATATAGCACTAGGTGCCGTAGATGATGAATTGATTATTATATTATTTGCGCTGTTGGCAGTTCCTGCACTTGTTGTTACGGTAATTGCGCCAGTAGTTGCAACTGGTACAACAGCTGTAATTTGATTAGCACTATCTACGGTATAAGATGTGGCATTAACGCCATTAAATCTAACCGCAGTTGCACCAGAAAAATTGGTTCCTGTAATGGTTATAGAATCTCCCGGACAAACAGTTGTTGGATTAAAGTTTGCTATCGTTGGTGTTGGGTTGGTATAACGTAAATACACATTATCTATGGCAGCAGGAGGTTGACTACCTGCGCTATTATCATTTCTCCATTCAAAAACTAACCTGAATGTGGTATTGGCATATGTGTTAGGAATGGTAATATTCGTTTCATTGGTCCATGTATCCTGATCGTAATAATCGTCTTCACCAATTTGCACTCTTCCCCCAAAAGCAGTAATTTGACTGTTATAATTTGGTGTATAAGAAGTAGGTACCAACCATACTCTCATAGCATCATAAACAGTTCCCCTCCATACTTCGCCTTCACTAATCCACCTAAAATCTAATAATATATTAGTAGCACCAGCTGGAATTGTGACATTTCTATAAAGATGAGTTATTCTGGTTCTATTGGTTCTGTACGAATGATCATATGGTGCTCTATTATCGTATGATACGTATGCAGATCTATTACCTGTAAATCCTGGTTCTGCATCAGGTTCACATACCCATCTTGTATTATTGTTATTAGTTGTTGCACTCCAGCCATTGCTAGCAAATGTAGTTCCTGATTCAAAACCACCTTCAGCATTCGGGTTAATGACGGTGGTCTGTGCAAAAGAAAAAGTAGAAATTAATAATAGAAATACTAATGGAGCAACAAAAGTTAAAAACCTAAAGTAATGATTTATCATAACAGTAATATTTAATGTTTAAAAAAACAAAACATTATTAGGGAGTAATGTTTAGCTCGTTAATTTTATATAGTGAACTAAAAATTTTATTACATGTAGGGATGGGCAAATATAGATTTTAAAGTGAAATTTACAAACATAATCATCGGTAAAATGCAATTTAATGCGATAAAGTGTATTTTTATATAGTGTAAAGTAAGAAAATGACTGGTGCTTAAGTCTTGATTTAGTAAGGGTTTTCTTGTGATTCGATTATAAAAACACAGGTTCTTCAAACTTAAAAATATGATATTGCACATAGTTAAAAAAGATGATTTTCTTGCTATTTAGTCTTGATGAGACTTAATTTTTGATGTTATTCAGCGATTTACTTTGAATAAATATCAAAATTTAAAGTATTTTAGTCATCATTTGTATAGTACCCGTCGTTCTAAATTTTCCACAACGGACATACGCCGTTTTCTTATTAAGCGCTTACTTTATAATTGCTATGAACTAAATAGGGATATTCGGATATAAATGAAAAATTGATTCCACTTCTATAAAATCTACAATCCGTGTAAATTAAATTTTTAAAAAAGTTGTTGAGATATAATTAATTGAATTGATTGAAAATATCAAAATGATATTTTAGAGGTGGATTTTATGTGAAATTCATAAAATAATAGATATAAAAAAACTCTCATGAATGAACATTGATATGCTCATATGAGAGTTTTATTCTGCTGAATTAGAAAACAATTCTAACTTCTTGTCACAGTATACGAATTAATAATGTTTTTTAACTGAAGCTTCAAATCTTCACCAGTATCATAGACCATTTGTTCATCAGAAGGGAATTGAATTTGTCTCTGGTTCAACAAATTTCTATCGTCTTTGTTTAAAGCTCTTCTATCGCCTTTATAAGTGCCAAAAATGTTTTCAAAAACAAATCCACTATCTACGGTAAACGTATCAATAGTTTGATTCTGTTTTAAGTCTTTGTAAACAACATTGGCAATAACTTGAGACGATTTAGTTTGTATAACCTCTGTAAACCTAGCTTTCACATTTACAATCTTGTCAATCTTTATGTCATTGCCGAGGCTATCTTTTTTTACATTGCCAGCACGATCTAATTGATATTCCCAGCCATCAACAATTTCTTGTTCTCTTAATATTTGACGTTCATTAACCCGTTCAGGTGATACAATGATTTGCTTTAATTGTAATTGCATGGCATAATCATAAGTTATAGATTTATCAGGAGTTGCGTGGTATGTTGTCCAGAATTGATCTAAACCATAGGTGTTAAAATCTAATAATTCCGCTTCTAATTGTTGTGGAATAATTTGCTGTGTGTGGTTTTGAATAGACACGTGGATATAATCCATTCCTTTTAGATGTGCTTCTGTTATTAAGCTTCGGTTTTCTTCAAAATTAGGATTAATACGTTCTATATAACTAAAGATGTCATGCGCTTCTCTTGCATTGTATTTATCATTTGAATCCAAAAGCGCTATGCCTTGGTTAATTAAATAGTCAGACGTTTTATATCTATAATCAACCAATTCAGAACTATAATCTTTAAATGTAAAATTGATGGTTTTACCGTCTATTTGTAAAGGCATTACACGTTTTATCGCGACTTGTCTAGCTTCCAAGTCCGAATACATATCATAAATTGTTTTGTATTGCTCTGGATTGCCATCTTTTTTAAGATGTTTTATAGTTTGTAAATCCTCTTCCAAAACTTTATTATATGCATCTTGAAGCATCACAATATAATCTTGCTTACGATTTTTATCTTTGTTATTTTCTAATTTTTCTAAAGCATCAGAAATAGCTTGGTCATAATTTCCTTGGCTAATGGCGCTCTCAATTTGTTTTTTGGCACTACAAGATACAAGTACCGTAACAAGGACTGATAATAGTAGAAGTCTTTTCATAATCTTGTGTTTTTATTGGTTATAAATCTCTAATTCCAATTATGATGCCAAAATATAAAACTTTCACCAAATGAAGGGATTAATGCTGTGTGAATAAGTAGTGTCGCAATGTTTTTTTTACTTAAAGAGATCTCGTAACCATATGAATAAAAATAAATTTCACTTCAGCTGACGGTTGTAACTCATTTATAATTTTGTTTCTTTGCAAATCAATAAAAAGTACATGTTTTACACGGAAGATGGTTGTTTTCATCCTATAGCAGATAACACATCGGAAACACTTCCGGAACAATTCACCTTTCCGTTTTATTATACATCACATCCACTTTGTGTTAAAGCTGCTGAGGAGCTAAAAACCTATCTAAATACACAATTAGATTTTGAGCATAATTTTGGTTTGTGTGAAAATAAATCAGGTATATCAATCGGAAAAATGTTTGGTGTGATGATCGTTGAAACTTTAGAAGGACAACTAGGTTATATCGCAGCATTTTCGGGGAAATTGGCGGAAACAAATCACCTTAAAGGATTTGTGCCACCTATATATGATACTTTAAATGAAGACGGTTTTTACAAACAAAACGAAGGTCAATTAAATATTTTGACCAAAGCGATTGAAAACTTAGAGCAGAATCCGGAATTAGATGAAATAAGGTTATGTATTGAGCAAATAAAAGAAGATAATGCTCAAAAAATTCAAGATTTTAAAAAACATATAAAAACTGAAAAACAAAAAAGGAAGCTCCGTAGAGTAGAAGTAGAGCATGAGCATCTATCAATAGCAGAGAACGAATCTTTTTTAGAGACACTGAAGCAACAAAGCATTAAAAATAATCTCGATTTAAAATATTTAAAGTTAAAATGTGAGGCTGAACTTGAAAAAGCGGAGCAGCGTTTACGGGAATTAACGCAGCCTATTGAGGATTTAAAACTAGAGCGAAAAACACGTTCTGCAGGTTTACAAAAACGAATTCACGAGCAGTATTGTTTTTTGAATGCAAAAGGAGATGTAAAAGATTTAATAGATATTTTTAAGACTACAGAATTAGGGAGACCTCCAGCAGCGGCAGGAGAATGTGCTGCTCCTAAATTATTTCAGTATGCTTATGAAAATGCTTTAAAACCTATTGCCATGGCTGAATTTTGGTGGGGAATAGCACCAAACACTGAAGTACGTCGTCATGGACAATTCTATCCCTCTTGTCGTAGCAGATGTGAACCTATTTTAGGCCATATGATGCAGGGTTTGGATGTGGAACCCAACCCAATTGAAACTGCAGGAGTATTTAATGGCGAGTTAAACATTATTTATGAAGATGATTTTCTCTTAGTTTTAAATAAGCCACATGAGTTTTTATCAGTACCAGGAAAAACCATAAAAGATTCGGTGTTAACACGAATGAAAACCTACTTACCTGAAGCTACAGGTCCTTTATTATTGCATCGTTTAGATATGTCTACATCAGGTTTGTTGGTTGTTGCTAAAAGTGAAAGAGCTCATAAACACCTTCAAAAACAATTTATTAACCGAACCATTAAAAAACGATATGTTGCGGTTTTAGATGGAGTTTTAGAAACAACAGAAGGTATTATAGATTTACCACTTCGAGTGGATTTAAATAACAGGCCTAGACAATTAGTGTGTTATGAACATGGTAAAAAAGCGACGACAAAATATGAGGTAGTTGAGGTCAAGGACCATAAAACTAGAATTCACTTTTATCCAATATCCGGTAGAACCCATCAATTGCGTGTCCATGCAGCGCATCACAAAGGTTTAAATTCTCCCATAGTTGGTGATGATTTATACGGTAGACTTGCCAACCGATTACACCTTCATGCAGAAACTTTAAGTTTTGAACATCCCATAAAGCGAGAGTGGGTTAGTTTTAGTTGTGAAGCTCCATTTTAAATGTTGAAAAGCGGAAACTTCTCAATGCGATTTTAGCTCCTGTCTTTTTGTTTTTTGTGAATGGTCTTTAGAAGAAAAGCTATTGCAAACCACAAATTTTATCCTAACTTTGTAAACCAACAACGCTTGGAAACTATGAACTCATTTCTACTTTTGAATTTAGGCGAAAATTAAAGATTTTTGCGCTGTGTTGAAGTCATTTTTGACTTGCATAGCATCGTTACGGAAGTAATAAATGATAAAAACATAGTGAAAAAGATTAATTTTTTAGCAACTTGAAAAGTTTAAATGAGTTCTATTTATGAGTCAAAAAGTATTACTTAACTCTAAGGAAGTCAACATTATCCTTCATAGATTGGCTTGTCAACTCATTGAAAATCACGATGATTTTTCTGAAACTGTTTTAATCGGAATTCAACCAAGAGGAAAATTTTTAGCTGATCGTTTAGCTCAAATTTTAACCGATGATTATAAGATTAAGAATATTCAACTCGGACATTTAGATATTACGTTTTTTAGAGATGACTTTAGAAGAGGAGACAAACCATTAGAAGCGAATACAACTATAATTAATTTTATTGTTGAAGATAAAAATGTCGTTTTTATAGACGATGTCTTATATACAGGTCGAAGCATTAGATCTGCACTTACTGCAATTCAATCTTTTGGAAGACCAAAGGATATTGAATTATTAACCTTAATTGATAGACGTTTTAGTAGACATTTACCTATTCAACCTAACTATAGAGGTAGACAGGTGGATGCTATTGATAATCAAAAGGTAATCGTGAAGTGGTTTGAAAATGAAGGAGAAGATGCCGTTTATTTAGTGGATAAATGAGAAAAATGAAGTTGAACTTGAAATCAAAGTTGAACTTGAATAAACAAGTAAACATAAAGGGAATTGCTAAAAGCTAATAGCTAATAGCCAAAAGCGAATAAAAGATGAGCGAATTAAGTGTCAATCACTTATTAGGAATTAAATATCTGACCAAACAAGATATCGACCTTATTTTTGAAACTGCCGATCAGTTTAAAGAGGTGATAAACAGACCCATTAAAAAAGTACCATCGCTTAGAGATATTACGATTGCAAATCTGTTTTTTGAAAATTCTACACGTACCAAATTATCTTTTGAATTGGCAGAAAAACGTTTGTCAGCAGATGTTATTAATTTTTCTGCATCGCAGTCATCCGTTAAAAAAGGGGAGACACTAATAGATACGGTTAATAACATTTTATCTATGAAAGTAGATATGGTGGTGATGCGTCACCCTAATCCTGGTGCAGGTGTATTTCTTTCAAAACATGTTAATGCAAGTATAATTAATGCTGGAGATGGAGCACATGAGCACCCGACTCAAGCCTTATTAGATTCCTATTCAATACGCGAGACATTAGGAAGTGTAAAAGGAAAAAATGTGGTCATTGTCGGTGATATTTTGCATAGTCGTGTGGCGTTGTCAAACATTTATGCCTTACAATTACAAGGAGCAAACGTTATGGTTTGTGGTCCTAAAACATTATTACCTAAATACATAAAGGACTTAGGCGTAAAAGTAGAAACCAATTTAAAAAAAGCCTTAGAATGGTGCGATGTTGCCAATATGCTCAGAGTACAAAATGAGCGTATGGACATCAGTTATTTTCCTTCAACACGAGAATATACCCAACAATTTGGCGTTAATAAAGAACTATTAGATAGCTTAAATAAAGAGATTGTAATTATGCATCCTGGACCAATTAATAGAGGAGTAGAAATTACAAGTGATGTTGCAGATTCTAAACAAGCCATTATCTTAAATCAAGTAGAAAATGGTGTTGCCGTTAGGATGGCAGTCATCTATTTGTTAGCTTCTAAGATAAAACAATAAGATATGATTATAGATAAAGATGGTAATGTTACCATAATTACTCAAGAAAAAGTTTCAATTGTTGATTTAGTTAAAAAAATTGAAGCAGATTACGATACCTATAAACACACACATTTAATCATCAACCTAACGAGTTTAGATCAAATATCGCTTCAAGATGTGATTGAGTTTTTACGTCTTAGTAATACGCATCGTAGTGATAAAAAATCGTTTGTTTTAGTGTCTGAAAAAGTAGATTTAAACGACATGCCAGATGAAATAGTTGTAGTGCCAACTATGCAAGAGGCTTTTGATATAATTGAAATGGAAGATATTGAGCGCGATTTAGACTTCTAAAAGTTGAGAAGTTTGTTGTTAAGTTGTAAAGTCGAAGGGTATATACAATTAACGAGAAACGACGAAACGACAATCTATTTTAAATGAAATTAACTATTCTCGGCTGTCACAGTGCCACTCCAAGTATTAACAGTAATCCTACAGCTCAAATTTTAGAGATTAAAAACCATATGTTTTTGATTGATTGTGGAGAAGGGACTCAAGTTGAACTAAGGAGAAATAAGATTAAGTTTTCGAGAATTAAGCATATTTTTATTTCCCACCTTCATGGCGATCATTATTTTGGGTTGGTGGGTTTGGTGAATACCTTTAGTCTTTTAACTCGGGAAACCGAACTTCATATTTATGCACCAAAAGGTTTAAAGGAAGTTATATTACTTCAAATGAAATTATCTTCAAGCTGGACGAAATATCCACTTATTTTTCATGAATTAAATTCAAATGAATCAGAATTAATTTATGAAGACGATAAAGTTGAAGTTTATACAATTCCTTTAAAACATCGGGTTTATACGAATGGGTTTCTTTTCAAAGAGAAGGAAAATGAGCGGAAAATTGACATAAATTTAGTCACTGAAGCTAATATAGATAAGGCCTATTTTAGAAAGTTAAAACAAGGGTTTGATGTCGAAAATGAAGATGGTGTTTTAATTAGTAATGCGAAAGTAACTAAAGACCCATTGCCACCAAAAAGTTATGCATTCTGTAGTGATACGGTTTACAATGAAGATATCATTCCTATTATAAAAGACTGTACCGTTTTGTATCATGAATCTACGTTTTTAGACAAAAACGAAGCACTTTGTATACCAACGAAACACAGTACTGCAAAACAAGCGGCTACGATTGCTAAAAAAGCCAATGTAGAGACTTTAATACTTGGCCATTATTCCACACGGTATAACGGTTACGAGGAATTTAAGTCGGAAGCCAAAACAGTTTTTGATAATGTGTTATTATCAAAAGATGGCAAGACCTTTAATTTTGATTAGTATCTTTTTTAAATTCTTTTAAATTCATAATCCATTCAATAGCTTGCTCTAAATTGTCGCAACGTTTCAGACTTTTACTGAAAAATTGTTTTTCTAAAGATGCGTTGAGGTAGCTAAAGTCAGAGTAAGTCACAATTGCAGAAGCAATAAATGCATCGTAATCATTATTGAAATCTACCCAAAGTTGCGGGTCAAACGAATATGAATTATAACGATTGGCTATGTAGCCTATTTTGTGACCTCTCAAAATTAAATCACTAAATCTAGAAATTAATTCACTAGCAATATGGTGATCCACATGAATACCTTCATTTAGTTCTGATAATAAGAAATATTCTGTCTCGTATAATGTTCCAAAAGAAAACTCTACTTTTTTGTAAGATAATAGCTTAGAATATTTACTGTCTTCAAACTTCATTTATGTTATTTAATCCTTAAATTTATAGTGAAATTTGCTGTAGAAAAAATTATAGAAGCATAAAATCTAAAAATAATACGTAATGAATGCAGACCTAGGTAATTATAGAAAATCTTACGAAAAAGGGGAATTGTTATTAAATAATGTCCCAGAAAATCCTATGGAGCTATTCCGAAACTGGTTTGTAGAAGTCGATACCCATTTTAATGTTGGTGAAACTAATGCCATGACAATTTCTACTATTGGATTAGATAGTTATCCAAAGAGTAGAGTAGTGCTGCTTAAAAAATACACGCACGAAGGCTTTATTTTTTATACAAATTATAAGAGTGAAAAGGGAAAAGCAATTTTAGAAAACCCTAATGTGTGTTTATCATTCTTTTGGCATTCGGCTGAACGACAAATTATAATAAAAGGTAAAGCGGAAAAAATTTCAGAAAACCTAAGTGATGGCTATTTTGAATCACGACCAAGAGGAAGCCAATTAGGAGCTGTTGTTTCTAATCAAAGTGAAGTGGTTGCTGATAGACAAGAATTAGAAACGAAACTAAAAGACTTAGAAATTAAATTTGAAGGTAAAGAAGTACAACGTCCTGAGCATTGGGGAGGATTCATAATTAAACCTGTAGAATTAGAATTTTGGCAAGGCAGACCCAACCGACTTCATGATAGAATTCGATATCAACTTCAAGAGGATTACAATTGGAAAATTGAACGCTTGGCACCGTAGTTATCAATGAGAATTAGATTAAGTCCAATCATCATTTTATTAGGGATCTCTATTATAATTGAGGTTTGTGGCTCTATTTATTATTTGCTCATTAATAATAATGGAGGTATGGCTTTGGCTGGTACTTTCTTTTTCTTGGGATTAATAGTTTCAATTTTCTTGGCGTTTATAGAACAATCTATTATCAAGAATTTAAAAATTAGTACGAATAAATTATGGATAATCGAAACTGTAATTATAATTATTTTGATCCTGTATTTTATTTTCACCAATTAATGTCATAGCAAAAGTTGATACAGAAATACCACAATTTAGTCGTGGAATTGATTTCGCTGAAACGCGTATTTATTCGCTGTAATACTCGTTTTTGAGCTTTAAAAATGTATTTCATCGATGTTTTGCATTAAAAATCGACTAACTACACGTTGTTTGTCGATTTTAACATTTCTTTAACAGTTTAGTTTCACTGTAAGGTTAATTTAGTAGTCCCAAACCTAAAGAACCTACATAATGAAAGTTACTAACCTCCTACAAGTAATGGCTTTTATTGCTATTATTAGCTTTACATCTTGTGCTACTGACTCTACTGAAGATGAAGCCCTAAATTCAATTGAAGTTCCTGTTGCACCTGTTGCAAAATCGATAGAAATAGAAATTATGGAACTTATTAATGCCTACAGAATTACTGAAGGATTGAGTTCGTTAGAGAATCACGAAACGGTTAAGGCGGTTGCATCCACGCATACAGATTATATGATTGAAGTTAACAATGTTTCTCACGATAATTTCTTCTTAAGAAAACAAAGTTTACAAGCTAATGCAAATGCTAACATGGTAACAGAGAACGTAGGTTATGGCTTTAGTTCTGCTGATGCTGTTGTAAATGCATGGATTGCGAGTCCTAGTCACAGAGAAAATATTGAAGGTGATTTTACGCATTTCGATGTTTCTGCTGAACAGAACAGTGCAGGGAAATGGTATTTTACCAATATCTTTATTAAACGCTAGTTACCGCTCTTCACAATAGTCTTTACTATTTTTCAAACACCACTTTTGTTTTTATAAAAGGAATTGCATAGTACTTCTTTTTAAGCACAGATTTTCGAGAATGCTTTGACCAATTATTTGAGTGGAAGCGTGTGAATTTTAATTGTTTTTCAGCATGTGTATGTAGAATGCTCGGCGTTGTTAAATACATTGAATTGGTAATTTCAACATGCGCTGGCTTTATAGTTTCAATACCTACGAAAATTCCATTTTTACCGAATGGTATAGGTTGATCTTCTAAATCTATTTTAAAATTCTTTGTGTGCTTTTCAGGCTTTATAATGATGTCTTCATAATAGATAAGTTCACCAGGAAAGCCATGGTCGTCTACATTATAAAAAGCTAGTCTATAATACGTTTGATATGTTTTATACATCTCAGAACTAGAATCTTTAAATTTTAATTCTACTTCAATTAATTTACCTCGACGCTGCTTTGTGTTTTCTATTAATGTGGCTGTTTCGTAACCAAAAGGAATCGATGTTGGGAATACTTGTTTTCGTTTACTTGTGGATAGACGCGTTTTCTGTTTTTCGTATACTTTTGTGTTACTTAAAATAAGAACTTCGGTAAGGGCTTCTAGTTTTGGCAATAGAGAAATGTTTAACACATAGTTATTTGTATTGTTGTAATCTGATAATGATATCCTTTGCTCTTGAAATCCTATTAAAGACACTACCAACGTATCCGAGGTCGCTACCCTTGAGATATCTAAATTAAATGCTCCATCTTCATTGGAATATACACCTATTTTAGTGTTTTTAATAACGAGGTTAGCATAGGCTAATTTAGTATTGCTTAGACTGTCTATAACTTGTCCACTTAGCGTTTGTGAATACATTGATACATGCGTTATGGCAATTAAGAGTAATACTATGATTTTCATTTAAACAATTATTAATGTTAGGCTAAAATTACTTTCTTTTGGTGCTTTACTATTAAAATGAATATATTTTTTTGCACAAAAAAAAAGAGTAAACTTATATAAGCTTACTCTTTTTCAATAATTAAAATTGTATTGACTATCTATCTTTATCAATTATATAGAAGTATGAACGTCTATTTAACTGATGCTCTTCCTCTGAACAGTCAGAATTATTTCCACAATCATTTAAAAGTTGTGTTTCACCATAACCAATGGCGCTTTCAATTCTTTCAGGACTTATGTCTCTTGATAAAAGGTAGTCTCTTGTAGATTTTGCACGTCGATCAGATAACTTTAAATTATATTTATCACGACCTCTACTATCGGTATGTGATTCTATTTTAATAATCATTTCTGGATGCTTGCGTAACACATCAACGATGTTCTCTAATTCATATTGCGCATCTGTTCGTATGTTAGATTTGTCAAAATCAAAGAATATTGGATTGATCACAATCTGATCTTCCTTAATTAATGGTCGCAATGATAAATCTAATGAATTCACCTTTTCATTTTCATTAGATGTCGTAATAGTGCCTTTATCATCTACATAGTCCGACTTAGACCCTAATATGGTATAGGTTTTACCGCATTCTACATCAAAAGTATAAGTTCCATCTTCTGCAGTTATTACTTCTTCTAATATTTTACCAGTTTCGTCAATAAGTTGAACTGTAACTCCACTTAAGATAATATCTGTTCTTGATTCTCTCGCAACACCTGCAATTTGCTGGTGACATTCAGTTACGGTATAGCTATATATGTCATCACTTCCTTTACCTCCTAATCGGTTAGAAGAGAAATAACCTTTTTGTGTTTCACTATTAATAAAATAAGCAAAGTCATCATAACCACTATTAAAAGGTGCACCAATATTAATTGGAGCTTTTGTAGCATCTCCTTGTAGAATGTTAGATTGAAAAATGTCTAAAAGGCCTAAATTTAAATGACCATCAGAAGAGAAGTAGAGGGTGTTATCGTTACTTACAAATGGAAACATCTCTCTACCTTCAGTATTGATTTCATCTCCTAAATTTTCAGGTTCACCGTAAGTACCATCTTCATTGATAGCTACTGAATAAATATCGGTTTGTCCTAAGCCACCGTCTCTATCTGATACAAAGAATAAGGTTTTGTTATCCGGACTCAATGCTGGGTGCCCCGTAGAATATAAATCATCATTAAAAGGTAACTCTTCAACATTATTCCATTGATTATCTACTAAAGTAGCTTTATAAATTTTCAGATGTGTTGTTCCTTCTTTATCGTATTTTAATCGATTACGTTTTGTTGTATTATCTCTAGTGAAATACATGGTTTCTCCATCGTTAGTTATAGCAATGGAAGCTTCGTGATAGTCTGTATTTAAATCGTCTGCATTAATTGTAGACGCGTCTCCATAAGACTGAGAGCCATCATCTTCATTTGTAACTTCTATTTGAAAAATATCTAAGAAAGGTTCTTTATTCCAATTATAAACTTTGCTGTCACTACTACTTGATGAAGCGAAATAAAGCGTATTATTATACATATAAGATCCGAAATCAGAATTTTCAGTATTGAAAGGTAAATTTTCAATGTGAACAATAAGGTCGTTATTCTTTGAAGTTAATTTATCAAAAATATCAACTTCATCAGGATCATAACCTTTAAGTCTACTATCTCCGTTTTGAGCCGCACTAAGTTTTTTAAACCATATATCGGCTTCTTCGTAATTTCCAATACTTCTTAACGATTGAATATATTTATAAATATACTCAGCTTCAATGTCACTGTGTTCAGCTAAGGCTTTCTCATACCAATATGCAGCTTTTTCTGAATCAGAATTATTGTAATAAGCATCACCTAAGCGTGTTAATACATGGGCGCTATTTGTTCCTTTTTCAACAGCTTTTTCATACAATTCAATGGCTTTTACATAGCCATAATTCTCAAAAAATTTATCTGCCAATTTTGTTTGGGCAAAAGAGAATGTAGTACTTAAAACTATAACGAACGCTAATATTTTGGTCTTCATAATTGGATCTTTTTAGAAATATCTAGGCGATTTAATACGTTTGCTTTTAAAGACTTCAAACATTAATAATACTTCGTGAGTACCACTAGTGTAAGGTCTTAAGTCTGAAATTGGATACTCATAAGCATAACCAATTCTTAATTGTTTTGATACTTGAAAATCAGCTATACCACCAATGGCTGCTGCATTTTCGTTGACACGATAAGCTCCTCCTAGCCACAGTTTATCATAGAATAGAAAGTTTGCTGACATATCGAAAGATAAAGGTGCGCCATTAGTAGCTTTTAATAATACAGATGGTTTTAATTTTGTGTTTTCACTTAAATCGAAAACGTATCCACCAGTAGCATAATAACTAATTCGTTCTAAAGCGACATAATCAACAGAGCCACTTTCACCATTATTGTAATCAGTATTTAATATTCTTGGTGCAGAAAGACCAAGATACCAACGCGTGGAATGTAAATATAAACCAGCACCAAAATTTGGACTCCAACGATTAGATACATCATTAAAAAATTGATCAGTTACAATTGAAGGATCAGTTAATAACTCTTCATCTAAGCTGTAATGTGTAAGCCCTCCTTTAATACCAAATGCTAATTTTACAGTTTCACTTGCTTTAATAGTATAAGAATAATCAGCGTAGAGATATGAGAAATTTTCATAACCGAGCTTATCATTAATAAAGGAAATTCCTAAACCCATGTTCTCGTTACGTAATGGAGAATGAATAGATAGCGTTTGTGTTTCTGGTCCACCATCTAAACCAACCCATTGACTTCTATGTAAACCTACGACACTTAGTGTTTCTCTACTTCCTGCGTATGCCGGATTAATAGAGATAGTGTTAAACATATACTGCGTAAATTGAGGTAACTGCTGAGCAAAAGCTGTAGAAACACTCAAAAATAGTATCGCAATACTTATAATTTTTGATAACTTCATTGGTTAAGTTTTTTGTTAATTTGTAGCTACGTAGATAGGACCAGCAATTGGCTCTAATCCACTATTTTTTAGGTTAATAATGTAATAATATGTACCAGTTGGGACTTTTCCAGAACTTCCAACAGAAGACCTGTGTGATTCACCACCCCAATCATTTAAATAATTGTTAGATTTATAGATCTCTGCACCCCAACGATTAAATATTTGAAGCTCAATTACAAATCCACAATCTTCTATTCCTGTAATTGTAAAAAATTCATTGTGAGCATCACCGTTAGCGGTAACTGCCTTAGATATTACGACATCATCTTCACCACATGCTAATACAACACAATCATCATCTAAAGTAACATTAACTTCGATATCGGCAGGACAAGAAGCATCGGCGATAGAATACATAAATGTGTACTCGCCAACGTCTGCAGAAGCTGGGTCAAATAAACTGCCATTCACAGTAGCATTACCAGAAACTACACTCCACGTTCCATTAGTGTCGAAGTCACCAGATAATAAATCGAATAAATCAATTTCAGAATCTTCTATACAAAGGTTGATATCTGTAGCCTGCATTGTATTTGTTAATTCTACTGCAATAGTTTGTGTAAATACCGCCTCGTTACCACAATCATCAGTAACCGTCCAAGTTCTAATGATATTATAATCTTCTGAGTTATTTGTTTGTGTCGATTCTTCACTGAAACTCACATCAATATCGTTAGAGCAAGAATCTTCAAAAACTAAGCTTGGTACTTCCGGTATATTATCACATAAAACATTTACCGTTTCTTCAAAAGCCGTAACTGATGTTGGTGCGGTATTATCTTGCACACTAATAATTTGTGTATGTATAGCATCGTTACCACAGTCGTCTGTTGCTGTCCAAGTACGCTCAATGATGTATTCTCCCATACAAGAACCATTAGTAATGTCCTCAGAAAATGTAACGTCTGCGGTTCCACAGTTATCCGTTGCAGTTAACGTTACTGCTTCTGGTACAGCATCACATTCTACTTCTAAATCCTCAGGTAATGTTTCATTAAAAGAAGGCGCTGTACTATCTTGAATGGTTATAGTTTGTACAAATGTTGTTGTGTTATCACAGTCATCGGTTAAAGACCATGTTCTTGTAATAACAGATGAGCTTGGGCACGTTCCGTCTGATACACTATCTGAATAAGTAGCTTCTAAATCCACTGCACAATTATCTGCTTCGTCCGTAACATCTCCTGTAATGGTAATGTCTGTAATATCTTCATCACATTCTATAGTGATATCTGCAGGCACTGAAAATGTTGGTGCCGTAGTATCTTGAATTGTTATCGTTTGAATAAATGTGGTTGTATTATCACAATCATCAGTTAATGTCCATGTTCTTGTAATTACAGAAGCACCAGGACAAGTACTATCTTCAATGCTATCTGTATATATGGCATCAAGATCAACAGCGCAATTATCCGCTTCATCAGTAACATCACCTGTAATTGAGACGTCAGTAATATCTACATCACATTCTATAGTGATATCTTCAGGACCAGTGAATGTTGGTGCCGTAGTATCTTGAACTGTTATCGTTTGAATAAATGTGGTTGTATTATCACAAGCGTCAGCTAAAGTCCATGTTCTTGTAATAATAGATGCTCCAGGACATGTTCCGTCTTCTATAGTATCTGAATAAATTGCTTCAAGATCAACCGTACAATTATCGGCTTCGTCAGTAACATTACCTGTTATAGAAAGGTCCGTGGCATCAACATCGCATTCAATAGTAATATCGGCAGGTCCAGTAAAAGTTGGAGCCGTAGTGTCTTGAACGGTAATGGTTTGCACTTGTGTTGTTGTGTTATCACAATCGTCAGTTAAAGACCACGTTCTAGAAATAACATAAGAACTAGGACAAGTTCCATCTGTAATAATATCCGTAAATGTCGCTTTAAGTTCAGTAGAACAGTTATCAGCTTCATCATTTACAAAACCAGTTATATTAAGGTCTGTAGAATCGTAATCACACTCTACTGTAATATCTTCTGGAACTGTGAAGGTTGGAACAACGTCATCAATTACAGAAATAGATTGTGCACATTCTGTACTATTTAAAACAGTAGTTTCATTAGTGTCAAGGATGCCATTTCCATTGGTGTCCTCATACGAAGTAATTGTATATACGCGTGTAATAGTTTGATTACATGTATTTTGGTTTATGCTGTTTTGAGCTGTAATAATGATTATACCACAAGCATCGTCACCAATGATTCCATCGGCATTACCTAAAGCTTCAAATTCATCAATAGTATATGTTGTCTGAGAAGGTATTTCTCCATAACATGATACCGTAGTTTCTTGGAACGTAGGACAGCTCACAATAAACTCACAACAGATTGCAGCTTCACCTGATAGTGTAACGGTATTACAAGAATTGGTGTCTTGAATATCAACAGTATAAGTTTGGTTCGCCGAAATAGCATCAGATGTCCAAGTGAAAGTGTCATCGTTATTATCTACCCATGTGCCAGGTTGCCCAATTCCACTAGCAGTAAAAGGAGCTGAACCTGTAAATGTTGCCACAATGGTATATGTTGTATTATCATCAGAACATATCGTTTCTTCAACAGTTTGTAATGTTATATCTGCATTCAATACGACTGTTACAGCTAAGCGTTCTAAACTCTCACAGCCTTCAGAAGACGTTTGAGTTGCATAATAAGTATTTCCGTCTATTAAAGCTTCAGATGCATCTATTGGAGTTGTTTCTTCTTCACTTGCATACCATTGTATAGTTTCACCTGTAGCATTTAAGTTAGCAATAGTAGGAGCACTTGATTCGCAAAATTCTTGATTTGTATTTCCCGTAGGTGCATCAAGCGTATTTAAATTAATAGTTATAGTAGCTACCATTGATGGTGTACCAATTATATCTGTAATTATGTAGTCTACAGAGGTTCCTGAGAATCCAGGTTCTGCTTCAAATGTTACAACACCAGAATTACTAACTGTAAATGTACCTTCACCAGGAATTGTAACTGTAGTTGTAAGTGAAGATGATACCGGGTCTACAAATTGTACGCTTGTAACATCAATTTCATAAGTTCCTGCAGAGTCATTATCTAAAACACTAATTTCTATCGGTGCATCGATCTCATCAGAAGTTACACAAATAGAGTCATCATTTGCCATAGGAATAATTAATTGAGAAGGACAACGTGCTCCGTCACCAGGTTCTATATCAATTAATTCACCATGAAGTGTAGCTACTAAATTTCCGGTATGTGGTAACGCTATTCTATAAATGTTTCCAGAAATATTGTTTGCAATGTACATGTTGCCAAGTGCATCCATGTAAGCCGTTCCAAAAGCGTTAGTTGTTTCTGAGCTTAAACCAGTAACTATACCAAGGTCATCTATAGTGTTAGTAGTTGTATTAAAACGAAGTAATTTTCTATTCGTTGTACTCGTTACCATATAGATGTTTCCATCCACAGGGCTAACTACGATATCATTAATGTTAACGTTATAGTTTAATAATGTTGATGATGTTAAATAGTTTGGACTCGTTGGATTCAAATCTATAGAAATGAATTTGTTTTCACCATATAAAAACAGAATACCATTTGCATTGATATCACCAGAACTGTAATCTCCGACTGTAAATGGTCCAACAATTGGAAGGAACTCTACATTGGCAGATGCATCAATTTTTACGATATTATTCGTGTTTTGTTGAATACCATAAATATTATTGTCTAAAATATTATAACCAATACCGTTAACAAATTGAGATTCAGATGGGTCTGAAATTAAAGGTGCTTTAATTAAAGTTTGCGCATGTGTTGCCAAATCGTAAGAATATAAACCAGAAACATAATCATTATTACTATCTCTGTCATTAACGATTATATAAGCAAAACCATCGTCACAATCAAAAGGGGTATTTAAACATTCTGCAGGAGAAGGTCCTGTTAATGCTATAGAACTACATTTATCTTGAATAGTTACATTGTAAATTTCAACAACACTTTCAATAGGGGCCGAAACCCAAGTTGTAGTACCATCACCATTATCTGTAAATGTTCCAGATTGGCCATCACCAGAAGCTGAAAAAGGAGCAGTACCTGTAAATGTGGCTTCAATTATGTATTCGGTTCCATGAACAACGGTACAGCTTGTTTCTTCAGGTGATACTAAAGCAATTTCACTACTAAAATTAACGGTAACCGCTAATCTTTCTGTACTTTCACAACCAGCAGTGCTTGTTTGAGAAGCATAATAAGTGTCACCATTATTTAAAACAGTATCTAAATCTAATGCGTTATCACTAGTTTGATTGGCGTACCATATAATATCATTTCCTGAAGCTACTAAATCAGCTACAGTTGCATTTTCACTTTCACAAAATTCTTGTGTTGCTGAACCCGATGGAGCTTCAGTATCATTTAAATTTATAGTTATAACTCCTGGTGTCGAAGTAAAACCTATAACATCAAGAATCGTATATTCAATAGAAGCACCTGTAAAACTAGCTAATGCTTGAAATGTCACTTCTCCATTAGATCCCAATGTAAATGTACCTTGACCAGAAATGGTGACGCTACTAGATGGTAACGACGTATCAGGGTCAATGAGTTGTACGGAATTTGAGTCAATAGCGTAAGTGCCTTCAGAATCATTATCAGCTACATTAAGTGTAATAGTTGTAGTTCCTGACGTGATACAAACACTATCTGCAATAGCAATTGGTTTAGTAGGTTGAGAAGGACAACGTGCGCCATCACCTGGACTTACTCCCGGTAAATTACTGTAGAAAGTAGCTGTTGTACCTCCTAAGTGAGGTGTTGCAATTTTATAAGTATTACCTGAAGAATTATTTGCAACATACATGTTACCTAAAGCATCCATGTAAGCGGTACCAAATGAATTAGTAGATTCAGATTGTAATCCTGAAACACTTCCTAAATTAGTAATGGTATTCGTAACAGGGTCAAATTCATATAGTGATCGCGAACCTGAACTTGTCAACATATATAATTTATTGTTAACAGGGCTAAAGGCCATATCATTAACAGAATTAGAATGTTGTAAAACAGTATTGGCTACTAAGTAATCTGGACTTGATGGGTTTAAGTCAATAGCTACAAATTTGCTGCTTCCAAATAAATATAAAATTCCATTCTCATCGATATCACCGGATGCATAATTGCTTCCTGTAAAACCTGTAATATCCAATAATTCTATATCCCCATTGCTATCAATTTTAACAACCTTACTGCTGCCTTGTAATATTCCATATAAGAAATTATCAATAACATTGTATCCAATGGCATTAATAAACTGAGACGTATTTGTTTCAGCAATTATAGGATCCTTAATTACACTTAGTGCATTTGTAGATAAATCAAAAGAATATAAGCCCGTAACGTTACCGTTAGAACTTGAAACATTTGTTAAAATGTATCCAAAACCATCATCACAACTAAAAGGAGCATTGGCTTCACCAATGTTTGCTTTTTGTAATTCTGTATAATTTGAAGGCTTGTGAAGCTTAAAAGCTTCATTTGTTGAACTGTAAATCTCTGACGGCACTTGAGTCTGAATTTTTAGTCCTTTTTTATTCGTTGGCAAAATAGTTTGACCAAAAGAGTAAAAGTTAACCAGAACTAAAGTCATGATAAGCACCAATCTCGTTAGAGACGTTCTAGGTGTTTTCGATTTGGGATTGTATAAATGTTTCATCTTAAGCTTTTTTAAGTTAATCAGGTTATGATTGCTTTAAAATATGATTTTGAGTTATATAGGTTGAAAAAGTTTGGTAAATATATGGTTGTAAATCCTTCTTTATAATAGAGTGATTATTATTTAAACAATTATTGACTTCTAATGCCTTAACTATTGATGAATTAAAACCATCAGTCGCTATTTCCTGCTCAGTACTCGTACAACGTTCAGGGGTCAGCCTGCAGTCAAACTTACTTGATGATGAAAATCCTGAAGTAACATACATTTTAGGTAAAATTATTTTCATATTAACAAATTTTAAATTCGCTTAGCGATGTTTTATTTTTTTATTAATGAAATACATCAATAGCTCATTAAACAACAATCATGTCTGTTTAATTGAATAATTAAAATATTTAGAGGGAGGGATTTTTAGTATCGAAATACTAAAACATGGATTTATTAATATATTTTTAATTTGGGGTCTTTTACATTAATTTTACTGAACAAAATAACTTATAACTCAATTGATAATCAAATATTCAAGTTGAAGCGGCAATATACTCGTCAAAACGGACATATGCAACCATTTACCGAAAAAAAATGCATTTAATCGATATTATATGAAGGAAATTTTACTGATAAGACATGGTAAATCGTCTTGGGAGTTCGATGTAACGGACTATTATAGACCTTTAAAACAAAGGGGAAAGGATGATTCTATGTTAGTAGCACAGGAGTTATTATCTAAAGGGAATACTCCAAATGTAATTTTTTCGAGTCCGGCAACAAGGGCCTTAAATACAAGTAAAATTTTTGCAAAAATTCTAGAAATCAATGAAAAAGAAATAATTATCATTGAAGATTTATACGATTTTGATGGCCGAAATGTGATTAACTTTATGAAAACATTACCAAATGAATTAAATAAGGTTATGATTTTTGGTCACAATCATGCTTTCACATCAATTTCTAATATATTTGGGGATAGATTTATAGATAATCTTCCTACAAGTGGTTTAGTAAAACTTACTTTTGATATTGAAGATTGGAAAGATCTAAATAAAGGACAAACAGAATTTATTATAATCCCAAAGGATTTGAAAGAATGACAAAAGACAAAAACACTTATATAAATAGAGAGTTAAGTTGGTTAAAGTTTAATGAGCGTGTTTTGCAAGAGGCGGCAGATATGGATGTTCCTCTCATTGAGAGGTTACGTTTTTTAGGTATTTTTTCTAATAATTTAGATGAGTTTTTTAAAGTTAGATATGCCACTGTAAAACGAATTTATGAAGCAGGAAAAGGTGGCAAATCAGAATTAGGTGGTATTAGAGCAGGCGACTTATTAGAGGAGATAACGCAGATTGTAATTACCCAACAGAATTACAGTTTAGAGATTTTAGAAGAGATCGATTTAGAGCTTCAGAATGAAAATATATATATTATTAATGAAACTAAAATTGACGAAACTTATCATGATTTTATCAAGAATTATTTCTACCAAGAGTTAAGTCCGGCATTAGTTGTAATAATGCTTAATGAAGATGTCGCACTACCAGAACTCATGGATATTTCCGCTTATTTAACAGTGAAAATGACCAGCTCAGATGGTAAGAATCAGGTGGCATTAATAGAGATTTCTTCTACAATGGATCGTTTCGTTGTACTGCCGAGTAAAAATGGTGCTAACTATATTATCATGGTAGATGATATTTTGCGGTATTGTTTAGACGATATATTTAGCATTTTTACATATGAGAGTATTAGTGCTCATATGATTAAGATTACAAGAGACGGTGAGTTAGATTTTGATAGTGATTTAAGTAAAAGTTTTATAGATAAGCTTTCAGAAAGTGTTAAAGACCGACAAAGTGGAAAACCAGTACGTTTTGTTTACGATATGAATATCGATCAAGAAACCTTAAGTTTCCTTCTTAAGCATATGTCTATTGATGAAAAAGAGAGTATAATTCCTGGTGGCAGATATCATAACCGGAGAGATTATATGAGTTTTCCTAGTTTAGGAAGAACGGACTTACTTTATGATAAAATTAAACCACTTCCTGTAAATGGACTCAGTTTAGAAGAGAGTATTTTTAAGACCATTGCTAAAAAGGATTATATGGTGTATACTCCTTATCATACCTTTTCTTATATCGTTAAGTTTTTAAGGGAAGCTGCATTGGACCCTAAAGTGAAAACCATTAAAATTACGATTTATAGATTGGCTCAAATTTCTCATGTAGCCAGTTCCTTAATTAATGCGGCTAAAAACGGTAAAAAAGTAACCGTTTCCATAGAACTGAGAGCACGTTTTGATGAAGCAGCAAATATTAATTATGCTGAACAAATGCAAGATGAAGGTATTAAAATGCTCTTTGGTGTTACAGGTTTAAAGGTTCATTGTAAAATGTGTGTTATAGAGCGCGAAGAAAATGATAAATTAGTGAGATATGGTTTTATAAGTACTGGGAATTTTAACGAGTCTACAGCAAAAATTTACACAGATTTTACCTTAATGACTGCAAATGCAAAAATCTTAAAAGAAGTAAATAAGGTTTTCGACTTTTTTGAAGTCAATTATCAAGTTAATAGGTATAAACACATTATTACATCACCTCACTACACGAAGTCTAAGATATTTGCATTAATAGATAAAGAAATAGAAAGTGCAGAAAAAGGAAAGCCAGCTTATATTAAACTTAAAATGAATAGTATAAGTAGCTATAAAATGATTGATAAATTATATGAAGCAAGTAGAGCTGGTGTAAAGATTCAAATGATTGTTAGAGGGTTGTGTTGTTTAGTGCCAGGAGTTAAAGGCATGAGCGAAAATATTGAGGTTATTAGTATCATCGATAAGTTTTTAGAACATACGCGTCTGTATATTTTTTCGAATGAAAATAATCCAAAAATTTATATTTCCTCTGCAGATTGGATGACTAGAAATATAGATAATAGGGTAGAAGTGAGCTGTCCAATATATGATGAAGATATTAAAGTTGAGTTGCAACATTTATATGATATTTGTTGGAATGATAATGTAAAAGCACGTGTCATAAACGAAATTCAGGATAATTCTTATCGAAGAAACGATAATCCTAAAGTAAGAGCTCAATTTGATACCTATAAGTATTACTTAAATAAATTAGAAAGATAATAATTATGCTGAAGATACAGAAGTTTGCAGCTATTGATATTGGATCTAATGCCGTAAGGTTATTAATTTCAAATATTATAGAACAAGATGATGAACCTACAATCTTTAAAAAAAACTCATTAGTTCGTGTGCCTATTAGGTTAGGTGCAGATGTATTTCTAAAAGGAAAGATATCAAAATATAATCAAGAACGAATGTTAGATACTATGATGGCCTTTAGTCTCATTATTAAGTCTCATGGAGTATCTCGCTATAAAGCTTGTGCGACGTCTGCGATGAGAGAAGCTAATAATAGTGCTCCTTTATCAGAAAAAATATTTGAAACTTGCGGTATTAATATCGAAACTATTGATGGTGAAGAAGAAGCGGCAATAATTGCTGCAACCGATTTGCAATCCTTTATCAATCCTAATAAAACGTATCTTTATGTCGATGTTGGTGGTGGAAGTACAGAGTTTTCTATCATACATAATGGAGATAAAAAAATGTCGAGATCGTTTAAAATTGGAACGGTGAGGTTACTAAACGATATTGTGAAGAATGAAACATGGAGAGAGTTAGAAAACTGGATTAAAGAAAACACTAAACAATACGAGAAAATAGAATTGATAGGTTCTGGTGGAAACATCAATAAGATTTTCAAAATTTCAGGTAAGGATGTCGGCAAACCGTTAACATATTTCTATTTAACGAGCTATTACAAAATGCTTCAAAATTATTCTTACGAAGAGCGTATTACAAAATTAAACTTAAATCAAGATAGGGCAGACGTTATTATTCCTGCCACCCGAATATACTTATCTGCAATGAAATGGAGTGGTGCAAAAGATATATATGTACCTAAAATAGGACTATCGGATGGTATTATTAAAAGTATGTATTATGAAACAGTGTCGAGTGTTGAAGTGTAATTTTAATAAATAATAGTCCATTTGTCCGATTTTTCGTTATGTAGACCAAATAATTGATACGAAATTATAATTTAATTTATCTTCGTAATCTCAAATCTATAATTATGAAAAAATATTTATTTGCCTTAGTATTCATTTCTTTCACTTCCATAGTAATGTCCCAAGATATTCTATACGGTGTAAGAGGTGCCTTAAATGTGTCTAATCTAGACTTTGATCCTGATGCTAATTTTGAAAATAAACACAGAAATGGTTTTGCCTTTGCTGGTTTTGTTGATTTTAATTTATCAGATAATTTGTCATTATTAACAGAACTGCAATGGTCAGCTGAAGGAGGTAAAGAAAGAAATCTTAGAGCAGATTATCTAAAATTACCAATCCTACTTAGATTTTCAATATCAGATGATCTGTTGTTGGGTGTTGGTCCTCAGGTTGCTTTAAAAACATGGGAATATGAAGACGCCTTCTCAACATTTGTGTTCTCTGGTGTTGCAGGTGTAGAGTATATGATTACTGATGAGTTGTTCTTGGATGCAAGATATTATTATGGAATTACCAATATCTTAGATGAAGATTTAACAGATATTGAAGCTAAAAACCATGTGATTCAATTTGGTTTTGGAATCAAATTATAAAACGAAATTACTTCGAATAAAATATAAGCCTTAACAGATGTTGAGGCTTTATTTTTTTACAAATTTTAAGGTGGTTAATGTGTTGTTGCTGTCACTAAAATTTATAAAATAAAGGCCAGATAATAAGTGGTGTACCTCTATGTTTGTTGTAGTGAGTTCTGATGTAAAAATCAGTTTTCCTTCTAAATTGAATATGGTATATTTTAAATTTTGAAATGATAAATTATCATCAAAGTTTAACAATATTTGGTCTTCAACAGGATTCTTTACAATGCGAATTGAATTGGCATTATAATCAAAATCATTTACTGAAAGTGCTTCCTTGCTAAAACTTAAAACCTTGCTATTGTCATTAGCAGAGCGACCTTCATCATCGGTAATACTAGTAAGAATTAAGTTCTCACCATTATTGATGATTTCAAAACCAAAGGTGTTTACAGATTCATCACTAAGTATTGAAAAATAAGCATTCTCAAAGTCACTAGATGGTTCGCAAATATTGGTAGTTGGAGTAAAGCTATCAATATTAATTTCATCACCATCACCTTGATAAATATAATAATCACCATTAAATGTATTACAGACTCCTGTACCATTAAATGAAATGTTATCAAAAAAAGGGTCTGCTTCTAATCCTATTGTAATACTAGGTGATTCAGTAGACTGGGCACTATACGTAGTGTCATTATCAGAAACGGTCTGTAAATACCACGTTCTATTTAATATAGCATTAGTTTCTGTTTTCTGGTACACTATTGAATCTCCATTAGAGTTACTAAGTGTCAGCGTTTGTTCATCTCCACTGCCAGATATTTCGTAGGAATGAACACTTGGATAGGTGTAATTATTAGTTAAAACTGATAAATATAAATCGTCAAAAATACCATTTGGTTGATTATAGCAATCTAAGAGTGTATGAGTAGTTTCAATAATTGTAATCTCGTTATCGGTTAGTATATACTCGCCACCAAATGAATTACAAGCTGATGATCCAGTGAACCCTAAATAATTTTCGTAATAAATTTCGTTAGTAAATGTTATAGGTAAGTTATTATACACATTGTAATATGTAGAGCCATTGTTTGTTGTAACAGATTTTAAATACCAATTATCAACTATTTCCTCATTAGAAGTATTGATTTTTGTAAAGTAGCCAGTTACACCTACAGGTGTATCATCATCCGTAAAAAAAATATGACTAAGTTCTAAATAAGTTGTGGTGCCATCATCTGTAATACTGTAAGTTAAATCTTTTGGTTCGCCATCGTTAATATTGAAAAGAAGACTAATAGCTGTTTCCCAACCGACGTTGTCTTCACTACAACTAAAGATGTCCCAATTTGCTTCAGTAATTTCTATAGTGTTTTCTGCGGTAGATGTTGTATATAAATCGAGATAGGTGTTACCGCAATAACTTTGAATCGTTATACTATTACTATTAATTTCTATTGTAATTGGATTGGAAGGGTTCTCATAAAAGACATCAAATTCAAAGAATGAATTCATGGTCCATTCGCCTAATAAAAGGTCATCTTGAGAATAGCAAATTGATGATAAGAAAATAAATCCTAAGTAGATTTTTTTCATAAGATATAGTCGTAAGTTTAGTAAACTTACAAAAATTATCCATGGATAGTTTCCTTATCTCCTAAGTTTTTCATAATACTAGCTTCATAGTCAAGAAGTTGTTCCCATTTATGGTCAACTTCTGCTCTGTCACCATATTTTCGTGCAAAATTTAAAAACATGGTGTAATGGCCAGCCTCGCTAATCATCAGTTTACGGTAAAATTTGGCTAATTTTTTATCTTCTAATTCTTCAGATAATAATCTAAAACGCTCACAACTTCGTGCTTCAATTAATGCTGCATATAGTAATCTGTGAACCAATTGTGTCGTTCTACTGCCACCTTTTGGAAAAAATTTTATAAGCGCAAGTACATAGTCATCTTTACGATCTCTACCAAGTGTCCAACCGTTTTCTAAAATCCTATCGTGTACCATTTTAAAATGGCTCATTTCTTCCTCTACTAAAGCTATCATTTCTTGTACCAACTCCGTGTATTCTGGGAAACCCACAATTAAGGAAATAGCCGTACTTGCTGCTTTTTGCTCACAATAGGCATGATCGGTTAGGATATCTTCAATATTCTTTTCAACGATATTTACCCATCTCGGATCGGTTGGTAATTTTAGTCCTAACATAATTAGTTTTGTGTTACATGTACCATATTAATAGTGCCGTTATCGTTAACAAATAACGTGTGTAGCGCAGTGCGATTAGTTTCTGGTATCGCATACATTACATCTATAAGTACTTTGTTTTTTGGTGAAGGTTCATCATCTACTTGTATAGATTGTAAGATGGCCAATTTATCAAAATTATAAAAAGGAGAGTCTGATACGAAGTCATCGCGATAACCAAAGAGTTTATTTGCTTTGTGTTTATCATAGCTTTCTTCAAAAATTAATTGGCCTTCTTTTTCAACACGAATATCAAACTTAAAATTTCTGTAATGGGTTTGGTAATTAATCGTGTCTTTTATTTTCGAAAATAAAACGTCGCTAGACATATCAGAATAGGTTTTTATTTTTACTCTAAAACCATTGCTCATCAAGGTGTCTACTTGGTGTTCTAAGTAATTTTCAGGGATATAAATATTGGTTTCAAAAGTTGCTGTTTTTTTGAATTCGGCAATACTTTCAGATAAGGCTTGGCTTTGTGTTTTTCGACCTTCGCAGCTTGTAAATGCGATAATAATTATAATAAAAAGTGCTAATAAATGTTTCATCTGTTTGAATTTTAAGCCACCTTATTAATCGTTCTTTTTTCGTTCTCTAATAGTTAATACCATGGATATAATAATCAAAACACTAGATAGTGTTGACATCCAAAACCCACGGTCAAATTTCTCTGAGAATATAAAATTGACAACAATTAAAATAGCGCTTGCAATAATAACTATTAAAGGTAAGTTTTTTTTCATGCGTTCCAAATTTTGAAACTGATTGTTGCTTAAACATCTAACCCAAACATCTGTCGCAACACCTCAATATTAGGGTTTTTATCTTTTAGTTTTTCGTATTTTTCTAATGGTGTGAAAGCGTATTTTTTTGCGATTTCTTCGTTTACGGTTATGTCTAATTTAAGATCGTAATTAAGTAATTTTTTCTTTAAAAAAGCCATTAAAGGAAACTCAGCACGTTCTAATTCTATCTTATTAGTATTGTTTGAATAGGTTAAATATATGGTGGTGCCTTCTAATTTTGGCATATCCATTTGTAAAATAGAAGCCATGATTTTTTCACCTTTCTGATCCATGGATTTAGTGTAATCTTTCCAGGCTTCGGTTAAGGCCTCTTGAGTTACAGGTTCTTTAGGTAGGTTGTCTTCATCAATTACCACATCCATTTGGCGTAATTGATGCTCTTTCTTTTCTCTAATACTTCTTAGGGATAAACCAGAGGTTGACTTTTTAGGTTGATTTATAGATATTTTTGGAATACTAACAGGTTCCTTTACGACAGAAATTGCTGCTTTCGGCGCTACTTTTTCTTTGGCAACTGTAGTTTGTTCATTAGGTTTTTCGACGTCAATCTTCGGTTTTGTAACAGGAATAGGAGTAATACCTCTTGCTTTAAAATACGAAGGTGGAATTATGAAGTGCTTAAGATTTTTTTTTTCTCCATCAAAAGTGATAGAGGCAAGTTGCATAAGTGTTAACTCAACAAGTAAACGTTGATTTTTACTCGTCTTATATTTAAGATCACAGTCATTGGCAAGTCGAATGCCTTCCATTAGAAAACTATGCGTTGTTTTCTTGGATTGTTCCATGTATTTTAGACTAGTATCCTCGCCAACTTCTAATAAAGGAATGGTTGCAGGATTCTTACAAACCATTAAATCTCTAAAATGAGAGGCTAAACCTGCAATATAATGATGGCCATCAAAGCCTTTAGAAATAATGGTATTAAATTGTATGAGTAAGTCTGGAATCTTATTCTCTAAAATTAAATCGGTACTTGTAATATACGTTTCGTAATCTAGAACGTTTAGGTTCTCTGTAACGGCTTGTCTTGTTAGGTTTTTACCCGAAAAACTAACCACACGATCAAAAATAGATAGAGCATCTCGCATGGCTCCATCTGCTTTTTGCGCAATAATATGAAGCGCATCGTCTTCAGCATTTATACCTTGCTCTTTGGCAATATATTTTAAGTATTCTTTAGCATCAGAAACCGTTATACGTTTAAAATCAAAAATTTGACAACGCGATAATATGGTTGGTATGATTTTATGTTTTTCAGTCGTTGCTAAAATGAAAATACAATGCTTTGGTGGCTCTTCTAAAGTCTTTAAAAAGGCATTAAAAGCGGCTTGAGATAACATATGTACCTCATCAATAATATAGACTTTGTATTTTCCAACTTGGGGTGGAATTCGGACTTGATCCGTTAAACTTCTAATATCATCAACGGAGTTGTTAGAAGCGGCATCCAATTCAAAAATATTAAACGCAAAATCTTCGTCTTCACTTGTATTGCCATCACTATTTATCATTTTAGACAAAATACGAGCACAAGTGGTTTTTCCAACTCCTCGTGGTCCTGTAAATAATAAAGCTTGGGCTAAGTGGTTGTTTTCAATGGCATTGAGTAATGTATTGGTAATAGCCTGCTGACCTACAACATCCTTAAAGGTTTGTGGTCTGTATTTACGAGCCGATACTACAAAGTGTTCCATTAAAAATTTACTGAATTACAAATTTAAGAATAACCTTTAAATTGGCGATTGTTAGTATCAGAATTTAATATGAGTTATTAACAATTTATGTACTTTTGCGGCAAGCAGATCGCCTTATCGATTCTAAATTTATTTAGGGTAGGAAAGTCCGAACACCATAGTGCAATCATAGTGGTTAACAGCCATCCATCGTAAGGTGAGGAAAAGTGCAACAGAAAGTATGTACAGGTAATGCTGTAGTGAAACCAGGTAAACTCTATGTGGTGCAATGTCATGTATACTAACGTTTGAGCGTGCACGCGCGATTGTTAGAGGGTAGGCAGCTAAAGTTTGCTGGTAACAGTAAACGTAGATAAATGATAAGGGCTTTTTTTTGTAAGGAATTCATTTCTTAAAAAGAAAATGTACAGAATTCGGCTTATAGATCAGCTTAAACAAACAAGCTTCATGTTTATATATGAAGCTTTGTTTTTTTTGTATTATGTTTTGAGTTGAATTAGCTTTTGGCTGAATAATCAAAAAAACTAAACATATTGCCACCATAACTTTTAGAGTGTGAGTAATGGTCTAGTTGACTTAAATCGGTATGTTTTGAATGCTCTACAACTAACACTCCTTCGTCCTCTAAAAGTTCATTTTTAAAAACTAATTCTGGAATTTTAGAAAAGGCCTCTAATTCAAAATCATAAGGTGGGTCTGCAAAAATGATAGTGTGTTTTTGCTTCGATTTTTCTAAAAATTTAAAAACATCACTTTTTACCGTACTGATAGTCATTTCAAAAGCTTCAGCAGTTTCATTTATAAATTTGATACAACCAAAATTTTCGTCTACAGCCGTAATCTCTTCTGTACCTCGTGATGCGAATTCATAACTGATATTCCCTGTTCCTGAAAATAAATCTAATACCGAAATATCATCAAAATAATATTGATTATTTAAGATGTTGAATAGCGCTTCCTTGGCCATATCTGTTGTTGGTCTAACAGGTAATTTTTTAGGCGCTGTAATACGTCTGCCTTTAAATAATCCGGATATAATACGCATTAAAATGAATTTAAGATTAAAAAATGTTTGTGTAAATAGCGTCTATCTATTCCGGCTGAAATTGAAAATTTATAAACTTTATCTATAAAATTTACATGTCTAATATAGGTGTATAGAATATTGTAGAGGTCATCATCTTTCTCAATGGCACCACTTAATTCAATTGTGGTGGTCTCTACATCGAGCTTTAATTGTTCAAACACAAATAAAATGTAATAGATAAAATCTTCTTTACTGTAGTATTCAAAAACATTAAATAGTTGAAGTTTGTTTTTTTCTAGCACTAAGACTTCAACCGTGCTTTTATTAATATTGATATAAACGATTGCTTCTTCTTTGTTTTCATCATGTTGTAAATGCGAATTGATAAGGACACTTGAAGCGTGTTTGTAAACAAATTCACCAAAGGTATCAAAGATGTAATTGTTGATGTTTACATAGGGAACATAAACATTCACGCTTTGATTTACTACAATTTCGTCTTCAGTAATAAAATCGTTACGAAGTATTTTTGAATTGAATTTTAAATAGTCTGCTTTATGCTCGGCATTATAAAGTTCTTTGGGAACTAACGTGGCTAATTCATTTTGATGAATCACTAAAACAGCATCAAAATCTTCTGAAAAAACCGTGTTACTACTCAGTTCTGCTTTTAAACTATTGAGAACTTCTGCAGGTGTCGATTTGTGTTCAAACGGAATTGTTTTGAGAAACTCAATCGTATTTTGAGTTCTATTTAGAATACAAAAAGAAAGCCCATTCAAATTAATTTGAATGGACAGTTCTTTAATATCGTTTATTTTCAAACTATTCTTTATTTGTGTAGCTTTTTGGCCAGTTTCCTTTAGTGAATACTTCCGTCATAGATCCAACTTTTAATGTTGGTCCGTTAACACCATCAACAGATACCACCTGATTTTCTTTTTCTACTAAATATGGTTCTTGGTCATGTAAAATAACAGATTTATCTACACTTGCTTCAAATACAGAAAATTCGTCTAACTTACCCGCTTGCAATTTAAATTTAGCACCTTCTTTACCAACACCTACATTCATCATCGTTTTATAACGGTCACTGCCTTTAAATAATGAATCTTTAACTGAGTAAAAACTTAACGTATCAATTAAAGTTAATGTTTTCATGGTTTCAACACCACCAAATAACTTTGTTTTTTCTTCATCTAAAACTAAAGTATCACGTCTTTGTGTAATTGGCACTTTTCCAGTTTCAACGAAGTTGATTAATTTTTCGAAACTATCAGTATAAGTTCCGTTAACATCTTTATAAGCTAATTCCGCATCTCTAACATCAATTAAGCGATCGATAACCACAGCAAAACGTTCTTTTTTCAATTGGTTAAATTCAATTTCTCTATATACTGACATATAAGTCATGTATCCTAGGAAAATAATTAAGACCCAAAGTAAGATATTTATTACTGGTTTTATTTTTTTTGGTACAAATTTGTCGATTAACCATACAATTCCAATGGTTAAAATTATAATAACTACAATTGCTATAATAATGTTCATATTAGTTTTTATTTATTAGGTCTATCGCAAATCTACAATTTTTTTTTGTACGTTAAAACTATCTAAATTAAAAAAAATAAAAATATCGAACTAAATGAGATATGGGCTTTAAAAATACAGAATAATAGTATCTTGCTATATATTTATTTTCTATATGATTTCTAATGCTTCTGCATTCTATTCGCTGATAAAATCCAAATTTCCATTTGCACCAACTTCTAAGCAAGATATGGTGTTAATGCAGTTATCCCAGTTTATTTTTGACCATAATAAAAATTCTATTTACTTATTAAAAGGATACGCTGGAACTGGAAAAACAAGTATTATAGGTACGATTGTTTCTAATTTATGGCAAGCCAAAAAAAGTGCTGTTTTACTGGCGCCTACAGGTCGTGCTGCTAAGGTGATTTCAAATTACTCTAAAAAAGAGGCTTTTACCATTCACAAAAAAATCTATTTCCCTAAAAAGGATAAAGGAGGTGGTGTTAATTTTGTAATGCAACCTAATAAGCATCGCAATACTATTTTTATTGTAGATGAAGCTTCAATGATTTCTGATACACCTCCAGATTCCAAATCATTTGATAGTAGTTCGTTGTTGGATGACTTAATGCGATATGTGTATTCTGGTCATGACTGTAAATTGCTTTTAATTGGAGATAAGGCACAGCTACCGCCTGTGAAATCTGATTTAAGTCCGGCCTTAGATGAAAATAGGCTTAGCTTAAATTATAATAAGGATGTTGTGGGGATTGAGTTGGATGAAGTGGTGCGACAAGAACAAGATTCAGGTATCTTAAGTAACGCAACAGAGCTAAGAGCGGTTTTGGAGTCTAATTTTTATGACAGTTTTAAATTTGATTTAAATGGATTTGCGGATAGTGTCCGTTTAATTGATGGCTATGAAATTATGGATGCTATTAATGATGCGTATAGTGCAGATGGTTATGAGGAAACAGCCATTATTGTGAGGAGTAACAAGCGTGCGAATGCTTACAACCAACAAATTAGACAACGTATTTTGTTTAATGAATCTGAATTGTCGGCTGGTGATTATTTAATGGTCGTAAAGAATAATTATTTTTGGCTAAAACCTACGAGCGAAGCTGGATTTATTGCGAATGGCGATATCATTGAAGTCTTAGAGATTTTTAGTATCAAAGAATTGTACGGTTTTAAATTTGCCGAAGTGAAATTGAGAATGGTCGATTACCCTAACATGAAGCCGTTTGAAACTGTTTTACTTTTAGATACTATAGCTGTTGAAAGTGCTTCATTAAGTTATGAAGAGTCCAATAGATTATATCAAGAAGTATCAAAAGATTATGAAGAAGAGCCTTCTAAATATAAACGCTTTTTAGGAGTTAAGAATAATAAGTTTTTCAATGCACTACAAGTGAAGTTTTCTTATGCCATTACCTGTCATAAATCGCAAGGTGGACAATGGAATACTATTTTCGTAGAACAACCGTATTTGCCAAATGGTATGGATAAAGATTATATTCGTTGGTTGTATACAGCAATTACTAGAGCGAAGGAAAAGCTATATCTTATTGGTTTTAAAGATGAAATGTTTGTAGAGAAAGATTAATTTATTAAATCTAACAATCTAAAAATCTAACAATCTAACCAATCTAACCAATCTAACCAATCTAACCAATCTAACCAATCTAACCAATCTAACCAATCTAACCAATCTAACCAATCTAACCAATCTAACCAATCTAACCAATCTAACCAATCTAACCAATCTAACCAATCTAACCAATCTAACCAATCTAACCAA
>NZ_JAHKPN010000034.1 GCF_018860545.1 Winogradskyella psychrotolerans | reverse complement strand
ATCAACAATGGCTGATTCTTTAAGCAATTTCATGGTTTCTTGATCCTTTTTTCTATTCTCAAGGGTTGCTTTAGTAATTTCTAATTGAGCGTCTAATGCCAGTAAATTATAATAACTTTCTGTGATATCAGATATTAATTGGGTTTGCACTGCTCTGGTAGCGGCTTCCGTTTTTAAGAAAGAAGCTAAAACAGAACGTTTATTGCTTTTTAACTTTCCCCAAACATCTAATTCCCAACTACTACTCAGCTGACCAACATAAGAAGTGGTGTTCAAATTAATACCACTTACACCTCCTAAATTTAACGCTGCTTCCGAAGTTTTTGAGCGTGTTACTTTCGCTGAACCTTCTAAACTAGGCAAGAATTGTAGTTTCGCTTCTACTAAACTTGCTTTGGCTTGATTGATATTTTCAATCGCAACTTTTAAATCGAGATTGTTTTGCAAGCCTTCCTCAATCAGATTTTGTAAAATAGAATCTGATATCAAATCTTTCCATGGTATATTAGCCATAGATGTGGTGTCTTGCACTAAAGTATCTCTATAATTTTCTGCATGCGCTATATCTGGTGCGACATAGGTTTTAGTCACTACGCCACACGAATTCAAAGTAAGCACAAATAGCGTAATTAGAGTGATATATTTTAAATTTTTAAATGTCATAATGATCTAATTTATGCGTTTAATGCTGTGTTTTTATCGTCTTCTTCATCTTCCCAATCATGTGGTAATCCCACTAATTTTTCTTGAAGGTTTTGAAAGATGATAAATAGTACTGGTATAATTAAAACACCCAAAATAGTACCTATTAACATACCTCCAATAGCACCTGTACCAATAGCTCTATTTCCTGTTGCGCCTGCTCCGGTTGCAATCATCAGTGGCAATAAACCGAAAATAAAAGCAAAGGATGTCATTAAAATTGGTCGGAATCTTGCTATTGCGCCATCTAGTCCTGCTTGCACGATAGACTCTCCTTCTCGTCGTCTCTGTATGGCAAATTCCACAATTAAAATGGCATTTTTAGCCAATAAGCCGATAAGCATTACCAAGGTAATTTGAATGTATATATTGTTACTAATTCCGAATAGATTTGCAAATATCAATACACCAGATAAACCTGCAGGAACTGCTAATAGTACAGCAATTGGAAGTATATAACTCTCGTATTGACCACATAAAAGGAAATACACAAAGATGAAACACAACATAAAAATGTATACCGTTTGGCTACCAGCAGATATTTCTTCTCTTGTCATACCTGAATATTCGTAACCATAACCTGTAGGTAGTGTTTGTGACGCCACGTCTTCGATTGCAGCAATAGCATCCCCAGAACTATAACCATCATTAGGTGCTCCTGTAATTTTAGCTGCTGTAAAGAGGTTAAATCGTGTTACACTTTGCGGTCCGTAAACACGTTTCAACGTTACAAACTCACTTATAGGTGCCATAATACCATTGCTGTTTTTAACTTTAATAGCATTTAGACTTTCGGTATTTTCTCTAAAGCTAGATTCTGCCTGATAAATAACGCGATATTGCTTTCCAAATTTATTAAAACTCGACGCATACACACCACTAAAATAGCCTTGCATCACACTTAAAACGCCTTCGACATCCAAACCTGCTAACTTGGTTTTTGCCACATCGACGACCACTTCATATTGTGGGATAGTTGGATCGAACGTGGTATTGGCATACTGTATTTCTGGGCGTTCACTTAAGCCTTTTATAAAATCTTGACTAACCGTATATAACTCATCAATAGTGCCCCCTTTTTGGTCTTGTAATTGCACTTCAAAACCGTTACTCATTCCAAAACCTGTAATGGTTGGTGGTGCAAAAAAGATAATTCTAGCATCTTTAATATGTGCCGTTTTTGCGAATAATCGTTTAATAATCGATTGTACATCTTGATCATCGCCTGTTCTTTCACTCCAATCTTTTAATTTTAAAATGACCATGCCGTAGTTAGATCCTTCTCCACTAATCATGCCTCTACCATACGACCTTAAAACGGCTTTAACTTCAGGAATATCTCCTACAATTTCTTGTATTTTAGTTACTACCTCTTCTGTTCTTTCTAGTGAAGAAGCAGCGGGCAAACTAATATCTGCCATAATAGTTCCTTGATCTTCATCAGGCACAAAACCTGTTGCTGTGGTATTCATTAAATAGACAAACAACCCAATAAACACGCAAAGTATGGTAATAGCTATGCCTTTTTTATGCATTAAGAAAGACACCGACTTTTTATATTTTCCTGTGGTTTTTTCAAAGGCTGTATTAAAAGCGACATAAAAACGCTGTAAAAATCCTTTTTTCTCGTGTTCTTCTTCATGTGGTTTCAATAATAACGCACACAATGCAGGACTTAAGGTTAAGGCATTAATCGCAGAAAGAATAATAGCAATGGCTAAGGTTAATCCAAATTGCTGATAAAAAACACCCGATGAACCACTTATAAAAGTTACCGGAATAAATACGGCAGACATCACCAAAGTAATAGAAATGATGGCTCCGGAAATTTCATTCATAGCATCTAAACTGGCTTTTCTTGCCGATCTGTAACCTGAATCTAATTTTGCGTGTACCGCTTCGACCACAACAATAGCATCATCTACCACAATACCAATGGCAAGCATAAGTGCAAATAGCGTTAGTAAGTTAATAGTGAAACCAAATACACTCAAGAAAAAGAATGTACCTACAATAGCCACAGGCACTGAAATTGCTGGAATTAGGGTAGATCGCCAATCTTGTAAGAAGATGAAAACGACTAAAAACACTAATAAAAAAGCTTCAATAAGTGTATGTATTACTTTTTCAATAGAGGCTTCTAAGAAATTGTTGGCATTCATTAACTCGACATACTTAATACCTTCTGGAAAATTTACAGAAGCTTTTTCTAGCGTTGCAAGTGCATTTTCTACAACCTCTTGTGCGTTAGAGCCAGAACTTTGAGCAATAGCAATACCAACTCCTGGACTTCCATTTATCAACGTTGATGTGCTGTATGATTGTGAACCTAATTCTACACGAGCAACATCTTTTAATCTTAAGATACGTCCATCATCAGTCGTTTTAATGATGATGTCTTCAAACTCGGATGCATTTTGTAATTTTCCTTTATACTTTAAAGTGTATTGATAGGCTTGGTCGCCTTGCAAACCTAATTCACCAGGTGCAGCTTCTAAGTTTTGGTCTGCCAATGCGGTACTAATATCCGAAGGAATTAATCCGTAGTTCGCCATAATATTGGCTTTTAACCAAATACGCATACTATAATCTCTAGAGCCAAAAGAAGAGGCACTACCAACACCGTTAATTCTTTTTAGAATAGGAACGATATTGATTTCGGCATAATTCTGAATAAACTCTTCGTCATAATCATCGTTATCACTATATAAACCAACAATTAACACATTACTACTTTGTTGTTTTTCAGTTGTAACACCAGATTGCGTTACTTCTTCTGGTAATAAGTTAGATGCACTAGACACACTGTTTTGCACATTTACTGCCGCAATATCTGGATCTGTACCCAATTCAAAATATACGGTAATGCTGGCAGAACCACTAGTAGCCGTAGACGTCATATAGGTCATACCTTCTACTCCATTAATCTGTTCTTCTAACGGCACAATGACACTATTTAAAACCGCTTCGGCATTGGCTCCATCATAAGATGCAGAAACTCGTACGGTTGGTGGTGCAATGTCTGGATATTGTGACATTGGCAAACTTGTAATTCCTATAACACCCAACACTAAAATAATGATGGAAATCACGGAAGAAAGTACCGGCTTTTTTATAAAATTCTTAAACATATCTTTTCTTCTTTATGAATTACTATCGATTGTAATATCTTCAATTTGTAAAGCTTCAATGTCGGATGCATTTACTTGTACGGCTTTAATTTCTTTACCGTCAGACAAGGTGTTGATGCCTTCAATAATCACTTGGTCATTCGCTTTTAAGCCATTGGTTACAATGTAGGCTTTACCAGAGGTTGAAGATTCTACCGTTAGTTTCGTTGCCTTAGCTTTCGATTCGCTATCTAACACATAAGCAAAAACATTGCCTTGAATCTCGTAGGTTGCCGATTGCGGAATAAGTAAAGCATTCTCTACTTCTCTAGGGATTTTTACAGTAGCACTATTTCCTGTTCTTAGCAATCCATCCGGATTATCAAAAATGGCATGCACATTAAATGACCCTGTTTCTTCATCTACTTGTCCGCTAATGGCTTGTATTTTTCCCACTTGATCAAACAAGGTGTAATCTGGTAATAATAGATAAACTTCTGGTGTGTTTTTTGCGCGTTCTTCTGGTGTATTGCCTTTACGAGAACGCATCACTTCTAAGTGAAATTTTTCATTAATAGAAAAATATGCATACACTTGTTTGATGTTTGAAACGGTTGTTAAAGCGGCTGTAGAACTACTAACTAAGCTTCCTAATTTATAAGGTAATGTGCCAATATAACCAGATACTGGCGCTTTAATTCTAGTGTAATTATTGTTAGTAATTGCGTTTGCTAAATCGGTTTTAGCTTGCTCTAAAGCAGCTTTTTTTGCAGTCACTGTGTTTTTAGCAGAAGCCAATTCAAAACTACTTATGATTTCTCGTTCTACTAAAGGCTTTGCTTTTTCTACATCTAATTGTGCCGAGCTTACTTCTGCTTCTGCACTACTAATTGCCGCCTTTGCACTCAATAAATCTTGCGAATATTGTGGTGCGTTTAAGATAAAAAGTAGTTGCCCTTTTTCAACATAATCTCCTTCATTAACTAATACTTGCTCTATAAAACCTTCTATTTTAGGTGTTATTTCTATATTTTCAATACCCTCAATACTTGCAGGAAATTCTCTAAAAAGATGTACCGTTTGCGGACTGACCGTTAACACATCATATTCTGAAACTTGATTTGCTGTTTCAGCCTTTTTATTGCTTGTACAAGACACGGAAAGCAGACCTATAAATAAGCCAAAACACAAAGTCTGGAATTTAATTGTTGTAGTTTTCATCTATTTTGATTGTTATTTAATTCTAATTTTTAATGGTTTATAAACTGTATATGTAAATTTCGATATTTTATAAAACGACCACAAGTGGAATAGACCAACCTGAAGATTACACCTAAGTTTTGTAAGTTTCAATCGATGGAATTTATTATGATTTTTTACTTAGTTATTTCTAACCAATCTCACGTAATTCTTTATTCTTAAGGAATCTGCAGCGTTTACCGATTCTAATAGATAATCTTCAATGTTTCCAGATTTAGGGTCCGAACGTTGTGCGCCTGCACCATGCCAATCATAATATTCTGTAGCGCTACTATTGTCTTTACTATACGCTTTTCCAAAAGCTATATAACAGGCTGTGTATTTAAAATCGCCTTGTGTTGTACTTGACCAGAACCAACTATCATCATTGGTACATTCAAAAAAGTTTTCATCTATTGCAGGGAATGTTTCTTTGTCATAATCCACAATACTTTGTAATTCTTTAGTATTAGGTAATCTCCAATCGTCGTAACCTGCAATGGTGCTCTCTTTTGCAACTTGTAATGCTTCAGCCCAATTGTAAGTATTGCCATCGTCTGTTTTTTGCCACATTAATCCGGTTGCTTTATCTGTGATTGTTCCGTCTTTATTATCTATGAAATCGTTAACACCGTACACATTTTCTGTTCCTCTAACTGCTCTTACATTGTTTCCTGGATCATGAATGCCTTCGGAACCATCAAAAAACAAACCCGTTTCGTAGGCTTTTATATGACCATCGGCGAAATTGAATCCGAAAGCTCCTTCCATTTGTATATTCTGCAATGGTCCTTTCACATATTTTGTACTCGACCAATATTGTCCCGCATACGGCATTCGTTTATCGTATTCAAAATCGAAATAATCTGTATTTAAATATGGCTGTGATTTTTCTAAATCTTGAGGAAATAATTCGCCATTAGAATTCAAAAGTGAACACAATTCTTTAATGGTTGGTAGTCTCCAATCCGTGTAACCACCAATTTCAAGGCTATCCACATAATCAAAAGCATCATAATAATTATGGTGTTTAAAATCTGGTGTTTTTTGCCACATTAAACCTGTGTTATTGTCGGTTATAGTGCCATCTCCATTATCTGTATACGAAGATTGAATCCCTATAAATTGAGCATCTTGACCATAAAATGCATCGTCTATGCTAGGTTTATCAATTTGATTGCCTTCATTATCATAAAATTTATCTTGACTAGTATCTGTTAATACGAAATGTACTTCATTTTCAGAAACACCTGTTGTTTCCTTTTTAGCATCTTTACAAGACACTAAACTTAAAATGACTAAACACGTGATTGTTCTGCTTATAGTTTTGTTTATAATAGTCATATTTATAGGTGTTAGGTGTTTTAATTAGTCATCGATAATTTATGAATCGTGTATCTTTTCACGAAGCCTAAAGAGATAAGCGCTCCAATACTGTCGCTAACAGGAAAGGCCATCCATATACCTATTAAACCATAATAATTATGCAGTAAGTAAGCCATGGGAACAAATAAAATTATAGGTCGAAGTAGGGCTAAAAACGTCGCTACTCTATTTTTTTGTAGAGCTTGAAAATAGCGTGTCACAACAATTTGTACAGAATAAAAAGGTATTGTAATCGCAAAAATTTGCAATGCTATTTTGGCAATCCTAATCACGTTTTGATTGCCGTCAGCATCCACAAAAATACGTGTGATTTGAGTAGGAAAAACTTCTAAAATCACCACACCAATTAAGGCAACTGCACTTACTATTTTTAAAGCAAGCGCTAAGGTTTTTCTAGACCTTGCGTAGAGCTTTGCTCCAAAATTGAAACTAACAATGGGTTGCATACCGTCTCCAGTACCTAAGGCAATCATCATGAAAAAGGCATTTACACCAAACAGTATGCCCATGGCTGCAACACCATCTACTCCACCAGAATGTAGCAATAAGTTATTAGCAAATATATTTTGAAAGCTAATGGCTAAATCCATTAAAAATGGGGCAAATCCTACCATTACGATAGGGATAATAATTTCCTTTTTGAGTTTAATTTTATTCCATGTTAATTTTACGACACTCTTTCCGCTGATATAGTATCTCATTAATAACAAGACATTTGTGGCTTGGGCTATTAAAGTTGCCAATGCTGCACCACGTATGCCTAGATTAAATATTTTCATAAAAACATAATCTAAACAGACATTGATAACACAAGACAACACCACCAATTTAGCTGGTAATTTTGGGTTACCTTCTGCTCTACAGGTAAACTCTAAAGCTAGAAAGAAACTAAGCGGAAAACCTAAAATAAGCACTAATAAATAGTCTGCAGATAAGTTTAATAATTCTTCTGTCGCACCAAATAATCCTAGCATGGGTTTGTAAAACAACAACCCAGCACTTGTAAAAAGTAGCATGATTAAAAAAAGGCCTGCAATAGCATTTCCTAATACTTCTTCTGCTTTTTCGGGTTTAGATTCACCTAAATATTTGGCGATTAAAACACCAGCTCCACTTCCAAAAAGCAATACAAATCCGTATTGAAAAAGGTTTACAGGAAAAACCATGGTTACTGCGGATAAGCCTTCGACGCCAACAAACTGGCCCACAAATATGCGGTCTACAAAATTATACAATGCATTAATTAGCATTCCTAAAACTGCAGGACCTACAAAAATGAAAAGCAACTTCAGTACACTATCTTCTTTAAGAGAATACTTTGTGGTTTCCTTTTTCGATTTTGAAAAAAAAGTGTGTTTAAGTTTTGCTATTAAATGGGTCATTTTGGATGATATACTTTATCTGACACAAAGATATCACGCACACAAACTTTAATAGACATTGTAATTTGAGTAAAATAGATTATAATTTAGGTTTTTATACTCTGAAGGCTTAATTTTGAAGAAATTGCAAGAATTCATGGAGGTATTTAGCGACATAAACAACTATTTTCTGAATGGCTTAGAATCAGCCAACGATTATTCGAATAGCTTTTACATTAGACGAATGGCAAAAAACAAGCAGTTTATAGCACCCGACAAAAAGTTTTCTGGTCCGCATAAACGTGATTTTTTTGAAATTGGTGTGTTACAAAAATCCACAAAAAACATAAAAATTGGAAATCAAACACTTCAAGAAAGCACAAATAGTTTGGCTATTATATCGCCTTTTCAAGTGATTGACTATAACAACATTCCGCCAAATGATGATGAAGGTTATATACTCTACTTTAATGCTTCTATTTTTACCAATTTGAATCAATCTTATGGTTTGCAAAATGAATTTCCGTTTTTCAAAATTCATACCATGCCCATATATCAATTATCAGAAACGAATTTTAAAGGCATTATATCCATTGTAGAAGAATTGTACATAGAATCAAGAAGTAAAAAAGCACACAATTTTGAAATTGTACGCTCATTACTCCTCTTTTTATTGTACAAAGTGAAACGTGCCACACATGGCAATAAAGGTATAGTTACCATGAATCGTTTTGAAGTGATTATGTCTAAATTTGAACATGTGATGCTCTCTAGTGATCATCATTTTTTATCTGTAAATGACTATGCTAAAAAAATGCATATTAGCCCAATTTACCTCACGGAATGCGTTAAGAAAGCGACAGGTAAAAGTGCTCAAAAAGTAATTATTGATTATAAAATATTATATGCCAAAACACTCTTACATCAAGCAGATAAAACGGTTGCTGATGTTGCTTATGCTTTAGATTTTAATGAAGTGGCTAATTTTAATCAGTTTTTCAAACGGAATACAGGAATGACAGCTACGCAATTTAAAAAGCAGTAATTATTTTTAATCTATGCTTTAATCACTTAAGTTTCACTTCCTTTTATAAGAGGAATGTGTTGCCGTACCATCTGGATTAATGAATTCGTAATTATAATTCCCGTTAGTATCCCAACCATAATTTATACTATAAACACTAGAATCTACTTTATATTTTAATATATATTGGTTTGTTTCCGGATTTTCAAAGCCAATAATTTCTGCATCACGCAAAGGCCGTAAATCGGGCCTTACACCTCTTGTTTTAGCTTGTGGCATAATTTCATTTTCCGGTGCTTCGGTTTTAGGATTAATTTTAACTTTACCTTTCATGGCAGCAATTAAATAAGGATATTCTTTAACTGCATGATATTGATACGTACTATCAGAAGTAAATCGCCCCAAATTTTCGTCTAATTGCTCCGAAGTTTCTCCATACACCGGAAAGCCATCTAAAGCATAAGCAATCGGTTTATTATTTCCTACTTGAGACTGTAGATGTGTTGGTGGTAAATGGTAATGATAATCATCGGCTCTTCCACAATGGCCTCCATATTTATCTAGTTCTCCTATGGCATTAGCATCTTCTCCTCTGTTGTTTAATGGATTAAAGATTGGAATTCCATTTGCGCCAATAGCAATAGCACCTTTCATAAAATTATCTTTAGTAGATAACGGTTGTTCTGCTAACTCTGGTTGTAAGGGAATTGCCCAGGCATTATCTCCAGAATAATCATGATTAATAGGCACCTGCTGTTGCCAATTTGTAATTCCTGTCATCATTTCATGCGCTGGTATTCCATCTGACTCTATGTAGAAATACGTATCGTCATAACGTGTGTTTACTTTATCGAAAACACCAAAAATAGATTCTAAATAAGCTATATTATTAGGCGCCATTGTTATTCCTTTCGACGAAACATTGGATTTACACCCTACTAAAATTAAAGACATTCCAATAAGACTATAAGCTACTATTTGTTTTTTATTCCCTCTCCTAAGTTTGAAAAGTCCGAATAGTATCACAAACACACCTAAGTACATTAAAATTCTAGAATAATTTATGGTGATTAGTTCCTGCGTTTCTTGCGAATTGTTTATAGTATTTATCCAATTGGCTTTACTCAAAATATATTGCTGTTCTTGGTCTGTAAACTCAGAAATATTAAAAATTACAACGTTGTGTTCTTCATTTATTAGATAAACACGTTCTTCTATTTTCTCAATAAAATCGGCTTTTAAATTCTTTTCTAAATCTGTAAACTGCCACACTTTCATTGTCGATTCATGTCCGTATTCGTGCGCATAAAGGTTAGTTGTAAAAAATGTGATTAAAAGTAAGACAATTAGTTTTTTCATATCTATTTATATTAAACTTTAAAATCTAAAGTTGTTCTATCAATTATGGTAACTTCAGAAATAGCTCCCATAAATACATGATAATCAACTTGTAATGAATTTGATTTAGGAAGTGATTTTGGTATTTCAGATAGTGCAAATAAAGCAATAGTATACTCATGCTTTCCTGGTCCATGAGAACATGGCGAAGTATAAGAAATAGCTGTTCCGTCTTTATTAGAGCCCATAAACCAATTGGGGTTATTGGCCATTTTATAAGGAATTTCAGTGATACTTGAATCTATATCCCATAATAATAAATAAGAATTCACTTCTGTTTTATCATCTTTCTTTGGGTAATGATACATAACAATTGCAAGAGAATTAGTACCTTCAGGAACATTAGACCATGATAGCGGTATTGAGTTCTCAACATCACCCACCTTTTTCTCGCATTTATATTTATCTAGTAGTAAACCTTTGACAACAGCTTTACTTGATAATTTAAAATCAGGATTCAACGTTTTAAAATCCTCAAAATTATTAGTGACTTTATTTTTATTACTACAAGAAATACCTAAAAACAATAGTAATAACAAAAATGATGTTGAGCGTATTATTTTCGTAAACATATATTTAAGCTATTTATTTAACGGTATATCTTACTAAAACTTCATTATCTAATACCACATTGGTAGACCATATAAATTTTGCATCTTCTTCAGCAGCATCAAAAATAGATGTAAAATTGGTATAAGCAGGTTTATTATCTACACCTATAGTTTCGTTAGTAAACGTTGTGGCGTCAGGCCAATTAGAATCATCAAAATTTGTATGCGTCCATTCTTTAGGTAATTCCCAATGTAATGCGTAGAAAGAGTTTCCATCTTGACCTCCATTGGTATCACAGTTTTTAGAATATCTATAATTACCTTCTTCTGAGACACAGCTCAAGTCTTTTACTGGTGCTGTGTAGAACGTCTGTGCTTTCCAGTTTTCATTTGTCGTTGTAATAATTTTGTTTTGTTCATCTTTAATTACAGCAACCATTCCGCCGTCACCATTATGAAATGCTTTCCCTCTATTCGCTTCACAACCCACTCCTAGATGTTCTTCCCAATCCACTAATTTCATGGCGATAGTAAATGGTTTCTGAACTTTAAATTTTACAATACTCGCATTAAATTCTGTAAACGGCACATTATCCTTTCCTACAGGAACACCGTTTACATACATTTCAAAGTAATTATCAGCAAAAACATAAGCTGTATAAACCTCTCCATCTGTATCAATTTCTACGGCATTAGAATCATCAAAATGAGAAAGTGCTTCCTCCGAAGTTGCATAGTTTTTACCTTCGCAAGAATTAAACAAATCACCTGATACAGGAAAGTCTTCATTAGTGAAATTAGTCTCTGCAGGTACAACCCAGGTTTTACCATCAGTAGACACAATTTCACCAACATCTGTTTTTCGTCCACGTTCACAAGTGTAGATATCTTCAGCAATAGTCGTCGCCATACCTTGGGTGACACTTGCAGTTCCTTTATAACTTGTAGTTTCGGTTGTACTGGCAAGTTCTTTTGTTTTCGATTTATTGTCTCCACAACTTACCATTAGTAGTGTTGCTATTAATAAACTAAGTGTTTTTTTCATAGGTCTTCTTCGCTTTCGTTATAGAAAAGCTTAGTAAAATTAATCTTTACAAATACTCTCCTTTTAAATATTGATACAATTGTTCTTTTAACCACTTATAAAATAGGCTTTATTATTCTACATTCCTAACCAAACGCACATAATTATAATACCGTTCTCCACCTTCTCCTGCTGGGCCATTTTTATGTTTAGTATCAAATCTTACCGCTCCTGCGCCATGAAAATCTAATCCCATTGGATTAACAGCTCTACCAAAAGCGACATACCAAGCATAGTAATACGGTTTTCCTTTTTGAAACCTTGCCGAAGTACTCGTCCAGAAATAGGGATAATCTTTATCCCCATTTTCATTCGTAATTTCAGAAATATTAAATATAGGATGTATTGCTGCGCTGTTAAAATCAGAATCTTTTGCACCAGGTGCGTAATCATAATCTACAATACCTTGCAACTCCTTAACATTAGGCAAACGCCAATTGGTATAACCAGCTAAGTCTGATTCTTCAGCATATACTAAAGCATTTTTCCAATCGAACCCTTGTTGACTATCGTTTTTAGACCACATTAAACCAGTAGCTTTGTCTGTAATTGTTTGGTCAGCATTATCTACAAAATCATTTGTTCCGTAAATATTACCACGAACAGCTCGTACATGTTTTAACATTGGGTTTCCCGTTGGGCGCTCTCCATTTCCTGGAGGTGGTGGTCGATTGTCATCTTTTTGTTCTCCCTGTTGCCCTTGTGGGTTTTGATTTCCTGGAGGTGGACCTTTGCGGTCTCCTCTATCTTCAGGCTCCTCGCCAGGGTAGGCTTTAATATGACCTGTGGCATGATTGACTCCAAAAGCAGCTGTATACCCACCTTCTTCAGTATGACCAACGTATGGATTATCGGCCCAATATTGTTCGCTCTTATCGACATGTTCATTATTAACTAACGAAAAATAAGCGGTATCTAAGTACGGCCAACCTTCGCTAAAATCGCTAATAGAAAATAACTCTTTTAAGGTTGGCATTCTCCAATCATCATAGCCTCCTAATTCTAGATTTTCGACATAATCTTTTGCGCCTTGCCAATCAAAGCCTTCTGTGGTAGGCACTTCTTGCCACATTAATCCTGAATTTAAATCTGAAATTGTTCCGTCTTCATTTTTTTGGAAAGACATTTCATTTCCTTTTAAATACGTGGCATCTTGTCCGTAGAGAGAATCTCCAGGTTTTAAATCATTTAGAATCTCACCATCTTCTCCATAAGCTACAACTTGTCCTGTAGCTATTTGTGTATAGTTACGTTCCGAAACTGCAACCGTAGTGGCATTCGTTTTTTTGTCATTGCATGATGCCATTGAAATCAAAAGAAATAGCAAAAATGCAGGTTTTAACATCGTTTTATTAATAAGCGTTTTCATATTATAAAATATAAGAATTAAACTTTTTTTATTCGTAACGCAATGCTGTAATAGGATCTAAAGCGGATGCTTTTCGTGCAGGATACCATCCAAAGAAGATTCCCGTGACTGCACATACCGCAAAAGAGATAACAATGGAATACAGCGCAACACTTGTAGGCCAATTTAAAAAGTTTTCGATAAAAACAGTGGCTCCTAGTCCTAATATGACACCAAGTAATCCACCGGTAACACTGATTAAAATAGCTTCAATTAAAAACTGCATTAAGATGTCTGCACCTTTTGCACCAACAGCCATACGTAATCCGATTTCCTTGGTTCGTTCTTTTACGGAAACATACATAATATTCATAATTCCAATACCACCAATTAACAATGAAATACTTGCCACAGCCACTAACAGAATAGTTAACATTTCACTCGTTGAACTAAACGTTGAAATTAATTCTTCCATAGAACGCACGCTAAAATCATCATCTTCACTATCCATTAGCTTATGTTGTGAACGTAAAATTTCGGTGACTTGCGTTACTGCTTCTGGTGCATCATCCTCACTAATAGCCGAAGCCATAATTTGATTTAAATAATCAATCGCTAATATTCTTTTTTGAACCGTTGTGTAGGGTGCAATAACCACGTCATCTTGATCTTGCCCAAAAGTGTTCTCCCCTTTTTCTTCTAATACACCAATGACTTTAAATGGAATATTATCAAAACGAATCATTTGTCCCACAGGATCTTGACCATCTGGAAATACATTATCAACTACAGTTTGGCCTATTAAAGCGACTTTTGAAGCCGATTGCACTTCAATATTTGTAAACATACTTCCGCTTTGTAAACCAACAACTTTAATATCTAAATAATCTGGATTAACTCCGTAAATAGTACTAGGCCAGTTGTTAGAACCACTAATAACTTGTCCACCACCATTAACCACAGGCGTAATATAACTTAACGTCGTAGCTTGTTCTTTAATAACATTGTAATCATCTAAGGTTAAAGTCTGTACATCACCTCCACTACCTCTTGCAGGACCTCTATCATCAGCTCCAGGTCTAATAGTAATCATGTTAGAACCCATAGCAGAAATAGTAGATCGTATACTTTCTTTAGAACCTTCACCAATCGCTAACATCGCAATCACAGAAGCTACACCAATGATAATACCTAGCATAGTAAGCAATGTTCTTGTTTTGTTAAGAATAATAGCTTTTGTCGCGATTTTTAATAAATTTAATACTCTCATAACTAATCGTCTTGTTTAGGTAATTTGGCTAATTCATCTGCTGCGGATTGCACACTATGATTTTTATAATCTTGCATAATCTCTCCATCTTTTAGAACCACTGTTCTACTGCTAAATGTGGCAATATCTGGCTCGTGAGTTACGAACGTAATTGTAATGCCTTTTTTGTTCAGCTCTTGAAATAGTGACATAATCTCGTAAGATGTTCTAGTGTCTAAGTTACCAGTGGCTTCATCTGCAAGTATCATTACTGGGTTATTTACCAACGACCTTGCAATAGCCACACGCTGTTGTTGTCCTCCTGAAAGCTGCGAAGGTGTATGATGCAATCGATCACCTAAACCCACCATTTCTAAGGCTTTGACTGCTCTTTCCCTTCGCTCTTCAGAAGTTACTTTACTGTTATATAATAAGGGTAATTCAACGTTTTCAATAGCTGATGTTCTGGCCAATAAATTATAAGATTGAAATATGAATCCTATTTTTTCATTTCTGATGGTGGCTAATTGATTTCGAGTTAAATCCTTCACACTTACACCATCAATTTCATAAACACCAGATGTGGGTTGATCTAAACATCCTAAAATGTTAAGCATGGTACTTTTTCCTGACCCACTAGATCCCATTATGGTCACAAATTCACCTTCATTTATACTAAACGATATTCCTCTTAAGGCATGAACCGTTTCCGTACCCATGGTAAACTCACGTTTTAAATCTTCTATTTTAATGATTTCTTTACTCATGGCTTTTTATTTTTTTCCTGGTGGTTTTGGCATAAACGGACTTTCATTAGACCCTGAAGGTGGACCAGAAGCTTCTGCTCTAGAAACACCTTTTAAACTGTATACAAGTTCGTCTCCTTCTGAAATTCCACTTAAAACCTGAACATTTACACCATCACTAGCTCCTAAAGTCACCGTTTTAGGGACAATACTTCTATCTTTTTCTAAAACCCAAAGTGTCTTTTCATTATCCGATGGCATGGTGGTGTTACTCGTTAAATTATGATGCTTATTATAAGTTGCTAAAGTTTCGGTTTCAGGCTTAAAGTTTATGGCTTTTGCTTCCGCCGTTAACACATCATTTAATTCTAAAGTAAAAATCGAAATGGTCGCTGTTAATCCTGGTTTCAGTTTTAAATCTTCATTTTCTGCCTTAACAACAACGGTATAAGTCACCACGTTAGAGGTTACTGTTGGATCTAAACGCACTTGCGTAATCACTCCATTAAACGTTTCTCCGATATAAGCATCTACAGTGAATTCTACACGTTGCCCTTCTTTCACTTGTCCGATATCAGCTTCATCTACATCAGCTTCTACCTGCATTTCTTTTAAATCTTGAGCAATTGTAAATAAGGTTGGCGTACTATAACTAGCAGCTACAGTTTGGCCTTCATCAATATCTCTAGATAATACAACTCCATCAATTGGGGAATAAATATTAGCATAACCTAAATTGGTTCTTGCGGATTGTAAGTCCGATAAACGTTGCGTCACGGTACCTTTCGCTGTTTGATAGCTGTATTCTGCATCGTCAAAATCCGATTTGCTAATGACCTGATTTTCGAACAACGTTTTTTGTCTATCGTAAATTGTTTTGGTATAATTTCTTTGACTAACAGCATTATCGTAAGACGCTTGTGCCTGAGTTAAAGCCGCTTGTAAGTTTGTTTTGTCTAACTCTGCAATAAGCTGTCCTTCTTTAACTTCGCTATTATAATCCACATATATTTTTTCTACCACACCAGACACTTGTGTACCAACATCAACTTGATTGATCGGTTCAATAGTTCCTGTTGCTGTAACCATAGTGGTTACATCTGCTGTTTTTGCTGCAACGGTTTTGGCTTCGATAATTATGGCATCATCACCTTTTAAAAGACTAAAAGCTGCTATAGCTATTGCAACGAGTACAACGCTTATTATGATTATTTTCTTTTTATTATTCATGTGTTTATATTTAATGTTATTTATCTGTCACATGGTGCTTCCATATAAGAACTTCTGTAGGTATCGAAATTTAGTTATGGAAGGTTCATGATTATATTAATTAAAGTTTGATCTCGTTTCCTTGGTAAAATTGTAATAATTGATGGTACAGAATACTTAAGTATTTAGCTTGTAAATAATTCTGCTGCGCATTTGTATATGTGTTTTGACTGATCACTAAATCAGTTGTACTTAATGCGCCCAATTCATACTTTCTTTGCGCTAGTTTATACGTTTGTTCCGCAGCAGCTTGTGAGGCTTCTGCAGCGACCAATTGCTCTTGTGCAGAAATTGCATTTTGATAGGCTGTCTCTACTTTTTTATACACTTCCTTTTCTGTAAGTTGCTGTGAGATTTGTGCTTTTTCTATATTGATTTGTGCCGATTGAACCGCTGCCTTTGTCGCATTTCTATTAAAAATCGGAATGTTTAGTGATAATGAAATACGTTGATTAAAATTGATATCAAATTGATCTGAAAAATTATTATCATTCACACTTGTATAACCAGAACCAACACTACTAACTAATGATAAGGTTGGTAAATAAGCACCTTTGGCAATGTCTAAATCTTTTTCACTAACCTCTACTCCAATTTTACTCGCATTAATTTCTGGCATTATCCCTAGAGCATTATTGTAAATGGCCATTTTATCGAGTTGAAGTGTAACGTAATCAACATCAGAACTTAAAGTTTCAATCTCTATGTCTTCCGTAGGATCTAACTCTAATAATTGCTTTAACGCTATAATATATTGCTGATACGTATTCTTAGCCGTAATTATGGCGTACTTGTTAGTTGCTGCTTGGCTTTGCGCTTCCGTGTAATCGCTTAATGCAATAGTGCCAGCATCTAATCTTGCTTTTGCACGTTCCACTTCTTTTTCTGAAGCCGTTAAATTGTTTTCAGCAATGGTGATTCCTTCTTTTGCATATAGTATTTGCAAATAATTTTCTAGAATGCTTATAATGATATTGTTTTTAGTTTCTTCTTCTAAAAACACACTTTGGTTTAAAAGCAATTCATTTTGTTCAATTTGATTATTAATTTGATTCCCTTGAAATAAGGTCATAGAACTATTAAGACTAACATTAGTACTATAAATTTGATCCGTAACATAGTCGCTCGTAATCGGATCAATAGAGTTACCATTAGAAAACGTTTCTGAAGCTGTGCCATAAAGGTTTGGCAATCGAGAAGATCTAGCCTCACTATAATCCACTTCCGCTTGTTCTTTATTTAGAGCAGCATCTTTTATGGTAATGTTGTTTTCTAAAGCATATTCCAAACAATCATCTAAACTCCATAATTTTGATGTTTCAGTGGTAATCTCTTGCGAAATACCCATCTGAAATATCAGAACTGTTATTATGATAAAAAATCGTTTCATTTTGAGTGTTTTTTAATTTAACACTACAAAAATGAAACGATATCCTTATTATATAAAGTGTAATAGAAGTTTGAGGTAATTGACTATACTAAAGCCATTTTTCTATCGATGAGATTTTTTACTTTTTTTAAAATTAGGCCAAAATATTTTTTTTGTTTAAGCCCAGCGAAATTGATTTGCAATAAAAAAAATCCCAAGCCAAAGACTCAGGATTTTTATTATAATTAATTCAAAATGGTCAATTTAACCATCAGGATGCATAAACTTCTGTTTACCTAATAAAACGGCTTCAGATTCTACATGGTCTTCATCAGGCACACAACAATCTACAGGACAAACTGCAGCACATTGTGGTTCTTCATGAAAGCCCATACATTCTGTACATTTATCTGGTGCAATGTAATAGACTTCATCGCTTATAGGTTCTTGGGTTTCGTCTGCATCTACTTCTTTTCCATCTGGTAAAACTATTTTTCCGTTTAAGCTGGTACCATCAGAATAACGCCAATCATCAGCACCTTCGTAAATAGCAGTATTAGGGCATTCTGGCTCACATGCTCCACAATTTATACATTCATCAGTGATTATTATTGCCATAGTATTTTATCTTTTTCTTTTTACTTTGCGTAATTTTGCATCCACTTTTACGAGTTTCAGCGGACGAAGTGCAAAAATAAAGCCAAAACATCGCATAACCAAACCATATATGGAATTACAACAAAGAATTAACGCATTTGTAAAATTAGGCGCCTTTTTAAATCAATTTAAAGAAAATGAGGTCGTAAAAAATGATACTTTAGAAGCTAATGATTTGTTTTTTGACGGTTTTAAACACCAATTAAAATTAGCACAAGAGTATAATGGTTGGTTTACAAAATCTAACATCTCATACACTTTAAAGAATTGGTCTAATGCACTCACTAACCCTAATATTAACGCGTGGATTAGCAAGTACAACTTTAAAACGCTCAATCCACAAACAGTGGCCATTATTATGGCAGGCAACATTCCTTTAGTTGGTTTTCATGACTTTTTGAGTGTCCTAATATCTGGACAGAATGTTCTTGTAAAGCAATCCTCTAACGATAAACATTTACTTCCATTTTTAGCGAAATATTTAGAAGTTGTAGAACCTGGATTTAAAGGTAAAATTAAATTTACAGAAGAAAAACTAGAGAACTTCGATGCTGTTATTGCAACAGGAAGCGACAATACAGCACGTTATTTTGAGTATTACTTTAAAAACAAACCCTCTATTATTAGAAAAAATAGGAATTCGGTAGCCATTTTAACAGGAAACGAAACCGAAAGTGAGCTAGAAGCTTTATCTGATGACATCTTTAGATATTATGGATTAGGCTGTAGAAATGTCTCTAAATTCTTTGTACCCAAGGATTATAATTTTGATGCTTTTTTTAATGCTGTTTATAAATGGCATCCTATTATTAATGAATCCAAATACGCTAATAACTATGATTATAATAAAGCGGTTTATTTAATGAGTGAATTTGACATGCTAGAAAATGGCTTTCTTATGATAAAAGAAGACGACAGTTACGCCTCACCCATTGCCACGTTATTTTATGAAAAATATAACGACATCTCCGAATTACAAGACAAATTAGCAACGGATTCTGACAAAATACAATGTATTGTAGCTAATGGTTTTGCTGATACTGAAATTGCTTTTGGCGAAACACAAAATCCGCAACTTTGGGATTATGCGGACAATGTAGACACTGTTGAGTTTTTATTAGAAATATGAGATAAAAATTATCATTTTCGTAACATATTTTAAGCAATTAATTAGCACCTTTGTAGCTGTTTAAAAAATAATAGATTCAAGGTTTAATTGTTAAAATCTTGAATTAAATTCAAAATACAATGAAAAAACACAATTTTAGTGCAGGTCCATGCGTACTACCAAAATCGGTAATAGAACAAGCAGCAGCAGCTGTATTAAACTTTGACGACGGACTTTCTCTTTTAGAAATCTCTCACCGAAGTAAACCTTTTGTCGATGTAATGGAAAATGCACGTTCCTTAGCCTTAGAGTTGTTAGGGCTTGAAGGAAAAGGCTATAAAGCATTATTTTTACAAGGTGGTGCAAGTACACAGTTTTTAATGGTAGCGTTAAACTTATTAGAAAAAAGAGCAGGATACTTAAACTCTGGTACTTGGGCAGACAAATCTATTAAGGAAGCTAAAATCTATGATGATATCTACGAAGTAGGCTCTTCAAAAAGTGCCAATTATAACTACATTCCAAAAGGGTATGATATTCCAGAAGATTATGATTATTTTCATTGTACTTCAAACAATACCATTTTTGGAACTCAGATGAAAAGTTTTCCAAACTCACCAGTTCCTATGGTATGCGATATGAGTAGTGATATTTTTTCACGTCAGCTCGATTTTTCTAAATTTGATTTAATCTATGCTGGAGCTCAAAAAAATATGGGGCCTGCAGGAACAACGTTAGTCGTTATTAAAGAAGATATTTTAGGAAAAGTATCTCGTAAAATTCCATCGATGATGGATTATAAAACACACATCAGCAAGGGAAGTATGTTTAACACTCCTCCTGTTTTTGCGGTTTACACCTCAATGCTAACCTTACAATGGTTAAAAGATTTTGGTGGTATCAAAGCAATTGAAGAAGAAAACGAAAAGAAAGCACGTTTAATCTATTCTGAAATTGATTTAAACCCATTATTTAAAGGGTATGCTGTAAAAGAAGATCGTTCTATTATGAATGCTACATTTACTTTAGAAAACGAAAACCTAAAGGAAACTTTTGAAGCTATGGTAAAAGAAGCTGGCATTAACGGTATCAATGGCCATAGAAGTGTTGGTGGTTACAGAGCCTCAATGTATAATGCGTTATCTTTAGATAGTGTAAAAGCACTTGTTGAAGTGATGAGCGAATTAGAAAGCAAAGCTTAAATTTTAGTTGTCAGTGTGCAGTATTCAGTACGCACTCAGACACCATAAAACAGCGCTTTTCAAAAGAATAATAAAATTTAATATTAACTATAAAATTACCCGAATCAATTCTCTTTTTTAATGAATAATGAAAGAGTTAGGGATAGGAAAATGAAAGTATTAGCAAACGACGGAGTTTCTCAAAGTGGAATTAATGCCTTAGAAGCTGCTGGTTACGAAGTTATCACAACAACAGTTGCACAAGAACAATTAGAAAACTACATTAACAAAAATGACATTTCTGTTCTATTAGTTAGAAGTGCAACAACAGTACGAAAAGATTTAATAGACAACTGCCCTAGCCTAAAAATCATAGGTCGTGGTGGAGTTGGTATGGACAATATTGATGTTGATTATGCACGAAGCAAAGGTTTAAGCGTTATTAACACTCCTGCAGCATCATCACATTCTGTTGCCGAATTAGTATTTGGACATTTTTATGGTTTAGCACGGTATTTACATAACTCTAACCGCGACATGCCATTAGAAGGTGATTCTAAATTTAAGAACTTAAAAAAGGCTTACGCTAAAGGCACTGAACTTAAAGGTAAAACTTTAGGAGTTTTAGGTTTTGGACGTATTGGTCAGGCCACAGCTAAAGTTGCCATTGGAGCAGGAATGAAAGTTGTAGCTTTTGATCCATTTTTAGAAAAAGCGAATTTAGAGTTAGATTTCTTTGATGGTCAAAAAGTCAATTTTGAAATTGAAACTATTTCAAAAGAAGACGTTTTAAAACAAGCCGACTTTTTAACGTTACATGTACCTGCACAAAAGGACTATGTTATTGATGAAGCAGAGTTCAAACAAATGAAAGATGGTGTTATTATCGCTAACGCTGCACGTGGTGGAGTTGTTAACGAAGTAGCCTTAGTTCAAGCGATTCAAAGCGGTAAAGTTTCTAGAGCAGCATTAGATGTTTTTGAAAAAGAGCCACAACCAGAAATTCAGTTATTAATGAATCCTGCATTGTCATTAACTCCGCATACAGGAGCAGCAACCAATGAAGCACAAGATAGAATTGGTACTGAGTTAGCTGAGCAAATCATAACTATTTTAGGTTAACATTATAAATGTGACCAAATCAAATAAAATGAGTCCTACTAACGTGGGACTTTTTTTTGTACCTTCAAATGCTTAAATTTTATTAACCTTAATTATATACAAAATGGCAGGAATTTTAGACTTATTAAACAGTGATATCGGAAAATCAATTATTAGTGGTGTTTCTGGTTCTACAGGAACAGATCAAGATAAAACAAGTAGCGTATTAACAATGGCGTTACCTGTACTTATGAAAGCAATGGAGCGTAATGCTTCTACTCCAGAAGGTGCAGCAGGACTTATGAGCGCTTTAAGCAGCAAGCATGACGGAAGCATCTTAGATAACCTTGGCGGTTTATTTGGTGGTGGCGTTGATGATAACGTAAAAGATGATGGAGCTAAAATCCTTAGCCATGTATTAGGTAGTAAGCAACAAGGCGTAGAACAAGTAATCGGCCAGAAAGCTGGTTTAGATTCTAGTTCTGTAGCTAACATATTAAAAGTAGCAGCTCCAATCTTAATGGGAGTTTTAGGAAAACAAGCTAGCCAAAGTAACGTCAGTTCACAGTCTGATATTAGTGGACTGCTAGGGGGGTTATTAGGTGGTAGTGGCTCTCTAAACGAACAGAGTTTCTTAGAAAACATATTAGATGCTGATGGTGACGGTAGTGTTGTTGATGACGTAGCTGGTATGTTTTTAGGAGGAGACAGCAAAAGCTCAGGAGGTATCGCTGGTGCATTAGGGAATTTATTTGGAAAATAATTCTTTACACAATATTTTTAAAAGCAGTTCTAACGAGCTGCTTTTTTTATTACTAAATATCTAAACTTAAAAAAACTATAGTTTCACGCATTGAAATCTATGGTTTACTTATTAGTAATTGTATATCACTTTAATTTCAACTTGATTTGTAGTGTTAAAATGAAGTAAAACCTGAAGCACACATACATTTTTTTAATACCTTTAATTCATTATGAATATAAAAACAATTATCCCATTTATTTCTGTCCTAGTTTTGATTGCAAGCTGTAAAACTTACGATACTAGCCCAACAATTAATAATGCCAATACACATAGCTTAATTCAAAACGACACGGTCTCAATTAGTAGTGACGAAAATGATTATGAAATCATTATTATAGAACCTGGTTTTAATTCATGGTTATTAAGCACGGCTAGACCAGAGGGCTATCATTCGCAGGAATGGTTAGAATCTAGAAATGCTATTTTGGTACAGGCTTGGAATCAAAGAAATTTGCAACCGCAAACGTATGACCCAAATTTGTATGAAGTTAGAATTGATTATGATACACACTCAGATTATGGCTATGAAGTCAATTATAAACTGTACAATTACTTTCTTTATTTTCAATTAACCTATAATCAACGTTTATCTGCTTTTATGCCTCGAATTTAGGCTAGAAAGATATCATAATTCACTAATTTTGTAGCACTGAAAATGTGTTATGAAAAAATTTAAAGAACAATGGGAAATTCAACATAATTGGCAGTTGTTATTTCCCTTTTTTGGTTTGCTTATTTTAGGGTACTCGGCTTTTAAACTTTCGAAGGCTATGTTAGAAGGTTACGGATTAACGTTAACAATCGTTGCTTCACTCTTAATATTCTTTTTATTATTAAAATTTACATTGTTTACTTTTAAAAAGCTTGAAAAAAAATGGATTCTTGATTATAAATGGGAAATGATCCGCGTTTTTATGGTATTTGCGTTTACGGGAACCTCCTCTTTATACATTGGTAGACCGATTATAGCGTTCCTAGGAATTACTAAAGAAAACTTAAACCCTATTCTTTATTGGTTTTTATTCATTATTATTGGGCTCCTTTTCTATCAAATTCTTTTAGTAACCTTTGGATGGCTTTTTGGACAATTCAAGTTTTTCTGGGAATTTGAAAAGAAAATGTTAAGCAGATTTGGATTAAAACGCTTTTTAAATTGAATTTAAAAACAGTACTTACGTCTATTTTTAAAACATTAGCATTTTTGCTAGTGCTAGCAGTGCTGTTGCCTTCTGCGGTTAAACTAAGTCATGTATTTACACATCATACACATAAGGTTTGTGAGAATGATCAGTCTTTAGACACGCATTTTCATGAAGCTGATGTAGAATGTAATTTTTATAAATTCAAACTCACCAATAATCTATTTCTAGTTATTAACAACTATGAACTAGCTTCAACAAAAACAGCTGTGACGCAGCTGCCTTCCTATTACACTTCTTTAAAAAACTATCATTATTTAATAAGCTTTGTTAGAGGACCTCCTGCGGTTAGTTAGAATTATAATTTTCTAATACTCTCATAAATCTATTTGAATGAAACGACTAATTATGGGCTTAGTTATAGCTATTTCTAGCTTTAGCTACAGTCAAAATTGTGATTATATATTTTTAGGCGAAATCAAAGATTTTCATGACGGAACACCAATAGAATCTGCTACTATTCACATTATAGAACGTGATAAGTATATAGTTTCAGACTTCGATGGCAAATTCAAAATTGAAAATTTATGTGCTGGCACTTTAACTTTAACGATGTCTCATATTGGGTGCGAAACTAAAACCGTATCGTATACTATTGAAAATGATATATCTAAAATTATTTTATTAGAACATCATTTAGAAGAACTTAATGAAGTAACAGTGAGTTCTAACTTTAAAACAGAAGGTACGAGTATAGAACAATCTATAAGCAAAGCTGATTTAGAAAAATACACTGACAAATCTTTAGGTGATGCTCTAAATGCTGTAAGTGGAGTGTCTTCTCTTAATACTGGAAATACTATAGTAAAACCGATGATACATGGTTTACACAGTAGTCGCTTATTAATTATCAATAACAATGTACGCTTGTTTGACCAAGAATGGGGAGACGAACATGCACCAAATATTGATATTAATTCTAGCGACAGAGTTGAAGTCATTAAAGGAGCTAACACGCTAAAGTATGGAAGTGATGCTATTGGTGGATTGATTCTTTTACAGCCTAGACGCTATGCTGCTATTGATAGTTTATTTGGTAGTACTATGGTGTCGTTAAATTCTAATGGTCGTGGTGGTAATATCAATTCTGAAATCATTAAAACTTATGCATCTGGGTTATATGGTAGAATTCAAACAAGCTACAAACAATTCGGAGACTTTAAATCCCCAGACTATTATTTAACCAATAGCGGTTTAAAAAACATCAATGCTTCTGCACGAATTGGTTATAGAACTTTTGAAAAAGGGTTCGATGCCTACTATAGTGTTGTGAGTAATGAGTTTGCTATTTTACAAGCGTCGCATATTGGTAATGTCGGTGATTTGGTTGCCGCAATAAATAGTAGAGAACCACGTGTCATTGAAGATTTCTCGTATAATATAGATTACCCTAAACAAAATATTTTGCATCATTTAGCTAAGATTGAAGCTTATAAACGGTTTAAAAATTTAGGAAAGCTAACGGTTCAGTACGATATGCAAATCAACAGACGTAAAGAATTCGATTTAAGGCGTGGTGATTTAGCTGACACTCCAGTTATAGACCTTAGGTTATTCACCAATTCTTTACAGTCTAATTTACATATAGATTATATTGACAACCTTAAAATAGATTCTGGTATTTTAGTCCGTTATCAGCAGAATGATGCCGTTTCAGGTACAGGTGTAAGTCCTTTGATTCCTGATTTTGAAAAATATGATGCGAGTATTTATATTATAGGAAATTATAATCTCAATGAATCCTCTGAAATAAGCGCAGGTATGCGTTATGATTTTACAAGAATAGAAGCTGAGAAACGTTACAATGTAACGGATTGGAATGAAACTTATAATTACGATGAATTATTCCCACAGTTTGAAACTAATGACATTGACAATTCTGAAATCTTGACATATCCTGAATTTACGTTTCATAACATTTCTGCTAACTTAGGCTATTCAAAGCTATTTAATAATGACCTCTCATTATTTGTGAATTATGGTTTAGCAACACGAGTGCCTAATCCTTCAGAATTGTTCAGCGACGGTTTGCATCATAGTGCAGCAAGAATTGAAACGGGATTATTAACGTTAAACAAAGAAGTCGCTCATAAATTTGCGGTGTCTTTTGAGCGAAATAATCAAGATTTTGGATTTTCAATTAGTCCTTATTTTAAATCTATTAATGGTTTTATTCAACTTATTCCTACAGGAATCACTACAACAATTCGAGGTGCTTTTCCAGTTTGGGAATACAATCAAATTAATGCACAGATTTTTGGTGTTGATATTGACATTAATAAAAAAATTACAAATAATTTTAATTACAACGGTAATATTAGTATTTTAAAAGGAGACAACCTTTCTGAGGATATTCCGTTGATTCATATGCCGTCAACAAATTTTACAAATGGCATATCATATAATAATAAAGCGTTAAATAATTTGTCTATCAATTTAATTAACAAAACTGTATTACAACAAAAAAGATATCCAAATTATAACTTTTATACATACGATCCTGTATTACAAGAGGATGTATATGTAGATATTAGCTCTACACCTGCTGCCTATTCGCTATTTAGTTTTAATAGTTCTGTTAATTTTAAAGCATTTAAAACCGGAACGTTAAAATTAGAACTTAATATCGAAAATTTATTTAATACCAAATACAATGAGTATTTAAATAGACAACGCTATTTCTCTCAAGAATTAGGCAGAAACATTAATTTAAAAATGAAAATCAATTATTAATAAAAAAATTCAACTTATGAAAAATTTCAAATCAATAAATACAATTAAATTATTAGCAGTACTTTTTATGTCAAGTATAGCTTTTGTAAGCTGTTCTAGTGATGATGATGATCACGATGACCATGACCACGAAGAAGAACTTATTACTACAGTTCTATACACACTTACAAGCCCAACAGGTTTTGTTACTATAGAGTTTCAGGATTTAGATGGTGCCGGTGGTGCAGACGGAACCTATGACGTGTCTGGCCCATTATCAGCAAACACAACCTACACCGGTGTCATTAAATTATTAAATGAAACTGAAGATCCTGCTGAGGATATTACCTTAGAAGTAGAAGAAGAAGGTGACGAGCACGAATTTTTCTATACACCTTCTATTTCAGATATCACAATCACAAAAGAAGATGCTGATGTTGATGGCAATCCTATAGGAATTGAAACAACCTTCACTACAGGTGAAGCTGGTACGGGTACGCTAACAATAGAATTAATTCACGAGCCTACTAAACCAAATGATGGAACCTCTGCTAGTGCTGGAGGAAGTACTGACGTAGAAGTAACATTTTCTATAGAAGTTCAATAATTATTTTTTGTAATACAGTTAAAAAAAGCACTCATTTGAGTGCTTTTTTTTATACATTCTTTTTAATAGACTCCTTTTGAATAACATAGGTATAAAACCACATTAATGTAAATGTTGGTATTACATCAAAGCCAGGTAAGCCTTCTTCGACTAAAGTGATTAATCCTGCGACTTTACCAGCTTTGCCTTCATATAACTTAGTCATTAACCAACCTGAAATTGGTGCCCAAATAATATCTGAAAACTCACCGATTCCTGGTATTATAAATGAGATTAAACCTAAAACGTCAAAGAGAAGACCTAACCCTAATTTTTTGTATTTATTCATATAATGTTTTAATTACTAGCTAGTTTAAAGCAATAATTATTCCAAATAATTTTCGGCTGTCAATGTAGCATTCAACGTATTAATTTTTATGCTAGTTTGGTATTTATCGACAATAGTAAATTTAAGCATAATCTTATAATTAATAATTCTAGGTCTTAGTATTGTAGATTAATCTATTAAGTATTAATTTCACATCGTATGAGTAAAACAGTGATATCCGCAAAGAAAATTAAGAAAGCCTATAAAGATCTTCAGGTCTTAAAAGGTGTTGATTTAACCATTTTAGAAGGTGAAGTTATTTCTATTGTTGGCGCTTCTGGTGCTGGTAAAACTACACTACTTCAAATTTTGGGTACTTTAGACAAGCCCGATTATACCTCAGACACGGAATTAATTATAAACGACCAATCCATAAAAACTCTAAATGACAAAGCTTTAGCGAAGTTTAGAAATAAGAACATTGGTTTCATTTTTCAGTTTCATCAACTATTACCTGAATTTACGGCTTTAGAAAACGTCTGTATTCCGGCTTTTATTCATAACACACCAAAAGTTGATGCCGAAAAACGTGCAAAAGAATTACTCGATTATTTAGGTTTAAGTGAGCGCATACATCATAAACCGAATAGCATGTCTGGTGGCGAACAACAACGTGTCGCTGTAGCAAGAGCTTTAATAAATAATCCGAATATTATTTTTGCTGATGAACCTTCTGGGAATTTAGATAGTGAATCTGCTGATCAATTACATAACCTATTCTTTAAATTAAGAGATGAGTTTAATCAGACCTTTGTCATTGTTACGCATAACCAAGAATTAGCAGCCATGGCAGACCGAAAGTTAACAATGGTTGATGGGAAAATTGTGGGGTAATCAATTTTATAGTTGTTTCATAAATGAATCTGGAAAATAAAACTGAATTAATAAAACAAAAGAAAACAATTAGTAAGGTTCTAGCTTTAGTTTTTATTCCAATATTCATAATAATCATAGCGATTTCCTTAATTCAAAATAATTCATTGAGTTATCTCGAAAAAAAATATAAAAGCATTCACAACTCATACTACTCCGGAAAAATCACGAATTTATATTTAGAAACAAATAATGGTAGTATAAGAACTATTAGAATAGATAATAAATGGGATAAAGAAATTCCTTTTTTTATTCATAACGAATTAAACATAGGAGATTCACTATTTAAAATAACAGAATCTGATTTTGAATATTTTATTAAAACATCTAATCAGGACACTATTAGAAGAGATGTGAATACATTTTATAGAACTAAATACTTCGATAAACTTAAGAATCAATAAAAGCTTAACTCTTCTTCAACATCTTCAAAGTAAAACCACCGAGAATTAAAATCACAACCCCAATAATTCCCCAAAGCCAATAACTGTTTTCAAATAATGGCTTTACCGTTTGTTCTTCTGGTTTTAAAATCTCTTGCTCCTTACCCACTTTCAATGCCCTTAAATCTTTAGGTACTTTAGTTTCGAATCTAGCAATATCATAATTTGGTCGTCTTGTTGAAGAATTCCCATAAACCAACATATAATCCGCAGGCTCCGTAAAACGAGCAATCACTTGATATTCATAACCTTTTACTGAAACACCGTCTATAGACAAGGGTTGATTGTCACTGTTGTAAATCGTTAATTTTAAATGTTTTGCAATGGTGTTGTCAACATTAAAACTATTGGATTCAAGAGAATTTAACGTGGCATTTGTGATGGTTTTATAATAGTAATTCCAGCCTTTTTCAGTTTTGACACTATCATTCCGATACTCAATTTTTAGTGGTCTGTAATAGTCAAACGTGTTACTTACATCAACATGGATCTGACTCATGGAAACAGTTTGATCTAGCTCTAAATTTATTTCCGTGGTTTTAATTGTCTTAACATCATTAGTCTCAAACTTTTTGATATGATGTTCAACAAAACTTCCACCTGAAATTTCATGTTTAGATAATTGCGCAGATACCAATTCTGGTTGCTCGTTGTGTTTCACTATAAGCCTAAAAAAACTGTATTTGGCATCCGGAAAAACGAGTTTTGTAAACTTGTAATCGGTGGTTTCATTTCTAATTGATAGTATTCGGTAATCCTCAAGTAGTGTAAACCACTCTTGCTGATTCTGACTACCCTGAAGTTCAATTTTCCAATCAAAATTTTGCTCTTTAAAATTTAAATTGATTTGATTGATTGTTGCTTCGGAATTCAACTGAAATGTAAAATAATACCCCTTATCCCCTTTCGTTTTGTTAATTATATTAAATGGTTTGGTCTTATGAATAACGTGGTCTGATAGAATTTGTAATAAATATGGTGCTTCAATAGTATCATTTACCGTTATTCCATAAATTCGAAGATCTGACAAATCAGATTTCACCTTTCCAAATACATCATCTGGCAATTTAAGTTTGTGCCACTCATCAGTTACATCATCTAAAGTTCTTTTATAATTATAAGTTGCCATTTGCGCTGTGCAAAAGGTAGAACAACCAATAAGAAAACCTATGAATAGTCTAGTCGTTAACGTCATCTGTAATCTGGTTTTTGTATTTATTGTATAAAAATGAAATAATTAAAAGTAGCACACCAAGCGACACAAATACAATAGTTTTTGAAATGGTATTCAAATGCACTATATCATAAAAGAATAGTTTTATTAAAGTAATCCCAAAGAAAATCATGCCACCGATTCTCAAGTATGCTTTGTCTTTCCATATACCAAAAGCAATTAAAAGGAAGGAATACACTCCCCAAAGTATGCTTAATCCTAGTTTATAGGATTGCGTAGATTCAGACATATCCATCCAATGAATAAGTTCACTACTCAACACCCAAATTATGGATATGTGCAATAAAATATCGTAGCCAATTTTGAATGCTTTAGAAATGCCTTCACGTTTTATAAACTTGTAACATGTAAATAATGCTAGGGCTAAAAACACAAACGACACATACCGAATTCCTAAATAAAAGCTGCTTTCTGAAAAATATTCTGATGGATTTAAATAACTCTCTCTCAAATCACTTAAAGCTAATAAACCTTGACTTAAGAAGACAAATATGCTCATTACAGTGAATCCTAAAATGATTTTCTCTAATAACGTGTTTTTTATCAACTTGAAATTTATAAATGATAACAAAGCCACAAATAATAATGAATAATTGAGAATCCAAATGGTTTTAAAATCCCTCAAATCATAATTAAAGATAGACATATCATAACTATCCTCAGAAGGTATTATAATTTTGGTCGTATGATATAATTGATCCCAGTACAATTCAATTTCTAATCTAAAGGCATAATAAGCACTAAATGCTAATATAGAGGGGATGACATAAGTTAATACCCGAGACCAAATTGAACCCGACTTCAATGCTGAGGTATACTCGTCTTTAAGAGACAACCACACAATACTTCCAAATGCAGCAACAAATAATAGAGAGTTTAAAAAATGAATATTAAAAATATTAGTTATATGATTCTCTTCATCTAAACCGTAGTACGCACTATATGCAAAAGACCAATCTTGTAGAAGGCTCAAAAATGCTAAAATCATTAAAGGATATGATAATTTCTCGTACACTTTAATCCCTTTTGTTCGTCCTAACCAGAACAATAAAGCGGCTTCACTTACCCAAAGTAGCGTTACCCAATTACCATCTAATTGCACAGGAATTGTAATGGTAATAAACACCAAAACCATAGCTGAAGCTAGATAAAACAGATTCTTATCCCCTAGTTTCATTTTATAGAAAATAACACTTACTATAAAATGAATAACGGCATTTCCAAGTGTAAACAACCCTAAGAGTTGTGTACCTGTTTCATGATTATCTAAAATGGCGAATCCAAAGCCGTAAAATAAAAATGAATTAAGAAGTAACAACACTACATCACTTATTTTAAACACCTCTTTTTTCAACATTTTATACGCCAAAAATGTCATATAAAATATAATGAAGAATATGGTTAAAAAGCTTAAACCTAAACTAAAGTGTTCGTCTTCATAGTATTCGAAGGAAAACCAAGATGCAAAAATTAGCCATGTAAAAATAAAGGCTGAATAGTAAAGTGATTTCCAGTATTTTTTGAAAGAAATAATTAAAATGCCGATATTAATTATGGCCATGTAACTAAACAATATTTCTATGCGTCCAGAGCCATCACTTAATAAAAACGGTATGGCATAAGCACCAACCAAACCAATATGAGCAATCACTTGGCGGTTATAACTTATGGCTGCAACGACTGTAAATGCCGTAAAAATGACCATAAGTGCAAAGGTCGGAGACTGGGGAATTAAATCGTAAAAGCTATAGGCAAAAAATGTGATAAAATATAAGATTACAATTGAGCCACTCACTAAAACAGCACTGTACGCTTCATATTTCTTTTTGAGTTTGATGCCAAAACCTAATAGACCAATGGCTGTGAAATACCCTAGAATAATTCGTGTTAAAGGACTAATTAAATCATTTTCAATAGAATATTTTGCACCGATGGCCACACCAATAATAGTGATAATAATGCCTATTTTGTTCAGAATGTTTTCACCAATAAATTTCTCTAAACTCGATTTTCCTTTAGGCTTTTTTTCAACTATAGGCTCCTCTTCAGTCTCAATAAATTTACTTTGAAATTCTGTTTCAATAATAGGTTTAGCATCTTTCTGAATCTCTAGTTCAGGTTCAGCAATAACCTCTTCATTAACCGGAAGTGCTTCTTCTTCAACAGATCCCGATTTTAAATGGTACAATTCCTCCTTTAAACTTTCAATTTCAGAAGAAAACTCAGCTTGCTTTTTAAACAATATCTCTAATTTCTCAATGAGTTTATCAATAAGCTCTTGATTTGTTGCCATATACAGTGGATTTGGTCATCTTTTCATGAAAAAGACAGTACTAAAATAGTTTATATTATTAGAATCGACTATTTCACGGTCATAAGTTGCGTTATAAATCTAATTAATTCTATTTCAAATTGAGCATATAAATTACTCCATCATTAAAACATTGTTAACATCTGTTTAAGTTTTTATGGCAATTAATACCATAAAATAGTACATTCGCTTTGCCTAAATTAAAACAAATGACAGTGACGGAGTTTGAACCTATAATAGAAATACTAGAAGAAGCTTACGAAATACCACATCTAAATGCCACGCGTAAAATATCGGCATTATTACCGCATGATTATTATGAAACTGAAAAACGCTATCCTGTACTTTATTTGCAAGATGGCCAAAACTTATTTAATCCCGCAGCTCCTTTTGGCGATTGGGCTATTGATAAATCCATGGCACAACTCGCAGAACAAGGTCTCGGTGATCTTATAATAATTGCTGTAGACCACGGCAACGAGGAACGCATCAGTGAATATTTACCTTATTATCACCCTCGTTTTGGTGAAGGTAAAGGGAATTTTTACATTCAATTTATGATTGAAAAACTCATTCCATATATCAATAGCCACTATAGAACCTTAACCGATTTTAAAAATACAGGTATTGGTGGCAGCTCTATGGGAGGCTTAATTAGCCTACATGCAGGCCTTAAAAATCCAGGTGTTTTTGGTAAAATGATGATTTTCTCCCCTAGCCTATGGCTTTCTAATAAAATTTTTAAAAGCACCAAGTCTTTTGAACCGCTTCAAAAATCAAAATTATATTTATATTCAGGTGGACAAGAAAGTGCAGAGCATTTGCCAAATGCCCATCGCTTAGGAGGCATTATCCAAGAAAAAATGATTAATGGCTATCAGATTGATTTTCATTTTTCTATTAATGAACACGGAAATCATTCTGAAGCCCATTGGAGAGAAGAATTTCCGAAAGCCGTAAAATGGCTCTATTTTAATTCATAGTTATGACTTACAAACACACCAAAACATTAGATACCACAAAGGACTTTATTCTACCTTGTAGAAAAGACAATCTTGATACTATAAAAGACTTTTTACCTATCTCTCAACCCGATTTTGACGGTAGTTTCGCAACGTATCAACTACTTTATGGAAAAGACGGTAATAGAATATATCTCATTGGTTTAGGAGAAGAAAAACATAGCGCTCAGTTAGAAAACACATTCCAAAAATTAGCCTTCGAAACGCAGAAGCATTGGGATAAAACCATTCAAGTTTATGCTGAAGATTTAACTGAAGACGCCGTTAAAAAAGCCGTTATTGGGCTAGAAATGGCACAATATAACATTGGTGAATTCAAATCAAAAAAAGAGAAATCAAATAAAACCACAGTTTCCTTTGCGTCGACTAAAACGCTTAAAACCATTTTAGACGAAGGCCAATATACAGGAGAAACCATCAACAAAATAAAAGCCTTAGTTGATGCTCCGCCAAATATTAAAACACCTGAATTCTTAGGAAAATGGGCAGAAAAATCAGCAAAAAAAGCCGATTATAAATGTACCGTTTTAAAACACAAAGAGCTCAAAAAACAAGGCTTCGATGCCGTTTTATCTGTTGGAAAAGGTAGCATTAATAAACCTGTCGTTATAATTACAGAGCACACTCCAAAACCAAGTAAAAAAATTGACATTGCTTTAGTTGGCAAAGGGATTACTTTCGATTCTGGTGGATTATCCATTAAGCCTTCAACCAACCTACATTACATGAAAAGTGATATGGGAGGAGCGGCTGTCGTTCTAGGTGTGGTGGAATTGGCTGCTAAATTAAAGCTTGACATTAATATTGTGGGTGTAGTGTGTTCTGCTGAAAATGCTGTGGATGCAGAAAGTTACAGACCAGGAGATGTTATTAATTCCTATTCTGGCAAAACGATAGAGATTATCGATACCGATGCGGAAGGCCGATTAGTATTAGCAGACGGCTTGAGTTATGCTGTTAAAAACATAAAACCAGAATATCTTATTGATTTAGCCACCTTAACCGGAAGCGTTGTAAGAACTTTAGGTTATGAAGCAGCCGGCATGTTTACCCACAATCAAGACATGGCAAGTACGATGTCTGACATTGGTTATAAAGTCCACGAGCGGGTTTGGCAACTGCCTATGTTTGAAGAATACAAAAGTGACTTACACAGTGATATTGCTGACTTAAGAAATTTCAGTGGTAAACCGTTGACAGGAGCGACAAATGCTGCACAATTTTTAGAAGCGTTTACAGAAGAGCATAAAAATTGGATGCATTTAGATATTGCTGGTGTGTCTTTTGGAAGCTCTTCTTATGCCAAGATGAAAAGTGCTTCAGGTTATGGCATTCAATTAATTACTGAATTTATTAAGAAAAAGGCTTCAAAATAATTCTCAGTTTTGTAAATTGAAACGGTATAAATATGTTCGTCTATTCTAGTGAATTTTTCTCGTAAAAATGAGAAAAATTAGTATTGAGATTTTTTTTTAATCTAAAATCTGTTCTCGATACAATTCCGATAAAAATCGCAATCACTAGAACTGACGCCGTAATAACTAATAAACAGCCATGTCCAAACAACCGCTCAATTTCCTCTGCATTTCTACCTATTTTAAAGGTGAAGATTTTCTAAAAAGCGCAAAAGCCGAAGGTAATAACGTCTATTTACTTACTAAGAAAAAGTACGAAAACGAACCTTGGCCGTGGGACTCTATTGACGATACATTTTATATTGAAGAATGGAATCAAAATGATGTTGTTAAAGGTATTGCTTATAAATTTAGAACAATTAAATTCGATCGTTTTGTCGCCCTTGATGATTTTGATGTTGAAAAAGTAGCCCTAATGCGTGAGCATTTTAGAATGCCAGGCATGGGCAGAACAACCGCACATTATTTTAGAGACAAACTAGCCATGCGTGTTAAGGCTAAAGAAGAAGGCGTTAACGTTCCTGAATTCACCGATTTATTTAATAACGATTCCATTAACGACTATGCAGATCGCGTAAGTCCTCCATGGTTAATTAAACCACGAATGGAAGCCTCTGCAACAGGCATTAAAAAAATTCACTCTAAGGATGAATTATGGCAGATTGTTAATGACTTAGGTGATGAGCGCGACAATTATTTAGTAGAGAAATTTGCACCAGGAGATGTGTATCATGTTGATGGTTTAAATGTAGATGGAAAAGTTGCTTTTGCTAGAGTGAGTAAATATTTAGACACACCGTTTGAAGTGGCACATGGAGGTGGCATCTTTAGATCCGCAAGTTCTAAAATTGGTTCTAAAGAAGAAAAAGGCCTACAAAAAATGAATGCTCAAGTGATGAAAGCTTTCGGCATGCAGTTTGGAGCGTCTCATACCGAGTTTATACAATCTAAAGCCACAGGTGAATTATTCTTCCTAGAAACCTCGTCTCGTGTTGGTGGTGCTAATTTAGCCGAAATGGTAGAAGCTGCATCTGGAGTTAATCTTTGGGGAGAATGGGCTAAAATTGAAGCTGCAAATCTTAGAAAGACTGCTTATAAACTTCCAAAAATCAATAATAAATATGCAGGCATCGTAGTGTCTTTAAGTCGCTTTGAACATCCTGATACGTCTAGCTTCACCGACAAAGAAATTGTTTGGAGAATGAACAAAGCGTGGCATATTGGTTTAATTGTGGTTTCTGATTCTAGTGAACGTGTTTTAAAATTATTAGATCAATATACGGAACGTATTGGTAAAGAATTTCACGCAAGTTTACCTGCCCCTGATAAGTCTGAGTAATTTCGAAATCATTCTCTTATAATAACCTTTTACCTAAAATTGGAAAATAATATGCTGAAATTTTGGAAATTAAGTGATTCTAAAACCAATAAATTAATTTTAGTAAAAGATAACTGTATTTATAAAGGAAACCCAAACCCAGATGAATTAAATAAGCTAAATTCAAATTCGTCTGATCTCGCATTTTTAAATCAGCTCTTTAGTATCCCATATTCATATATCACGAGTATTCAGAATCAAGATGGAAAAAATGAAATTAAAATATATTTTGGGAATGGTTCAGAAGATGAACTCATTATAAAAGATAGAAGCACTAAAAAAGAAGTTTTTGATTTCCTAAAACAAGATATTCCCCATTTTAAATATAGTTCTGAATTGCCAAGTGTCTTGAAATATGCCAAACCTCAATTTTTCGCTTTATTATTTATGACAGCACTATTTATTTGGTCTTTATATTTAGCTATTCAAATTGAAAATGGTGTTGAATACGAAATTATAGGAGGTGGAAGAAGTATTACTAGTATAGTCCTAGCCATAGCAAATTTAGGTGTTTTAAAAAATATTATAGGCTATATCATATTGCTAGGAATAATATCAATATCACTATTTGGAAAATTAAAATCACGCAGTGAAACCGAGTTTTTAATTAGGCAGACATAAAAGATAACTATAGCATGAACACAGAAATGAATACCAAATTTCCATTAGCTAGTCGAAAAAGAAGAATCGCAGCGTATATGATCGATCATTTTGCGATGAGTTTTTTAATCCTTTCAATTGCATTTTTGGCGCTTGGATCAGATTTTTTAAATGAACCTGATTTTAAGACTATCACTGCAACGATGTTAATTGTTTTACTTCCTGGTTTCGTTGTTTATTTCGGAAAAGACGCTATAAAAGGCATCAGTATTGGTAAATGGATTATGGGAATCATGATTAGAGATGAAGCCAATCCTGAGCATGTACCGTCATTTGGCAAACTGTTATTCCGGAATTTGTTTCTTATCATTTGGCCTATTGAATTTATTGTTCTAGCAGCAAGTAACGAGAAAAAACGACTTGGAGATAAAGTCGCTAAGACCATTGTGGTTCAAAATCCTAACAAACCTAGCAAAACACCTCGAGTTATTGCTTTAATTGGTATTGGTATCGTTTTTATAATTTTTATGGTGCTGTTCACAGGGTCTGCAATGAAAAATTCAGACGCTTACAAAATAGCCGTTGAAAACATAGAACAAAATCAAAAGATTTTAGATGAAACAGGTGGCATAACAGGTTACGGCATGATGCCAACTGGCAGTATCAATATTAATAATGGCTATGGAGAAGCGCAATTAAAAATTAAAGTTCTAGGAAAAAATAATGATATAAGTGTTGGTGCTTACTTAACTAAGCAACCAAATGGTGAATGGGAAGTAATAAATCTTTCTAAAGAATAGTAACTTTACCGCTGATAATAATATTAATCATCAGCATTTCAATAAAAAAATAACTAACGGTTAGAACATAGCAACGCGAGATGTTATCCCTCAAAAAAACCAGTGCTACCTCCTACCCAAGTTTTGTCCTTGTTATACTTTACTCCAACCATTTCACCTTTACTTAAGCGCATCAAATTACTAACAATTTCGGTTTTGTTGGTTTTAGAATTATGAAGTAGCATCATTCTAATTTCACATTTCGCTGGCTCATCCATAGTTTCAATAACTGGTGCATAAGCCACTTTTTCTTGGAGTAAATAGTTAGCTTTGTTTGTAATCTTATCAATCATGTTTTTAGTGACATGAATCTCTACTCCTGCGCCTGCAAATGAATATAAAGGTTTAAGAACGTAATTCTCTAAATCCTCAGGAATGCTTTCTAGTTGATCTAAATAATAAGATTTAGGAACATAATCCCCTTTTAACAAAGGCATAGTGTATTTACTTATTCGGTAAAACCAGTTAGGATGCCCAATCCATTCCGCATCAATGTCATCTTGAAAGCTAAATTCTGTTTTCAAATCCGTACGTTGGTGTAATTCATCAAAGATAATACGGTTGTATATTTTTAAGACTTCAACTTCATCTCCATTATTATCTAAATAAAAGAGGGTTTTTCCTCTCTTTTTCAAATCTGTAATACAAAGCACTTTAATCCCAAGCTTAGCTGCAGTGGCATAAAAATCTATGGCGGTTGTTTGTTGTTCGGGTTCTATTTCTAAAAGAATAACCTGTTTTGGGTTAGTATCACCAACAATTTCTTGCTGTAACAGATTAATATAATCGTTGGTCGTCATACCATTAAGATGCTGTGAAAACTCACTTGGAATAGCATCACCAAAATGCTCACGGTATTTACCTCCAATAAGTTCTTGAAAAAAATACAACGACGGGAATCCCTGTAACTCAATTAGTTTAGGAGTCAACTCTCCCTTATCATCTTTACAAATACCGAAATCTAATTGGATAAATTTTGAATGTTCATCTTCATTTGGCACTATTGTATTAGCATCGAAAAATGCACCATCTGTTAACTCTTTAAAGTTTGGCTTATTAATAATAGCCATAATATCGTGACAAGCTTCAACCAATTTTTGTTTTAAATCCTTCGGAATAAAAACGGGTGTTTCTGCGATTTTAAATTTAACCTTAAAATTAAATAACATATCAATATCATTTATGAACGATTGATAGGTTTCTTCAGAAAACTTGGCATTATAAGCGTCGCGGATCTTCTTTATCATCTTCAATTAAGACATTACGGGTTGATTAACTTTACTAATGGCATTTCTAATAAACTTTGGTAAAATCGTATTGTAAGTTAACTCAATTTTTTCAGGGTCATCTATACGATCCATCATTTGGTTGTACTTCTCTACTCCAAAACTATCTATAACTTTCTTCTTATTTTCTGCTAAACCAAAATACGCTTCCATACTCACAGGTTCGGCTTCAGGGTGAAATTGTGTTCCTACAAACTCATCAGAAAAACGAACAGCCATAATAGCACGTTCTAATTCTACATGCGTTCTAATTTTTTCTAAACTCAAAATAGTAGATCCATGATTTTTAAATACCGTTAGGCGTGGCTGAACAAGTTGCCAATCGCGAGAATCTACCGCAAAAAACGGATCACTCAACCCTTCAAAAATAAGATCGCTATGCCCTTTTTTCGTTTTATGCATTCGTAAAATCCCAAAAGACGTACTACGCCTCGGTTTTAACTCTCCTAATTGAAAATAATGGCACATCACCTGAAACGAGTAACAGATAAAAAATACCGATTTCTTGTGATCAGTAGATGTTTTGTTAAAATCCCAAAGGTCTTGCATTAATTGCAGATACGGTTGTCGCCACTCTCCATCATCTAAAGGACTTCCTGGTCCTCCACTCGAGATATAAATATCGAATGATGTATCTGGCAATTCATTTTTTGCTCTGACATTGAATATTTGATACTCTAAGTCGTCATTAAAAGTACTCACAATCTCAGTGATACAACGCAAACCTTGATTGGGTTCATCGTTGTTCATATCTAAAATTGCTAGTTTTAATTTATCTTTTTTCATATTCATTTGCTGCCTTTCGACTTACTTTGTAATCTATTTTCGTAAGACATATATTTCTTACTCAATAATGCTCAAGATAAACTTCAGCGGTAATCTAATACCTAGGGTTTATTTTTATAATCCTGAAACAGTTTGATCTACAATATAATCAACAACCTTAGTAAGGTCTTTTGTTTGTTTAAATATTTCTAATTGACGGTCTGCTCCTGTTCCGTTCTTAAGCATTTGGTGGATGTAATCGATTTCTTTTCTCGAACCTAAATCATCTACCACATCGTCAATAAAATCTAGTAATTCTAACATCAAAAGTCTGGTTTCCACTTCAGACTCTTTACCAAAATCTATCATTTTACCATCAATTCCATAGCGACTTGCTCTCCATTTATTTTCGTTAATCAACGCGCGATGGTAATTCATAAAATTAAGATTATGTTTTCTTAAGTCATATAATTTAGCCACCAAGGCTTGAATGATTGCAGTAATACAAATGGTTTCATCAACAGTTAATGGCACATCACAAATCCTAACTTCCAAGGTTGGAAAAAATGGATGCACTCTAATATCCCACCAAATTTTCTTTGGATTATCTATACAATTGGTTTTCACTAAAAGATTTACATAATGCTCATAATGCGCATAATTTTCGAAAACTCCTGGAATCCCTGTTCTTGGAAATTTATCGAACACTTTAGATCTAAACGATTTAAAACCCGTATTTCGTCCTTCCCAAAATGGTGAATTGGTTGATAAAGCGTATAAGTGCGGCAAAAAGTAACGCATGGCGTTTACTAAATGTATAGCCATTTCTTTATCTGCCATCCCCACATGAACGTGCAATCCAAAAATTAAATTCGAGCGTGCTGTATCTTGCAGCTCGGTTATAATCTCATCATAACGTGGATTAGGAGTGAGGAGTTGGTGTTCCCATTTTGAAAATGGATGCGTACCAGCCGCTCCAATTTTAAACCCTAAATCACCTGCGATTCCAGATATAGATTTTCTAAGAAACGAAATTTGAGATCTTGCATCCGTAATGTCTTCACAAATATTGGTACCAACTTCTACAACAGCTTGGTGCATTTCTGCCTTCACTTGATCGTTAAGATATTTGGCAGCCTCAGTTACAATTTTCTGATCGTGAGAAATTAATTCGCGAGAAACAGGATCAATAATTTGATACTCTTCTTCAATACCTAATGTGAACTTCATATAGAACGAGGGTTAAATTAAACCTGATTATTAAAAATAATCAGGTTTATGTGAAATTCTATTTTTTGGCAGTTTTTGACTTCGTTGCCGCTTTTTTTGCTGGTGCTTTCTTTTTAGCGACTTTCGTTGCTGTGGCTTTTGGTGTCGCTACTTTTTCCTCAACTTTTTTTGCTGAAGATTTCTTAACTCCAACCTTCGCCGTAGCTTTAGCTGGTGCTTTCTTTACTCTAGCATTTGTTGCTGTCGACTTTTTACGTGCCGCAGCTTTTACCGGAGCTTTTTTTGCTACTGCTTTTTTTACAGGTGCCTTTTTAGCAGACGCTTTCTTTGCAGGCGCTGTCTTCTTTGTTGCTTTTGGTGCTTCAATTTGATCTTTTACAAAAGTTCCCCAAGTCAGATTCATTTGACCTTTCTTGTATTTTTTTGCTTTTTCAATGGCCAAATTAGCCGCGTTTTCTACAATCCAATCAAAATTTTCTTGTCCTACAGAATTAATATCAGCATCTGGAGCTGGATTACAAAAATCAATAGCATAAGGAATACCATCTCTCACTGCAAATTCAACGGTATTAAAATCATAACCTAAGGCAGTGTTTAATTTAATACAATAGGCTTCAACTAAGTCCAAAAGTTTTTGATCTACAGGAGGTCCATCAATGACATAACGCAAGTGATGTGGGTTTCTAGGTTCATATTGCATAATATGTATTTGATCCGTACCTAAAGCGTAACATCTAAAATAATGCGTAAAATTAATCTCCTCTTGCAACATCATCACTAAATTCTCTGTTTCTCCATGCTTTTCCCATAAATCTTCAGGACTTTCTACACGATAAACACTTTTCCAACCTCCACCATCATGTGGTTTCATATATGCAGGAAAACCAATAGTAGCAAACATTTTTTCCCAATCGAATGGAAATTTCATGTTTCTAAAAGAATTGGCATCAGTATCTGGTGGACGATGAGATGATGGTAAAATAAACGTTTTAGGCACTGGTACTCCAATAGATTCAGCAAGGGCATTATTAAAAAACTTTTCGTCTGCACTCCACCAAAATGGATTATTTATTACAGCCGTTCCGGTAATAGCTGCATTTTTTAAATACGCTCTATAAAACGGAACATCTTGAGAAATTCTGTCTATAATAACAGCATATTCATCAGATTTTGCCTGTTCTACAGTATCAATCGATACCGCTTCCGCAACCATATCTTTTATACCTTGTGCTTTAATTTTTTCGTTAACTCTGTCAATAAAAGCCCAAGGGAAGGTGTCTTCTTGACCAAATAAAATACCTATTTTTTTCATATTGAAAGTAAATTTGATGGTTTAATTAATTAGTTCGTTATTTAAATTTTTGATAAATAATGTGGAAACATTTTATTCCATAATGGCCAATCGTGCTCAGCCCACTTATGCTCATCGTACCAGAAAGGTATGTTTTTTTCTGTTAAAATACCAGCTAATCTTTTATTAGCATCTAAACAAATATCCCACTCACCTACTCCAAGAACAATTTTCATATTCCATAAATCTGGATGATTAGCTCCTGGAAGAAAATCGACCGGATTATTAAAAAATACATTATCGTCATAATGGCCATCAACGAAAGATTTGATATCGAAAGACCCACTCATACTAAACATATGGCTGACACGTTCTGGATGTCTAAACGCAAAATTCGCTGCTTGGTATCCTCCAAAACTTGGTCCAGCTACAGCTAGTTTACTTATGCCTCTATCATGACATATTTTATTCACCAATTCGTTCATTATAAACTCATCATACCACACGTGATTTTTAGCACGTTCTGCAGGATGAATATTCTTATTATACCAGCTTAATTCGTTGATGCTATCTGGACAATAAATTTGAACCAAACCTTGTTCAACAAACCATCTTGCTGATTCTACAAGTTTCATGTCTCGACATTCATTATGTTTCCCCATAGTTGTAGGAAATAGAATTAATGGATAACCAGCATGCCCAAAAACAAGCATCTCAATATCCTTGCTTAGTGTTGGCGAGTACCATTTAAAATGTTCTTCTTTCATGTGTATTTTCTATTGTTTTTTAAGCGTCACATGGAACATCTTTATCAATCTTATTTCTAATTGATTAGCCTTAAGAAGCAGATGTTTCAATTGTTTAGTTTTGAGTGCGTTAATTAAAAATTTAAGTCGGCAAAAATAAGCTATTTGTATCAAAATTTAATCCATTGCTACTGAAAACCAAACAGATAAACAAACACTTAGTATAAAGACGTTTTTAAATATCGTTATTTAAATTGTAAATCGGATAACTATAATAATTGTTTTTATATCTTTTTAATAATTCTACATTTACAGCTATTCAAAATTGCTAAATCTGCAAAAGTTAAAATGTTATAATTTTCGTAATAAAAGATCGAATACTTATTAACTAATTGAATTAAAACCTGTTCAAATAAAACCTTCTTTTACAGCAAATAAAACTTACAAAACCGTTAAATTTGTAGTACATCAAATATTTAGTACACATGAATTACAGAATAGAAAAAGACACCATGGGTGAGGTTAAAGTACCTGCCGACAAACTTTGGGGAGCACAAACAGAACGCTCTCGTAATAATTTTAAAATAGGTGCATCTGCATCAATGCCTTTAGAAATCGTTCATGGCTTTGCTTATCTTAAGAAAGCAGCAGCTTATACTAACTGTGAATTAGAGGTATTATCTAAAGAAAAACGCGATTTAATTGCAAAAGTTTGTGATGAAATATTAGAAGGAAAACACAATGATCAATTTCCTCTAGTGATATGGCAAACAGGTTCTGGTACGCAGAGTAACATGAATGTTAACGAAGTGGTAGCTAATAGGGCGCATCAAATTGCTGGACAAGTCATTGGGGAAGGAGAAAAAACGATTCAACCAAATGATGATGTTAATAAATCACAGTCCTCTAATGATACGTTTCCAACCGGAATGCACATTGCAGCTTATAAAAAAGTGGTAGAAACTACAATTCCAGGAGTTATTCAATTACGAAATACATTACATAAAAAATCTTTAGAATTTAAAACGGTTGTTAAGATTGGCCGTACGCATTTAATGGATGCGACTCCATTAACCTTAGGTCAGGAATTTTCTGGCTATGTATCTCAGTTAGATCATGGTTTAAAAGCGTTAGAACACACTTTACATCACTTAAGCGAACTCGCTTTAGGTGGTACTGCCGTAGGAACAGGATTAAATACACCAGAAGATTACGATGTCTTAGTAGCCAAGTACATTGCTGAATTTACAGGTTTACCGTTCATTACTGCAGAGAATAAATTTGAAGCTTTAGCCGCACATGATGCTATTGTTGAAACGCACGGAGCTTTAAAGCAATTAGCAGTATCTCTAAACAAAATAGCCAATGATATTAGAATGATGGCTTCTGGTCCTCGTTCTGGAATTGGAGAAATTATCATACCTGCAAATGAGCCTGGAAGTTCAATAATGCCAGGAAAAGTGAACCCAACACAATGTGAAGCATTAACTATGGTTTGCGCACAAGTTATGGGTAATGATGTTGCGATTTCAGTTGGAGGTACACAAGGTCATTACGAACTTAATGTTTTTAAACCAATGATGGCTGCAAACATTTTACAATCGGCTCAGTTAATCGGTGATGCTTGTGTAAGTTTCGAAGAACATTGCGTAAGTGGTATAGAACCAAACCACCAAGTCATTAAGGAGTTATTAAATAATTCATTAATGTTAGTCACAGCTTTAAACACTAAAATTGGGTACTACAAAGCGGCTGAAATTGCAAATACAGCGCATAAGAATGGCACGACCTTAAAAGAAGAAGCTGTCAATTTAGGTTATGTTTCTGCTGAAGATTACGACGAATGGGTAAAACCAGAAAATATGGTCGGCACGCTCAAATAACTCAAATAACGTCTAAACGACCAAAAAATCGACGAAATACACATTTCGTCGATTTTTTAGTATATTAGCATATCTAAACTAAAATAATTATGAAACAAAAACTACTCGTATTTTTAATTTTTGCTATCAGCTGCAATCTAAATTACGCTCAAGACTGGGTTTTAACTAATGTGGATCCGGACACTGGTGATGAACCTTATGAAATTGAAACCGGAGATATTAATGGTGATGGATATATAGACATTGTAATGGCTACCTACAACTACAACGGGGGTACTCCAAACCAAGATTATATTAAATGCTATTTAAATGATGGAAGCGGTAATTTCCCAACTGAAATCACCGTGTCATCAACGATTCAATGGGTAGATGGATTAACATTAGCCGACATTAATGAAGATGGTGCTATGGATATAATAGCCACTTCGGTGAACCAAAATAAGTTAGTCTATTATTTAAGTGCCACAACCATGGATGCTACCTATAGTTATACTGAAGTTTCTGTAGATAGTGCTATTAGTGGCCCAGGACAAGTAGTTGCTGGTGATATAAATAATGATGGGCATGTTGACCTCGTAGCTCCTTCTTATGATAACAATAGAACACAATGGTATTCTGGTGATGGTTCTGGTAATTTTACAGTAGAGGCTGATGTAGAAAATGGTTCTACAAATTATCCTTACTACGTAGACGTTGCAGACTTTGATGCCGATGGTGATTTAGATGTATTAGTCGGTTTTTTTGCCGGTAACATAGAAATTTATTATAATCAATATGATGGCACAGATCCTGATCCTAGCTCTACAGTTTCTTGGATAAAAGATACGCAGTCTGTAGATACAGGAAATAATTACTTATTTGCTGTAAAATTTGCAGATGTGAATAACGATGGAAATATGGATGCCGTAAAATTAGATTATTATGGTGATGTGGAATGGTTTGATAAAGTAGTAAACGGAACATCTACAGGAACAATTATTTCTAATTCTAGTATTATAAATAATCCTTCTGCCATGATTATAGCTGATATGGACGAAGATGGATTAAATGATGTTATCGTAACGGATTATGGCAATGCTGATGATGCTATTATATGGTTTAAAGGAGCAGCAAATGCTTCACCAAGCACAACAAATCAATTAATAATTGATAATGGTAATCAAATGCTAGATATCGCTGTAGCAGATTTAGATGGTGATTCAGATATCGATATTGCTGCTGTTGGTAATCAAACAGATACTGTCGATTGGATAGAGAATAAACTTAATGCATTAAGTATTAGTGATTCTGAATTAACAACCCTAAGTATGTATCCAAACCCTGCCACAGATCAATTGCATATCAATGGTTATAATTCTGAGAGTATAGAAGTTGTGGTTTATGATACGATTGGAAAAATGGTATTAGAAAGTACATTATTACATGGAGAGTCATTAAATGTTTCAACATTAGCTAGTGGTTTATACACCATTAAATTGAATAATAAAATAACCTCTAAATTTATAAAAGAATAAAAAAATACGCTTTATAATATCTAAAACGCTTGTATATTTATACTAGCGTTTTTTTTTGTTTGAAAAAATTACAATATTTACAAAAATAGCAATTCATATGTCTCTACTAATTACTAATATTAAACAACTCATTCAAGTCCATGAACATAATACTACCATCTTAAAAGGTAGTGATATGAAAAATTTACCGGTCATAGAAAACGCGTACCTCTATATCGAAAACGACACTATTATTGAATATGGTAACATGACTGATTGTGAGGGGTTTGATGCTGAAACGACTATTGATGCCACCGGAAAATTAGTTTTACCGTCTTGGTGCGATTCACACACGCATATTGTGTATGCAGGTGATAGAACGTCGGAATTTGTAGATAGAATAAATGGCTTATCCTATGCGGATATCGCTCATAAAGGTGGTGGTATCTTAAATTCGGCTAAAAAGCTTCAAGACACCTCTGAAGACGAATTATACGAACAGTCCTTAAAACGATTAAATGAGCTTATAGCTATGGGAACTGGAGCTGTAGAAATAAAAACAGGTTACGGCTTAACGGTAGATGCAGAGTTAAAAATGCTTAAAGTTATAAAGCGTTTAAAGCAGGCGAGTTTAGCGAAAATCATACCTACATTATTAGCGGCTCATGCAATCCCTGAAGCCTACAAATCAAATAAACAAGACTATATTAATTACATCACAGAAGAATTAATACCTAAGGCTGCTGAATTAAATATCGCAAATTATGTTGATGTGTTTTGTGAAGAAGGCTATTTTGACATTAAAGATACTGATGCCATATTAGAAGCTGGAAAAACATACAATTTACAACCTAAAATTCACGTGAATCAGTTTAATATTTTAGGAGGAATTGCGCTGGGTGTAAAACACAATGCATTATCTGTAGATCATTTGGAAGAAATCAACGATGAAGATATTGAAGCTTTAAAAGGAAGCGATACTATCGCGGTAGCTTTACCGGGTTGCTCCTATTTTTTAAGTATTCCGTATACACAAGCTCGAAAAATTATTGATGCAGGCTTACCATTAGCAATCGCCACAGATTACAACCCAGGTTCTTCGCCAAGTGGAAATATGAATTTTATCGTAAGTGCCGCTTGTGTAAAGTTAAAATTAACACCAGAAGAAGCTATAAATGCTGCGACTGTAAATGGTGCTTATGCCATGGGAATTAGTAATATGTACGGCAGTATTACACGAGGAAAAAAGGCGAATCTTATTATAACGAAAGCCATGAATCATTATAGTGAAATACCCTATGCATTTGCTCACAACCCTATTGAACAAGTGATTGTTAACGGTCAATTATTATAACAAAAAAAATCCAGAAGCGAGCTTCTGGATTTTTTTATGGATTAATACAATATTTCTTTTTTACTTCAATTCAAATTCAGAAGAAGACACTAATGCTTTATCACTAAAAACATTGACTTTATAACGTCCTTTTTCAAATTTTGAATCTTTCAATTCATTAATATATTCGCAGATATTTAAGTTTCTATTTTCGTAATTAAATCTACTGATGAGACTATAGTTTAATACCTCTTGGTTTTCAAATTCAATTTGATCGTTAGCCCCCAAAACGTTATTCTTAGGATCAATAACTTGAACGTATAATTCTTTATCACCAGCTTCAGCTAACATATTTTTAGCAACAGTAAAGCAAACTTTAATTTTATCACTTCGAGTGGCGCGTTCCGTTGGGATTTGTTTACCGCTGTTTCTTTCTATAACTCCCATGCCTACTAAACCAACAGTTTGTAACGCTGCTGCGTCTTTAACAACAGTAGCAAGTTCTGTGTTTTGAACTAATAAAGAATCGGTGAACATCGTACGTTCCGCTAATTGCACTTGTGTACTATCTAAAGATGAAGCCAAGTACTGGTTCTCGCCTTTTAAACGATCATTTTCAGTTAATAAAACGTCCATTTCTTCTTGTAACGCCATATACTTCTTCTTATAGTTCCACAAACTACCAACACTATTTTGAGATATCTTCAATGAATCCATTAAACCTTGAATACGCTCTCTTGCCGTAATTAAATCTTGATTTTTAATCTCACTTTCAGCAATGGCTTCATCGTAATCTTTTGCCATGTTATTCAAATCATTCATCACTTGATTCTTTTCACTGACTAATAATTTTTCATTCTCCTGCTTTTCGCTATAAAGTTTAGAGGTGTAGAAAGCAGTTACTAAGAATAATACTAATAAGATGCCTAATCCTACTTTTAATCCTGTGCTCGATTTTTGTGAACCTTCCATAAGTTATTGGGTTTTAAGTATTGTTTTAATTATTACTAATTCGAGGCCAAAATAATTAAATAAAAATGTACTTTTAGTTTATATTAAATTTATTTATTCAAATGAAGCATCTTAACGTATTTACAGAAAAAGATAAACAACTACTTTTAAAGAAACGAAAAGGTGAAACAAAATTTGGAGAACATATTCAGTTAATCCCTAACCTCATTAAGATATACGATGATATTGTTAATTTAGACGTTGAGTATGTGGTTTTTGGAGTGAAAGAAGATATCGGAGTTACAGCAAACTTCGGTAAACCAGGCACTTATAATGCATGGGATGCTGCCTTAAAAGTTTTGTTAAATATTCAGAGTAACGCATTGACCTCGGCAAAACGGGTTTTGATACTAGGCCATTTAGATTATACGGAACAACGAAAGGCTATTGTGGACTTCGATCTATCCAAAAAGAAACAAATCTCCAAGGTTAGACATCTTGTAGAGGATATAGACAAAGATGTTACCTATGTAGTATCGTCTATTATAAAAGCAGGTAAAATTCCAATTATTATTGGTGGAGGCCACAACAATGCTTATGGCAATATTAAAGGCTGTGCTTTAGCAAACAATGGCAAAGTAAATGTGGTAAATTTTGATGCTCATTCTGATTTTAGAGCAGAAGAAGGCAGACATAGTGGCAATGGATTTAGTTACGCTTTTGCTGAAGGGTTTTTGAAAAACTATTTTATTTTTGGGTTACATGAAAATTATACTTCTGAGACGTTATTTAAAAAGATGAAGAAGGTAAAAACTATAAAACACAATACTTACGAGGCTATTGAAGTTAGAAATGAACTCGACTTTTCATCTGAAATAAAATATGCATTAGATTATGTTTCTAGTAGAAAATTTGGAATCGAAATTGATTGTGATGCCATCAGAAACATACCAAGCAGTGCTATGACACCAAGTGGATTTAGTGTAAAACAAGCACGGCAATTTGTAAATCGTTTTGGTAAACATCATAATGCGGCCTACTTACATATATGTGAAGCTGCACCAACTGAAAAGTCTGAAACTAAAATAGGGAAACTGATTACCTATTTAATTACAGATTTTATACGTGCCCATAAATCTTGATATTCATAAATCAACTTTTAGAAACATATTACACAGTGTTTCATAACAAAACGAATTCATAATATCACCTATCGTGAGCCGCCTTTAAACATAAATTTTAACGTTTAACTTTGACATTTAATAATACTTATTGTTAATTAGCGTATTGTTAATTAAATTAGTTGAGCACATTATTGTACTATTACAAAAAAACCCTAATCAAATTAATGAAAAGGGTTTTAAATATTTCAAGCACATGCAGGATCGCATTTTATTTGAACATAAAATCTATGACCCTAACCTCATAGTTAATCCTGCATTTGTACTTGATTTTCTACTATATCTTTAATAGGAACTATAAGTTTTCCTTTTGAATTTTTTAGTATCACTGAAATACTTTGTACAGCTTCTACTGTATAGGTTTCATCATTAAAAACAATCTTTTGTCCTACTTCATAAATCTTACGCGCATAGAATGTATTCAATAATTTACCTACTACTTCCCTTGCTCCTAACCCAAACGCGATAGCGAATGCCAGTAAAAAAGCAGCAATAATCATATTAATATTGTTAGTAATGATCTCTGTATCTATGCCTGCTTGATTTAAAGCTGTAACAGAAATAAATGTTAACAATAGAAAAAATACAACTTGACTGATCGCTTTTCCACCAGACATATCCATAGATTCAAAGAGCGATTTTAAACCCTTCTTTACAAAATTTGCAAAAAGCAAACCAAAAACGAAGACTAATACAGCCGAAATTAATTTGGGGGCATAAGATATTAAATCACTGATTTGATTTGATATAATCTCTAAGCCTAATGTCTCAGAGGCAATCATTATTAAAAGAACATATAAAATGTATTTAATAAAGGTTGAAATAATTTTAATCGAATCTATTTTAAGTTTTTTACCTTCTATTATTTCTATGTCGTTCAACTTCGCATCTAACCTATAAATTTTAGCTAAATTTAAAAGCTTTATAATTATTTTCACGATCACTTTGATGAGATATAACGCTACAATTATACCGATAAAACCAAAAATAATTTTTAATAAAATTGGCCAGGATGACGACAATATATCAGTTATAAATTCTTTAGAATCTTCCATTTATAATAAGGTTTATTTTAGGGTTTTATAAATATTGGTTTATTTTTTTCTTTTACTACTTACACTTTCAATTATATAACTTAGATTATACGAAAACAGCTCAGCTAACTCCATAAATAACTTAGCCATAGCAATATCATGCATAACTCTGCTCTTCAGTTCCGCTGGAACTTCCTTTAAAGGCTGGTCTATTTGTTTAAATGGATTTTCCATCTTTCGTATAATTAGTGTACTTCTGTACAAGTTTTTCTTTTGCTCTTTTTAATCGCATTTTAACTGCGCTTTCTCCAATATCTAAAGCGTCAGCTAATTCTTTAATTGATAAATTATCTTGATATTTTAATAATAAAATCATTTTTTCATCAGGTGAAATCAACTCCATCACTTTCTTTAACTGCTCAACTCTCATGCTTTCAAACTCAACAGTAGAATCAATATCTTCTCCTATATTCTCAATGTCAAAATTTTCAGAACTTACAGATTTTTTCTCAAGTTTCTTCGCTGTATTTCTAGTGACATAATTTACACAATGATTATAAGTAAATGCATATAACCATGTAGAAAATTTTGATTTCCCCTTAAAACTAGCCAATTTAACAAATACTCTTAAAAAAACATCTTGAGTTAAATCTTTAGCTTCATCCACACCATTAGCAAATCCATAACATTTGTTATAGACCATACTCGCATATCTGTCGTACAGCACCTCAAACAACATAGTGTCGTTGGTTTTTACGATAGCTTCTACAAGCGCTTCATCGGTTAGGTTATGAATAGCGTCTTTAGTCAAGGTGATTTTTTAATCTATTATTAATTGGTTATTGGTCTTAAGACACTCCTTTTTTTAAGAGGTCACATTATTATTAAATAAAATTCCTACTTTTTTAAATGATCTTCAATGTCACCTAAATGATGTTGTAAGGCTTTAGCTGAAATTTGGATTTCCCATATTAAAAATAATAGTGATAAAATGAGGAGCAATAGTCCTAAACCAAAAGACCAAACTGCAACAATATGGTAATTTATGTAAATTAAAAACATAGTTAAAACACAAAACAACAAGCTACTAATACCTGCAATTTGCATATATCGCGTTAATTTTACTCTTAATTTTAAATTTTTAATCTGTCTAAGAATAGAAGCGTCTTGATGTTTTAGGTACTTTTCGCTAAGATCTCGAATTATAGCAGCATAAGCTAAAAACCGGTTAGTGTAAGCAAGCATTATTAACGAAATAGCTGAGAATAAAAGTGCTGGTGTTGTGAGCGTTAATTCTTCCATAAATCAATTTTTACAAAATTACAGAATAAAAACACTACAAATTAAAAAAGCGAACTTTATTAAGTTCGCTTGTAAACAATATTTGATTGTATTTAATGAAGTTGTTCAATTATATCGTTTTATGAAGATACGAGCTTCTACTGCCCTAATTTCAGAAGTTTGGCTTTGGCATGCTCATTACCATCTATCTCAACAGCTTTTTTATAATATTCAATGGCTAATACTTTCTCTTTTTGAGATATATAATAATCACCTAAAGCCACTTGACTTTTTGAATCATTGGGATAGAAATCGAGATTCATTTCTAAGTATGCCAACGCCTTTTTAGGGAGATTATGACCTCTAAGCATATAGAAACCAACATCATTTAGTAATTGCCATTCTGGTTTTACATCTCGTTTCATTCGTGTACTCAATTTTTTATAATGCGAATAATAAGGTTCTATCAATTGCTTAATCGAATAGCTTTTGGGTGTATTAAATCTCCACATTTCAGGAAATGGGAACCAAGAAAATACAGATCGTAATCCATTGTATTGAGCTGGTATAACTACACTACCATGATCTTCGTTCTTAAAATATTCCCAAGAAAAATTAAGTTTATTTCTATGCTTAACTAATATATCATGAAATTTTAAATTAGCTCTAATCTGTTCTGTAGGCTCAGTTTTATCCCTTCTTACTTTTACCGTATCCATAGCTTTACCAAGACTATTAGCGACTGCGATATATAATGATTTCTCTGTTAAGTTTTTCGTATCTATTTTTTCTTCAGCTTCTTTTACTAGATATTCTTTATCCCACCAAAGGCTTGGGTCTATTGCTAAATAGTTATCAAAAACTTTCTCATGATTCAAAAAAGTGTAGAGTACAAATAAGCCTCCTGTTGAATGACCTATAATTGTGCTGTTATTCTCTGTTGGATATTTGTTAGCTATAAAAGGTTTCAATTCTTTTTCTACAAAATTTAAGAAATTACGAGCACCTCCAGAATTTTTTGATTCTTGTCCACGTTGAAATGGGACATTAGTTGGTGTAAAATCTCTTGTTCTATCAGTATTGGTAATGCCTACAATAATTGAGTTGGGAATCGTCCAAGGTATTAATTGCTTGAGCATCGCAGTTACTGAATAGAAATTTTTAGAGGCATCTAATACATAAATTACTGGATATCTTTTTGTGTTATCTGTACCTTCTGGAACTTGTACCCACACTTCTCTTTGCTCATTTAATATTTCGGAATACAAACTATCAACTTTACCTATTATAATTTGTTTATCAGTATTTGGACTTAACTGAGCATTAACTTTAAAGTATGCACATAAAATAATTAATGCTATAAAAAATCTATTAATTCTCATTAGTTTGATATTTGCTAGTTTATATTGTTTAATCATTTTTTTGCTTAAAGGTGTTGTAACCTCTCTTTTCTTCGATTCTATTAGAATAACTGCGTTCAAATGATTCTTACGCAAAAAATCGATTATCACATTGATTAAGCATCTTCTTCTGACTTTAGACTCCATTTGTAGATGAGGATACCTAATCTGCCTATGATAAAAGCAAACAAGCCAAACGTTACAGTAAGTAAAGAGACTTTTACACCTGCTGAAAATAAATCTGGTCTTGTCTCGCCTAGAGCCTCTAACATATCAAATAACCCAATAATTCCTAATAATGAACCTAGACAACCTATAACTAGTGATAATAAACTTGAATCCACTGCTAAGCCAATCATTTTTTTAGATATCTCTTGGTCATGCTTACTTATAAATGCTCTTGCTATAAAAAACAAAGACATTAGAAAACAAATTAGAATTATGTACATTACAGGTCCTCCGTCTGTAAATATTCTTCCGATAAAAAGGTGTTTAGGTGCAAATGATAAAGCCATGATTTTGTTTTAAAATTAAATTCACTCAAATTTACATCAAGAATTCATTGATCAAAATACAATGCGACAAACTACCGTTTTAGGATTGGATTTAACGGAATTGTCAAATCCAGTATTAAATTGGTCATTTATCTACAAAACCTTAATCAGAAAAAAAAATAATCTAATATTGTAATATAGAAAGACCTTTTTAATAAAAACCACAGATTATCAAACAATTAAACCAATCAGTTTTACATATATTATTTTGGTGCACAGTACTATTATTTTTCGCATACCTTATTGGTGTAGACAATACAATTAACAGTAATATATTTTACTTTTCATTATTTTTAATGCCTGTAACCATTGGCACAACTTATATTTCCATATATAATCTTATCCCTAATTATTTGATAGTTAAACGGTATTGGTTATTTAGTCTTTATTGTATTTATACGTTGATCATTTCTATATTTGCTATAGCATTTTCTATATTTTTGGGCTTATTTTTCCTATCAAGCCTCGACATTGATATCAATACGATAAGTCGAAGTGCCATATTTATAATGATATGTGTCTACTTAGTCGTCATTATAGTCAGTGCATTTAAGTTGTTAAAATTTAATCTTCAACAATCTAAAACCAATATTAAACTCGAAACCAAAATCCTTGAAACACAACTAAAATTAAAAGAGCAAGAACTGAGGTATTTAAAAATGCAGATTCATCCGCACTTTTTATTCAACACCTTAAATACCATGTATGGGTTTGCTTTGAAGAAAGCAGAGGAAACACCCGAAATGATTCTAAAACTATCTAATCTCTTAGATTATTTGCTATACCAAGTTGATAAGCCTCTCGTGCCTTTAACAGATGAGATGAACCATATTAAAGATTATATAAGTTTAGAACAAATGCGTTTTAATGATACTCTAGAAGTTAATTTTAGTGATAAAAGTTGCTCTGAAAATATAGAAATTGCCCCAATGTTATATTTGCCATTCGTAGAGAATAGCTTTAAGCATGGCCAGATTATAGATGGTAAACTTACTATTGACATGACATTTAAATGCAAAAACAATACTATTTATTTTAATATTAAAAATTCGCATTCTAAAACAGGTACAATTCAATCTGGTATTGGGTTAGACAACATAAAGAAGCGACTAGAACTACTCTATAAAAATCAGTTTAACTTAAACATTATAGAGAATGACGATTTTTTCGAAGTAGAACTCAAACTATCATTAATCAATGTCTAAAACCATATCTTGTATTATAGTCGACGATGAAGCTATAGCTAGAGAAATCATAGCCTCTCATTTGTCAAAAATTGAAAACATCCAAATTATAGCGCAATGTAAAAATGCCATTGAAGCCTTCAATTTTATTAGTAATCATAATGTAGATTTGATCTTTTTAGATATTAATATGCCTGAAATTTCAGGTATGGCCTTCGCTAAATCCATAAACAAAGCCATAAAAATTATTTTCACCACAGCCTATAGAGATTATGCGGTTGAGGGTTTTGATCTGCAAGCTGTAGATTATCTTTTAAAGCCCATAGCTTTCGAGCGCTTACTGAAAGCTGTTAACCGGTATTTTGAAGTGACATCAACTAAAAATAAAAGTATCTCTGAACCTTCTAAATCCAACGATTTCATTTTCGTACGTTCTGACCGTAGAATGCTTAAAATAGAATTCGACGCTATTCTTTATATTGAAAGTTATAGCGATTATATTAAAATTCACCTTTTAGATCAAACAATTGTGACACGAGAAACCATCACATCGATTGAAGCTAAACTACCAACATCTCGTTTTATAAGAATCCACAGATCGTATATAATTGCTCTAGAACACATACAGTCATTTACAAATGAACACATTACAGTTAATCGGAAAGCACTTTCCATTAGTCGAAGTTATAAGAAAGAAGTTTTGAAACGTCTAGAAAATTATTAACTTTAGATAATTAATATCCCAAATCTAACGTTATAATAGTAACTGCTATTTTTTTATACCTACTAAATGAACGATTACTTACACAGAACTATTCCTAATTTAAAACCATTTAATTATGAGCGTCATCACGATACTCATTTTATAAATAAACCATGGGTATTGGTGAATGGTATCTCTAAAAAAAAATCGATTTACACCTTTAAAGCCGATAATGTTCTTGAAATCTCAAGGAAGGATAATGTCATTAAAACGACTTGGAATATTAATATCCTGAACACCTTTTCCATTGAAACTGAAGATGGAAAAATAACGGTAAAAGCGTTTTTTAAAGATGATGATATCTTGGTGCTTAATAATGAAAACAAGGAAGAATTCGCGATGTACATCAACGTGTCCAACTATGACGATGACATTAATTCGGTTGAAGATATTCAAGACTTCTTAAAAGAGAAATATAAAAAGAAAGTCAGTACCATTATCTATGATCACAAATTCTACTACATTGAAAAATCCAAGGAATTTGGTCCCTTTAAAGTTGAAGTTTTAGCTGAAAAAGTAAAAACTGGTGATATAAGTGCCTATTGCTTTGTGAGAGATGTTAATGAGCACGATTATAGTAATCGTATGCGGATTGAGGATTTGCTACACGAATTATAATCCTTATTTTTTATATAAATCATATTTGGCAAGTTCAATTTCTACAATGGCTTCCCAATGTTCTTGAGTTTCTTTTTTATCACCATATTTGGTTTCATTGTCATATCTATTTTGACGTTCATTCAATTCGTTAAAAACCTTATCAAATATGGCCTTAGCTCGCACAAGATTCTCACTAGTTACCTTAGCATCTATTAACTCTTTTCTTAATTTCCGAGTATAAATTTCGGTAATATCAAAGTGAATTTGCTCATGTCTCAAAACATAGTCATTTCGTCCATTAGAAACCACCCAACTCTCATGGGTACTAAATACGCTTTGAACAAAAATTTGACCTTCCTTAAATAAATTAATACCAGATTCGTAACCAAAACTAGAACACGTTAATGCTAAAGTGTTGGGATTATTAATGACATCTGGCTCACCTTTAAAATCATCCCAAGTTAATTTTCTATTTGCACTCCATTCGATTTCAGTTTCATAAATCTTCGGATTCGCAACCTTATAAATGGTTCCGCGTAAACGATGACATGTGCTCCAATTATCAGGAGTTTTATATTGCGTTATTTTTATAAGATTGGCACCAGCTGCTCTTGCCATGTTCTTAAGGTTAAGAATATTCTCATAATAGGTGCAATTCACTGCTAAACCTCCGTCTTTAGCTTGTACAACCCCAAAATGGTCTCCAGTAATTGCTTGACCATCGTGTATATCTAAAACAACCACTAATTCATCCTCAGAAAGTGGAGGATAATTTTTATCTATTTTACTCTTTAACTTAGGTGAACAAGTAATAAAAATCACAAATAAAAAATAGAAGAATTTCTTTTTCATTACAACGTAATTAAAATAAAAAAGCGAACTCTATAAGTTCGCTTTTCAAATAAGTTTATGTTAAGCTTGCAATCCAGGGATCGCAACCATTTCATCAACTTCCTTATCATAATCAACACCGTCAACATTAAAACCAAAGAGGTTAAAGAAATCCGTTTTATACCCCTCTAAATCACCAATTTCCGGTAAGGTTTCAGTAGTCGCTTCTTTCCAAAGTTCTAATACTTTAGCTTGAATATCCTCACGCATTTCCCAATCGTCCACTCTTATTCTTCCAGCATCATCTAATTGTAAATCAGCATCATATAAACGTTCGTTAAATAAACGTGCTATTTGCTCTATACAACCTTCATGAATACCTTCTTCCTTCATTACTTTATACAACAATGAAATGTATAATGGAATGACCGGAATTGCAGAACTCGCCTGCGTTACTAAAGCTTTGTTTACAGAGACATAACCTTTTCCGTTAATGTCTTTTAAAGAATCCGTAATTTTAAAAGCAGTCGCTTCTAAATCATCCTTAGCCTTACCAATGGTTCCTTTTCTATAAACCGCTTCGGTTAATGAAGGGCCAATATAAGAGTAAGCCACTGTCTTAAAATCTTCAGATAAAACATCAGCCGATTTTAATAAATCAATCCACATTTGCCAATCTTCACCTCCCATTACAGCAATGGTATTGTCAATATCATCACCAGAACAAGGTGCTATGGATATTTCTTTGACAACTCCGGTATGAAAATCAACCGTATTATTCGTAAATGTTTCTCCAATAGGTTTTAAAACAGATTTAAAACGCTCTCCGGTATCAGGATGTGTTCGTACTGGTGAGGCCAAACTATAAATCAACATATCAATCTTCCCTAAGTCGTCTTGAATCAATTTTAAAGTTTGTGCTTTAATTTCATTCGAAAAGGCATCTCCATTAATACTCTTTGCATATAAGCCGTCTTTATGCGCTTGGGTTTCAAAAGCAGCACTGTTATACCAACCTGGTGACGCTGGACGTCCTTCTGTTGGTGGCTTTTCAAAAAACACACCAATGGTTGAAGCGTTAGAGCCATAAGCACTAGTAATTCTAGATGCTAAGCCAAAGCCTGTTGAAGCTCCAATAACTAAGACCTTTTTAGGACCGTTGGTTGTTGGGTTTGATTTTATATAATCTATCTGATTTAATACGTTTTTTTCACAGCCTGTTGGATGCGATGTTAAACATATAAATCCTCTAGTTTTTGGTTCTATAATCATAGTTTTGTTATCTATACGTGTAAAGCTCTATCGTCTGTTGCAGCTAAAGCGGCTTCTTTTACAGCTTCTGCAAATGTAGGGTGGGCATGAGACATACGCGAAATATCTTCAGCCGATGCTCTAAATTCCATAGCGGTTACAGCTTCAGCAATTAAATCGGCACAACGTGCACCAATCATATGAACTCCTAAAACCTCATCTGTGGTTTTATCGGCTAAGATTTTTACAAAGCCATCAATATCTCCACTAGCTCTTGCACGACCTAAAGCTCTAAATGGAAACTGTCCCACTTTATACTCCACATTATCGGCTTTTAATTGGTCTTCTGTTTTACCAACAGCAGCCACTTCTGGCCATGTATAAACCACACCTGGAATTAAGTTATAATCGATATGTGGCTTTTGTCCTGCCATCGTCTCGGCTACAAAAACACCTTCTTCTTCAGCTTTGTGTGCCAACATCGCTCCTTTAATAACATCACCAATCGCATAAATGTTAGATGCCGACGTTTGTAAGTGTTCGTTAACTTCAACCTGTCCTCTATCATTCATTGCAACTCCTGCTGCATCAAGATTTAAGCCAGCAGTATAAGGTTTACGACCAACAGAGACTAAACAGTAATCTCCTTTAAATTCTACAACCTCTCCTTTTTTGTTTTCAGCTTTTACGATTACCTCATCTCCATTACGCTCTACAGACTGCACTTTATGAGACAACATCATTTTGCATTTAGCTTTCTTAAAGACTTTATTTAATTCTTTAGACAAACCAGCATCCATCGTTGGTATAATTCGGTCCATATACTCGATGACCGTCACCTCAGCACCTAAACGACGATACACTTGTCCAAGCTCTAAACCAATAACACCTCCACCAATGATGATCATGTGTTTTGGAATTTCTTTTAGTTTTAAAGCCTCTGTAGAGGTTATAATACGTTCTTTATCTAAAGTAATAAAAGGTAATGTTGAAGGTTTAGAGCCTGTGGCGATAATGATCTTTTTTGCTTCAATCTCTTGCGCATCCTTCCCTTCTATCTTAATATGTGTCGCATCTATAAAAGACCCTAAGCCTTCAAAAACATCGATGTTATTTTTCTTCATTAAGAAATCAATACCTCCAGTAGTTTGGTCAACAACAGCTTGCTTACGACCAATCATCTTTTCGAGATTCACTTTGATTTCTCCAGGAATTTCAATACCGTGTTCTTCAAAATGTTTTGTAGCTTCTTCGTAATGATGTGAAGAACTTAATAAGGCTTTACTTGGAATACAACCCACGTTTAAGCACGTTCCACCAAGTGTTGCATATTTTTCAATAATGGCTGTTTTCATGCCTAATTGTGCGCAACGAATGGCTGCTACATAACCTCCAGGTCCAGAACCAATTATGGCTACATCGTATGATTTCATAAAAATATTTTTTGTCTATTTTGTTTAACACCAACAAAAATACGAATGTTTTATGGGAAGACAAACAGACTAGAGTATTGAATTTAATACTTTACGCTTTCAAAATTATAAACGCCTCTTAATTTTTGATTTAAATAAAAATTTAATCTTTATATCTTAATTACAGTTGTATATCTCACTCCATTAAGTAAAAACACACCTTGATTTACAAAAAAGCTTCAACTTTAATAAATAAAAATTAATCATTTGAAACACCTAATCGCACTCTTAAGTGAGGTGTAGAGTGATAATTTACCCATGTATTCATAATTTGGGTTATATCCCTTTTGCTGCATCCTTCTATATTAGCATCTATTATTGCTTCTAAAATACCATCTATAGATCGCGTTGGAATTAACGAGCTCAAAGCCAAAGATTTAACATATTTCATATGGCAATTATGACTCATTAAATTATTATAAATTTCATTAGCGAAATCAATATCTTCCTGTGTTAAAACGCCCAAATTATTAGCTTTAGCTTCTCCAAAAACAAATTTATAAATTTCATACGCTGTTTGTCTTGTGTGAGCTTTTGGATCTGTAAGCATATTACGAATTTCTAAAGCTCTATTACAACCGTCAAGTATTGGTCCTATATTATCATGAAATTTATCTATTTTGTTTATTGTACCATCTTCAATGTAGTATTTTATAACACCATGTGTTACCTCATAGGTTGAAAGTCTTTCAAAATTTGTGATTTTCACCTTCATGGGAAACTCAGATTTCAGCCTACCTTTTTTGTGATTTTTAACTGCCTTATCGTCTTTTGCATATTCATATCTTGTACAGTCACAATCATTATAGACATATTCATACAAGGGGCTTACTGAATCAAAATAATAATTTGTCCAAGTCCCAGATTTGAGCCCATAATTATATTCCCCTTTTCTATATACTACTTCCTTTCCGTCATAATCAATATATTTTCCATGCTTTATTCCATTATTATAATTTATTACTTCTGCCAAAAAACGCTTCCCTTCTATTAATTTAAACCTTTTAGATTCTCCATGTAGTGCACCAAATCTGTAGTGAGACTCTACCTCTAAAAACTTTATTTCAGGCTTATCAGAGCTTTTACTGTATTTAAAATAAACACCATGCCTTACCCATTTTCCGTTTAATTTAATACCTGTATATTTTTCATTATTCCTTGTTTTTATTGCATAATAATTACCATCATCACCAAGCCACTCGTACAATTTATCATTTTCTAAATTTTCAAAATGTCTTTCGGTTACGAGATCAACATTTGTACCAATATAGGTTTGAGAAAATGCAAGATTGCAGGTTAATAGAATTAATAAAATTTTTAACACAATAGATTTCATTGTTATTTATTATTTTGAAAAAAAGTCATCTAATGATCTTAAAAATCCTACTTGAATAAATAAACCACCATTTACGTCATCTCGAGGAGCGGTGATTACTCCTGTATGAGGATACCTAGGGAACACTTCCACAAAGAGCTGACTTGTGTGATCATGAGACCACTCCAACCTATAACCATGATAAATTTGGAATTCATCTGAAAAGAAATAAGGTTCTTCAACTTCTAATCGTTCTACGTACGTTTCATTTTGCGATTTAGTAACTCTTTCTTCCACTATACCTACATAAATATGATCTCTTTTGGCTGTTCTATCGTTTCTGTACCAGCTAAATTTTAAGCCTGCTTTAATATTTTCGAAATCAAAATTAGATTTCCCCTTTCCAGATTCTTCTTCATTGTACCATTTACCTGCTGTATAATTACGATTCCCTTTTTGATACTCACCAAAAACTTTTACCCAAGTCCAACCAGCAAAAATGCGAGCACCATAATTATAATTTAAGTTACTACCATCAAATAATGGTGAACCTCCAGCTTCTCCTACCCCAAAAACATAACCTCCTCCATATTCAGTTTCATAACCCATTTGAAGATCCAATTTAAGATTAATGGCAATTGGACTAATATTATCTACTGACTCAGAACTATAATAATCATCAATTATAGGATCATAGCCATTTGTTTTACTATCAAAATAAAGTGGGTAATTAGTTCCTGTAAAACCAAAATTCATTTTTATATGAAAGTTGCTACCAGTGTATAATTGTTTTGGATCATTAACCATTCCCATATCAGCATATATAAAACCTCCAATAGTATATAGAAAACCTGCTGCAGCGACTGCACCTGCTGCCGCAATTGCTGCATTTTCTTGACGTTGATTTTCTTTTCTTTTTAAATATTCATTTACTCTTTTATTTTTATCTTCCTCTTTTTTTGCGTCGTCTGCCTTTCTTTTTAATTCTTTCCTTGCTTCAGCCTCCCTTTTAGTCGCTTCTTTTTCTTTTTTTTGCTCTAGTTTGCTTTTTTTAATTACAGGTTTACTTTCTTCGGCTTTTTCTGTCTCTGGATCGTCCTCAGCACTTTTTTCTTCACTTTTTAAATCTGTTAAAGCTTTGTTTACGTCATTGACCTGTCCATCATAGTCATTATTTACGTCAAGATTGCTTAATTTTTCAAGAAGTGATTTCTTCTTTAATAAATCTTCTTTTGTTGTACCTAAACTTTGAATTTCATCTTTTAAAGAATTAATCTGTTCATTTATCAGTTTCTTTTCATCTTCAATATCTTTTACTTTTTCTTCTAAATCAGCAATTTTAGAAGCATAATTAGAGTTTTTATCGATTTTTCTTAATTCTCTATATAGGTTTAATTTTTTAAATAAATCTGCTTCGGTATTACCATAAGAATATATATCATTTTTTATTCTCTCTATATCTGCTTTTAATTTATTCTCTGCTTGAATTCTGTTGATATAAGAATTCACCGTTTCATTGCAATCCAGACTCTCAGACATTGCAGAAACCCCATACTCTTGTCTATCATTATCACTAAAGAAAAAATTAACGCTACTAAAAGTAATTGAACGCTCTCCGGATTTCATTTTAAATGCAGCAAAATCTCCACCACCATGAGATTGACCAGATCTTATCGTAGTACTACCTCCAGTACCTCCAAGTCCCCATTTAGAACAAGTAATATCTACAAGGAAAGGTGAATTATTAATAACTTCAACTTTATATATGAGTTCGTCTCCTGACGATTTTTCGTAAACTCTTATTGTTAAAAAACTAAAACAACTTAATGTTGATGTCGAAGTTTGCTGCCATTTAGGGATATCCCATACGGATTTACCATCTTTTAATGTTTTACCTGGAATATGAGTAATATTAATTGTAGCAGATTGTTGTCCGTAAACATTAAATGCAGTTATTAGAAAAAGCGTAATAATTAGATTTTTGAAACTCATAATAGAAATGTATTTAGTTCATAGTTTACCCTTATGTAAAACTATGAACTATCATGAGTAAAAAGAATACCCAGTTTAGGGTATTTTTTTTACATTTCTACGTCTTAAAAAAGTTCTTTTTTAGAAAAAAATTATTACTTTTATCCTTCTATGTCTTCTAAAACCCATTGTAATTCTGGATCAATATGATGTAATCGATCTTCATACGTTGGGAGTATTTCTACATCAGGTTTTACACCATAACCATCTGGTGTGGTTTTATAAGGAGCATCAATATGTGCCAACCCTATCCTAGCACGTACTTTGGTATGAGGCATTTCGTATACTTTATAGAATCCAGCGACTGTGCCGTTGTACGCACCACCTGTTTCCTCACCAACAAAAGTCGCACGTTCATCCCCTTGTAATTTTGTAGACAAAATAGAGGATGCAGAAAAGGAATTACCATTAATTAGTACGTAAATTTCACCTTTAAAATTAAGCGGTTTTGGTTTCTGCTCTTTAGCGGATTTAAAAGTATAATATAAGGTATCATCTTTCTTTTTTGTTTTAAACAGGTCGATGGTAAGAAGAACGGGAGACATCATACCTGCGAAAACCTTTGCTGTGGTTGGTGTTGTGTTACTCATGACACTTTTTAGAAGCGGAAACCGTGTATTAACTTCACTTGGATTAATCATGGTAAAATTTTTATCCGTGAGATAAGAATACAAATAGGTAATTTCATTTAAACGTCCTCCAAAGTTGTTTCGTAGATCAATAACGAGGACCTCTGTTTGAAGTGAATCTAAGGTTTTAAAGCTTTCATCGTAAAAGTGCTTATAGTTGCCATTTGAGAACCCTCTTATTTTGAGTAAACCCACAACATTATCCGCACCTACAAAATTCAAATTTCGGGTGTATTCATTTCGCGATGCGATATAACCATAATTACGATTGTATTTTCGTTTCGCCTTATTGGCTTGCTTTTTAGCTTTTCGTTCGGCTTTGGTAAGTTTGACGACTTTTGGTTTTTCAATGGCAATAGAGTCTGTAGTTAAAGAATCTGTTTTTAATGCAGTTGTGTCTATTTTTAAAATGCGTTTATATGACTTTACAAACGTTGAATCTGAATTCCTAAAGGTTAGACTGATACTATCAAAACGCCCTTTGTCATAAAAATAATAACTCATAAAACGACGACCAGCAACTCTATTATGAAAGGTGGTATTATAACCATCTGAGGCAATAATTTTACTGTATTTTTTGATTAAATCTTGAGGGGTTTCACCTTCAACTTTTAAGACTTCGGCATTAATTAAAACAGAATCTGCGCCTCTTGCATTGGAGACAAAAAGAGTCTCATCTAAATATTCAAAATCTAAATTATTGATATCAAACTTTGCGCCTTTTAAGGCTTTTCTTTCTTTACGGTCAAAATGCTTACCTGGAGGCGACAATGACATATGGCCTTGTCCAACATATTTCGTAACAGCCGCTAGTTGTTTATAAAACGTACGACTATCCATCGGTTCCTTAATAGCCATTTTTAAGCTATCAAATTTATAATCTAAAACCTCCTTAGATGTAAACTGGTATAAATGCGGATGGTGACGTTGCAGTTGCTTATAAACCTTGTCTATGTCTTCGTGTAAATCTTCAACGGAATGTAATTTGGTGACTTGTAAATTGTGTTTCTCTACACTCGCACATGATGCTAATAGAACTAATAATGTAATACAAAATGTAAGTAATGATTTCTTGATCATGATTGATTGTTTGATTTTGGAAATTGATAGATGTTAAATTACACCCTTTACCTGAATAGACGTAAAAATAGTTAGAATGGTTGCTTTTAAAATAAATTTAAATCTAAAAACTTTTGAATTCCCTCTACATAAAGAAAGTAACAAGCAATAAAGGAAACTAATGAACCTGAGTTAAAACAAAAAAAATAGTCCAAACTTTTAATTGTTTAGAACAACCTTAAGCATGGACTTATTTCCCCTTGATTTATAGCTCTACAAAGTTGCACATTAATATAAGACTTAACAATACTTAATTTAAGTATTTTTTAATTTTATAACAAAAATTGATTCATTTTTAACATCCCAATGAGTTCGCCTGTCGATGAAATATTGAGTTTTTTCAATATATTTCTTCGGTGAGTATTTACCGTATGCGGACTAATACTCAGCTTTTTAGAGATTTCTTTACTGGATTGGTTCAGCACGAGTAATCTGATGATATCGCGCTCTCTATTACTAATCCCGTCTTTTAATAATTTTTGAGAAAAGTTATTAAAAAACAAGGTTTCATATTCATTATTAGCATTTAGCATTTTAGCGGATGCCGTTATTTCCATTTTAATATTGGGATCTAAAACCGTGTAATGGGCTAACCCAATGATAGGTTTACCTTCAGTATCAAAAACTAAAGGCGTGGTATTTTGGATGATATTAACGTAAACATCATCACTATTTTTAAGTCTAAAATTCCAAGTGTAATTAGCGTCCTTTCGCTTTTCTGTAGGAATCTCACTAAGCGTAAACTCCATTAAACGATTTAGAGCGTTTAACCAAGCATCAATATCATCTGGATGAATTCTACTCCATAAATAACGCATACCTAATGTTTTGAGTTCATTAACATCAAGACCCAAGCAGGTTGTAAAATTTTTACTGATATATTCAAAGGTTAAATCTTGCGTATTGGTCACACAAAAAAATGTAGAACTATAAGGGAGATACTCATCGAGCTCCATGAACTTTTCAATGTGCTCTTTTAGAAATGGCTTGTCATAGGATTTAAATATGTACTTGTATAAATCCTTTATATCATCGTATTTCATGTTATAAAGTTAGAAATTAAATTGAATTACATTCCCTAACTTTTTAACAAAAACGGCTCCAAAACTGAAACAAATAACGCAACTCACACATTATAAATGCTTTTAAGCTTAAAATTATTGTGAAAAACAAAATTGAAACACGCTCAAAATGCAGCGAATTACGCCTAATTTTAAAGTGAAATCGCCGTCGTATGCTTCACTTCGTTAATCATAAACATACTGTGTGTACTTCCAATATGATTAATTTTAGTTAATTTCTCAACCATAAATTCTCTAAAGGCTTTCATGTCCTTTACTAAAACTTTGAGCAGATAATCATAATCACCACTAAGATGATAGCATTCTAAAACCTCATTGAGTTGCTTCACTTCGCGCTCAAACATCACCACATACTCTTGTGAATGTTGCACCAGTTTCACATGGCAAAACGCAACAAAATCCTTTTGAACTTTGTTTTTATCAACTAAGGCCACATATTGCTTTACAATACCGCTTTTTTCGAGTTTTCTAATACGTTCGTAAACGGCAGTTACCGATAAATTTAATTGATGTGATAAAGCCTTATTGGTTTGCTTACTATTAGATTGTAGTAAATGCAAGAGTTCTCTGTCAATAGCGTCAAACGTCATACGTATCTTTTTTTCGGAATTAATTACACAATACTCAAATTTAATTATAATAAAACTATTAAAATTAATATTTACAGAATAATAATCTAAATATTGACACCAGTATTGATTAATAATCTAACATTATCGAAATTTGATAAACATTAATTAAAACAACTATGGCCTTTAAACCTGCAAACAATATTCAAGATTTACAATACTTCGGTGAATTCGGTGGTGTTAACCCATCCATTTCAGATTCATCAACCTATACCTTTTTATCGGCAAAAACCATGTTCGATACCTTTGAAGGTAATGCAGATGGTTGTTATTTATACTCACGTCATTCATCACCTTCCAACTTATATTTAGGTGAAGCTCTGGCGGCTATGGAAGGCACCGAAACCGCTACAGTAACCGCTTCTGGTATGGGAGCCATTACACCTGTCATTTTGCAACTTTGCGATGCTGGAGACCATGTGGTGAGTAGCCGAACCATTTACGGAGGAACCTATGCCTTCTTAAAGAACTTTACACCGCGTTTGGGTATCAACACTACCTTTGTGGACATCACGAAATTAGAAACTGTTGAAGCGGCTATTACACCAAAAACTAAAGTGTTGTATTGCGAGTCTGTTAGTAATCCACTATTGGAAGTGGCAGACATCAAAGGTTTGGCTGAATTAGCAAAAAAAAACAACCTTAAATTAGTGGTGGACAACACCTTTTCCCCATTATCCATTTCACCAATAAATTTAGGAGCTGATATTGTCATCCATAGTTTAACCAAATTCATCAATGGCTCGTCGGATACGGTTGGTGGAGTGGTTTGTGGTACGCAAGAACTCATAGACGATTTACGAAACGTCAACAGTGGAGCTGCCATGTTATTAGGATCGACGATGGATAGTCTGCGTTCGGCTTCGGTATTGAAGAATCTAAGAACCTTGCATATTAGAATGATGCAACACAGTTATAACGCCAACTATTTAGCTGAGAGATTTGAAAACGATGGCTTAAAAACAGTGTATCCCGGACTCGCCTCTCACCCATCGCATGAGTTATTCACATCTATGATGAATGACAAATACGGTTTTGGAGGGATGCTAACCATTGATGTGGGCACTTTAGATAAAGCCAATGCCTTAATGGAACTCATGCAAGAACGCAACCTTGGCTATTTAGCCGTAAGTTTAGGCTTCTACAAAACCTTATTTAGTGCACCTGGAAGCTCTACCTCTTCTGAAATTCCTGAAGAGGAACAAGAAGCCATGGGCTTAAGTGATGGACTCATTCGGTTTTCGATAGGTTTAGATGCCGATATCGAACGTACTTACAACACCATGAAAGCCTGTATGGAAGAATTAAATATTCTCTAAGCTAACATCATACGTATTTTACTAAAGATTAGATGCTTATATAACAATAAGTGTCTAACCTTTTTTTGGCGCCATATTCTATCATTTGTATTGCATTTGCAAATGGCTTAACAAAATCGTAACATTACGACACTAAACTGAACAAACATGCAAGAAAACGACAACCTAAGTGAGATTAAAACAGAAGATCAAGTAATTATTGATAATAAAGAACTTAGTTTTCTTGAAGCTTTAATTCCGGTTGTCATTTTAGTTGGACTATTAGCTTACAACATATTTTTCGTTGAAGACCAAGAATGGTTTGGCGCCTATACCAATCAAATTATTTTAGTACTAGGTGGTGGTATTGCTGCTGTGGTTGGCCTTTATAATAAAGTGACCTTTAAAACCATGCTCAAAGAGATTTGGGAAAACCTAAGAAGTGTTTTTGTACCTATCATGATTCTATTCTTAGTCGGAGCCTTAGCCGGCACATGGCTCGTTAGTGGCGTGATTCCTGCCATGGTGTATTATGGATTGCAAGTGTTGAGTCCAGAGATATTCTTACCTGCTTCCGTGATTATAGCAGCTGTCATCTCCATTGCTACAGGAAGTTCTTGGACCACATCGGCAACCGTTGGTATTGCCCTAGTGGGTATTGGTACCGCTTTAGGTATTAATCCAGGCATGATAGCTGGTGCCGTTATTTCTGGTGCCTATTTTGGAGATAAAATGTCACCTTTAAGTGATACCACCAATTTAGCTCCTGCTATGGCGGGTACCGATTTATTTACGCACATTAAATATATGTCCATTACAACCGTACCAACAATTATAATTACCCTACTTGTTTTCGGAATTATTAGTTTTAATATTGATACCACAGGAAGTGCAGATATCAGTAACCTCCTCGCTTCTATAGACAACACCTTTAATATTTCTCCGTGGTTATTTTTAGTACCTGTTGCTGTAGTGGCTTTAATATTATTAAAAACAAAACCGTTATTAGCCTTAGCATCTGGGATTGTTTTAGCGATTATATTCGCTTTCGTTTTTCAAGCTCCTATTTTAGACGGGTTAGCCGAATCTAAATTTACGGCCATTATAAATTCAATTTTCACAGAAACGGCTATTGTTACTGACAACGAAAAGTTAAATGACCTGTTTGCAGCTGGTGGTATGGAAGGCATGCTGTGGACCATCTACTTAATCATTTGTGCCATGATCTTTGGTGGCATCATGGATGGCATCGGAGCCCTCGCCCGCATCACAAAAGCCTTATTAGCTATAGCAACGTCTATTTTCGGATTATTTACCAGTACCGTGTTAAGTTGTATAGGCCTCAATATTGTCGCTTCAGATCAATATTTAGCGATTGTTATTCCAGGAAAAATGTTTAAACAAGCCTATGAAGATAAAGGTTTAGCTCCTGAGAATTTAAGTCGAACGTTAGAGGATTCCGGAACCGTAACCTCTGTCCTCATTCCTTGGAATACCTGTGGTGCTTACCAAAGTGGTGTTTTAGGTGTTGGTGTGGGCGAATACATTGGCTATGCTATTTTTAACTACTTAAGTCCGTTCACCACCTTAATTTTTGCCGCCTTCAGAATAAAAATTAAAATGTTAACAAAAAAATAATAGCGCACCCCTTAAGCTTTTTCCTCTAAAATTATCAAGTTAGTAGTTTACAAGCGTCAATATTGCGATTATAATAATATTTCACCCTCTTTTTTGGTGCCATAAACACATGCTATTTCACTATTCTTTATCATAATCTAAACCTATGTATTAGTACGAGGTTACTTACTAAATTTGCATTAGAAAATAAATTAACAAATTATAAAAAGACAAAACACATGGCATTAGTAGGAAGACAATTTCCAGATTTAAACGTAAACGCAATGAACGATATGGGCGACACTTTTAAAGTGAACGTTCTAGAAGAAGCGAAAAACAATAACAAAAAAGTAGTATTATTCTGGTACCCAAAAGATTTCACTTTTGTTTGTCCAACAGAATTACACGCCTTCCAAGCGGCTTTAGGTGAATTCGAAAAAAGAAACACCATCGTAATCGGTGCGTCTTGTGATACTGCCGAAGTACACTTTGCATGGTTAAGTACTTCTAAAGATAATGGAGGAATTGAAGGAGTAACATACCCAATCTTAGCAGATTCTAACCGTAACCTAGCCTCAGCATTAGGGATCTTAGATATCTTCAACGAACAATTTGATGAAGAAACAGGATTGGTAACTGTTGAAGGTGATAATGTAACGTACAGAGCTACCTACATCATTGACGAAGAAGGAACCATCCAACATGAAAGTGTAAACAACATGCCATTAGGTAGAAACGTTAACGAATACTTGAGAATCATCGATGCCTTAACACACGTACAAGAAAAAGGTGAAGTTTGTCCTGCAAACTGGGAAGAAGGTAAAGAGGCAATGCAAGCCAATGCTAAAGGGACTGCTGCTTATTTAGCAACACACTAATCTAAAAGTTTAAAATTTATGTCATTGCGAGCAAAGCGTGGCAATCTGTTTATTAAGATAGAGATTGCTTCACGTTGTTCGCAATGACGTATAAAACAACAAACTATGATACAAGAATTAGATCAAGATAACCTACAAGAGATCATCAATGGTAACGATACCGTGATCGTACAGTATTCTGCAACATGGTGTGGCAATTGTAGAATAATGAAACCTAAGTTCAAGAAATTAGCAACAGAACATGAAGGGGCAACCTTTGTGATTGCTGATGCTGAAAAATTTCCTGAAAGTAGAAAATTAGCTACGGTAGATAATTTACCAACCTTTGCAACATTCAAAGCGGGTGAATTTAAAAGTCAAGTGCAAACTAATAAGTTCGATGTTTTAAAAGAACTTGTTTCTGAAGTTATTTAATTATGAAGCTACCGGTAATTAAACACTTAACGCAGTTTATAGAAGACAATGACGAAGATTACATCATTGAAACTATAGAAACACTTGAAGCCTTAACCGAAGTACCATCGCTTAAAGATGAAGAATTAGACGTTATTGGAGAACTAATCTCTAATATGTATGGTGCTATTGAAGTCAACAAAATGATAAAAGAAGGCACACCTAAAAAAGAAGCCGTTAACGGATTTATGAAACGTGTGTTAGGGTCTATTGATAAATAATTGAAAAAGAGAATTACCCCTTTTAAAACCACGTTGCGAAAGCAAGGTGGTTTTTCTTTTAATACAGTTTCATTTCCTATGTAGCTAGCTATCAAGGCTTACCGTAACCTATACGCATTAGAGGATTGCAACTTGGGTTTTATCTGAGAAAACCAGTATGTAACTTTTCGTATAGATTTTTAACGAAATACATTTAACTTCGTTGCTAGAATATAAAAAGCTACTATATTTTGCTCTATTTTCGGGATATGAGTAATAAAAGTTACTGTATAACGAGTTGTGTGTCATTAAAAAAAACCGAAATACAAAGAATGGAAAATAAAACATACAAGAAAATATCTAATTGGTACCGAAAATTCCAAATTAGTAAATCACCTCAAATGAATTTAGTTTGGGGATTCTTTTTGTATACGCTAATTGGATTTATTTTACTGTCTATTCCTTTATTTCACAAAACCGACATTTCTTTTTTAGATAATTTATTTATTTCAACTTCTGCTATTTCAACTACTGGACTTGTGACAATAAGCGTTTTCGATTCCTATAATTTTTTCGGTCAATTTGTTATTATGGCTTTAATACAAATTGGCGGAATTGGATATATGACGCTAACGACATACTATTTATTATTTACTACCAAAAAAATAACACATTGGCATAGTAAATTAATAGGAACGGAATTTACATTACCTAATACAATTCAGATAAAAGATTTTATCAAAAGCGTTATTGTTTTTACCCTAATAATGGAAACTATTGGAGCTATACTTTTCTACTTTGCCTTTACCAATTCTGGAATGGGGAGTTTAAAAGCAATTTGGTTTTCAATTTTTCATAGTATTTCATCGTTTTGTACAGCTGGTTTTGGATTGTTTAATGATGGTTTCGAAAGCTATCAAGACAATACTTTTATAAACACAATTATTTCTGTATTAGCAATTTCTGGTTCTTTGGGTTTTATTGTAATTACAGATTTGTGGTATCGAATTAAAGGTAAATCAAAAGAAATTTCGTTCACAACTAAAATCATTATCTATGGGTTTTTGTTTTTACTTTTTTTAGGAACTTTACTCATTTACGCAACAGAATCATCCTCTATTCTCGGTTCAAATAGTTCACTTATGACCTCTTTCTTCCAAGCAATGTCAGCTATGACAACAGTTGGGTTTAACACAATACCTATCGGTGAATTATCCTTGCCAATATTATTGTTTATAACCTTTCTTATGTATATTGGAGCTTCGCCTTCAGGAACAGCAGGAGGAATGAAAATAACGACATTGACGGCAATGCTATCGATATTAAAAAGTCGATTGTTTGGTCAGAAAAAAATCACATTTTTAAACAGACTTATTCCATTTGAAAGAATATACGTTGCCACATCAACTTTTATGCTTTACACGAGTTTAATTTTCTTGTTTTCATTTTTACTTTCTTACTTTGAAAATTTTTCTTTTGACAGCATATTATTTGAAGTAGCATCCGCTTTAGGAACAGTTGGATTAAGTACAGGAATTACAGGAGATTTAACTAACGTTGGGAAAATATTGATTATTATTTTAATGTTTATTGGACGAGTTGGAGTTCTAACTTTTGGATTTGCATTATTGCATCAAAAAGAGAACGATTCTAAAAAAATTAGAACTGATGATTTGGCTGTATGAAAAAATTAATAATTAGAAAAATAGAAAAAACGCCACACAACACCGTATATAATTAATTGGGTAGTGCATTGCCAACTTACAAGCATTCCTGCGGAATACTATCTGTGATATATTTGCTAAATTAGGTGCTTAGCCATACACAAACACTATTTAAATCACACCCATGAAAAACTTACACCGCTATATCCAATCACGATGTAACATATCCCAAACCGATAGCCGTTTAGTGGAAACCTATTTTACCTCCCAAAATGTACCAGCTAACACCCTACTCTTAGAAGCCGGAAAAACAGAACGCTATGTGTATTTCCTAAGTGAAGGCATTGTAAAAGGCTATCAAAATGTAGATGGTAAAATTGTAGTGCAACATTTAGTCGCCGAGCACGATTTCTTCACCTCCCTAGAGAGTTTTATGAGTGAAACTCCAGCATCTGACTATTACGAAACCATTACCGACTGTAAACTACTTAAAATCTCTAAACCAGATTTCGAACTGATCCAAGCGCAATCCGCCTTTTGGAGCGACTTTATAAAAACAATCACCAACGAGCACCTCAATTGCAAAATAGAACGGGTTAAAGATTTCCAGGTATTAACAGCAAAAGAACGCTATTTAAAGTTTATAACACAACAGCCTAACCTAGCCCTAAATGTCTCTGTAGACAATATCGCTTCCTTCTTAGGTATGGAACCGCAATCCTTAAGCCGGATTAGAAAACAGATCACTATCTAACATTTGTTATTTTTCAACTCCACATTACGGCAGACCTTTACGCAAACAAAAAAACAATAGTGATGAGTAAAGACTTAGCCTTAGTAACCGGTGGCAATGGCCATTTAGCAAACAATCTAATCCGTTTGTTGCTATCCAAAAACCAAAACGTAAGAACAACCGTTAGAGATTTAAATAACACCGCACCGTTTAAAGGTTTAGATGTCGAGGTGGTACAAGCAGATCTTCTAGACAAAGCAGCCTTAAGAAAAGCATGTAAAGACGTCACGCATATCTATGCCGTTGCCGCCAACTTTAGTATGTGGGCAAAAGACCCAAAAACAGAGATTTACGACAACAACCTAAAAGGCACCCAAAACCTGTTCGATATTGCCAAAGCATGTGGCATTAAAAACATCGTTTATGTAAGTTCTGTGGCCGCTTTAGACTTTAACACCTTACCGGCCAACGTAGATAATGGTTATAATACAGACCGAAGAAACTGGTATTACAATTCTAAAAACGATTCTGATAAACTGGCTTTAGCCTTAGGTGAAACATACAACATCAGAACCGTTCTCATTTTACCATCGGCAATGATTGGCAACCACGCCCACAAACTGAGTTATTCTAACAACTTAGTCTATCAAATTTTAAAAGGCGAAATCCCAGTAGATACCAACGTCACCTTAAACTGGGTAGATGTCAAAGATGTGGCTTTTGGCGCTTACCAAGCCATGCTAAAAGGCAAAGACCAAGAACGCTATATCCTCTCTAACCCAACACACACCACTTTACAAGACAGTGTAAACATAGCCGCAAAGCTATATCCAGAATTAAAACTAAAAACACCTAAACAAGTACCCAAATGCTTATTGTACACGGTGGCTGGTCTCATGGAGTTCAGCAGTAAACTCACAGGAAAAGAACCCCTATTGCAGCGCCATTATTTAGATATGTTTTATGGACTAAAACAAGATTATGATATTAGTAAATCTAAAGAAGAACTCAACTTTAATCCTAAACCATCAAAACAAGCTTTAGAAGAGGCACTTAGATATTTAAAAACGGACTGGAAAGCGCAGTAGATGTAATTCATAGTTATAATTTATATGAATATAAAACCACTTGGCGCATGCTTGGTGGTTGTTGTGTTTTATAGAGTTTTACACTTTAGTTATTGCTATTACGGTTTACCGTAAGTGATATCATTTTGAGCGTTGTACCTTGGCTTTTGACGAAGAGGATCTGTACGTAACTTTACGTATTGATTTACTGATAAATAACGATTATGTTTGTTAGATGTCTATTTAATGTATAAAGGTTATGATTAACTAACTATATTTAGGGAATATGAGTCATAATAGTTATTATATAACGAGTTGGCGTTCATTGCTAGAAAGGAAGATGGATAAAGAGTAAATATTCAAAACAGAAATTGGATTTTACATTAAATCAAAATGATATAAGATATGAGAATACACAAAGACACATATCATGCAATAGTACAAAGCGTTATAAATGAGTATGACGAGCGTATAAAGACGACAATTGAAGTCATTGCACCAATGAATTATTTCAGAAGTAATATGTATGCTAATGTTATGGATATTACCAAAGACTTAATGTATAAGAGAGAGTATATCTACGACAGATATGACTATCCTGTACACACAATGAGTTATATAACAGGTGTTCATAACAAAATCATAAAAAGACTCTGTGATTATACTTATGATAAATGTTATGCCTACCGAAGCAACAAAGTTGACTCTGAAACAGAAGTGAAAACGATGTTTGATGTATCAGAACCTCTGGAAGATCAGCATGGGATAACAAGAAATGGAATCTTCATACCTGCAACTTTCGTAATAGGAAAATTTCACTATCCAAAAATCAATAAAAAGCGTGAAGATTATACTTGGAAAGAACAAGCAATGTCAGATGCGATTGACGCTTTAGAAGAAGATGAAGATAGAGGTAATATAGATATACCATATTTAGGTTTGCCTGACGATGAACAAGATATTGGACATTGGAATTTAGATTAACAAAATTATCACGAAAAAACAACGAAATGCCAACACCGTGTATAATTAATTGCTTGCTTCTAGCCTACTTGCGAAAATTCCTGCGGAATTTTCACGGGTTCGTAAAAGTTTACTAAATTAGTTGTTTAACCACGCAACTAACCATACACAATCACGTTGTACACAAGCTGAAAAAACAAACTATGGAAGATAATACTACAAAAATTATTATAGCAGTTATTGCACTAATTACAGCAATAATTGGTGGTGCTTTAATTTCAATAAATAAATCTCGTAAGCGAAATACAAAGACAAAACAGGACAATATTAAAATTAAAGGAGATAAGAATAAAGTAATTGGTGGTGACGATAACTCTAAAAGTTAATGCTAAAGAAGACGAATCAAAATAACGCCAATATATCAGGCTCAAAGAATAAAATAATTGGAGGTGATGATAATTCACAAACCCATAATTACATCGGTTCAAATGGAAAATTATCATCTCTATTTGAAAAGCTTAGAGGAAGTGTAGACAATAGTGAAGAAATAGAAAAAATATCAGATAACCTTAAAAGATATACTACACGTAGAGACACAATAGGTCTTGAACAAAAATTAATAAATGCAGACAAAAGTTACTTGTATGAAGATTTTGCTTGGCTAAAACAAGAGTTTCACAAAAAACTTGTTTACTACCAAAATTACGAACCAGCTCAAGAAATATTTGCCTTTATTTTAGCAATAGTACTAGAAAAGTATATTAACCTAATTAAGCCTATGTTACGCGAAGGCATACCAGAAATAGATATATTGGCAACAATATCAAGTGACGTTGTAAAACCGATTTTAGATTTAATCGAATCAGAAGGATGCGATGATATAATTGGTTTATCATCAACTGAAATTCAAGGAATGTTTCATTATCTCACAGGCAATTGCCACATAAATTGGGAAGTATGATTGTATATCAAAAAGCATATGATTTATATCACACAGTTTACAGAATGATGAAACTGCTTGCTCATTTTAAACAAGATGGATTAATAGAAATAGACAGATTAAGAATTTGGGATTACTATTTACTTTATCCAAATAAAATGAAAACCATAAGATTAAAACGTGAAGAACAAGACGTCAAAAAAATAATTAAAAGCTTCATCGTGAAAGAGGAAAATCCTTACGAAATGGTTATAAACGACCGAAAGATGTTTGAGAAAATTAAACCATATCAAATGACGGCTATAAAGTGTCTAGCTTCATATGGAATAGTGAATAAAGATTATCTTCAAGAAAACAGAATATCAAGTATTAATAAAAACATATTTGATGATTACGCAGATGATTTTAAGGACTTAAGTGTGCAAGAAGAAAATGCAATTAAACTTTTAACAAGTCATTTTTATCAAATTTCTTTATTTGGTGTTGACGGTTTAAAAAGTAGAACAGGATTATTAGAAAGTAAATATGATGCATAATAACCTCTTTTTTAACAGAATGAAAATTTACACCAGAAATGGTGAGATTGCTTATGATGAAATTTTTCATAAAGGAATTAATATTATAAGAGGTAATAATAGTAGTGGTAAATCTACTATCACTCATTTTATGTTCTATGTATTAGGTGGAGCTTTTAATGATTGGGTAAAAGAAGCCAAAAAATGTTCATACGTAATAGCAGAGATAGAGATAAATAAAGCACCTCTAACCTTAAAAAGAGAAATCAACCTTAACAAATACGGAAAAGGCAACAAAACAGAAGGTTTATTCATTTTTTGGGGAACTTTAGAAGAAGCCGAAAAAGAAACCGAAGGTTGGCAAAAATTTAATTTTAATACAACCGATAATAAAAAAAGCTTTTCAAATGTATTATTTGAAAATCTCGACCTTCCTATCGTAAAAGGTGAAAATAATATAACATTTCATCAAATACTTAGACTCCTCTATTTAGACCAAGATTCACCCACAAATTCTTTATTCTATTATGAAGAATTTGATACCACATTGACCAGAGAAACAGTTGCTGATTTATTACTTGGTGTTTATAGACAAGAATTATACGATAAGAAACAGAGAAAAGTTGAAGCCGATAAAGAACTCGATGAAACCAAAAGGGAAATCAAAGTAATAAAACGTTTTATTCAAAATCCGCATGACCTTATACCAAGCAGCTTAAATCTGCGCATTACAGAGAAAGAAAAAGAAATCAATCAAATTGAAAGTGATATTATTGATTTAAAAAACCAAGAGAAAAAAGTTCGTTTCACTCAAAAAACTCAACTAGACTTTGAAAAGCTAAATACACAAGCAATTTTACAGCGTCAAAAGGTAAAAAAACTTGAACAACAGATTAAGAACTTTTCATATGAAATTGAGGATACAGATTATTTTATTGAAGCACTAAAAAACAAACTTAAAGCTTTAAATAAATCTATTCTGACCCGAGATTTATTAGGCAATTTTCCTATCCAAAATTGTCCAGAATGCTTGTCCCCTATTGAACCAATCGAAACTGAAAATGTATGTAAACTATGCAAAACTGATATTGATGATAGTTTTGGTATAACTCAAGCAAGAAAAATAGAGCAAGAAATTGATTTTCAAATTAGAGAATCAAAAAATCTTATATCTATTAAGAAAAGACAACTACTAGAATTACACGCTGAATTAGAATCGAACAAATTAGAATTATTTCATATTCAACAAAAAGTTAATAGTAGTATTAATGATGTAAAAACAATAAGACAAGAAAAGTTAGACCAATTATATGTAGATAAAGGTTTTATAGAAGGAGAAATAATTCAACTAAGAACACTATTTGAAAATGCAGAAATGTACCAAAGTTTAATAAAACTTCAGTCCGATTTAGAACAAGAGATTGAAGCCTTAGACTTTTCCATTAAAAAGATATCAGCAGAACAAGAGAAGCTAAAATTAGATATCAAGAGTATAATAGAAAAAGAAGGTGTCTATCTCTTAAATAATGACCTTAAAAGACAAGAGGATTTCTATCAAGCTAAAGAATTTCATATTGATTTTAGAAATAATATGGCTTACATATCTGACAAAGACGCTAAATATTCAGCTAGTTCAAGTTTCTATCTCAAAATTTCTGCAAGATTTTCTATTTTCCTTGCTTCACTTGGTATAGAAAGAATGCGATACCCAAGGTTTATTTTCTGTGATAATATGGAGGATAAAGGTATTGAGAAAATAAGAGCTGAAAATTTTCAAAAAATACTCGTAGAAGAAGCTGAAAAATTTGATTCAAAAGACTATCAAATGATTTACACAACATCATTTATTCCAGCAGAATTAAATATTGATAAATACACAGTTGGAGAATTCTATACTGAACAAAATGCAAGTTTAAAACATGTCTAAAAGCATATCAAAAATTGAGATTGTAAATACACTACTTTTCTCATACAAGACTGTTAACCGTATTAAAACGAGACATTAAATATAAAAAATGAGGATTAAACATTTAGTTAATCGAGTATTCAAAGGAAGAGAATTTAATTCTTGAAATTATGACAATAGCTTACCTCTAGCCGAATTAAAAAAGCTTGGTCTCCCATATTCAATGATTTGTATTGAGATAAATGAGAACAGTATAATTGCAGTAGATACAGGAGAAGATTCACCTGTAGATTTTATGAAGAAAAATCAGAATACCGAATATATATTAGACGCATCAATACACCCAAGGATTATTGATTCGATGTTAGGAGAAAAGAATGTTTACTATGCATCTGAGTATAATGAATCCTCAATAAAAAACAATAATAGATGGAATCAATTTAAAGTTAATATTTTCAAAGAAGATGGAGAAATATCCGGAGCACCAATCGGAGGAATATTCTCACCTATGTTAATTGACTGTGCAATTACTGAAATAGAAAAAGTCACGAAAAAAATAAGACCGAATAGTATAGAATCAGTAGGAGTAATTTCACCTTTAGGTTTTGTTAGTTATAAAAAAGAGGAAATCGGTTCAATTTTTTTTCAAGTAGATTTTATTAATGAAGAACCACATACAATAACTGAATTTAAAATTAAAGGGTTTACATTTAACGAAATGATGGACATAATTCAAATAATTTATGATAATATTCCACCGAATCAAAAATAACAACTGCGTTAAATACCATATATAATTAATTACTAGTCCTAGCCTACTTCCATAAACCCCAAACGATTCCCTATTCCATTTTTATTTACTAAATTAGGTGCTTAATCTCCTGGAGACCAAAAGGCAAGACGTCTTGTCATTGGATAAAGACATACGTAATCAATCTAAAAAACATAATATATAAATATGACTTGGATCTTGATTACCCTGTTTATAATACTAGCCAGTGCTCTGATGGCGTATCTAAAAATAAGATACAACAGAAAATACCAAATGTAGCACAACTTAACGGAATTAAAATTAATACCATGTAACGTCCCTACTAAAGGGATAATTCGGCTCTGTTGTGCCATAACATCACATTTTAATATAAACACCGATAATACAGCAATATACAAAATATTTTAATACAGGTTATAGCGTGGTTATAGCATGCTTATAAGATACTTAAAACAAGCTTATAACATAACAGATAACAGGGAGTGAAGGATAATACCAATATTCAGAAGCGTAATCCAGACCTATTACCTTAAGAGGTGCATAATCAATTCCCAGCCTTAACCTACTAATTTACAAACAACTACAACACAAACCCCTATAACTATCATAACCAAGCGCGTGTTTTTATTAAAAATGGCATCTAAATAGATAAAAATAGATACTATGAAAAACACATTGAAAATGAATTCAGCGCGCGTTCCGACTTTAGTCTTAGTTGCCGTTATGGCACTTTTTACATCGTGTAATGATGATGATATTGAAAGTAGCGATACCGATACCACAACAGGAACAGACACCTCTACCTATATTTTGGTAGTAGACCAAACGGGGCAAGGTGCAGATATAATCAATCATGATGGTGACGACATATTTAGTTGGGACTTTGATACATCAATAGGAAATGATGCCAGCTTATTAGATGACGGTAGTATGTTAGTGTGTCTAAAAGACAACGATGCTGCCATTACCTTTGGAGGCTATGGTGGTGTGTTTCAAAAAATAAATGCCGACCAAACCACAGATTGGGAAGTATCTTATAGCACCACCACGCAAACAGCCCATCATGATGTCGATTACTTAGCGAATGGCAATATTATATTCCCGGTATGGGAAGAGCTTCTAGTAAGTGATGCAGCCGAAATGGGATTTTCAGGAAGTCAAGACATATATCCTGAGGCGATCATAGAAATGAATCCTGTAACCCAAGAAATCGTTTGGGAGTGGCATGCTACAGATCATTTAATTCAAGATCATGACAGCACCAAACTTAATTATGGTACCGTACAAGACAACCCTAATAAAATAGATATCAACTACAACAGCGCGCAAGCCAATGGAGATATCATGCACATGAATGGTATTACCATAGATGAAACCAATAATATTATCTACGTAACAATTAATAACTATAGCGAGATTTGGGTGATAGACCACAGCACAACCACAGCGCAAGCAGCAACAAGTACGGGCGGAAACTATAATTTAGGCGGAGATTTAGTGTACCGTTTTGGTAATCCATTAGCTTACGATAACGTAGGAGACGTCACCATAAACGATGTCCATTATCCTAATGTGTTAGATACAGGAAACATGTTAGTCTTTTCTAACAACATTTACGATAACCAATCGGCCGTTTTTGAATACCAATTAAATCCACCATATCAACTTGTTGCTGGTGAAGATAACGAACCAGAATTGGTATGGTCTTTCACCGATTCAGAACTATACAGCGCCGGATTAGGAGGAGCTGTGCGTACACCGAACGGAAATACACTTATTGCCGAAGGTAGAGACGGCACCGTTTGGGAAGTTTCCGATAGCGGAGACGTCTTATGGAAATATGCCGGATACGATACCCTTTGGAGAGTCTACGCCATACCTGTAGATGACGAAAGACTTTCGTTTCTGGGAGTGAATTAAAAAACAAAGCACTTACAAAAAATGACTTTTACTTAAATCTTAGTAAAAGTCATTTTTTTATGGCACAGAAATCCAAATCCATACCAATCAGCGCCAACCAAATACAAACACATCCTAATATACCAGCCAGTAATGCAAAAACACCTCGTTAAAATTCACTAAACAAACAATAAACTGAACATTTTTTGTAACATTACATAGAAAATCCACACTAATTGTTTAATGATTAAAGACATCATATTTCAAATTAAATACACTTTGTCTCAACTTAAATTCAATAGAAAAAAAGGGATAAATCAAAGATTAGAAGCATCTTTTGGAGCATTGAAAGATGATACCTTTGACTTTGACAGCATTGAAAAATACTTCAGAAAAAAAGACAATTCAAAAGCACATCAAGTACTATCAGACAAAACCTGTAACGACTTGGATGTTGATGACTTATTTATGTTTCTAGACCGAACGCATTCAAAAGTGGGTCAACAATACCTTTACAATAATCTTCGGACCATAAAGGTAAATGAAAAGCAAACCAAGCTGAACGAAGAAATAATAACGGAATTATCGGAAAATCTTGAATTAAGAATTTCGGTTCAAAAAGAGATTGAAAAACTAAAACATAAAGACGCGTACTACATAACTACTTTATTTCAAGACGAGCATATCAATCCACCAAAATGGTTTTTTGTTATAAAATTATTATCGTTTACAAGTTTAGTATCATTAATTTTCGCCTTTTTCAATCCTATATTTTTCATTGTTTTATTAGGTGTTTTCTGTGTAAATTTTGTGTTACATTATTGGAACAAAAATAATTTAGTTCAATACGTAGGTTCAATTCCACAACTTTTAAAACTTAATAATGTAGCGTCTCATTTATTTACCAACCCATTATTTAAAAAAATAAATCCGGACTTACCTAAGTCCATCAAAATAATTGATGAAGTTAAAAGCAGAATGTCATTTTTTTCACTCGAAGCCAAACTTCAAGGAGAATTTCAAATTATAGTTTGGTTTGTGTTTGAGATTTTTAAAACACTATTTTTACTTGAGCCCTTATTATTATTTGGAGTTTTAAAGCGGTTAAATAACAAAAGAGAACAAATAGAAAATGTTTTCAAATTTGTTGGCCATATAGATATGCTAATTTCAATAGCGTCTTTAAGAAACGGACTTGAAACGTACTGTTTGCCAACTATTAATAACGAAGACAAAATCAGTGTTAAAGATATCAGTCATCCTTTAATTTTTAATTGTACAACCAACAGCATTGAAATAGCTGAAAAGTCTATACTTCTTACAGGTTCAAATATGTCTGGAAAAACCTCTTTTATTCGTGCCATTGGATTGAATGTCATAACTGGATTGACAATTAATACTTGTTTTGCAAAATCAATGACTTTTCCTTTATTAAAAGTGTTTTCAGCCATCCGAATAAGTGATGATTTAATGAATGATAAAAGTTATTATTTTGAAGAAGTAGTAACCATTAAGGAAATGCTTAAAGAGAGCGAAAACAAAAATAAAAATCTCTTTCTTTTAGATGAACTATTTAAAGGTACAAATACAGTAGAGCGTATTTCTGCTGGAAAATCTGTTTTATCTGCTTTAACAAAGCATAACAATAAAATATTGGTTTCAACGCACGACATAGAATTAACAGATATGCTTTCGGACGAATATGAACTGTTTCATTTTAGCGAAACAGTAAAGGACAAGAATGTAGGTTTTGATTACAAACTGAAAATAGGAAAATTAAAAAACAGAAACGCAATTAGAATACTTGAAATTAACGATTACCCAAAAGAGGTTGTTAATGAAGCCATTGAAATAGCAAAAGAATTAGATAAAACATATGTAGCGAAAAACACTACTGGAAACAACGTATATAATTAATTGCATTGGTCGTTGCTTATTTGGAAAACTCCTGCGGAATATTCACGGCTTCGTAAATGTTTGCTAACTTAGTGGCACAACCACACAACACCCGAGCGCAGCGAACAGACGAAGCAAACCATATATAAAACCGTTGTAGCCAATTAGAAAAATGAACTCATACGAAACGATAAAAAACACAAGTTCAACTTTGTATCTCGATTTAAAAGATGAATCTGACATACAAAAACGACTTGAAGATGCTGTTCAAGAAATTCATTCCCAAATTTCAAGCGATTTCAAAGACTTGTTTGGACATGTATTGAGTCTAAGTGACTTTCATATCTTTGTCGATGACGAGACTTATAGACAAAGCGCAACTGGACTAATCTTAGATGAGACAATATTGAATAATGGAAAATTTAAAATCAGAATTGAATGCCTAATTGATCATGGCAAAATTTGGATTAAAGTGAAGGAGGGAAAAGAAATCCCTGACTTCAGCAAAATTGTAAAACGTATAGAAAGTGCTCAGAACTTTGAAGGGCTGACCGAATTAAAAGAAATTAAATAAACAATCCTGATTAAAATGGAAATTAAAGATTTAATTAGAATAATCAGTGACACATATCCATTGGATATTGTAGACTTTGAAAATGAGTACCCAAATAAATCATACTGCATTCGACAAAAGAACAGACAATGGGAAGTATACTATTCTGAAAGAGGGCAAAAAACAGACTTAAAAAAATTTAATTCAGAATCACACGCTTGTGAATATTTATTAGAACAGATAAAAACTGGCTACAACACCGTGTATAATTAATTGCTTTGGTCGTTGCCTATTTGGAAAATTCCTGCGGAATTTTCTCGCGTTCGTTTTTGTTTACTAAATTAGTTGCTGAAACACGGTACACCCAAGCGCAGCGAACAAACAAAGCAAACCATACACAAGACTAGTAACAAGCTGAAAAATGAAGAAAAACCTCAAATTTGAAATTTTAATAATTCTTACTCTTATTGGGATGTTTAATTCCAATGCGCAAGTTTTAGTGGGTAATGGCTCTTGTAGTGAAATTGATGAAGCCTCTATATATGGTTGCAGTTGGGGTGGTATAAACTGGGCTAAAACTTATGATTTAACAAATTTTGGAATAGACAATAATGAAGAATTATTATTAACAAGTGGCGAGATAGGTTTGGACTGGGTTGGCACATGGGATGTAAATATTAGGTTTAATATTTATGAAATTGATGCCGACTTTCCTAATTCATTTTCCGAAGCGGATTTGATTGGAAGTAGTCAGGTTGTCCCAGTCCAATATTTTGGACAAAATAATCCTCAAATAATAGCCGTAGATTTTGACACACCTATCTTAATCCCAAGTGACATTTCTTTAATTTTAGTAGAAGTAGAACAGCTTTCAAGTTTAAGCAGTGGTGCTGTTGCTTTTGCTGGAAATATACCATCTGACGGGAGTTTATCATGGTTTAGAAGTGGAAATGCAGGATGTCCACCAATGAATTATACTAGCACTGTAGATTTAGGGTATTCTGATGCAAACTTCCATATAACAGTTTCAGGTGGTATTAATAATATTAATAACCCCTTTACGTTAAATTTTTCAGATGATTGTACAACAACGTTTCGTGAGTTTAATCTAACCAGTATTAATGATATAAACTCTGTTGCATGGGATTTTGGTGACCCAACATCTGGCACTAATAATACTTCAACTTTAAATTCACCTACACATCATTTCACGGCACCTGGTCAATATTTAATCACTGTAACAATCACACCTACAGTTGGAGCAACCTATATAATAAGTGAAACTATTTCTGTAGCAGAACCACCAATGGCTTCCCCAATAAACAATCTTCATTCATGTGAAGATGCGTTTGGTTCAGGTATTTCTTCTAATTTTGATACATCCAACGTAGAATCACAAGTTCTAAATGGACAATCTGGAGTTATAGTTACGTATTATGACCAAAATTCAAATGAGTTACCTAGCCCATTGCCAAATCCGTATACAAATACGATTACCAATTCACAAGAAATAACCGTTAGAGTTAGTAATAGTAACAATTTATGTTGCTTTACCGAAACTTCATTTAATTTAATAACAGACCCTCTACCTATTCTACCCCAAATTGATACTATCTTCTCTTGCGATAATGATGAAGATGGTTTTACTGTTTTTGATTTAGCAAATGTCCCAAATGAATTAATAAATGGTCAATCAGGTCTATTGGTCGAATTATTTGACAGTAACAATAATTTAATCTTAGTTCCTAACTACAATAACTTTAATAACCTTACTGCAAATCAAGATTTTATAAAAGCGATAGCAACTGATACAACAACTACTTGCTCATCCGAAATTAATATCAACTTGATAGTAAATGATAACCCTGAGGCAAATCAATTACCAACTATTTATGGGTGTGACGACAATAACGATGGTATTTCAGAATATTTCGATACCTCTAACATTGAAAGTCAAGTCTTGAATGGGCAAACAGGAATGTCTGTAAGCTATTTTGACCAGTCAGATAATGAATTACCTAATCCTTTACCGAATCCATATACAAACTCAAATACATTTAATGAATCTATAACTGTAAGAGTTACTGATAATAATTCAACTTGTTATTCAGAAACGACTTTACAATTGCAAACTGTGACACAACCTAATATTAATCAACCAAATAATTTGTACGCATGTGACCAAGGGAACGGATATGCTGAATTTGATACATCTAGCATAGAACAACAGCTCATTGGCAATCAAACAAGTTTAACTATACAGTACTTCGATTCCGAAAACACCCCCCTTACAAGTCCTCTCCCTACATTATTTCAAAATACAGAACCTTTTTCTCAAACCATAAGTATTAGAGTTGAAGACGCTTCAAATCCAATTTGTTATTCCGAAACATCATTTGACTTAATTGTAAATGAATTACCTGTAATTAATTTAGAAGATAACTACTACATATGTAATTTAGAACCGTCTATTTCACTAGATATAAATTCTGGTTATAATTCATATGGATGGTTTTATCAAGACGGTACATTGATGTCTACTACAAATACTGCAGTAATAGCAGATGAAGGCACTTATGTTTTAACTGTTACAGAAATTGAGAATGGTGTAACTTGTGAAAACTCATTTGAGTTTAGCCTTATTCGCTCTGTTTTACCTGAAATTCAACAGGTGAATTTTAAAGAACTGGGCAATAATCACATAGAAATAATTGCCTCAGGTGATGGCGATTTTGAATACTCAATTGATGGTATAAATTATCAGGACAGTAATTACTTCTCAAACATCGAAGGAGGAATGTATACGGTATTTGTTAGGGATAAAGATGGTTGCGGACAAGATTCAGAAGAAGTTACAATAATTGATTATCCAAAGTTCTTTACACCAAATAACGACGGGTATAATGATTTTTGGCAGATAAAAGGTATCGTTAATTTTCCTAATTCCAAGACCTTAATTTTTGACAGGTACGGAAAGTTACTAGCTAAAATATCATCAAATGATTTAGGTTGGAATGGACTTTATAATGGTAAACAAATGATGTCAAATGATTATTGGTTTAGAACAGACCTTAGTAATGGTCGAACTTTTTCTGGACATTTTTCCTTGAAAAGATAGAAAGCCTGTTAACATTGTGACAAACCTAAAAACACCCGTAAAATGAGCATGAATATCATAAAGCTGCCAGAATCACTAAACTGTGAAGAGTCACAGACTGTTCAAGTTTATGACTATTGTAGTTCAAAGGAAATTTCCAAACAACAAATCATTCTAAATCAGAATACCTTTAGTTTTTTAATTGAAGGAAACAAAGAAGTGATTTTTGATAACTCAGACCTTTCTATTGATAATCGCAAGTTTTTAATTATGAAATCTGGTCATTGTTTAATGACAGAAAAACTATCCGAAATTAAAAATTACAGAAGTATTCTTTTATTTTTTTCTAACGAAACCTTATCCAAATTCATTCAAAAATTTGAATTAAACAACAATGAACCCAATGAAAATAAATCTATTTATTCATTTGAGTATGATAAATTTATAAAACGCTTTGTTGATAGCTTAGTAGACATTTCCAAACTTTCAAAAACAGTACAAAAAAAAATAATTGAAGTGAAATTTGAAGAGATAATGCTCTATCTAATAGAATTACACGGAACTCATATTTTATATTCTTTAACGTCCAATAATGATAATTTTACTCAAAACTTTACTCGCACTGTTGAGAGTAATCAATTGAAAAAACTAACCTTGAAAGAATTAGCTTTTTTATGTAATATGAGTGTATCAACTTTCAAAAGAGAATTTGAAAAACATTATTCTGAATCTCCTATCAAATGGTTTCAAAACAAAAGATTAGAACACGCTTACTATTTACTTAATCAAAAACATAAAAAATCTTCTGAAATATATTTTGAAGTAGGTTATGAAAATTTATCGAGTTTTATTCAAGCTTATAAATCAAAATATAATAAAACACCAAAACAGCACCAAACAGAATGAGCTTTTTGCAACACTTTTTGAACGTTTAACTATGTCCCTTTTTTCATTTAAGATTTAATTTTGTGTCAAATATTAAAACATAATAAAATGAAAAAAACAAGTTTAATCTTAATGCTGTCACTAATTTTCACGACAGCAAGTTTCGGACAAAAAACATTTACCTTATCAAGTAACGATTTAGGTGGAGAAGCAACAAAGACTCAAGAATTTAATGCATTTGGGTGTACTGGAGATAACCAATCGCCACAACTTTTATGGTCCAATGCACCTGAAGGAACAAAAAGTTTTGCAATCACAATGTATGACCCAGATGCACCAACAGAAAGTGGGTTTTGGCATTGGATCGTTTTTGATATTCCTGCTAACGTAAATGAACTGGTAACTAATGCAGGAGACGTTGCACTAAATTTAGCACCTAAAGGCGTTATTCAAAGCATAACCGATTATGGAATTAAAGGCTTTGGAGGTCCTTGCCCACCAAAAGGACACGGATTTCACCAATATATAATTACTGTTTATGCTTTAAAAACAGATAAATTAGGACTTGATGAAAATATAAATCCAGCCATTGTTGGTTTTAATCTTTGGAATCAAACATTAGCAAAGGCAAGTATTGTCGCTTATTATAAACGAAACGAATAAGTACCGCACACAATACCGTGTATAAAATAGCAGTTAAGAGCTAAACGTAAAGTTTATTTCTTTTCTGCTATCTTTGTTTTATAACGTAAAACTGATGTAAATAAATCTACTACTTTCCGCATACAACCACGTTACGGTGCATTTTAGAAACACCATAACAGAAATGAAAATTTAAGGAAAATTATAATAAACAACATTTATTAATGGAAAATATTGATAGTTTTAAAATAATTGGAATAGAAACGAATACCACAAACGAAAACGGAAAATCAGCCGAAGATTTAGGGAAACTATGGGAGCAATTTTATTCTGAAAATATTTCAAACAAAATCCCTAGCAAAAAGAATACCGAAATATATTCTATTTATACCAATTATGAATCTGATTATACCGGAAAATATACTTGTATAATTGGAATGAAAGTAGATTCTCTAGACAACATTCCGAATGGCCTAATTGGATGTGAATTTGAAAGTGGAAAATATCAAAAATTTCTTGCGAAAGGAAACATGCCAAATGCAATATTAGAAACGTGGCAAGAGATTTGGAAAAAAGACCAAGAATTGAACCGAAAATACACAGCGGATTTCGAAGTTTATGGGAAAAATTCACAAAACGGAGAAAACTCTGAAGTCCAAATTTATATTGCAAAAAAATAAATACGACACCATAACATCATATAATATGAATTGCAAATTATAGCCTACTTTAGAAAATCCCAGCAGACTTTACTCACAAGTTCGCTTCTCCCGTATCTATCTGTATTGATTTGCTAAATTAGGGGCTTAAAACACACAACGAAATCAAACACAAAACCCGTGTACAACATTTAAAAAACAGAACGAAACGACAACCGTATGGAAAAAAAATCAATTTTAAAAAAAACGACTAAAACGGTTACCGACAGTTCTGAACAAATACTAAATCAACTTAAAAACGGATTTTCTAAAATTGGGGATATTGGTACCACGACTAAAAACAAGTTTATAGATTATGTAAAAGATGTGTTTGAGGTTTTACCTTTAATTGAAAACGCTGGATTTAAAACAAATAGACTGATTGTTGGGATTTCTGTTCCTCCATCTATTGAAATTCACTTTAATAGATTTAAAGAACTTAGTCCAGAAGAAACTGAAAAGTTACTTGAATTATATGCTGACCGCAAAATGTTTAAATTAATTTTTAAAGCTTTGAAAATGTCAAATGAATTTCAAGGGAAATTATCATCAGACACCTTAGTTTTTAGCGAAACTTGTATTGAAATTTCAATTCCACCAAAAGTCAGTATAAAATATCTAAATAAAGACATTTCAAATCTGACCAAAATAGAAGCTGAATTTGATTAAAATACGTGACACACACGGTATAGAAATAATTGCGCAATTTTAGTCGCAGCCAAAGGGAGTTACCAGTTTGCTAGGTCTGATTTTTCTGTGGGAAATTCTGGCATACAAATCCGCAACTATTCATACATAAAATCGTTTTGAGTAATTAATCGCCAATCTATAGAATACCTTTAAAATGACGAAACACACTTCAATTTTCCCAATCTTTCTTATGCTTGTTTTACTATTAAGCTGTAATGAAAATGTTGACGAAGAAATTACCGAGAATAGCCCATCTGTAATAATTGCCGGCGCGTTTTATAATTTTCAGTCCGTCGATGCTTTGCCAAATATAGGTCTATATGCGCAAGACTATATAACAAAGAACATTACAAATACTGAAAAAGAATTAGATACTTTAGGGAGGTTTAAATTTGAATTTGAAATCACCGAACAACCAGGTGTTATGTTAATTCACAATACAATCATAGATTTAATTGTTAAACCTGGAGATAGTTTGTTTGTAGAGATTGACGCGACAGCTATTCGTAGAAAAGACGTATTTGAGCATCTCAACGTTTCAGGGACTTCAGCTGAAATAAATAAAAACGTAATAGACTTTTTTTATAATGACCCCATCGACTATGAGATATTTCAAAATAATCGAAGACATCTAAGTCCAACCAAATTTAAATCATATCGCGATAGTATATATTTAGTTCAATCGCGTTACTCAGACAGCTTACTAACTAATACTACATTTTCAAAACTTTTTACAAATTGGTTAGAAGCTCAGAAATTATTTGCGCTACCAAATAATTATAGTCTATTTGAATTTTATTTTAAGGATGAAAACGACCTTAAATCAGAATTAAATAAGGACGACTCAATAAGTGCTACTAAATTTAACATACATAACATACCACAAGTATTAAAAAAGCATAGAATAAATAGGATCGCATCGAACAGTATTCCTAAAAAACTTATTGATCATACCCTAATAACGTCTCAAAGAGGAGCGTCTAATTTGAACCCAACGGATACCTATAGCTATTATCTTGAAAAAATAATTGAAATATATTCGGACAAACCCGAATTACTAAAATTAATGGTAAATGATTTCATAAAATCAAATCTGAATATCGAAAATATAGAAATCTATGAAGACCATAGAACCCTAATAGATAGTATTCTTTTTAAAACCGATTTTGAGAGTTCTTTAAAAGAAAAATATGTGAGCTTAAAAATGAGAATTAACACCCCACAACTAACCGATAAAATCAACTTAAAAACGTATGCATCATCTAACATTGACAGCCTAATTCAAAAAATGATATCAGAATCTAATGGGAAACCGATTTACATCGATAATTGGGCAACGTGGTGCACACCGTGTTTATCTGAATTTAAGGAAAGCACACCAAAACTAATACGTCAATTTGAAGATGAAATTGAGTTTGTATTTTTATGCTATAAATCTGAAAAACGACAATGGAAATCTACAATATCAAAATATCAGCTAAAGGGTAAACATTATTTTATTGAGAAAAATCAGATAGAAGACTTAACAAACATATTTTCTATCAATGGTTTTCCAACTTATACTATAATTAACCAAGAAGGTGAAATAATTAATACAGGTAATGATTATCGCCCAAGTAATACAAAAACTGTTCAACTTTTGGAATCGCTATTAAAAAAATAACCACTTACCATAACTTAGAGATTATTTTTCAGTTTATACAATCTAAGGTACTGCATACGCTATGCGTTTTAAAAGGTCATAATTTGACTTACAACTTATACCGATGCAACTTTAGGTATCTAAGTTATAAGAAAAAGAACTAACTTCGTGATAGAGGACTCTAAACAAGTATCCTATCTTTTTTATCCTGGTTAATTTGCGGGATATGAGTGATAAAAGTCAGGATATAACGAGTTGGTTGCAATTTAAAACACACATTCCGAAATGACAATTAGAAACTTATTTTACATATCGATATTTTTTTCAGCAATCCGATTAGGCCTTTTGCTATTAATGCCATATTTAATTAATGAATTCGATATTTCAGCTCTTAACCATGGATTAATAGTAGGAACGGTTAATATTCTCTTTTGGATTTTCACCCTTTGGTTAGTTTTCAAAGTTTTTATGACAACTGAATTGAAAAAGTATATGAAACTTCTAATACCGCTCGTTGTTCTTGTTATAGCAATTACAAAAGGTAATGATATCGGAAAACTCATTTGGGAGAATGTTAATGATGAAGTAAAAACGGAAGAAGTTCTAGAGATTACACAAGCCGAATTCAATGCAACCCAGCCAAATAAAGTATATGTCAGTTCAGATTATGAAAAGGAAACTATTGACCCTGCAACATATAATGAGATTGGAAAATTTTATAGCATTTTTATTTACAATGAAACTGAAAACTCAATTATTGCCAATCAAAAAATAACAATTAAACCAAACGAAAGTTTTGTTTTTAAGATTCCAGACACAATGGGAATTGCATTTAATAACGGAATTCAGTTTTTCATTGGAGAAACAGAAGGACTAGAAGTAATAGATAATAAAATTCAAGTTTCAGGTTTAGGTGGAGAATGGCTCGATAAGCTAAATGTACCTGAATCAATTGACTTTGCGTTTTCAATTCTAAATCCAGGAGAAGGAGACCCAATTCCTGAAGAATAACGACTGATAAAATGAAAATAAAAAACTGCAACCAACACCGTATATAATTTATTGCTAGTTCTAGCCTACTTACGAAAATCCTCGCGGATTTTCTATTCGGTTTTTATTTGCTAAATTACGAGCTAAACCACGCAACAAACCATATACAATCACGTTGTAAAACATTTACGACCAATCAATACTAATAAATAACAAAAAAACAACAATCATGAAAAAACTAACACTAATTATTTTTTTATTTCTATTCAGTAATTCATTTTCTCAATCAATTATAATTACAAAAAAAAGGAGATTCGATAAAATATATTAATGGTTTTGAACATATAAATCAAAGAAAAAAACAATTCTTTTATTACACAGAAATGCCTTCAAAACAAGAATTAAAACCAAAGCTTTATGGCATTGGTATGGGAAAATTAAATAAAAAGTATGGCAAAACAATTGCAATCGAGCAAATTGATAAAATTTTATCACCAGGAGTTCTACAAAATACTGGCAAAAATAAGTTTGTAAATATACCTGTTGAAGTTGTCAAAATCATAAAAATAAAAAACAGGTATACAAGCGTATATGCCTTAACCGAAGGGGAATTCACATTATATTTATGTCCAAATTGCGGTAATAATGAATATTTAAGATACTATGTAAAGCGTGATGAAGAAAATTTAATAAAAATTGATGCAAATGGAACAGTATTAGCTGCAAATTTTTGGAAAAAATTAAAAAAAGAATTCTCTGATTGCCAAAAAACTGTTGAATATATTTCAACTTTAAAGAAAGATAAATCAAAGAAATATGAGACACATGAATATTTAATTGATATAGTTGATTTTTATAATAACAGTTGTTCAGCAAAATAAACCTAGGTCTAAAAAAAATAGTCTTTGATAGAGTTAAAAAAATAATTATTCTAGCTAATTAAAAAGATAATTTTGATAAAATAAAAAAAACGTTTTACAACACCGTGTATAATTAATTGCTAGGTTCTTCCCTACTTGCGAAAATTCCTGCGGAATTTTCACGGGTTCGTGAAAGTTTACTAATTTAGTTGCT
>NZ_JAHKPN010000031.1 GCF_018860545.1 Winogradskyella psychrotolerans | reverse complement strand
TAACTAGTAAGGGTTTTTTGTTTTTATTAAACTTTGCTATTTCAATTAGTTAATCTTTTTAGTATCTTCAATCTTTACTTGTGCTTATATTATGAATGAAAATAAAGAACTAGAATTAGCTTGGGATTTTGTGACCAAAACCAATAGAAACATATTTCTAACTGGTAAGGCAGGTACAGGTAAAACGACATTCTTACATAAATTAAAGTTACAAGCTGATAAGCGAATGGTAATTGTTGCTCCCACTGGTGTTGCCGCAATTAACGCAAAAGGGGTTACTATTCATTCTTTTTTTCAAATGCCATTTGGACCTATTCTACCCAATGAGGACTTATCGAATTCTGGATTTAAAAGAAAATTTAATAAAACCAAGATTAATATTATTAAATCTTTAGACCTATTAGTCATAGATGAGATTAGTATGGTTAGGGCTGATTTGCTAGATGGAATAGATAAAACTCTGAGGCGCTACAAGAATAGGAATGAAGTGTTTGGGGGGGTGCAATTATTAATGATTGGTGATTTACAACAACTATCACCAGTAATAAAAGATCATGAATGGAGACTGTTACAACCATTCTATAAAAATGCTTTTTTCTTCAGTAGCCTAGCATATCAAAATTGTAATCCTATTACCATAGAGTTGAAACATATCTATAGACAGGAGAACCCGTTGTTTATTACTATTCTTAATGAAATTAGGAATAACAATTTAACTAAGCTCTCTGCTGATGAATTAAATAAAAGATACTTACCAAATTTTGAACCTAAAGAAGATGAGGGTTATATTTCACTAACTACTCACAACAATAAAGCTAGACAGACTAATTTATTGGAATTAGATAAATTGAAAGGTAAAGTTACGTCTTACAAGGCTATTGTTCAAGGTAATTTTCCTGAACATTCTTTTCCTAATAAGGAAACATTAGACTTAAAGGTTGGTGCTCAAGTGATGTTTATAAAAAATGATAGCTCACCTGAGAAACGCTATTTTAATGGTAAAATAGGTAAAGTCATCTTATTGGATAAAGACGAAGTTGTGGTAAAATGTCCTGATGATGACTTCAATATTAATACTAAGTTAGTGACTTGGGAGAATATAAAATATACTGTTGATGCTGATTCAAAAGCCATAACTGAGGATAAAATAGGAAGCTATTCACAAATTCCGTTACGCTTGGCATGGTCTATTACCATTCATAAATGTCAAGGTCTAACTTTTGAAAAAGCGATCATTGATGCGCAAGGTGCTTTTGCGCATGGACAAACGTACGTGGCACTGAGTCGTTGTAAATCTTTAGAAGGCCTTGTTTTAAAAAGTAAGATTGAGGCTAATCAAATAATAAGCGATTATAATGTTATTGAGTTTAATAAGCAAGCCGAGGAAAACCAACCAAACGATGCTATTTTATTTGAATCTAAGCATAATTTCCAATTAGATCTTATTTCAGAAATTTTTGAATTTTATAAATTTTTATATCCGGCTAATCGCATATTAGATATTTATTACAAAAACAGAGGAAGTATTGAGGGTAATGTAGAGGCTCCATTAATTACAATTAAAGATAGTATTACTAATTTACTTAAAATAAGTAATAGCTTTAAATTACAATTGAAAACTTTAGTCAAGCTTAATGAAGTTCCTGAAACAAGCTCAGTGGCTCAAGAACGTTTTACAAAAGCTTTAGATTATTTTAAAGACCAAACAAAAACGACTGTAGAAAGTTCACTTAAGCTATTAAACTTTACCACAGATAATAAAGCGATTCAAAAGGACATTGATAAGCAATTAGAAAGTTTAGATGAACTATTAGCTGTAAAGTTGTCCTATTTAGAAGGATTTCAGAACGGCTTTAATACTGAAGAGTTTTTGTCATTACGTGCAAAGTCTGTATTCTTGGCTAAAGATAAACCCAAAAAGACACGTAAATCTGTTGTAGATGGTACCACTAATGTAGAATTATTTGAGTTGCTAAGAGAACTAAGAAATACTATTGCTACTAGAGAGGATTTAATCCATTATCAAATTTTTAATCAAAAGTCATTGTATGCCATGTGCGAAACTTTGCCCATGAATAAAAAAGAGTTATTGGATATACACGGTATGGGTAAAACTAGAGTTGAAAAATATGGTAATGAAATATTAAAGGTTATTAAAGATTATTGTGAGGAAAATGATATTGAAATTTCAAAAGATGTTCCAGTTTTTCAAGAATTAGAACCTAGAAAGAAGAAAGGAGATACTAAAAAAATATCGCTAGATTTATTTAAGGCTGGAAAATCAATTGATCAAATTGCGTTAGAACGTGAATTGAATTCGAATACTATTTTTGGACATTTAGCTAGTTTTACGTTATCAGGGGAGGTTAAGGTTACGGAGTTGATGTCTTTAAAGCATTATAGCGAATTAAAGAAAATTATCCCAACTAAAACTTTTGAAACGCTTTCAGATTTAAAACATCAGATTGATGATAAATTTACATTTGGAGAAATAAGATTAGTATTACAAGAATTAGAAAATAAAATGAGTTAGCCGGCAATTAATTACAAATAAAAAGAGACTGTCTTTTCATCAGTCTCTTTGAGTTTTAAATTTAATCCTCTGATAATTTGTGTCAGATGTTTAGGAATAAAAATTACGTTTCGTTTACTAATCTTTAATAATGCTTCTAGAAATAACAATTTTTTGAATCTCAGATGTACCTTCATAAATCTGGGTAATTTTGGCATCACGCATTAAACGTTCTACATGGTATTCTTTTACAAATCCATTTCCACCGTGTATTTGCACAGCTTCAACAGTATGTTCCATAGCTACTTTACTTGCATATAATTTAGCCATTGCACTAGACATATCGTAATTATTACCTTGATCTTTGTCCCAAGCGGCTCTCATTACTAACATCCTAGCCGCTTCTATTTCAGTATGCATATCTGCTAATTTAAACGCTATAGCTTGATGGTTACAAATTTCTGTACCAAAAGCTTTACGTTCTTTAGAATATTTTAAAGCTAACTCATAAGCACCAGCAGCAATTCCTAGAGCTTGAGCTGCAATACCAATACGTCCACCAGAAAGTGTTTTCATTGCAAATCTAAATCCAAAACCGTCTTCACCAATTCTATTTTCTTTAGGAACTTTGACATCATTAAATTGTAAGGTATGCGTATCACTTCCTCTAATTCCTAATTTGTCTTCTTTTGGCCCAATATCAAAACCTGGCATCCCTTTTTCTAATATAAATGCATTAATGCCATGAGAGCCTTTATGCTTATCGGTTTGCGCAATCACTAAATACACTTCAGCACGTCCTCCGTTAGTAATCCAGTTTTTTGTACCATTTAAAATGTAATGATCACCTTTATCTATGGCAGTTGTTTTTTGGGATGTTGCATCACTACCAGCTTCTGGTTCACTTAAGCAGAAAGCACCAATGCATTCGCCAGTAGCTAATTTTGTTAAATATTTTTCTTTTTGAGCTTCATTGCCATAAGCTTCTAATCCATAACAAACCAAAGAATTATTTACAGATACCATAACAGAAGCAGAAGCATCAATTTTAGATAACTCTTCCATAATAAGGACATAAGAAATGGCATCCATACCGCTTCCTCCATATTTAGGATCTACCATAATGCCTAAAAACCCTAATTCTCCCATCTTACGAACTAAGCTTTCTGGGAATGTTTGTGCATTATCACGTTCTATAACACCAGGAAGTAATTCCGTTTGTGCAAAATCTCGTGCAGCATCACGTATCATTAAATGCTCTTCTGTTAAGTTAAAGTCCATAAGTTATAATTTTATTGATTTCTTAAAAATTTGACGCAAAGATAATTTTTATTGCGGTATTTTCAATAAGTAATATTATTTTTACTCTTATGACAAAAATTACTTATAGGGTTATTGGAGTAATGTCCGGAACTTCTTTAGATGGTATAGATCTCATTTATGCTACTTATGAGGTAGACAACACATGGGATTTTAAAATTCATTATGCTGAAACGATTAGGTATTCTATAGAATGGAAAACAGTCTTGAGTGGCTTGGTAAATCAATCTATAGTGCAATTACACACTGTAGATTTAGAGTACTCTGAGCATTTAGCAACTGTGATTGCTGTGTTTGTAGAGAAATATAAAATTAAAGAAATAGATTTTATTGCATCTCATGGACATACGGCTTTACACCAACCAGACGAAGGTATGACCTATCAAATTGGCAATCGGCAGATATTAGCAGATATTTTAAAAGAAAAAGTAATCTGTGATTTTAGAGTTCAGGATGTTGAATTAGGAGGACAAGGTGCGCCGTTAGTGCCAATTGGTGATCGTTTGTTATTTAGTGAATATGAGTATTGCCTTAACTTAGGTGGCTTTGCTAATATTTCCTTCGAATCTAATACTGAAAGAATAGCTTATGATATTTGTCCAGTAAATATTGTACTCAACCATTATGTTTCAAAACTAGGTTTTGATTATGATGATAAAGGTGAATTAGCTTCAACAGGAACCATTAATCAAGATTTATTATTTCAACTCAATACGCTTCAGTACTATAATGAAAACCCTCCAAAATCTTTAGGCTTAGAATGGGTCAACAAAAATGTATTTCCGTTAATTGATAAATTTAAACTTTTAACACCTGACATTTTAAGGACCTATGTAGAGCACATTGCTATTCAAATTTCAAAAGTCTTGCAAAAAGAAGATTCTAAAGTTTTGATAACTGGTGGAGGCGTTTTTAATGATTTTTTAATTTATAAAACGCAATGGTTTTCAAAATCTGAAATAGTAATTCCAGAAAATGAGATTATTGAATTTAAAGAAGCCTTGATTTTTGGATTGCTAGGAGTGCTGAAAGAAAGAAATGAAGTTAATTGCTTAAAAAGCGTGACTGGCGCAAAAAGAAACCATTCCTCAGGAAAAATATTAATTCCTAAAAATTAAATTTAATTAAGCTTTTCACTTAGATTGTTTTTTATATTTGTTACGATAAAAAAAAGCGATTAAAATTGATAAAAGAATTACTTCACAAATACGAAAACAAAGAACCAGAAATCGTATTTCATTGGAATGATGCCGAAACAGAAGCCGAAGGTTGGACCGTGATTAACTCATTAAGAGGTGGCGCAGCAGGTGGTGGAACTAGAATGCGAAAAGGCTTAGATAAAAACGAAGTACTTTCACTTGCTAAAACTATGGAAGTGAAATTCACCGTTTCTGGACCTGCAATTGGTGGAGCAAAATCAGGAATTAACTTCGATCCACAAGATCCTAGAAAAAAAGGCGTTTTGCAACGTTGGTATACTGCGGTATCTCCATTATTAAAAAGTTATTACGGAACTGGTGGTGATTTAAATGTAGACGAAATACATGAAGTCATTCCTATTACTGAACAAAGTGGTGTATGGCATCCGCAAGAAGGTGTTTTTGAAGGTCATTTTAAACCTACAATAGCTGATAAAATCAATAGAATAGGTCAGTTAAGACATGGAGTGATAAAGGTGATTGAAAACCCTAATTATTCTCCTAGTGTTAATAAAAAGTATACCATAGCAGATATGATTACGGGCTATGGTGTGGCAGTCGCAGCAAAACATTTTTACGATATTAAAAACGATTCCATAAAAGGAAAACGGGTTATTGTTCAAGGTTTTGGAAATGTTGGTGCTGCAGCAGCATTTTATTTTGCTCAAATGGGTGCTAAAATTGTTGGAATTATTGATAGAGATGGAGGCTTAATTAATAAAGATGGTTTTTCATTTAAAGACATTAATGATTTATATCTAACAAAAAATGGTAATACACTAATCGCAGAACATCTCATTCCTTTTGATGAAATTAATCAACAAATTTGGTCATTACAAGCAGAGGTTTTTGCACCCTGTGCGGCTTCAAGATTAGTGACTCAAGGGCAAATTGATCAAATGATAAATACAGGTTTAGAAGTTATTACTTGTGGTGCAAACGTTCCTTTTGCCGATAAGGAAATTTTCTTTGGACCTATCATGGAGTATACAGATCAGAAAATTAGTCTAATTCCAGATTTTATTTCAAACTGTGGTATGGCAAGAGTATTTGCTTACTTTATGGAACGTAAAGTACAAATGACTGATGAAGCCATTTTTACAGACACTTCTAATGTGATTAGAAAAGCTTTACAAGAGGTCGATAATAATAACCCAACAAAGACAGGCATTAGTGAAACTGCTTTCGAAATTGCACTGAGACAATTAGTCTAAAAAGACGATTATTAGAATTTAAATATGGAAACAATAATAATACTTGTATTCGTCATTGGTTATTTAGCCATTACTTTAGAACACAATATTAAAATAGACAAATTAATTCCTGCGTTAGTCATGATGGCTATCAGTTGGGCATTAATATCATTAGGCATTGATGACTTTACCCAATGGTTTGATTCGGCAAAGCATCATTTAATGGATAATTTTGGTCTACTTCCGCATGAAGACAAAATGCACTTAATGGAAGAGACCTTACTTCATCATTTAGGTAAAACAGCTGAAATACTAGTATTCTTACTTGGCGCAATGACTATAGTTGAAATCATTGATTATTTTGATGGATTTTCAACAATCAAAGGCTTTATAAAGACAAAAAGTAAACGAAAAATTCTTTGGGTTTTTGGCTTCTTGGCATTCTTTCTTTCAGCTATAATTGATAACCTAACTGCAACTATCGTGTTAATTTCAATCTTACAAAAATTGATTAACGATAGAGATGTTCGTATTTGGTATGCAGGTTTAATTATTATTGCTGCAAATGCAGGTGGTGCTTGGTCTCCAATTGGAGATGTGACAACGACCATGCTTTGGATTGGTAAGAAAGTGACTTCTGGTCATTTGTTTGTGTATTTATTTTTACCATCACTAATATGTATGCTACTGCCTACCTTTATAGCGTCTTTATTACCAGCTTTTAAAGGAAAAATTGAGTCTGAAGAAGATGAAAATGATAAGCCAAGAAGTAAATATAGTTCTACAATGTTATATTTAGGACTTGGAGGTATTGTATCAGTTCCTATATTTAAAACAGTTACACACTTGCCACCTTACGTTGGTATGATGTTGGCATTAGGAGTTGTGGCTATTTTTGCAGAAATATATAGCAACACTAGATTTAGCATGTCGCACCACGATTCAGAAGAAAGTGATGCAAATGCTCACCATAGTCCAGTACATTATTCGTTATCTAAAATAGAATTACCAAGTATTTTATTTTTCTTAGGAATTTTAATGGCAGTGGCTGCTCTAGAATCCTTGGGTATTTTGTTTGGTTTTGCAGGTACACTACAAGATAGTATGCCAATGTTAGGAACGGAATTACATCACGAAGGGGTTTCAGATTTAGTAATATTACTCTTAGGTGCAGGTTCTGCGGTTATCGACAATGTACCACTTGTTGCCGCAAGTTTAGGGATGTTCACTGAGCCAATCGATAATGAGTTGTGGCATTTTATTGCTTATTCTGCAGGTACAGGAGGAAGTATGTTAATCATTGGTTCTGCAGCAGGTGTCGTGGCGATGGGAATGGAGAAAATCGATTTCTTTTGGTATCTTAAAAAAATATCATGGTTAGCATTATTAGGATTTTTAGCAGGAGCAATAGTTTTTATGTTTACCAGAACAATATTTTAGTAAACATACTTTTGTTACAAAACAGACGTTATACAAATAGTTAAAATAATTTCAATTTATAAAATATGATAGCATTAAGTACTATCCAAGATGAAGTAGAGGTTTTAGCTGATGGAGAATCAGTAGAAAAAACGTTGTCTATTATAGAATTAATTACAAGTGGTGGAACATCAGGAATGGTGATTATTATCATTTTGTTCTTACTTTTAATTGTGGCCACATTTATTTATTTCGAGCGTATTTTTGCGATAAAAGCAGCGTCTAAAGTCGATTCAAATTTTATGAATCAAATTAAAGATCATGTAAGCAATGGTAAAATTGATTCTGCTCAAATGCTCTGCGCACAACAAAACTCACCAGTCTCGAGATTAATTGCAAAAGGAATTACTAGAATAGGAAAACCTTTGGAAGATATTAATACAGCCATTGAGAATGCAGGACGATTAGAAGTCTATAATTTGGAAAAGAATGTTAGTGTACTAGCAACCATTTCAGGTGTGGCACCAATGATTGGTTTCTTGGGAACTGTTGTTGGTATGATTATTTCAATTTTTGAATTGGCAAATGCAGGAGGAACCATTCAAATGGATGTTCTGGCAGGTGGTTTATATACGGCTATGACTACAACCGTTGCAGGTTTAATAGTTGGTATTATTGCTTATGTCACGTATAATCATATTGTGGTTAAAACCAACAAAGTTGTTTACCAAATGGAAGCCAATTCTGTTGAATTTTTAGATCACTTAAACGAACCAATCTAATATGAACATTAGAGGACGAAATAAAGTAACACCAGAATTCAATATGGCGTCTATGACGGATATTGTATTCTTGCTGTTAATATTTTTTATGATTGCGTCAACTTTAGTGACTACTAATGCTATTGACATTCTACTGCCCAAAGCAAGTGGTAAGACAGAGAATAAAAAGTCAATAGCTGTAAGTATCAAAAAGGATTTGACCTATTATATTGATCAGAATCGTGTTGGCGAAAGTGTCTTAGAAACACAATTAATAGCTTTAATGGAGTCACAAGAATCTCCTACCATTGTATTGCGAGCAGAGAAATCTGTTCCTGTAGAAAATGTAGTTAAGGTGATGGATATCGCAAACCGAAATAAATTTAAAGTGATTTTGGCTGTACAGCCTAATTAATCGGCATCATTTTTGAAAACTATTATTCTATCCTATAGAATTATTTAAGACAGATGAAATATTTAGAGACCAAACACGAACGTAATTCAGCAAAGATCACAGCACTTATTACTTTGATACTATTGTTGCTATTATTTGTGGTTGGGCCTCAATATATGGATCCGCCAGAAGAATATGGTGTAGCAGTAAATTTTGGAACTACAGATTTTGGTAGTGGAAACAAACCACTAAGTGAACCTAAAAAAGCGGTTGAAGATAAAGTTGTTGAAGAAAGTGCTGTTGAAGAAGTTGTCCCAGAAGAAACCCAAGTGGCACCTGCGGAAGCTGCAACACAAGCTGAAGAGGTGATGACTGAAGACAATGCCGAAGCAATTGCTATTAAAAAGCAAAAAGAAGCAGAGGCAAAGGCGAAAGCAGCAGAAGCGAAAGCCAAAGCTGAAGCGAAAGCCGCAGCAGAAAAAGTGGAACGTGAAAAGCGTGAAGCTGAAGAAAAGAAACGCGCGGAAGAAGCTGAGAAAAAGAAAAAATTAGATGCGCTTATTGGTGGAGTAAAAAACGCAGAAGGTAATACGGATGGAGGAGAAGGGCCAGATAATAAAGCGGGTAATAAAGGGCAATTGGATGGGGATCCTTATGCACCAAGTTATTTTGGAGGTTCAGGTCCTGGAAAAGGGGGCGTTGGCTATGGATTAGGAGGTAGAGGTAAACCGAGTAATAGTATTGTGCTTCCAAACTGCCAAGAAACAGGTTTAGTGGTTGTTGAAGTAAGAGTCAATAGACAAGGTAAAGTTACCAATGCATTTCCTGGGAAGAAAGGAACTACAGGAACGAGTTGTTTATTTGAAGCAGCAAAACAAACAGCATTGACATTTAGATGGCCGGCAAATTCTGATGCTCCAGTCGAGCAAGTTGGTTTTGTAAGTATTAACTTTGATGTAGGTCAATAGAATGAATTATCAAGATACGGTGAATTGGATGTTTCAACAACTTCCAATGTATCAAAATAAAGGCAACTCAGCCTTTAAAAAGGATTTAACGAACACCATTAGTTTAGCGAAGCATTTAAACCATCCGGAAGATCGCTTTAAATCTATTCATGTTGGTGGCACTAATGGTAAAGGATCTACAAGCCATATGCTCGCGTCTATTTTACAAGAAGCAGGTTATAAGGTGGGTTTATATACGTCTCCACATTTAAAAGATTTTAGAGAGCGCATCCGTATTAATGGTAAAGTGATTGATGAGCTATCCGTTATTGGTTTTGTGAAACGCTATAAAACCTTTCTAGAAGCAAATCACTTATCTTTCTTTGAAATGACTGTTGGTATGGCTTTCGATTATTTTGCAAAGCAGAAGGTTGATATTGCTATTATTGAAGTTGGACTAGGAGGGCGCTTAGATTCTACAAACATTATTACACCAGAATTATCTGTAATTACCAATATTGGTTTTGATCATACACAGTTTTTAGGAAATACACTGGTTGAGATTGCTGGCGAAAAAGCAGGCATCATAAAGAACAATATTCCTGTTGTTATCGGAGAAACACATGTTGATACTAAAGCTGTATTTCAGAATAAAGCAAAGGAAGCAGAATCCCCCATTTATTTCGCAGATCAAATTATTGATACTGTTTTAGAAAGTGATTTAAAAGGAGCTTATCAAATTCATAATATTAAAACGGTTTTACAGTCCATACATGTTTTAAGAGAATCTGGATTTAAAATTTCTGAAGAACATTTAAAAATGGGACTTTTACATGTTACTGCTCAAACGGGTTTAAAAGGTCGTTGGCAAGTTTTGGGAACAGAACCTAAGGTTGTTTGTGATACAGCTCATAATAAGGAAGGTTTAGTTTATGTAATGAAACAATTACAAGAAGAAGCATTCAACAAACTTCATATCGTTTTTGGGGTGGTTAATGATAAGGATTTAGACAGCATAATTCCTTTGCTTCCTATTAATGCTACCTATTATTTTTGCAAACCGAATGTGCAACGTGGTCTAGATGCTGAAATTTTAAAAAATAAATTCAAAAAATATCAGTTGCTAGGGCGTACGTATAATAGTGTGGTTGATGCTTTAACTAGCGCAAAATCAAACGCTAAAGTAACAGATTTGATTTATGTTGGGGGTAGTACTTTTGTGGTTGCAGAAATTATTTGATTTTTTTTTAAAAAAAATGTTTTGAGATATTAAAAACTAGAGTATATTTGCAGTCCTAATAAATAGGGCGACTAGCTCAGTTGGTTCAGAGCACTTGGTTTACACCCAAGGGGTCAGGGGTTCGAATCCCTTGTCGCCCACATCAAAAAGAATCCCGGTTTACTTTTGTAAATCGGGATTTTAGCTCCAAATAAGTAACAAGGCAACTGTTTGAGTTGCTTTTTTGGAGGTGAAATTTCTGGTATCGCTTAAGCGATTGGGAATTGTATTTGAAAGAGTGATTTGGTAAAGGGGTATGTAATCCTATTTTAATTTACGATAGGCTCGAAATGTTTTTTTAAACTAAAAATAAGGGTCATTAACTCAGTTGGTTCAGAGTGTCACGTCGACAACGTGGAAGTCACTGGTTCGAATCCAGTATGACCCACATCAAGCAGAAAATCCACACGGAAGTGTGGATTTTTTTTGGATGTAAAACACCCAAATCATAGATTTTAAGGTGTTTTATATCCAAAAAAAATAGAAATCGCTTTGTTGCGAATTAAGATTTTCTATTTGCAGAAGTGGGTTTATTCTGGATCAATGTAAATAATCCAGTATGACCCACATTAAGCAGAAAATCCGCACGTACGTGTGGATTTTTTTTTGTTTAAGAATAATTGAATTCATTTTTTATCATAATGGAAATGAGCAATTAAAAATTTTAAATCAGCTAAAGTGTCATTATGGATTATTTTAAATTGAGATTCGAAAATAGTTGAATTAAAATTATAAAAATTATGAAAGTACAAGCATATTTAGCGTTTCAAGGAAATTGTGAAGAAGCCTTAAAATTTTACAGTGATTTATTTGATGCGGATATTATCAACCGTCAGACTTATGAAGATAAAAAAATAGACGTTCCTGCGTCTTATATAAATAAACTTCAGCATGCTGAGTTAAAAGGAAAGCATATTCATTTTATGGCTTACGATGCTTCACCAGACACACCACTTAATAGTGGTAATCAAATCCATATGAGTGTTGAAGTTTCTGATAATACTGAAGGGAAAAATCTTTTTGAGTCCCTATCAAAAGGTGGGCAAGTACATCATAATTATCTAGAAAGAGAATGGGGCTATTTTGGTCGCTGTACAGATAAGTACGGTATTGGATGGATGGTGAATCATAATCAATAAACACAACTGCTTTTAGAAGTGAAAATATCAAACCGTTTGAATGTATGTTCAAACGGTTTTATTATGGTCTGTCAATAGTCTAAAAATTTAATTTTATGGTAATTTTTTAAAATCTGATAAAACCTATACTAAGCATTAATCTCTTTTCTATACATTTTAATAATATTAAATATAAGGGCACAAAGAATAACCCAAATAAATCCAGCGATGTAACCTCCAACTATATCTGAGGGAAAATGTACTCCAAGGTAAATTCTACTAATGCCTATACTAACTATTAAAAACGAGAAAAGTAGAATAAGTAGGAGTTTTACAATTAAATTAATTTTAAATTGATAAAAGAGATAGATTAAAAAACCATAAAAAGCCATTGCTGTCATGGCGTGTCCACTGGGATAACTTAGGGTTTCAATGGTTACCAAATGTTCTAATTCTGGTCGGGATCTATTTATTAATTTTTTTAGAATACTATTAGAACTCAATGCCAGGCATATCACTACGATAAGTTGTACTGCATATGTCCATTTCTTTAGAATCAAAATAAAAGCCAAGCTACAAAGTGTAAAAACAAATAGATAACCATAAACATCTCCAATATCAGTAATGACTATAAAATACTTTGTAAGTGGTGGGTTTCGTTGTGTAAGTATATAGTCTGTAATAGTGGTATCGAATTGAGCTAAGGTTGTGGTTTTTAAATTTCTTGTTAACTCAATAAAGACATACGTGCTAGCAATAACGATCAGTATAGCAAGAACAGAAATTAAAATATAAGGTAATTGATCATTAGGCTTCTTAAATAATTTAAAGACAAGCTGTTTAAATTTGTGAATGATTAATTTAATTACATTTTGCATGGTTTTGTAAAATTGTATTTGAATCTTTTGTTTAAAAACAAAGCGAAATTTATACCGGAATTAAATATGATTCATAATTCGTTCTAAAGCCATGCCACGAGAGCCTTTAATTAAGACCGTCGAATTGTTGAGGTTAATATTCTTTAAAATAGGTTGTAAGTCTTCAAAACTTGAAAACTTCTGAGTAGAATTGTTTGTAATCGTTTTATAGAAATTCTTGCCAATAATATAAACTCCCTTTCCGAAATTTAATTCAATAAAATTCACAATAGCCTGATGCTCTTTTTCTGCTTCTGTTCCTAATTCAAACATATCACCGAGAAACAGAAATTTGTTTTCAGCACGTAATTGCTTTAGATTTTTAAGCGCAGCCATCATACTTGTAGGGTTGGCGTTATAAGCATCTAGAATAATCTTTGTAGTTCCTTTTTCAATAATCTCGGATCGGTTATTATCGGGCTGATAAGCTTCTATGGCTTTTTTTATATTTGCCGTGGATACTTTAAAGTGTTTGCCAATAGCAACGGCAACGGCTATATTGCTGTAATTGTAATCACCGATAAGCTGACTTTCTATCTTAACGTCATCATGTGATAATGTAACATAAGGTTTTGCGCTTTCAAAAGTAATTGTGTATTCATTATTTAAGCTACTGCCAAATGATACCGTATTGGTGTAGTTGCCAATTTGAATAACTTGCTTTTCATCATCTTCATTTATAAATGCGGTTTTTTTGTGTAGCTTTAAATAATCATATAATTCACTTTTGGCTTTAATGACTCCTTCAACACTACCAAAACCTTCAAGATGTGCTTTGCCAAAATTTGTAATTAAACCATAATCGGGTTGTGCAATACCACATAAAAATTCTATTTCATTTTGGTGGTTAGCTCCCATTTCAACAATGCCGAAATCTAAATCTTCGGAAAATCTTAACAAGGTTAAAGGTACACCAATATGGTTATTTAGGTTTCCAATGGTCGCTCTTACACTGTAAGTGGTGCTTAAAACAGCATTGATTAGTTCTTTTGTTGTGGTCTTTCCATTGCTGCCTGTTAAAGATATAATAGGAATTTTGATCGCATTTCGATGATATGTAGCGAGCTTTTGCAGCGTACTTAATACATCATCAACATATAGGCAATTATCATTTATAACGGCATCAGAATCGTCTACAATACAGAATTTAGCACCTCCTTCAAAAGCTTTTGAGACAAATTTATTACCGTCAAAATTATCCCCTTTAAGCGCAAAATACATACAGTCTTGCTTAAGTTTTCTAGTGTCTGTGGATACGGTTGAACAGCTCTTAAATTTTTGATAGAGATCGTCTATTTTCATGAATGTGAATTTAGTGTGTTTGAGCTGTTACATGCTTTTCTTCGAGAAGTCGTGTTATTGTTTTAACAGGCTCGTTACATAGGTCTAAAATAAAAAAGTCCTGATAAATATATCAGGACTTTTTAAAATATTATTTAACGTTTTTTAATTACGTCTCTTTCCTCCAGCTTCACTTTTAGATCCTACTCTTGAAACAGCACATCTAAAACCAATATAGTCGGTTGCCATGTCTTGTGGGAAATAGCGGCGTTGTGCTGGATCAATCCAGTACGCTCTATCTCTCCATGAACCACCTTTATAAACTCTCACTTCATCGTTAATTAATGATGTTCTGCTATTAGATTGGTCATATTCTCTAATCATTTTTCCATCAGTAGAATCCATTTCTACTTTATGCTTTGGAGAGTTGTACATTTTACTCGTTGTGCTTTTACTTCCATCAGATTCATCAAAACTTTCTCTGTAATAACGTGAAGAACGCTTATCACCATCTCTAAAGTTTCTGTTATCACTTTGACTGAAGTTAGTTCTTAAGTAGGTTTCTTCTTCATCAACAGGAATTGTTGCAATCTCACCTGGTAAATCTCTAGCAATAATTTTACCATTAGATAATGTGTCGTAAACAATTTCGTCAATAGTTACAATTTTTACTGTACCATCTTCGTTAATTGCGTTTTTAGAATACACGTTACCTCTATAGTAGTTAAAATCATTGAATTCATCATCAACAATAGGTCTGTAAACATCAGCTACCCATTCGGCAACATTACCAGCCATATCATATAAACCGTAATCATTAGGTTGGTATGTTTTAACTTCTGCAGTAATATCAGCACCATCATCAGACCAACCTGCGATTCCACCGTAGTCACCTTTACCTTGTTTAAAGTTCGCTAACTGATCTCCACGGTTAACACGTTTTCCTGATCTTGTATATTGTCCATCCCAAGGATATTTTTTACGTCCTCTATAAACGTTGTACTGACGTAATTCACTCATCCCTAAAGCAGCGTATTCCCACTCAGCTTCAGTTGGTAGTCTGTATTTAACAGGAATCAATCCAGATTCTCTATTCGCATAAACATTAATAGGGTTTCCGTCTGCATCCGTTTGTTGTCTACGTTGACCACCCTCTAATACTTCAGTGTTACCACCGTAAGTTTGAGAAGGAGCATTAATATAGGTGTCTGTACTAAATGTACTTTCTGCGCTTACGTCAGTATATTGAGCATCTCTTTTAATATAACCGGCTTCTTGTAACGATAATTCTGCAACACGGTCAGTTCTCCAATTAGCGTATTCAACTGCTTGGATCCAACTAACACCAACTACAGGATAATCTGCATAACCAGGATGACGTAAATAGTTTTCAGTCATCATTTCGTTATAACCTAAACGATTTCTCCATACTAATGTATCAGGAAGTGCTCCTTTATATATTAAAGCATAGTTAGGATCGTCTGGTGGGTACACATTTTTTAAGTAATCTAAGTAAAATAGATAATTTACATTAGTAACTTCAGTTTCATCCATATAGAATGACTGTATATGCTGTTGATTTGGAGTGTTATTCCAATCGTGCATTGGGTCATCTTGTACTTTACCCATTGTAAAAGTTCCACCTTCTACAAATGCAGTTCCCGGAGGAGTTTCCTGCTCTTTAAATTGGGTGTTGTACTGAAAACCACCTTGTTTGTCGTTGATTTTCCAGCCTGTGGCACTATCTACGTTGCCAGAATTAGAAGAACGATTACAGCTCACAATTGTGGCGCAAAGCGTTACTGCTATTAAAAATTTTAGGTTTGAGACATGTTTCATATCCATACGTTTAAGTAAGCTCGTTTAATTTTAGAGTCGCAATATAACAATTAAAGGTAAACTGACAACTATTTTTTACGTCTAAATGTAAAAAAATGTGCATTTCATCCTTTTTTTTGAGCATAACAACGGATATTTTTCAATTTACCGATGTATTTTGCCCTTTAATAACGAGGCTATAAATAATTTATTGTTGTATTTTTGAAATAAAAATTGTGTCGTCATAATAACGTTCTCTAATCGTCGTTATTCTATAGGGAAATATAAGGTTAATTAACAATATAGATATATCTTGTAATTCTTATTGAGACTAAAAACGAAAATGAATCAATGAAAAATTGCTATTTAATCTCTTTTCTCTTAATTACAATGCTTTCTTTCGGGCAGCAAAAACAATTTGATATTAACTGGGATGGTTATGAAACTTTAGATACTGGTTATAGTAAGGTTGAAGTGCCTGCTTTTGATAAGAATCATTTTAATTATGATGCTAATACCGGTTTAACCTTTTTTGCACAATGGGAAAGTAGTGGGAGTCAAATTGATGAAAATTCAGTTGTTCTAACAAATGTTGCTTACGAGACCATTTCTTCAAGTGATTTAAAAGGCCTCAACCCAGAACTTGTGCCAACAGCACCTAAGTATAATTTATATAATACAAATGCTAGAGGGGTATATAGTCTCTACTTTGAATTAAGTCCTATTATTAAGGATAGAGGTGTTTATAAGAAAATTACAGCATTTACTGTTAACTATAGTGTCGTTTCAGGTCGTTTGACGAATAGTGTGATGGGTGTGACTGAAATTACAAATTCAGTTTTAAGCTCAGGGCAGTGGTATCGCTTTTATATTGAAGACTCAGGTATATTTAAATTATCTAAAAGTTTTATTGATGATTTAGGAGTTAATACCAATTCAATAGATCCGAGAACGATTAAAATTTATGGAAATGGTGGACGTATGTTGCCACTAGAAAATAGTGAGAATTACCCTTTTGATGTTGTTGAAAATGCCGTGAAATTTATTGGAGAGGATGACGGAAGCTTTGATAATGCAGATTATATTCTTTTTTATGGTGAAGGACCTAAAACCTATAGTGAAGAGAGTGATACAAATTTAAACTTATACACAGATAAGACTTATTATTATGTCAATGTAAGTTCTGGGGATGGTAAACGAATTCAAGACATGCCTACTATAGACACTGAACCTAATATTGAAATTGATACCTTTCAAGACTATCAGTTTTATGAGGTTGATGACTATAATCTTGCCAAACTTGGTAGACGTTGGTTTGGTGATGATTTTGATGTTGAAAATCAGCGATCTTATGAGTTTGAGTTTCCAAACCTGATCACTAGTGTTCCTGTAGATTTTAGAATAGCTGTTGGTTCAGTATCCGAAGTGGTGACAAGTATGCAGGTTACAATTAATGGTAGTCAGGTGGCTAATCTAAGTTTAAGTGCTATAAGTACAGGTTCGGTTTTAGGAACGTCAGCGCTTTATAACCAATCACAAAATATAACATCGGATGTTATTACGGTTGATTTTGATTATAACAATAGTGGAAATCCGTCTGCAAATGCTTATCTCGATTATATAAATATTGAAGCCACTCGTGATTTAAGGTATGAAGGAGAGCAACTCGTTTTTAAAAATAAGGACGTCATAACAACACCGGGAATTGCACAATATAATGTTGCAAACGCAAGTAATATTAGAGAAATTTGGGATGTAACGGATCGCTTTAGTGTGAGTGCGGTTGAAAATTCTGATAATTCAAATACATTATCCTTTAAAGCGCAATCCGGAGAGGAAAGAACATATATCGCTTTTTCAAACGCTAACGTTTATGTGCCCAAAACAGATTCTAGGACAACTGTTACGAATCAAAATTTAAAAGGCACAATTTTTACCAACGATGAAGGTCAGTTTGAAGATATTGATTACATCATTTTATCTCCATTTATTTTAATATCACAAGCGGAACGATTAGCTCAGATTAATAGAGATCAATATGATCTTAATGTTAAGGTGGTTGATTTACAAACCGTATATAATGAGTTTAGCACAGGTAGCCAAGATATTGCAGCATTACGTAATTTTATTAAATATGTCTATGATAATGCTAGTACGCCTAGTAAGCGTTTAAAATACCTTTGTTTATTTGGTGATGGTTCTTACGATTATAAAAACCGAATAAGTAATAACACCAACTTAGTGCCTTCGTGGTACACCAATACCAGTTTTAGTTTAACAAGCTCTTTTGTTTCAGATGATTTTTACGCCATGCTAGATGATAATGAAGGAGGGATGACAACTTCAGATCGTATGGATATTGCTGTTGGTAGAATTTTAGCCGAAGATTTACAGCGTGCTACAGAGATGGTAGATAAAATAAATAGTTATTACCAGCCGGAATCTTATGGGAGTTGGAGAAATAATATATTACTTATTTCTGATGATGTGGATGAAGCTTGGGAGCAACGACTACAGCAGACTACAGATGATTTAGGAACGACTTTAGATGAAGAAAAGCCATTTTTAAATGTTATAAAAATACATTCGGATGCCTTTGAGCAAGAATCTTCAGCTGCAGGAAATAGGTACCCTAAAGTAAATGATGCTATAAAGGATGCCATTGAAGTTGGAGCTTTAGTCGTTAATTATTTTGGACATGGAGGTGAAGATGGAATAGCTAAAGAACGAATCTTTGATAAAATCGATTCTCAAGACATTAATAATATATGTAAGTATAATTTGTTTATCACAGTAACTTGTGAATATACCAAGTTTGATGATCCTAATCGAGAAACAGCAGGGGAATATACCTTTTGGAATACAAATGGAGGTGCTATTGGGTTAATTACTACAACACGTCAAATAATAGTGTCGGTAGGTGAATCCCTTAATGAAGTTTTAGACGATTATTTATTCGCTTTTGGATCTAGCGATTATGTATCTATGGGTGAAGCACTGCGATTGACCAAAACAGATGCTAATATATCAGGATCTAGTCAAAAACGATTGGTGTTTTTTATTGGAGATCCTGCCATGAAACTCGCCTTTGCTGAACCAGATATAAGATTAACAAAGGTAAATGATGTAGAAATTACACAGTCCTTAGATGTTTTAAAAGCATTGAGCTACACTAAACTCTCCGGTGAAGTTGTGGATGCAAATGGTAATTTATTATCTAATTATAACGGAACGTTAACTGCTACCGTTTTCGATAAGGAAATTGAACGTCAAACTTTAGCTAATGATGGAGTTACAGATACTGATGGAGAGCTTATTGTGATGGATTTTAATACATTAGGAGAGACCATTTTTAAAGGTCAGGCAAGTGTTGTGAATGGGGTATTTGAATTCGATTTTATAGTGCCAAAAGATATCGGTATTCCTGTCGGTAATGGAAAAGTGAGTTTTTATGCGCAAACAACAAATCCGGTTTCTGACCAAGCTGGTTCTAATTTTGATATTGAAATTGGAGGCATTAATGAAGATGCGCCTTCGGATGATATAGGACCGGTTATTACTCTATATATGAATGATGAAAACTTTGTTTCGGGTGGTATCACAAACGAGTCACCGATTCTATTAGCAAAACTTCATGATGAAAATGGTATTAATACCGCAAGTGGAATTGGACATGATATAACAGCTATTATTGATGGTGATGAAACGAACCCAATAGTATTAAATAACTATTATCAAGCCGACGTGGATGATTATACAAATGGAACAGTGTCGTATCCGTTTAGAGATTTAGAGCCTGGATTACATACGCTGACTTTAAAAGCATGGGATGTTTATAATAATTCTTCTACGGCAGAATTTCAGTTTATGGTTTTTGATGAGGATGAAGAATTAATTATTAATAATGTTTTAAATTATCCCAATCCGTTTGTCAGCTACACAGAGTTCTGGTTTAATCACAACAGTTCAGAACCTTTAGATGTTTCTGTTCAAATTTTTACAATTAGTGGTAAGTTGGTAAGGACTTTAAATGGTCAGACTAGTGCTGACGCATGCTGTTCCAATGGTTCTTCTTCATTATCTCGAAACATTGTATGGGATGGGAGAGACGATTTTGGAGATAAAATAGGAAAAGGGGTGTATGTCTACAAACTAAAAGTAAAATCTAACCGTTTAAATAAACAAGTTGAAAAAATTCAAAAACTTGTCATACTATAATAATAAATTATATTTGCTAACGCATTAATACTATTGAAGTGGTATTAATATTTCAAAAATAGAACATGAAGAAACAGATTATAGCCTTAATGGCTCTTGTTACACTTGGTAACGCTTTTGCCCAAGATGGTACTGTAATAATACCAAACTCTAATGATAGTAGAGTTATCACCACAGGTTTGCCTTTTATGTTAATTGCTCCAGATGCGAGATCGGCTTCTTTAGGAGATATGGGAGTTGCAACTTCTGTAGATGGGTTTTCACAACAATACAATCCTGCAAAATATGTGTTTTCTGAAACGAAGCAAGGTGTGGGGTTAACATACACCCCCTATTTAACACGATTGGTAAACGACATTTCCTTGAGTTATGTGACCTATTTTAATAGAATAAATGATTTCAGTGCTTTTTCTGTAAGTCTTAAGTATTTTTCTTTAGGGGAAATTGTGTTAACTCAAGATGCTAATGATCAAGGTACCGCTGTAAAACCTAATGAGTATGCAATTGATGGTGCGTATACCTTACGACTAGGTGATCAGTTTTCTATGGCTGTAGGCTTGCGTTATATGAGATCTGCATTAAGAATTGGTCAGGTGGACTCTAATGCACAACCAGGAAGCACATTTGGTGCTGATATTACAGGGTATTACCAAAGTGAGGAAGAAGCTTATAATGATTTTAATGGCCGTTGGAGAGCTGGTTTTGCCATTCAAAACTTAGGTCCGAAATTTAAATATGATGATGGTGGTAATGATGTGTTTCAGCCAACAAATTTAAGATTAGGTGCAGGTTTTGATTTTATATTTGATCAATATAATACACTGTCAGTAACAGGTGAAGTGACTAAATATTTGGTGCCTACGCCTCCTATTTATGGTAAAGAATATAACTACGACGATGAGAATGGAAATGGGATGTACGATGAGGGAGAAGAATATGATAATCCTATTAGTGATACTGATATTATAATGGAAGGTCAAGATCCTGATGTTAGTTTTTTAAATGGTGTTTTTCAGTCGTTTAGTGATGCTCCAGGAGGTTTCAGTGAAGAGCTTAGAGAATTTACTTGGGCACTGAGTGCAGAATACACTTATCAAGATAATTTTTCATTTAGAACAGGATATTTTAACGAAGCAGATGATAAAGGTGCACGTAAGTTTTTTGCCCTTGGAGCAGGATTTAAATACACAACTATAAATGTCGATCTATCCTATTTATTTTCAGCGTCTAAAATTCAGAGTCCGTTAGAAAACACCTTACGTTTTTCTCTAACCTTTAATTTTGGTGATGGAGAATATGATGAATATTAAAATTTATTACTAAATTGAGATATCAAAAACTATTGTTTATTAAAAGCAATAGTTTTTTTGTCTAAAATAAACAGCAAACTATGAAGGAAGTCAAAATAGAAACCACATTACAAGTCTATGATGATATGAACGAGCTTCCTAAAGCCATTCAGAACTTAATGAATACTGCAATAGAAGCTAGAGATAACGCTTATGCACCTTATTCAAAATTTAATGTAGGAGCTGCTATTTTACTCGATAATAGTATTGTGGTTATCGGAAGTAACCAAGAAAATGCATGCTTTCCTTCTGGTTTATGTGCAGAACGTACAGCTATATATTATGCAGGTGCAAAATATCCAAAGGCCAAAATTTTAAAAATGGCTATCACAGCTTCATCTCAAAACCAAGTTACGGATAAACCGATTCCGCCATGCGGAGCTTGCCGACAATCAATTGCAGAATACGAAATAAAACAAGATCAACCCATTGAAATATACTTCATGGGAGCGCAAGGCAAGGTGGTAAAATCAAACTCCTTAGCTAATTTATTACCACTTCTTTTTGAAAGTTCAGTATTATAAGCTATTTGTTGAAAAAAAATCAGTAATCTTCTTTTTTTTTACGATATACTACTTCTTCATTATTGTCTAAAGTGTTATTTTTGTTATTCGATTTAAAGAACTCATCAAGAAATGCAAAAAATAACCAAAGAAGTTTACCTAAAGTGGTACGAGGACATGTTATTCTGGCGTAAGTTTGAAGACAAACTTGCCGCAGTTTACATTCAACAAAAAGTTAGAGGATTCCTTCATTTATATAATGGACAAGAGGCGGTATTAGCAGGTGCTTTACATGCTATGGATTTAACCAAGGACAAAATGATTACCGCATATCGTAATCACGTTCAACCAATTGGTATGGGTGTTGACCCGAAGCGTGTGATGGCTGAATTGTTTGGAAAAGCAACAGGAACGTCGCAAGGTCTTGGTGGATCTATGCACATTTTCTCAAAGGAACATCGTTTTTATGGTGGTCATGGTATTGTAGGTGGACAAATTCCTTTAGGTGCAGGTATTGCATTTGGTGATAAATATCACGATAAAGATGCTGTAACGATTTGTTGTTTTGGTGATGGAGCTGCAAGACAAGGTTCATTACACGAAACATTTAACTTAGCAATGCTTTGGAATTTACCCGTTGTATTTGTTTGTGAAAACAACGGTTATGCCATGGGAACTTCGGTTGCTCGTACAGCAAACCATACAGATGTTTGGAAGCTTGGTCTTGGCTATGATATGCCTTCAGGACCAGTAGATGGTATGAACCCTATTAAAGTTGCTGAAGCTTTTGATGAAGCTATCCAACGTGCAAGAAAAGGTGGTGGCCCATCGTTCTTAGAGGTTAAAACCTACCGTTATAGAGGTCACTCCATGTCTGATGCACAGCACTACAGAACAAAAGATGAAGTTGCTGAGTACAAAAAAATTGACCCAATAACACAAGTGAAAGATATTATTCTTGAAAATGAATATGCTTCAGAAGCAGATTTAAAAGTTATTGATAAGAGAGTGAAGCAACTTGTTTCGGAGTGTGAGAAATTCGCAGATGAGTCTCCATATCCTGAAAAGAATGTGATGTACGATGTTGTATACGAACAAGAAGATTACCCATTTATAGACCACAAAATTAAGTAAGCTATGGCAGAAGTAATAAATATGCCACGTTTAAGTGACACCATGGAGGAAGGAACAGTTGCTTCTTGGTTAAAAAACGTTGGTGACAAAGTTGAAGAAGGAGATATTTTAGCTGAAATTGAAACTGATAAAGCAACTATGGAGTTCGAATCTTTTAACGAAGGAACGCTATTGCATATTGGTATTCAGGAAGGTGAAACCGCAAAAGTAGATACGCTTTTAGCCATTATTGGTGATGAAGGTGAAGATATTTCTAGCTATTTAAATGGAAGTGCTACTGAAGCAGCTGATGAAAAAGAAGAGGTGGCTGAGCGTACAGCTGAAGCATCTTCAGAGGAAGAGCCTAGTGAGACTTCTGAATTACCAGAAGGAGTTACTGTGGTGACCATGCCACGTTTAAGTGATACCATGGAAGAAGGGACTGTTGCCACATGGTTAAAGAAAGTTGGTGATGAGGTTGAAGAAGGAGATATTCTCGCTGAAATAGAAACGGATAAGGCGACCATGGAATTTGAATCATTCCAATCAGGACACTTATTATTTATTGGTTTAGAAGAGGGTGAATCGGCTAAGGTAGATTCATTATTAGCGATTATTGGTCCTGAAGGAACTGATGTCTCTAGTATCGCAAAAAACTTTAAATTAGATAATGGTGAAGCTAAAAAAGAAGCAAAACCAGAACCTAAAAAAGAGGCTCCAAAAGCAGAACCTAAGAAAGCAGACGTAAAGAAGGAGGCTCCTAAAGCAGCACCTTCCGTTTCGAAAGAAACGGCTACTTCAGGACGTATTTTTGCATCTCCGTTAGCTAAAAAAATGGCTGATGAAAAAGGAGTTAATTTGAGTCAAGTTAAAGGAACAGGCGAAAACGGTAGAATTGTAAAGAAAGATATCGAAAACTTTACACCTGCTGCTCAAGGAGCTTCCGTCGGTAAATTTGTTGCCACTGGTCAAGAAGATTTTGATGAGGTACCAAACTCTAATATGCGTAAAGCGATTGCTAAAAACTTGGCGAAATCCAAATTTACAGCACCACATTATTATTTAAATGTGGAGTTTGATATGGAGAACGCGATTGCATTTAGAATGCAGTATAATTCTATTCCAGACACTAAGATTTCATACAACGATATGATTGTAAAGGCATGTGCTTTAGCTTTAAAGCAACATCCGCAAGTCAACTCGCAATGGTTTGATGATAGAATGCAACTAAACAACCACGTACATATTGGTGTAGCAGTTGCGGTACCAGATGGTTTATTAGTACCTGTAGTTAAATTTGCGAATGAGCAAAGCTTACCTCAAATTGGTGCCGCTGTTAGAGAATTTGCAGGTAAAGCTAGAAATAAAAAATTAGCATTAGATGAAATGGAAGGTAGTACATTTACCGTTTCTAATTTAGGAATGTTTGGTATTGATAGTTTTACATCTATTATCAATCAACCTAATTCAGCTATTTTATCTGTTGGAAATATTGTTGAAAAACCAGTGGTTAAAAACGGACAGATTGTTGTCGGTAATACCATGCAACTGTGCTTAGCTTGTGATCACAGAACTGTAGATGGAGCAACAGGAGCACAATTCCTTCAAACATTAAAAGGGTATATTGAAAACCCAGTAACAATGTTAGTATAAAAAAATGTCAATCTGAGCGTAGCCAAGAATCTAAATAATATAATCCTGATTTGATAATTTTTCGAATCAGGATTTTTTATATTTAAACACAAATTTATTTTATGAAGAGATTTATCCCATTTTTTATTGTATTACTTATTTATAGCTGTAAAACTAGCGTAAAATCTGAGTCCGAGTCAATTAGCATTACCAGTACAGAATTAGAATCTATGGTGACTTATTTGGCATCTGATGAATTAATTGGTCGAGATACGGGTTCTGAAGGTATTGATAAAGCAGCACATTATTTAGAAAATCAATTAAAGTCATATAATGTAAAGCCATATTTCGAAACGTATAGAGACCCATTTAAGGTTGGTGAATTAGACGCTTTCAATGTTGTTGGCGTCATAGAAGGCAATGATGCGGTTTTAAAAGATGAATTTGTCATTATTGGTGCGCACTATGATCATATCGGTATTTCAAAGAAAATAGTAGAAAATGATTCTATCGCTAATGGTGCGAATGATAATGCGGCAGGTACAAGTTCTGTTTTGGCTATGGCAAAATATTTTGCGGCTAAAAAGAACAATAAACGCAGTTTGATGTTTGTATTTTTTTCAGCTGAAGAAAAAGGATTGTTAGGCTCTAAACACTTGGCAGAGAAATTAAAGTCAGAAAATTTAGATCTCTATAGCATGGTGAATATGGAAATGATTGGTGTACCTTTTGTAGATAGAGATTATGTTGCTTTCGTTACAGGCTATGGTAAATCTAATATGGCGAGTAAAATGAATGAGTACTTAGGGTCTAATATACTGGGGTTTTCAGAAATTTCAAAAAAGTATAACTTGTTCCGACAATCCGATAATTTCGCATTTTATGATGCATTTAAGCTTCCTTGTCACACCATTTCGTCCTGCGACTTATCTAATTACGATTATTATCATCATGTTGATGATGAAGCTGACAAATTGGATTATCAGCACATGGCAGATTTAATTAATAGGATTATTCCTGGCATAGAGAAAATGAGTAATACAGCAACTAAGGAAATTGTTTTAAATGATGAGTAAAAATATAATAGTTACAGGAACAAGTCGTGGAATAGGGTTTGAATTGGTTCATTTATTAGCTAATCTAGGTCATAACGTTTTAGCATTATCTCGAAATGCAAAGCCAATAACGAATCTGCATTTTGACAATATTTCATCATTTGCATTCGATTTATGTAATGATGCTGATTATCAAAAAGTAACCGACTTTATTAAAAACGAATGGAAGCATGTTGATGTTTTAATCAATAATGCGGGTGCCATTATTAACAAACCGTTTGCTGAAACTACCTTTAAAGATTTTCAAAAAATTTACCAAACCAATGTGTTTGGTGTATCAGAATTAACGCGTACGGTTTTACCATTTATGCAAGGTGATAGTCATGTGGTGACCATTAGCTCCATGGGAGGTATTCAAGGCAGTATGAAATTCCCAGGCTTATCAGCTTACAGTTCTAGTAAAGGAGCTGTAATTACAATGACCGAATTATTAGCGGAAGAGTTTAAGGAAACGGGACCACAATTTAATGTATTAGCGTTAGGAGCAGTACAAACCGAAATGTTAGAAGAAGCATTTCCTGGCTACATAGCACCAACGACAGCTATAGAAATGGCGAGATATATTCAAGATTTTGCTTTAACAGGAAACAAATATTATAACGGCAAAGTGTTGCAGGTTTCTAATTCTACTCCTTAGTCCGATTTAGAGGTCTTCAAACCGTTTAAGTTTATTCTGAGTCAGTGTTAATTCAGATTTCAAATAGTCGATTTTTTCTAAAAGGTTAAAAACAGTATCGATGCCTTCAAAATTAAGTTGAAGATCTTGATGCAAGCGAATCATTTTTTCTAAATCTGCAATTTTGTCCTGATGTATGCAGTAGGTCTGTTCTACACTAATAAATTCAATTAGTCCATAGTCATTTAATCCATTAAAAAAAGACATTTCAATTTGGTAATGCGTACATAGACTAGGTAACGGTATGAGATGTGAGTTTTGCATAGCTATTGTAATTTTGCCAGTTCTTCAAAAAGTTCTTTTTCTTTATCGGACAGTTTTTTAGGTAATTCAATGTTATAGGTAATATACAAATCACCAAATTGTCCATCTTTCTTATAAACAGGAAAGCCTTTACCTTTCAGTTTTACTTGAGTACCGTTTTGTGTGAGTGGTTTTAAATTCAATTTTACTTTACCATCAAATGTGTCAATCGTAACATCTCCTCCAAGAACCGCTTTGTATAAATCGAGATTTACCGTTTTATATAAATTGGATCCGTCACGTTTAAAAGCAGTAGTGTTGGTAATAATGAATTCTATTAGTAAATCTCCATGAGGTCCACCATTTCTACCTTCTCCACCTTTACCTTTTATTTTAATGATTTGACCATTGGTAATTCCGGCAGGTATGGTTAGGCGTATATTTTTTCCATTAACTGTTAATACGCGTTTTTCTATAATATAAACATCTTTTAGGTCTAATTGTAATTGCGCATTAAAGTCTTGACCTCTAAACTTTGTAGTTCTACTTCTGTTATCAAACCCACCTCCAAACATGGATTCAAAGAAATCGGAGTAGTCACCATCTCCAAAACCTTGAGAGCCTGACGAATGTTGATAGTGTTGTTGAGACTGACGTTGTTGTTTCTGCTGTTCTCTAGCTTGCTCGTAGGCTTCACCATGTTGCCAATTTTCTCCGTATTGATCGTATTTTTTTCGATTTTCATCGTCACTTAATACTTCATTAGCTTCGTTAACTTTTTTAAATTGTAATTCAGCGTCTTTGTCGTTGGGGTTTAAGTCCGGGTGATACTTTCTCGCCAATTTTCGGTAGGCTTTTTTTATATCGGCTTTGGTAGCAGTTTTCTCTACTCCAAGAATCTTGTAATAGTCAATAAATGCCATAATTTTGAGTATTAAATAGCGTCTAGCTAAGTTAACGTTTTTTTAGCTAAAGTTCAAGATCGTCATTGTATTTATTAACGGATTAAAATGTGTCTGAAGTCTATAGTAATTAGCTTGTCCGAATATACCATCCTGTGTTATTATTGTAAAAGTTAATGGAATGTTAAAGCTAATTTTTATATTTATAAAAAAAATGTCATATGGTTAAAAAACTACACGATCTAAAACTATACGGTATCATTATTTTACTAATGATTTTTATGATTGAAAATGGATATACTCAGGTATTTAATCATGTAGAAAATATTGTTGGTCTGAGTGTTCTTGAGGATAATAATGGAGTAGCCGTTGCAGATTATGATGGGGATAATGATTTAGATGTATTTGTGGTTGCAAAGGCGAAAGATGATCCCAGTAGTCCTAAAACATTCAGCCGCTTGTTTCAAAATAATAATGATGGCACGTTTACAGATGTCACCGATGTAGCAGGTTTTGTTGATTTATTAACTCAAGAAGAAGGAGGTAGTCAGTATTTTGGGTTAGACGGTAACAAAAGCGGTGCGTTTTGGGGAGATTTTAATAATGATGGCTTTCCAGATTTATTTTTAACAAATTCACTTAAACTGCAATTATGGAAAAACTTAGGAGATGGAACATTTTTAAATATTACCGATAGTGCAGGTTTTCAGCCCACTTTGTTTTGTCGATATACTGGCGCAACTTGGTTTGATTATAATAATGACGGTTTGTTAGATATTTATATTAATGACTGGAATGGTTGTGGTAGTAACCAGTTCTATAGAAATAATGGTAATGAAACGTTTACGGATGCTACAATGGCAACCGGGCTTTTTACTACTGAAGGTAGAGCGAGTTTTACCGCACTACCGTTCGATTTTAATGAAGATGGTTTTATGGATTTATTGGTTTCAAATGATTTAAGTAAAGCTAATTATCTATATATAAATAATAATGGTAATACATTTACCGATGAAGCTTTGAGTTATGGGGCAAATACGATGGGAGATGATATGGGTATTGCCATGAGTGATTATAACAAGGATGGTGATTTTGATGTACTAGTAACGACTATAGATCAGAATTTTCTACTCGATAATAATGGTGACAATACATTTACAGAAATGGCAAGTGAGTTTACATTCAGTAATACTGGATGGTCTTGGGGAGTTAAATTTTCAGATTTTGATCTCGATGGTGACGAAGATTTATTTGTAGCGAATGGCTATGATTTCGGAGACAGATATGCAGAGCCCAACTTTTATTTTAAAAGTAGTTTTGCCAATGGAGGAAACAATTTTGAAGATGTATCTTCTGAGTTACATTTAAACGAAGTTACGATTAGTGTAGAAGCTCTTGATTGGGATTATGACAATGATGGTGACGTTGATTTATTTTTAACCAACAGTAATGGGCCCTCTTTTTTATATGAAAACAAAACTTTAAATTTCGACACTACAATTCCAGAGGCACACTTTTTTAAATTACAATTAGAAGGCACAATCTCTAATAGAGATGCGATAGGTACAATCGTTACCTTAACAACTGCAGATGGGGCTTTAAAACGATATTATTCTGGTGTTGGTGTATTAGGACAAAGTTTACAGGCTGTTCATTTTGGTTTGGGAGATGCAGATAATGTACTCTCATTGGAAATAAAATGGCCTTCTGGTATAGTTGAAACCTACCTTGATTTAAACGTTGATTCTACTATAAAAGCGACGGAGGGTGAAGGTTATCAAGAATTAAATATCATTCCCAGTCAAAAGATTTATGGATGTACAGACCCGTTGTCCTGTAATTATAATCCAGAGGCAACCTTGTCAGATGACACTTGCACATATCTAGAATCAAATGAAATAACAGGAAGTTTAGCTTCTTCCTTTTTAGCTACTGAAACTTATAATTATAGCCTAGGGAGTGAATCTACAGCAAATTGGGTCGTTTCAGGCGGTGAGATAATGAGTGGTCAAGGAACAGATACTGTAACGGTAAAATGGCATTTAGAAGAATCAGGTACAGTGTCAGTTGAAGAAGTTAGCGAACAATGTAGCAGTTTGCAAACCTCAATTCAAGTAAGTTTAGGAGTTGATAATCTTCCTGAAGATATATCTATAGCGCGTTTATGGAATGAGGCGCTGCTCGAAGCAATTAGAAAGGACTATGCAAGACCAACTATTCATGCTAGAAACTTATTTCATACAAGCGTTGCCATGTATGATATTTGGGCCATTTATGATGACGTTGCTGCTCCTTATTTAATAGGAAATACTGTACATGGATTTAGCAGTACTTTAGACGATTTTATTCCAGCAGAAAGTAAAGAAGAATCTCAAAAAATTGCTATAAGTTTTGCGATGTACCGTCTGTTATCTCATCGTTTTCAAAATTCTCCAAATGTTGAAGTTACTCAAGCGAGATTCGATTTGTTAATGGATAAATTGGGCTATAATATGACATATTCATCCTTGCTTTATGAAAATGGGAGAGCAGCAGCTTTAGGTAATTATGTTGCGCAAACGTTAATAGATTATGGTTTGCAAGATGGGTCAAGAGAGGCTTCAGGGTATAATAATGCTTATTATGAACCTGTAAATGCACCTTATGCTTTAGATTTGCTGACTCACCCTCCAATTAACGATCCAAATAGATGGGAGCCATTAAGCTTAGAGACTTATATTGACCAAAGCGGGAATATTATAGATGGTAGTGTGCCTCCGTTTTTAAGTCCAGAATGGGGTAATGTATCTTCTTTTGCTTTAACCGATGAAGATAAAATTGCATATGATAGAGATGGAGACATATATAATGTGTATCATGACCCTTCAGATCCACCATATATAAGCACGACAGAAAATACTTCAGAAAGTGAAGCTTATAAATGGGGATTCTCTATGGTGTCAATATGGCAATCGCATTTAGACCCCACTGATAATGTCATGTGGGACATATCACCTAAGTCTATCGGGAATGTGGATATAAGTTCATTTCCTATGAGCTTTAATGATTATCCAGATTATTATGATTTTATTGAAGGTGGTGCAAATAGTCAAGGCCATGCCATCAATCCGGTTACAGGAAGTCCATACGCGTCTAATATGGTGCCTCGTGGTGATTATACCAGAGTGTTAGCTGAATTTTGGGCAGATGGTCCAGACTCTGAAACTCCACCAGGTCATTGGTTTACCTTGTTGAATTATGTGAGCGATCATCCACAATTTGAAAAGCGTTTTAAAGGCGAAGGTGATATTTTAGATCCGCTAGAATGGGATGTAAAATCTTATTTTATTTTAGGAGGAGGTATGCATGATGCAGCAATTTCAGCATGGAGTATAAAAGGATGGTACGATTATATTAGACCTATATCTGCACTTCGGTATATGGCAACACAAGGTCAGAGTACCGATCCATCACTAGACAATTATAGTGTTTCTGGAATAGAATTAGTTGATGGCTATATTGAAGTGGTTGAAGAAGGTGATCCGTTAGCTGGAGTTTTAGACATAAACGTTGGAAAAATAAAATTATACACTTGGAAAGGTCACGATTATATAAGTAATACAGAAACAGACCAAGCTGGAGTCGGATGGATTTTAGCTGAAAATTGGTATCCCTACCAAAGACCAACATTTGTAACGCCTCCTTTTGCGGGCTTTGTATCAGGGCATTCTACATATTCTAGAACAGCTTCTGAATTAATGACCTTTATGACGGGAGATGAATTCTTCCCAGGAGGTATAGCAGAATTTGTAGCAAAAAAGAATGAGTTTTTGGTGTTTGAAGAAGGACCATCACAAGATGTTGTTTTGCAATGGGCAACATATAGAGATGCATCCAATCAAACAAGTTTAAGTCGAATTTGGGGAGGAATACACCCGCCTGCAGATGATATTCCTGGACGATTTATTGGTCAAGCTGTAGCTGAAGCGACCTTTAGTTTTGCGATTCCTTATTTTGAAGGAGAGGTTTTACATATTAATGAAGTAACTTCAGAAATTGGAGTGTACCCAAACCCAACCACGAATAGAGAACTAAATATTTCGAGTACAAATTCAAATGATGTTATTCAGGTATTTGATATGGGAGGACGAAAATTAGAACTACAAAGTAGACGTTATGATGCACTAACAAACACAACGACTATAAAGTTAACGGCTGCAGAAACAGGTTTATATTTGTTGAAAGTGAATGCGTATTCTAAAATGATTGTGGTGAATAATTAATCCTTATAGCTCGTAAAATCAATTTTAATTGAAGTTTTAGTTTGCCCTTCAATAGTTACGTTTTGCTTATGCATGATAGCTTTTAGTGTGTCTTTTATTTCGGAATTACCCTGTTTTAAAATATATCTGAAATTAATATGAGTAATAGAATCATTTAAGGATTCTAGGTTTCCTATTTGTTGTATGTCAGTAATTGTGGGAAAATTATGGTTGTCTAAGTTGTCTAAAATTAAATTCTTAATAATTACTGAACTAGATAGTTTAGTCGTCTCAAAATCTGAATTCTTTTCAGTTAAGTAAACCAAATCATAACTGTCTTGTAGTTTTTCTTCAATTAGATTCAATTCATTGAAATTTGATTTTTCAATATCCAAAGCACTTATGGCGTTTATTTCTGAATCATCCATTTCTGAGTGTTCCATAGATTTCTCATTAGTAGCAGTATTACAGCTAAATAATACGAGAATTAAAAGAGTTAAATAGCGTTTCATTCTACAATAAATTTAAGTTTCACAATTTTACCATTACTATAAGTTTTGCTTAAAATTTTCATGTGTTTTAAACTTTTAGTAGGAGTTGTGAGTTTATTAATAAATTCATTTTTGGTATATAATTCTATACCTACATTATTGGGAAAGATTTGATAAATCAATGCATCTTTAGAAAAAATAGTGTCAAGATTCGCTCTGTGTGCTTTCCAATCTATGATATTTTTACTAGAATAATAATTGAGCATCAAGGCATAATCATCTGTATTTAATTTTATGTTACCATTGTTAATGTTGTTAATAGATTTTACAATGGTGTCTGTTTTATGATAAGGAGATTGTACTACAAATTTTATATAATCTGCTTTGGTTGTATAATTGAAACAGCCGCTAGTATCAGATTTTATATATGTTGGAGTGTCATTGGTGTTCAATATTTTTATGTCTAAACCTATAGTATTAATAGGTTGTCCTTTAATATCGTCAATAAAGCAAATTGTATAGGTGTGACTTCTGTTCATGATCCAAACACCACCTAATATTATACATAGCAGTATGGGGAATACAAAGAATTTTAATGTTTTCGTTTTATGATTAGCGGATTTACTATTCTTGATTTTAAAATCTGACCAACTTTTAAAACCAACATAAGTACTTAGTAAATTAAGCATGTCTATTCTCGGTAACTTATCAGCATCATTCTTAAAATAGGTGTAAAACCATTTTTCACTGACTCTTGCTTTTACACTATCTAATAAATCTTCTTGAAACAATACAATTTCATTTCCACTCCAATCTTTAACCGATTTAGGCGCATTATGAGACTTAAGAAATGTTTTTATAACCAATTCTTTAAGAGAAGTGAAAAGTTTTAAGTCCTTAGATATCAATAGGTGGTTGTTTTTAGATACTTGATTTTTAATAGTGTAAGTGTTTTACAATGGCTTTACAACAGCTTTACAACTAGTGATTCGTGTCTTCATATAGATTTGATTGAAATCTTAAAAATAAAACATTATGAAACGTAAATCATTAAAAACAACATTAATCTTATGTGCTATAGCGATACTTTTAGTTGCATGCCAGCAATCCGAATCATCCGAAAACTTTGCTTTAAAAAGTGTAGATGTTGAAACGGATTTTGAAGCGATTAAAACTGATGACGTCGAATTTGAGAGCAAATCTAAACCACAATTGAAAAATTTAAAAATTATAAAATCAGCTAATGTAAGATACAAAGTAAAAAATGTAAAAATTGCTACGGAACGGGTAAAACGTATTTCTCAGGCTTATAATTCCTATATTTCAGATTTACGATTTGAAAATAATCTATATAAAAAAGAGAATCGATTCACATTAAAAGTGCCTTCCAAGGATTTTGATATTATCATGGACTCCATAAGTAGTGTTGCTGAATTTATAGCGTATGAAAATATAACGACCAAAGACGTTACTTCAGAATTTATAGATGTTACAGCGCGTTTGAAAACTAAACTAGAAGTTAAGGAACGCTACGAAAACATTCTTAGATCTAAAGCCAATAGTGTGGAAGATTTATTAGATGTTGAAGAAAAACTACAACGTATTCAAGAAGAAATTGAATCAAGTCAAGGTCAAATTAAATACTTAACAAATAAGGTGGCGTTTAGCACCATTCAAATCGATTTGTATGAAACCGTAGAATACAAAGAGGAACCAGAGCACTACAAGAAAACGTTTATAGCTGAAATAAAAGAAGGTTTTACTTCTGGTTGGGATGTCTTAAAATTAGTTTTTATTGGATTAGTCTATATTTGGCCTTTTATTGTTATCGGAATGGTAGCTTTTATTTTGATTAGAAAAAGAGTGAAAAAATAATAATTTAACCCTTATTTTTACATCAATGCAAACACAGCCTTTAAATTTTGTTCCTACTGCGGCACAACCAATGATTGCTAAACTTTTGGCTATTGATAATTTAATAGTAAAAGTTAAGAATGAGCGCAAAACACGTCATGGTGATTATAGGGAGTTACCAAATGGTCAACACCAGATTACGGTAAACGCTAACCTCAATTCGTATCGATTTTTAATCACATTACTTCACGAAATTGCACATTATGAGGCTTATCAAACTTATGGACGTTTTATAAAGCCACATGGAAGAGAGTGGAAGCAAACCTTTCAGCATTTAATGCTACCATTTTTGCATCCAGAAATTTTTCCTTCAGAATTACTACCTTTATTAGCGAAACATTTTAAAAATCCAAAGGCATCTAGCGATACAGACACGCAGCTCGCCTTTGCCTTAAAGCAATTTGACGAAAGTAACGATAAAACGTACGTATTTGAAGTACCTTTGAATACAACCTTTAAACTTTACAATGGTAGAGTCTTTAAAAAAGGAAATAAAAGAAGAAAACGCTACGAATGTTTAGAAATTAACTCGGGTAAATTATATTTGTTTAACCCAAATGCAGAAGTAGAGGTTTTAGATAAAAACATAAGTTGAATGATGGATAGCAAAAATAAAAATTATTACGCCATATTAATGGCAGGAGGAGTAGGTTCAAGATTTTGGCCAGTAAGTACACAAGATTTTCCAAAACAGTTTCATGATATGCTTGGAACTGGTGATACCTTGATACAAAAAACATTTAGCAGGTTAGCACAATTAATCCCTGAAGAGAATATATTCATATTAACTAACGAGCGCTATAATGATTTAGTTTTTGAACAATTACCAAACGTTACAAAACGACAAGTGGTTTTAGAACCTGCCATGCGAAATACGGCACCTTGTATACTTTATGCCGCTTTAAAGATTCAGAAAGAAAACGAAGATGCTGTAATGATTGTGGCACCAAGTGACCACTGGATTGAAGATGAGCAAGCCTTTTCTAATAACGTGAAAACAGCGTTTGACTTTTGCGAATCTAATGATGCCTTAATGACTTTGGGTATTACTCCAACATTTCCTAATACAGGTTATGGTTATGTTGAATACGATAAAACGGCAACAACAGAAATAAAGCAAGTCAGCCAATTTAGAGAAAAACCAGATTACGAAACGGCAAAATCCTTTATAAGTCAAGGTAATTTTTTATGGAATGCTGGGATCTTTATGTGGAGTGCTAAAACAGTTATTTCCGCCTTTAAGCGCAATCAACTAAAATTATTTGAATTGTTCGAAAGCGGTTACGCTGTCTATAATACAGAACTTGAAGATGAATTTATAAAGGAGAATTATCAAAAAGCTGAAAATATCTCTGTTGATTACGCATTGATGGAAAAGAGTGATAATGTATTCGTTATACCTGCCACTTTTGATTGGAATGACCTGGGAACATGGGGAAGTCTTTATGATAAATTAGATAAGGACGACGACAATAATGCTGTAGTGAATGCGAAAACATTGTTAGAAGATGCTAACGGCAATATGATTCGCTCTAAACAAGATAAACTTGTGGTTATAGACGGACTAAAAGATTATATAATTGTTGATAAAGACGAAGTTTTACTTATCTTTCCTAAAGCAAAAGAACAGGATATTAAAAAAGTACTTCAAAACGTAAAAGCCAATTTTGGAGAAGAATACGGGTAAAATATGAGTGACGAGAATAAATTTAACTTTTCTGAAGAAGAGCAGCAGCAAATTACCAACGAGATGAATAAGGAAGCTGCAGTTGAAGAAAAGAAAGCAGCAGTAAAAAAAGATGCTCAAGGTTTATTTGCAAGTGTAAAAACATTTTTAAGCGAACTGCTCGATTTTAGAGATGATACGGATAGAGATGCGACCATTACAGCGATAAAAGTAGATATTCCATTTAAAGGAGCAACGGCTTGGATTTTGGTCTGCTCAATTTTTGTGGCATCTATTGGTTTAAATGCCAACTCTACAGCTGTTGTGATTGGTGCCATGTTAATTTCTCCATTAATGGGGCCGATTTTAGGAATCGGAATGTCAATTGCCATTAACGATATTGACACCTTAAGGAAATCACTAATAAACTTAGCCACAATGATTGTTCTGAGTTTATTAACGGCATTTTTATTCTTTTACCTGTTTCCATTAAGTGCCGAAACTTCAGAACTTTTAGGAAGAACAAGACCAGATATTCGCGATGTTTTAATTGCGTTTTTTGGTGGTTTAGCCTTAATTATTGCGAGAACAAAAAAAGGTACAATAGCTTCAGTAATATTTGGTGTTGCCATTGCAACGGCTTTAATGCCACCTTTGTGTACCGCAGGATATGGCTTAGCTGAGGGTAATTGGTCTTATTTTGGAGGCGCGATGTATTTGTTTACTATTAATACAATATTTATAGCATTAGCAACATTCTTAGTGTTAAAACTCTTGCGTTTTCCAATGTTAAAATATGCGAATTCAGCAAGGCGTAAACGTACATCTAGGATTGCTATGCTCATAGCTATTGTAGTAATGATTCCTGCAATTTGGACATTTTTAACGGTGCTACAAGAGAGTAAATATACAAGAGATTTTGATAGTTTTGTTAAAAATGATATAGAAAGTAATCCTAACCTTTGGTATCAAAAAAGAGAAAAGGATTTAGATCCAGATACTAAAATAATTAGTCTACATTTTAACGGAGATGTTAGTGAGGAGATGGTTTCAGCTTTACAAATTAGCAAGAAAAGTTATGAGAGTATTAAGGATTTTGAATTAATTATAAATGCTAATAAAACAAGAAGCGCAGACCGCTTAATGGAATCATTAGATCGTGCTTATGCAGATTTAGATAGAAAAGATAATGTGATTGATGGGCTTCAAAAACAAATAGAGGAGCTACAAGCTAATATCTCTAATTTGAATAAAGTTATAGAATCCAAAGATACCAATAAGAACGCGGTGTCATTTAGTGCCCTGTCTCGTGATGCTAAAATTAAATTTAGTGATTTAGAGTATTTTGGTTACGCTAAAATGCTAGAGTCAAAAGATTTTATTAATATAGATACCGTAACAGTTGCTAATGTAAGATGGCAAGTTAAACTTACGGATAGTGTCGTTTCTATTAAGGAACGCAACTTACAAAAATGGCTTAAGAATGAATTAAAAGTTGATACGGTGTATATAAAACGAAACTAACGATTACTCGCTTTCTTCAAGGTACATTTTACGGACTTTTCTAAATAATTCAGAAGAATAAACGAAGTTAGTAACGGCTTCATTGTCCGTTCTAAAAATAGTTTCACTAGAGCCTTCCCACTCTAATAGGCCATTTTTTAGAAAAACAATTTTTTCACCGATTTCCATAACAGAGTTCATATCATGTGTATTAACAACTGTGGTGATATTGAATTCATCAGTAATTTCTTGAATTAAGTTATCAATGACAATGGCTGTCTTAGGATCTAATCCAGAGTTGGGTTCGTCACAAAATAGGTATTTTGGTCTGTTAACTATAGCTCTAGCAATAGCAACTCGTTTCTGCATTCCCCCTGAAGCTTCACTCGGCATTTTTTTGTGTGCATCATCCAAGTTAACCCGTTTTAAAACCTCATCAACACGATCTTCCATTTCACTTTTACTTTGTTTTGTAAACATACGTAATGGAAACATCACATTTTCGGCAATAGTCATAGAGTCAAACAAGGCACTTCCTTGAAAAACCATTCCCATTTCTGAACGTAAATTGGTTTTTTCATTTCGCGATAATTTGCTGAAATTTTTTCCTTCGTAAGAAATAGAACCACTTTCATATTCAAACAAGCCTAATAAACATTTTAAGAATACGGTTTTACCAGAGCCACTCTGACCAATAACCAAATTGGTCTTTCCTTTTTCAAAAGACGTTGTTATACCTTTTAAAATTTGGGTATCGCCGAACGATTTTTTTAAGTCTTTAACTTCTATCATAATTAGCCGAGTAATATACTGGTTAGTAAAAAGTTGACAAGAATGATCATAACACTAGTCCACACAAAAGAGGTTGTACTTGCTTTACCAACTTCTAAGGCTCCACCTTCCATAAAATAGCCATAATACGAAGGTATAGTGGCTAATAAAAAGGCGAATACAAAGGTTTTTATAAAAGCATATATAAAATGAAATGGAATAAAATCTAATTGCACTCCCTCTACATAATCCTCCATCGTTCCATAACCACCATAAACACATGCCATAAGTCCGCCTAATATGCCTAAAAACATCGCAATTGAAATTACAAACGGATATAAAGTTAAAGCAATAAATTTAGGAAATACCAAATAGTTAATGGCATTAATTCCCATAACTTCTAAAGCATCAATTTGTTCAGTAACTCGCATAGTTCCAATACTAGATGTAATAAACGAACCCACTTTACCGGCCATAATTATAGAGATAAACGTGGGTGCAAATTCTAAAATTATAGATTGACGTGTTGCAAAGCCTACCAAATATTTTGGCATCAAAGGGCTTGTCATATTTAGTGAGGTTTGTATGGCTACAACTCCTCCAACAAAAAACGAAATAAAGGCTACAATACCTAATGAACCTATGATAAGGTCATCAATGTCTTTTAATATTAAGGGTTTCATCACCGACCATTTAGTGGGTCTGCGAAAAATATCCTTAATCATAATAAAATAAGTGCCAATATTATGTAGGTATTTCATGTGCGAATTTATTACTGCTAAAGTATAAAAAATGATTAGTTATTAATGTTAATTTAATCTAAGATAGTATAAAAATTGTATTTTTGAGACTCTTAATAAAGTCTTATTCAAATGAAAAATATCTTCTCTTTAATTGTTGTTTTGTTTATTTTTTCCTCTTGTGGAGCACAAAATACAACTACTGATGTAAAAACGGAAACTTCAATTTTAGAATCTAACGATAATCCTAAATTAGTTGTAGGTATTGTAGTGGATCAAATGCGATATGATTATTTAACACGTTTTGAATCAAAGTTTGGTGATGGTGGGTTTAACCGTATGATAAATGAGGGGTTCAATTGTAAAAACAATCATTTCAATTATGTGCCAACTTATACAGGTCCAGGGCATACTTCAGTTTACACAGGAACAACACCAAAATATCACGGTATTATAGGTAATAATTGGTATGACAAGGAGATTAAGGAAATGGTGTATTGTGCTGCTGATGATAATGTAACTTCAATAGGTACCGAAGATAAGGCAGGGAAAATGTCTCCGCATAGAATGCAGACCACAACGTTTTCTGATGAAAACAGGTTGTTTACACAGATGAAAGGGAAGACCATCGGAGTAGCGCTAAAAGATAGAGGAGCAATTTTACCAGCTGGTCATACCGCGAATGCAGCCTATTGGTTTCATGGAAGAGATGAAGGGAGTTGGATTTCTAGTTCATTTTATATGAATGCATTGCCACAATGGGTTAAGGATTTTAATACGTCTGAAAAAGCAGAATCCTACTTGAAGGAATGGGATACATTTTATGATATTTCAACGTATACAGAAAGTGGAGTGGATGAGAATACATTTGAAGGTGGTTTTAAAGGAAAAGAAAAAGCGACCTTTCCTTATGATTTAAAGGCTTTAAGTAAAGACAATAGAGGTTTTGATATTTTAAAAGCGACTCCTTACGGTAACAGTTTAACAACTGATTTTGCAATTGCAGCTATAAATGGAGAGGATTTAGGAAAAGATAAAATTACAGACGTGCTTGCTGTGAGTTATTCAGCTACAGATTATGTAGGGCATAATTTTGGTGTTAATTCTAAAGAAATTGAAGACACTTACATTCGTTTAGATAAAGACTTAGAGCGCTTGTTCCAATATTTAGATACTACAGTTGGGCAAGGAGAATATACTGTGTTTTTAACAGCAGATCATGGTGCGGTTGACGTGCCTTCATATTTAAATTCCGTAAAAGTGCCTGCAGGCTATGTAGATAATAAGGATAGAAAAGTGAAACTTAATGCGTTTTTAAAGGAGACATATGGTGGTGAAGACATTGTAGAGAATATTAGCAACGATCAAATATTTTTAGATAGAGTTAAAGTGAAAGCGTTAGGGTTAAAGCTTAGTGATGTTCAAGATGCTATCGCTATGGAAGAATTGAGTTATCCAAACGTGTCTAAAGTGTATACGGGTACTACAATGAGTACTACAAGTTTTTCATTTGGTGTAGAGGAGTTATTGCAAAACGGCCATAATCAAAAGCGTTCTGGGGATGTTCTTATAGTAAACGATGCTGCTTATATTTCTTACGGAAAAACAGGATCAACACATGGAAGCGCCTTAAATTATGATACGCATGTGCCATTGTTATTCTTTGGAAAAGGCATTAAGCACGGACAGACGTTTGATAAAACGGTAATTCCTGATATTGCACCAACAATTTCGGCGTTATTAGGGGTTAGTTTTCCTAATGGAGCAACTGGTCAGCCTTTAGGTTATGTGATTGATTAAGTTCTGATTTTGAAGCGAAAACCGATTTACACTATCATTGCTGTCATTATCGTGATTGGCATATACAGCTACGAGCATTTTTTAAATTCTGAAGCGAAAGCAGAAGTTGTTAAAGAGGGTGAAACCATAAAAGAAAACACGAATCATTATTTTCTGCCAACAAGTACAACGGGGCACGTTGTACATCATCAGAATTATTCATTATCATATAGCGAACCACATGAGCAAGCCGAATGGGTGGCGTATGAGTTAAAAGCCTCACATCTTAGTTCTACAAATCATAAACGACCGTATTTTGAAATTGATGAAGCGGTAAAAACAGGTGCAGCACATTGGCGAAATTATAAAAACTCAGGTTATGATAGAGGGCATTTATGTCCTGCAGCGGATAGACGGTTTACGCAAGAAGCACATGACGAAACTTTTTTGACGAGTAATATAAGTCCACAAGAGCATAAATTTAATGCTGGTGTTTGGAATCGTTTAGAGCAAAAAACACGCTATTGGGCAAAGAAGAATGACGGTGTTTTTGTGGTGACTGGTGGTGTTTTAGAAGATAACTTGAAAAGTATAGGTGATGAAGAGGTTTCAGTGCCTAATCAGTTTTATAAAGTGATTTTAGATCATACCAAGGGGGAAATTAAGATGCTAGCATTTTTAATGGATCATAAAGATTCCGATTTGCCATTATATCAATTTGTCGTTTCAGTTGATGAGGTTGAAAGGTTGACAGGAATTGATTTTTTTCCGGAGTTAGATGATGCTCTTGAAGATAAGTTAGAAGCATCAAGCAGTTATAAAAGTTGGAGTTTCTAGCTGAATTTACTCTTAATGCCTTTCCATCTCAAATCTCTAATAAATATTCCTTCATTTTTAGAAACGAGAAAATCTACTTTCTGAGATTTCGCTTTAAAATAACCCGTCATGTAATCTCTGAAAAGTTTGAAACTTCCTTTTTTAGACGCTAGTTTTATAGCCGAAATCAAAGTAATCCAAAACCCATAGCGCATCTTGTACATGGCTTCCCCTTGTAAATGTTTAGAGGCTTTATTGTAGGATTGTCCAGTTGGTTTTAAATGCTTCACGTGAAGGCTCTCATCCGTTAGAATGTCCCAACCGTGATATTTAGCCAGCAACTCGTCCACCGTATCCCAGCCCATTGATGGTTTAAGTTCTCCAATTTGGGTAAAGCAATCTTTTCTATAAGCCTTAAGTGCTCCTCTAATATGGTCTTTATTGGTTAGGTTTTCAAGAATCCAACCACCATTTTTTTCAATGTAACAAAAGCCAGAAGCCATACCTAATTGTTTATTTGAATGGAAATGGTCTGCTAATTTTTTCAAATAATTCTCAGGAAAAATAAGATCAGCATCAAATTTACAAATGATGTCATAGTCATCATCAAGAAAGGCTAAACCTTTGTTGAAGGCATTTATAATTTTAGATCCAGGGAGGTGCTTATCTGAAGATTTTGAATTTATTATAGAAATCCAGTCGTATTTTGAAGAGTAATCTTCAACAATAGTTTGCGTATGATCTGAAGAATGATCATTCACAACAACAACATGCTTTGGCTGTAACGTTTGCTTTACTAAAGATTCCATAGTTTTACTTATGTAGTCTTCTTCGTTATGCGCAGGAATGATGATGTGGAAGTTCAAAAGCTTAAGATTTAAAACTCAAAGTTAAACTTTAATACTGCAAATTCGATAATGAGGAATTGGAATTTGGAATTTATGAGTTTGAATTCAGTTGCTTTTCAGCATAAACAATATAATATCGCGGTGTAAAACGCCGTAGTATTGGCCGAATCCCTAATTTATTTACAGGATTAGTCCATTTTTGTCGGTCTTTAATCACCCATCCTGTTTTTTCTAATAGCCAATCGAGTTGCCAATCTTCAAACTCATGGTAATGTCTGTCTAGCATATCTGTTTTACTTCTGTAAGCCGATGAAAACCACAATTTTAATGGCACGCTAATTACAATCTTATCGGTTTTAATCGCTTTTAAAACTTCGTAAGGAGATAATAGGTGCTCAAAAATTTCAAAAGCAGTGACAACATTAGCGGTTGAATTTTTAATCGTTGAGGTGTCTTCATCTAAATCTTCACCAGTAGTATTGTCAACTGAATAGCCTTCAGAAATCATGATTTCAGAAAATGGGTTATTTACTCCCAAATCTAAGATTGTTTCCGAGATACTAATATGTTTTTTTAAAAACTGAAGTGTGAGTTTAAAACGCTTGTTTGGATATGTTTTTTCGTACATCTATACTGAAGAATCTCTAAAATCTAATACTGATAAACAATAGCATTAATATTCATGCCAGCACCAACACTTGCAAAGATAATAACATCACCTTTATTAATTTCTTGGTGCTCTAAATTCCCTTTTAAGATTACATCAAATAATGTGGGTACGGTTGCTACACTAGAATTTCCTAACATATTTATAGTCATTGGCATCACTCCTTCTGGCATTTCCATTTGGTGAAGTTTGTAAAAACGTTTTACTATAGCTTCGTCCATCTTTTCATTAGCCTGATGGATTAATATTTTCTTCACGTCATGTATAGAACGCCCACTTTTCTCTAAACAGGTTTTTAAAGCTTGTGGCACATTGGTGAGTGCAAATTCGTAAATTTTACGACCATACATTTTAATGTATTTACGCTCGGCTTTGCTTTCCTTATCATTTGTTTTTCCAAAGAAAATAAAATGCGCTTCATCATAGGAGAATGTTGCTGATTCATGTGCTAAAATACCATCTTCAGTTTCACTTTGTTCTATAATTGCCGCACCTGCTCCGTCACCATAAATCATGGAGTCTCTATCATGTGGATCTATAACTCGAGATAAGGTTTCACTACCAATAACTAAACAACGCTTAGCAATACCAGAAGCTATAAATGCTTTAGCTTGGATAACTCCTTCAATCCATCCTGGACAACCAAAAAGTATATCGTAACCTACACATTTAGGATTTTTAATTTTGAGCAAGTGTTTTACTCTAGACGCTATGCTTGGGACCGTATCACTTTGCTCTGAATTATGCATTATGTCACCATAATTATGAGCGACAATAATATAATCTATAGTTTCTCTATCGATGTTAGCGTCTTCAATTGCTTTTTCAGCGGCATAAGAAGCGATGTCTGAATTTAGTAGGTCGTTAGTAACATACCGTCGTTCTTTTATGCCTGTAATCGCTTTAAATTTTTCTACAATAACTTCATTTGAATTCTTAATTGTAGATCCGTCTGCATTTAAAAATTGATGATTATAAAAGTTCTCGTTTTTTTCTATATGACTAGGTATATAGCTTCCCGTTCCAGTGATTTTAATCCCCATCGTAATTTATTTTCGTAATAACAAATTTAATCATTATTGAAGAGCTTTCATGGCAGGAAAGTTTTAAAGATTCAATTTTTGATAAATTCCTAAAAATTACAGGCTGTCACTATATAAAACACAAAAAAGTATTCAAAATGAATACTTTTTTACGTTCTATAGGTTCTAATTGAGTTTACATGTAAGCTTCAATAGGTTCGCAGCTACATACTAAATTTCGATCTCCGTAGGCATCATCCACACGTCTCACACTTGGCCAAAATTTATTGTCTCTCACAAAATCCAATGGAAATGCTGCAGCTTCTCTACTGTATGGCAATGACCATTCATCTGAAGTTAGCATTTCTAAAGTATGAGGGGCGTTTTTAAGCATATTATTAGCGTCGTCTTTAGAAGTGGCGTCAATTTCTTTTCGAATTGAAATCATTGCATCACAAAAACGATCCATTTCAGCTTTACTCTCACTTTCTGTTGGTTCGATCATCATGGTTCCAGCAACCGGAAATGAAACTGTTGGTGCATGGAAACCATAATCCATTAAACGTTTGGCGATGTCTGTAACCTCAATACCGTTGGCTTTAAAATCACGACAATCAATAATCATTTCATGAGCAGCTCTTCCCATTTCACCAGAATATAAAGTTGGATATGATCCACTTAAACGTTCTTTAATATAGTTGGCATTTAGTATGGCTACCTGAGTTGCTTTTTTCAGACCTCTATAGCCTAACATTTTTATATAACCATAAGAAATAAGACAAACTAATGCCGATCCAAAAGGAGCTCCTGAAATTGCTGTAATGGCTTGGTGACCTCCGGTTTTTATAATTGGATTTCCTGGTAAAAACGGTACTAATTGTTTGGCTACGCAAATTGGTCCAACACCTGGTCCACCACCTCCATGCGGAATCGCAAAGGTTTTATGCAAATTTAAATGACAAACATCAGCACCTATATTTCCTGGGTTAGTTAAACCAACTTGTGCATTCATGTTGGCGCCATCCATATAAACTTGACCTCCGTTATCGTGAATGATTTTTGTAATTTCTTTAATTGAAGCTTCATAAACACCATGCGTAGATGGATAAGTGACCATAATCGCAGAAAGATTGTCTTTATGTAATTCAGCTTTTTCTCTTAAATCTTCAACGTCAATGTTGCCGTTATCTGAAGCTTTAGTCACAACAACTTTCATACCAGCCATAACAGCACTTGCAGGATTTGTGCCGTGTGCGGATGATGGTATTAAACAAATGTTTCTATGGTGATCACCACGAGATTCATGATACGCTTTAATTACCATTAAACCTGCGAACTCGCCTTGAGCACCCGAATTTGGTTGCAGCGATGTCGCTGCGAAACCCGTAATTTCAGATAACTGATTTTCTAATTCATTTAGCATTAATTTGTAACCTGTGGCTTGGTTCGTAGGAACGAATGGATGCATACTTCCCCAATTAGGCCAACTTAAAGGTAACATCTCTGCAGCTGCATTTAATTTCATGGTACAAGACCCTAATGAAATCATAGAATGGTTCAATGCTAAATCTTTACGTTCTAAACGTTTGATGTATCGCATTAATTCCGTTTCAGAATGATAGGAGTTAAACACATCAAAGGTTAAAAAGTCTGATTGACGTTTTAAGTGTGTTGGAATGGTTTCGTTAATTGCAATTGTTTCAATTTTATCCGTTGACGTTCCTGTTACTTTTTCAAAAATTGAAATAATATCATTTAAGTCTGAAATGGTAGTAGTTTCGTTTAGAGATATCGTCACCGTTTTGGTATCTGGATAATGAAAATTAACTTCATTTTTCTCAGCTTCATGCTTTACATCAACAGCATCTGCTTTAATTTGAATGGTATCAAAATAGTGCGAGTTAACCTGTTCTAAACCCAAACGTTCTAAAGCATTTGCTAGGGTAGACGTTGCATTTTTAACTTTATCGGCTATAAAGGTTAATCCTTTTGGACCATGATAGACAGCATACATTCCCGCCATAACAGCTAAAAGAACTTGTGCTGTACAAATATTTGATGTTGCTTTATCGCGTTTAATATGTTGCTCTCTAGTTTGTAAAGCCATGCGTAAAGCTCTATCGCCATTAGTGTCTTTTGTAACACCAATGATTCGGCCAGGAACATCACGTTTATAAGCCTCTTTTGTGGCAAAATATGCGGCATGAGGGCCACCATAACCCATCGGTATTCCGAAACGTTGTGTGGTACCAACCACAACATCCGCTCCAAATTTACCAGGAGCTTCAAGTTTTATTAAACTTAAAATATCTGCAGCCACAGCTACTTTAATGTTTTTAGCGTTGGCTTGTTCAATAAATGATTTTATATCTGTAATCTGTCCGTTTTTTCCAGGGTATTGTAGTAGAGCACCAAAATATTCATCAGACAGATTGTATTCAGCTTCGTTTCCGATTACTAAATCTATATCAATAGGATTCGCTCTAGTTTCAAGCAAGTCAATGGTCTGTGGTAATACTAAATCTGAGACAAAGAATTTATTGACATTTGCTTTCTTTTGTGCACGATCTCTGACAGCGAACAATAATCCCATAGCTTCGGCAGCAGCCGTGCTTTCATCTAAAAGTGATGCGTTAGCGATTTCCATTCCTGTTAAATCAATAATCATGGTTTGGAAATTTAACAAGGCTTCTAATCGTCCTTGAGCAATTTCTGCTTGGTACGGTGTATAAGCCGTGTACCATCCTGGGTTTTCTAAAATATTACGTTGTATAACTGCTGGTAAATTAGTAGGATAATACCCTAAACCTATATACGTTTTATATATTTTGTTGTGTTGTGATAATTGGTTGATGTGACTGAGGTACTCTTGCTCACTCAGCGCGGCATCGAGGTTTAAATCGTTTTCTAAGCGAATGTTATCAGGAATAGTTTCCGTTATTAGTTGTTCAATGTTTTTAACACCTATAGTGTCTAACATAACCTGTTGGTCGTCTGAATTTGGGCCAATATGTCTGAGTGCAAAAGAAGTTGTATCCATTAAAAAAAATATAATTTATTTGGTTCTGCAAAAGTAAGGATTTAGCCTAATTTTTTAGTTAATGAAAACTAAAGTTTTGAACCGATATTAAAGGTTATTAACACAATCCTTACTTTTGCGATATGGAAGTTTTAAAACGCATCTTTAACTTTTATCTTAATAGTAGTATTCATGTCGCTATTGCAGCGTATTCCTTAGCATGGGTAACATTAATTGAGCTTAACTTAGGTTACGATAAACAACTTCTGTATTTTGTGTTTTTTGCAACAATCACTGGTTATAATTTTGTAAAATATTTTGGGGTCGTTAAGTTTCATCATCGCAGTTTGGCGAGTTGGTTAAAAGCGATACAGGTATTTTCTTTTTTAGCGTTTTTGGCTATGTGCTATTATGTTTTGAAACTTGAAACAGAAACCTTATTGGTCATCATGATTCTTGGAGTTATTACATTTTTTTATGCCATTCCTATAATGGTTCCAAAGCATTATTTGTTTGATGATCATAAAAATTTACGGCAAGTAAGTGGGTTGAAAGTATATCTTATTGCTCTAATTTGGATGGTTACGACAGTAATTTTACCAATAGTAAATCATGATATGGCTCTTAGTTCAGATGTTATGATAACAAGTGTGCAACGTTTTTGTTTTGTTCTCGTATTAATGTTGCCGTTTGAGATTAGAGATCTAAACTTTGATAGTTTAAAATTGGCTACAATTCCTCAGAAAATAGGGGTTAAAAAAACAAAGATTATTGGAATTGTTCTTTTATTCGTTTTTTTAATATTGGAATTTTTTAAGAATGAAATAACAGATAAAACTATAGTTGCAACACTTATAATAACTTTTGTTACGTTGGTTTTTCTGTTTTTTTCAAACAAAAATCAATCCAAATATTACAGTGCGTTTTGGGTAGAAAGTTTGCCTATAGTTTGGCTGTTAATCTTGTTGTTGCTTCGTTAACTCTTCGTTCAATGCAGATTGAAGCTTGTTTCGTTCTTCAGCTTTTAAACACTGTACTTTAGATGTTTCAATAGTTTCAGATAACTTCGTATTTTTTCTTGAATATGTTTTGGTGATGTGACAATAAAATAAACGGAATCGTAACTTAAATTGTTCCCAAGAAGTAGCTTCACCATATTGAGCTTTATCGCAAATATGTTTGGCTTCATCGCAACTAATAAATAAAAACCTTTTTTTCATCTTTAAAGTCCTTGTAAACGGTATAACATTTATTTAAACCAATTATCTTCCATGCATTCTGCCAATGCGGTTCGTGCTCTGTGAATAATTACCCATAGGTTAGACGCAGTAATATCCAATTCTTTACAAATTGATTCTGTATCATATCCTAACATGGTCTTCATTTTAAAAACGTCGGCTTGTTTTCCTGGTAATTTTGCTAAACAATCGTAGATGGCATCACCTAATTCTGAATTTACCAAACTATCTTCAGCGGTTTTAACAGTAGAATCGGCAACGCGTTCTTCTAACCAATCGCCTTCGGAATCTGTATCGTTGATATAATTCATTCTAACTTCAGCTTTTCCTTTGTTAGAGTTTATTTTGCGATAATGGTCAATTATTTTACGTTTTAATATTGAAACTAACCAAGTGCGTTCGCTGGCTTCACCCTTAAAGTTTTTCATGGATTTAAGTCCAGCTAAAAATGTTTCAGATATTAAATCTTGAGCAACCTCTCTGTCATTTACACGTGTAATGGTGTAATTGAAAAGATAATCTGAATACAGTTTCACCCAATTATTTGGGTCTATTTGATGCTTCGGCATTGTTTCATTTCATTGCTGCATCAAAAGTAGGTTAAAATTTTTTATCTACGAGATATTCTGTGTTTTCAAAATAAAATTAAAATATGTTTTTAATGAAGGACCTATAGTTTAGATTATTAATCTAGCCTTTTCTTATTAGGATGAATTATGCGTTTATTTTTCACTTCAACAGCAGAACCTTCGGCAAGTATTACAGAGGTTGGCTTTGCAAATTGTAGAAATTTGAAACCTTCACCATAATTAGATTCGAAATTGATATTTAGCTTAAAATCAATCACGTTTAATTTTTTCCACGTCGGATGAACAACTTCGTATTCAAATGTTTTGTTTTTATGTTTTGTATAACCAAAATAGTGTTCTGTGATAAATTGTTCTTCAGAACCTTCTTCAATAGTTGAAAATTCTTTTTCCGTTGTAACTGAAATAGATTGCCAATTTTGATTGAGTTTCCATTGATATTCAAACTTTTTGTATTTATCGTTTTTAGTCCAATGATGTCTCATTTTATGAGTTTGATAATGCTCGTGATATATAGAATTTGCAACTAAGGTGATTACAGATTTAGGAACAATTTCTTTAATAAATACAACTCCGCGTTTGTTATTATGTTTAACGTAGAATCGAAGATTTACTTCTTCAAAATTTATATGAAATGGTAGTTTTATTCCTAAAACTTTAGTGTCTATAAACATAAATCCAACAACGCTTACATAATATTTATTATTAAAGCTATCAAGTTCTGTTCCCATTGGTATATAGGGTTTTAAAATATTTGGATCAATCTCATAATTGACGAGAATAAGATTTTTCCATTGGGCTTTTAAGAATGTCATAGCTTATTGTTTTATTAAGTTTTCTAGTGCAACTTCAATATCTGGATATTTAAATATGAATCTATTACTTATTAAAAGTTCCGGGATTACATTACGACTTTTTAAAACTAATTCAGGTTCAGTTCCAATTAATTTGGCTCCAAATTGTATTAGCCATTTTGGTTGATAAATTCCAAAGGGGACATTTAGTGTTTTTCGTATTGTTTTCATTAAATAGGCATTTGTAGTTGGTTTTGGTGAGACAATATTAAATGTCTCTTCAAGTTGTTCCTCAATTAAAAAATCAATAGCTCTTGCAAAATCTATTTCATGTATCCAACTGACTTTTTGTTTTCCGTGCCACTGCTTTCCACCCAAACCAAATTTTGCTAATTGTTTTAATGGACTTAAAGCACCTCCATTTTTACCCAAAACAATAGAAGTTCTTAAAATAACTTTCTTGGTCTGTGGTGTTGCGATACTGTTAAAAGCGGCTTCCCAAGATTTGGCGATATTCATTGAGAAATCATTGCCAATATTGCCATGGTCTTCTGTCATTTCTTTCGAATAGGAATCCTCATAGATTGTAGAAGTTGACATATTTAACCAAACTCTAGGTGGGTTTTTACATTGGCTTATAGCTTTACCTAATAAAAGTGTTGAATCTATACGAGAATCGTGAATTAATTTTTTATTCGCTTCTGTATATCTACAATCTACGGATTTACCAGTAAGATTGATGAGTGCATCTGTGTCTTCAAGGGCGTTGGTCCATTGGCCTAAATCCTTTGCGTTCCAATAAATATGATTAGACTGTGTAGGTCTTCTAGTTAAGATTTTTATATCATGTCCTTTTTTAGAAAAATAAGATTCTAAGACTTGTCCTAAAAATCCGGTGCCTCCTGCTATGATGATAGTTTTCATGTTAAAGAAATAAAATTGTTAGTAAAATAAGTATGCGATACAGGATCCAAGTTGCTGATAATACATTCGGTAATTCTAAGAGTTTAATACGTCTTATATGTTCAAACAACATGATAGTTGCTGTAAGTCCGAACCAAAAGATTAGGGCTAATTCTGGTATTTGAATCATTGAGTTTATTATTAGGACAGGAATTAACATAAGACATCCCATTAATGAAACCGTCATGAGATTACCAAAGTAGTTGAGCTGTTTTTCATATTTTAATTTTGAAATGAATAAGGCTTGAAACCCAATCTGTCCTAAAGCCATTAAACCTTCTCTGAGGAAATTAGACCCTGGTAGGATCGTAATTAATTTACCGAATTTGAAGAGTACAATGCTTGTTACCAGTGCAGCAAATAAAATGTAAATATATCTGTACTTGTGGTTAAAATCTGGTACACATTGTAGTGTTTGTGTTTTGTTCTCTTTACTCGGAATTATGACTTTTCTATTATAAGATATAAATGAATACAGCTTTGTTAACCCGAATTTAATAGGTTTCAAATTTCCTGTTTTCTCTATCAAAGGTATTGAGTTACCCATAACTTTAAGTAAACTATCTATGCCATAAATTACGGTTTTGTTTTTAGTATCAAAAAGGGCAATTTCATTGGTCGCACGTTTTAAATCAATGAAATTTTGTTCTTCCTTGGTGACATCACAATACGCTTTTCGGCCATTATCATCCAACATTTTGGCTTTAATAAAACCATTGGTGTAGACATTGCATAAAGGACAGTCTTTATCGTAAAGGAGAGTTTGGTTTTTCAAGGTTTTCATTATTTTTGTTTGTTTTAAACTTTCAGAAAAAAATGAAAGTTTGATTTAAAAAAATATAATATTATTTCATCAGCTTCATAACCGACTTTGTTAACCAGTTTTGTTTTTGATTCACCATTTTACTCATAAGGGTATCTAAATCTTGCGTTAGACTTTGCAACGCTTTAGTTTGTTTTATCAGTTCTTTTGTGTTTTCGGTGCCATCATCTTTAATAGAAGACACGTCATCTAAAACTTTAATCACAGGTCTGATTTCTCGTCTGCTACGTTCTTTGGCAATGATTCGCGCTAATTCTTGTACGTCTTTTTCTGTGGTGAAAAATTCTTTACGTTCTCCAGATACCAAAACTTTGGTGACAATGCCCCAATCCATCAGTTGCCTTAAATTCATGCTCGTATTACCACGAGAAATTTTAAGATCCTCCATAATGTCTTCCATCGATAAAGGTTGGGTTGAAATAAAAAGCAATGCTTGTATCTGAGCCATGGCTTTGTTTATGCCCCAAAGTGAACCTAAACTGCCCCAAGTACTAATAAACTTTTCTTTTGCTTCTGGATATTCCATATAGCAAATATATGATAATTTTTAAACTTTCAATAACTATTGAAAGTTTATTTTATTTGAAAATGAATATGATCATCGTGTCTAACCGCTTGGCAACCTGTAAATCGAATTTTTGATTGTAGACTGAAACCTAAGGATTGTTTAAGATGAGGCTCAATAAATAACTTTTGAGCCGACGAAATTGAAAGCAATTGATCTATGATGCGGGCTGTATTTTTTTTATCGAGCTTCAAGTCATTCCGAGTTCCGAAAGTGAGGTACTTAGTAAAATCATATTGCCAATAGCCTTTGTCTAAACAAGATTTAGAACTGTAGTTTTTATCAGAATTAGCATAAGCACCATAACCAGAAGTGGAGGGTTTTTTGTTGGTAGGTTGACCATCCTCATCTAGATACATAAATGATAGATCTATCTTTTTTCCATCATTATGACTCAAGTGTGGTAATAATGGAAAGCCATTAAAGAACGGGAAATTGGCATCTAAATAGGTTATTGTGATGCCTGATTTATATAAAACATGTGCAGAATCTTCTAATTCTAGTTTTAATTCTGAATTCACATAATTTCTAAAGGCCAAAGGGTAAAACCAATTTCGAGGTTGTAATTCTGTACCAAACCATGGTAGTTTTTCTCTGCCAAAATGAGATGCGATTGGTGGGATGATGACTAAATTAAAGAGTAGAAACAAAAAAGGGAAAACGTATCGTTTTCCCTTTTTTGTTTGGTGTGAAATAATAACTGCAAGTATCCAGATGACACCTCCAACTTGCGTAATAGCTGTTAAAACTATAATGAATACGATATGTCCAATGCCTTTAAGTATACCCATCAACTATGAACGTTTAAATTAATCGTTTTATTTCAATAATCCTGCACGTCTTAACAACGCTTCAGGTTTTGGCTCCTGTCCTCTAAATTTCTTATACAATTTCATTGGGTTTTCTGTGCCTCCTTGAGAAAGAACAAACGTTTTAAATTTATCAGCGACGGCTTTGTTGAAAATACCTTCTTCTTTAAAATATTCAAAAGCATCCGCATCTAAAACTTCGGCCCATTTGTAACTGTAATAACCTGAAGAATAACCGCCTTGAAAAATATGAGAGAACGATGTGCTCATACAGTTTTCTGCCACATCTGGATATAAACTTGTGTCACCAAAAGCTTCAATTTCATGAGCTTTTACATCTTTAATTTCTGAAGGATCAATACCATGCCAAGACATATCTAGTAATCCAAAACTTAACTGACGTAGCGTTTGCATACCTTCATGAAATGTAGCTGAGGCTTTAATTTTCTCAATCAATGCCATCGGAATCACGTCTCCAGTTTCATAATGTGTTGCGAATAACGCTAGTGCTTCTTTTTCGTAACACCAATTTTCTAACACCTGACTTGGTAATTCAACAAAATCCCAATACACACTAGTTCCTGATAAACTTGGATAGGTGGTGTTGGCTAACATGCCGTGAAGGCCGTGACCAAATTCATGAAATAAGGTCGTCACTTCATTAAACGTTAATAACGACGGTTTACTTTTTGTGGGTTTGGTAAAATTACAAACGTTAGAAATGTGTGGTCTTTCATTTTTACCATCTTTAATCATTTGCGGTTTGTAAGAGGTCATCCATGCCCCATTACGTTTTCCTGATCTTGGGAAAAAATCAGCATAGAAAATAGAAACTAATTCACCATCGGCATCTGTAACTTTGTAGGTTAAAACATCGTCGTGATATTTGTCAATAGTGTCAATTTCTTCAAATTGTAATCCGAATAATTTATTGGCTATTGTAAATGCACCATTAATAACATTTTCTAATTTGAAATACGGCTTTAACTGCTCATCATCCAAATCGAATAATTTTTGTTTCAACTTTTCAGAATAATAACCAGAATCCCATTTTTGAAGTTGGTCAATATCATCTAAATCTTTAGCAAAATCTTCAAGTGCTTTAAATTCATCTTTAGCAGCAGGTTTTGCTTTTTCTAATAATTCATTTAAAAAAGACGTTACTTTTTCTGGCGTTTGTGCCATACGTTCTTCTAAAACAAAATGGGCGTGGGTTTTATAGCCTAAAAGTTGAGCACGCTCAAAACGTAGTTGTGCAATTTTAAGAACAATATCTTGGTTGTCTAAATCATCATTCTGAAACCCTTTTCTGCCAAAGGCTTTAGAAAGTTTTTCGCGTAATGCTCTATTGTCCGCATAAGTCATAAACGGAATATAGCTGGGATAATCTAAGGTAATCAACCAACCATCTTTGTCTTTGCTTTCGGCTAATTGTTTAGCGGCTTCTTTAGCGCCTTCTGGTAAACCCGATACATCAGCTTCATCTGTAAGGTGCATTTCAAATTTATTGGTCTCCGCTAGGATATGCTCACCAAATTTTAATTTCAATTGACTTAACTCTTTATCAATTGCTCTGAGTTTTGTCTTTTTATCTTCAGAAAGATTAGCGCCATTTCTAGAAAATCCTTTATATTTTTTATCGAGAAGCGTGGCTTGTTCTGTGGTTAAATCTAAAGTAGATTTGGAATCGTATACCGCCTTAACACGTTTAAATAAGTCTTCATTTAAAGTGATGTCATTACTGAATTCCGAAAGTAAAGGTGAAACTTCCTGAGCAATTTTTTGAATCTCGTCATTAGTCTCCGCAGAATTTAGGTTGAAGAAAATACTAGATATGCGATCTAGTTCTTCGCCTGAATAATCTAAAGCTTCAATAGTGTTTTCAAAAGTTGGGGCTTCAGTATTTGCTGTTATAACCTCAATTTCAGCTTTTGCTTTTTCAATAGCTAATTTAAAAGCAGGTAGATAATCTTCTGTTTTAATTTTTGAAAAAGGCGCTGTATTATATGGAGTTTCGAATGCTTTGTTAAGAATTGTCATTATATGTGGTTTTTTCTTACTACTATTTGTGATCTATTTTTTAACTGAAATTTAAGAGAACGAAAGAATAGGTTTTCTGTACCTTTGCAAAATCTTACTAGTATATAAGTTTTACTAATAGGAATTGATTAATAGCTAGAAGCCTTAACGAAAGTTGAGGCTTTTTTATAGGTCTTTAGCAGAATCAATAACTTTAGCTTTCAAGCCTTCTTTGTAGACCATTATTTTATCTAAAACACATTGATCTGAACACCCAATAATCTGAGCTGCTAAAATTCCAGCGTTTTTTGCTCCGTTGAGTGCGACAGTGGCTACTGGAACACCTCCTGGCATTTGTAAAATAGATAATACAGAATCCCAGCCATCAATAGAATTACTGCTTTTTACAGGGACACCTATTACTGGTAATGGTGACATTGAGGCTACCATGCCAGGTAAATGTGCCGCGCCACCTGCACCAGCAACGATGACGCTTATGCCTCTTTTATGTGCATTTTTGCTAAACTCATATAACTTTTCTGGTGTCCTGTGTGCTGAAACGATATCCACTTCAATATCTATATCAAAACCGTTTAATATATCTATAGCGTCTTGCATTACTGGCATATCGCTTTTACTTCCCATTATAATGGCTACTTTACTCATTTTTATTCGCTAATTACTTCGATTGTTTGTTTTACTTGTTCTGCTATTTCACGAGCCACAGCGATATCCTTATTCACAATAGTGACATGTCCCATTTTTCGAAATGGTCTGGTTTGTTTTTTGCCATAAATGTGAGGGGTTACACCATCCATTGCCAGTATATTTTCAATATTTTTATATACGACATTGCCAGTATGGTTTTCTGCACCTACAAGGTTCACCATAACACCAGCAACTTTACTTTCTGTGTTACCAAGGGGTAATCCTAGAATACATCTAATTTGCTGTTCAAATTGCGACGTGTAACTTCCTTCAATGCTGTAATGACCAGAATTATGAGGTCTTGGTGCGACTTCATTGACTAAAATTTCGTCATTTTCAGTTTGAAACATTTCAACCGCTAATAATCCGACATGCTTAAATTCTGATGCCACTTTTAAAGCTACTGATTCTGCTTTTTTAGCAATGGCTTCAGGAATCCTAGCCGGACAAATCACATATTCAACTTGGTTCGCTTCAGGATGAAATTCCATTTCAACAACAGGATATGTTTTTAAATCTCCTTGTTCATTTCTAGCCACAATAACAGCTAATTCATTTTTAAACGGAATTAAGTCTTCTGTAATACATTCTACATTTGGCAAATCCGTTAAATCAGAAATACTTTTAACCACTTTTACTCCTGTACCGTCATAACCAAATCGGGCACTTTTCCATACAAAAGGATAGTTTAAACCTCCATGATCTATCACTTCATCAATTTCAGAGGTATATGCAAATCTTGAAAAATCCGCAGTCGGAATATTATGATCGCGATAAAATAATTTCTGTGTCGCTTTATTTTGAATGGTCCTTAAGGTTTTTGACGATGGAAAAACTTTCACACCTTGTTTTTCAAGTGTCTCTAAAGCATCTACATTAACATTTTCGATTTCAAACGTTAAGACGTCAAGATGTTTTCCGAAGTTAACAACCGTGTCATAATCTAAAAGATCGCCTGTGGTAAATTTATCGCAAGCCAGTCGTGATGGGGCATCAGCGCTAGGGTCTAAGACGCTAGTGAAAATATCAAATTTACGAGTGTCATACAACATCATTTTGCCAAGTTGACCACCACCAAGAATACCGAGTTTAAAATTGGAAGAAAAATAGTTCATATTAATTTTCCACGAAAGTGGAAACTTATTTAGTTACACATTGTGTTTTCAGCAACAAAAATAAGGTAAATATGATACAATCTTCTAAATTCCTAAATCAAAAATCCCTTAAACAGCAATCAAATATGTATCTTTGCAATTCTAAAATAATAAGAAAGTGATAAAGCTTCACGATTTATATTTCAAACCTTTTATATCTGCACAAGAAATAGATACTGCTGTCCAAAAAATGGTAGATGGTATTGCTGAAGATTTGGGTGATGAAGTACCTGTATTTATTGGGATTTTAAATGGCTCATTTATGTTAGTGAGCGACTTTGTAAAAAAGTATCCAAAACCATGTGAAGTTACTTTTATAAAATTAGCCTCTTATGAAGGGGTAAAGTCTACGGAAGATATTCAACGTTTAATTGGTTTAACCCAAGACTTAACAGGTAGAACTGTTGTTATTTTAGAAGACATAATAGATTCAGGAAACACGTTAGAAGAAGTACATCGTATTTTTGAAAATGAAAATGTAAAGCAATTAATTATTGCCACTTTATTTTACAAACCTGAAGCTTACAATAAAGATTTCAAACTTCATTACGTCGGTATGGAAATTCCTAATAAATTCATCGTAGGCTATGGCTTAGATTACGACGGATTAGGAAGAGACTTACCAGATGTATATCAATTAAAAACCACACAACATATGACGAACATAGTGCTATTTGGCCCTCCAGGTGCAGGTAAAGGAACACAAGCTAATTTTCTAAAGGAAAAATATGATTTAATACACATCTCCACTGGTGACGTGTTTAGATTTAATATTAAAAATGAAACGGCCTTAGGAATGTTGGCGAAGTCATTTATGGACAAAGGGGAATTAGTGCCAGATCAGGTGACTATAGATATGTTGAACAAAGAGGTTGAAAAAAATGCTGGAGCTAACGGCTTTATTTTCGATGGTTTTCCTAGAACTAATGCACAAGCTAAGGCTTTAGATGAATTAATGGAAGGTAAAGATTCTCAAATTGATGCTATGGTTGCTCTTGAAGTTGACGATGAGGTATTGGTAGGGCGTTTGCTAAAGAGAGGCGAAACAAGCGGAAGAACAGATGATGCTGACGAAAGCATAATTAGAAACCGCATTAAACAATATTACACAAAAACAGCAATTTTAAAAGATTACTATTCTGATCAAAACAAATATTTTGGTGTTGACGGTGTTGGTAGTGTCGAAGATATTACAGTGCGTTTAAGTACAGTGATTGATAAACTGTAAATTGTCATTCCTGTGAAGGCAGGAATCCATTTCTAATTAATTAAAACTGTTTCCGTATTTACGGAAAGTAAGCATGACTGAAGGAAATTTTGTTGACTACGTAAAAATGCACGTATCTTCTGGTAACGGAGGAAAAGGTTCTGCGCATTTACATCGCGAAAAATATATACAAAAAGGTGGACCAGATGGAGGAGATGGAGGTCGTGGTGGTCATGTTATTTTACGTGGAAACTCTAATCTTTGGACACTTATTCACTTAAAGTTTAAACGACACTTTAAAGCGGGTCATGGTGCACATGGTAGTTCTGGTAGAAGTACAGGTGCTGATGGTGAAGATATTTACATCGATGTCCCTTTAGGAACTGTAGTTCGTGATTCTGAAACGGATACTGTTATGTTTGAAATCACCGAAGATGGTGAGGAACGCATCGTCGTGGAAGGAGGAATGGGAGGTCGTGGTAACTGGCATTTTAAAAATTCAGTTAACCAAACTCCACGTTATGCACAACCGGGTATTCCACTTGAAGAAAGAGATATTACTTTAGAACTAAAAGTATTAGCTGATGTTGGTTTAGTTGGGTTTCCAAATGCTGGTAAATCAACGTTATTGTCTGTATTAACGTCTGCAAAACCTAAAATTGCAGATTATGAGTTTACGACTTTAAAACCGAATTTAGGTATTGTGGAATATCGCGATTTTCAGTCGTTTGTGATGGCTGATATTCCCGGTATTATTGAAGGTGCAGCTGAAGGCAAAGGTTTAGGTTATTACTTTTTAAGACATATTGAACGAAATTCAATTTTGTTATTTTTAATTCCGGCAGACGCTAAAGATATTGTAGAGCAATACGAAATTCTAGAAGATGAATTAAGACGTTACAATCCAGAAATGTTGGATAAGGAACGTTTGGTTGTGGTTTCAAAATCGGACATGTTAGATGATGAATTGAAATCAGAAATATCTACAATTTTAAAGAAAGATTTAAAAGCGGATTTCATGTTTATTTCCTCGGTTGCACATCAAGGTTTAACAGAATTAAAAGATAAACTTTGGAAATTGCTGAATGATTAATGTCTAAGCATTATAATGAAAACCTATCTTAAAAACTTAGTTGAAATTAACGAATCAAAACAGAGTAGATGGTTTGCTTATTTTATTCAGTTTTTAATTATATTCTCTGTAATTACATTTTCAGTAGAAACCTTACCAGATTTAAAACCTCAAACGCGAGTAATTTTAAATGCCATTGAGGCGTTTTGTGTTGTTGTTTTCACCTTTGAGTATGTCGCACGTATTTATGTTGCCGATAGTAAACCTAAATTTATTTTTAGTTTTTTCGGTATTATAGATTTCCTTGCGATTCTACCTTTTTACCTCTCTTTCGGAATCGATTTACGCTCGTTGCGTTTATTGCGTATGTTCCGATTATTTAGACTATTTAAACTAGTGCGCTATAATAAAGCCATGCGTCATTTTGCCAATGCAATGAAATCGGCAAAAGAGCAAATTGTGCTTTTTATGATTATTACCTTAATGCTTATTTATTTTACTGCAGTTGGTATTTATTATTTTGAAAACGAAGCGCAACCCGAACATTTTTCTTCCGTATTTTCAAGTTTGTGGTGGTCTATCGTGACTCTAACAACAGTGGGTTATGGTGATGTCTACCCAATCACAGTAGGAGGTCGTATTTTTACATTTTTTATGCTCTTAATCGGATTAGGAATTGTAGCCATACCTACTGGTATTATTTCGTCGTCTTTAACAAAGGCAGTAGAGCCTCAAGATGAAATTAAAGAGGAATAGTTAAAATAGGAGTCACAGTTTTAAATTTTTAATACCTTTAAAATAAAAAGATGAAAAATTTAAAATTCATTCTTATTACGTTTATCCTAACGTCTTGCGGAACTAAAGTCCACTACGATTACGAAAAATCTACAGATTTCAATCACTACAAAACTTATAATTATTTTGATGGCATGGAAACAGGCTTGTCTGAATTAGACACCAAACGTTTAATGCGATCCATGGATGCGAAGCTTGAAACGATGGGATTAACACGGTCCGATCATCCTGATTTTTTTATCGATATTCAAAGTCAAGAGATTCAAAGTAGAAACAATAGTAATGTTGGAGTAGGTCTTGGTGGAGGTGGAGGTAATGTTGGAGGTGGAATTTCTGTAGGCTTACCCATTGGTGGTCATAAAAGCACAAGAGAATTAGTAATTGAGTTCGTAGACGATAGTAAAACAGGAATGTTTTGGCAAGCGATTAGCGAAAGCAGTTATAGCCCCAATGATACTCCGGAAAAACGTGAGGAAAGGTTTCATAAAGTCGTGGAAAAGATATTTTCAACGTATCCGCCAAAATCTGAATAGTTATCCTTTCATTCTAATTCTTAATCAGTTTTTTACTCGCAATTAATACTCCATTCGTATAAAAGTTAGTAATGTAAATGCCTTTACCTAATGCGCTAATATCGAGAGTTGTATTCTGATTGTTATTAAGCGTTGCTGATTGGACTCGTTTTCCATCAAGACTTACGATGTCTACCGTTATGACATCATTTAACACATTCTCTAAAGCAATATTTAAATTCGTATTCGCAGGATTGGGAAACATCGTTAAACTGAAATTATTTTCTGTAACATTTTGTATGCCTAGAGTATTATCTATTGTCCAAGTCACGGTTGAAACATGAATGGTTTCATGGTTATCGACATCAATTAGAGTCGTAGCATCGTGCACTACAACTGTTAACGTATTTGTATCTGATGTTAAATCACTTTCTTCGATAGAAACAATATCCGAGTTAGTAGCAATAGCAGTACTGTTCAGGGTCCAAGTATTTTCTATGGTATTGGTAGGAAGCGTTTGAATAGTATTCAATTGAAAATCTAATGGAAAACTAGGTTCGGTAATAGTGACTTCAGTTGGTGCATAAGAATCAATTGGTGAAATTAAATCGTGAATGCGTTCAATAATTCCTTCTTTACAAACCGAACAAAAATCATATCCAAGATAACGCATTTTACAAGTTTGATGAGGTCGGTTCCAAGTTGAAGCTGTTCCGGAAGTTGCATATGGGTAAATACCAACATTGTTTACTCCAACCCAATTTTTCCATCGTACTAATGTAGGATCTGTTTCTTGCGTCATGTTTATAGCCTCTGCGGCCAAAATATCTCCTGGGTAATATTCGTCTTTTAAATTCACAAAAGAATGACCCAATTCATGAATGGCAATTTCGTTAGCATCTTCTCCTGTAGAGGTGATTGGAAACATACCACCACTGCCTCCATAGTACGGTGAGTTAACTAATATAAGAGCTTGGTCATATAGAGGAAAATTATTAGCTAAAACCGTAGAGATTAAAGCTGTGTTTTCCGTGTATAACAGCCTATGTACATTGTAACTATCATAAGCTGTTCCAAAATAATTATCAACAGTTATCGTAGGCACTATTGGAGTTGGTTCATCTGGTGCTGTTCCTGGGTGTGTTGTGCCACTTTCATTCGATGGTACATTTATGATATAAACATTAAAGTAGTTTTCATAATTTGAAAATGGCTCTTGTGTAAACATATCATTCATAAAATTAGTAGCGTCTGTTTCAAACTGTGACAGTTCCGTAGTTTGATAGCCATCTCCTAAAATAACAAGATTGATGCGTTTATCATCATCACCAGAATCTTTAATCTTTACCACATCAAACGTCTGTGAAAAAACGATTTGTAAATTAAGAGTAAAACATAATAATAGTAGAATTTTCTTCATGCTTATTCAATTTTCGTGGTGACGTGTTTTATGATTTCTCTGTCTGTAATTTCATTTATAAGTACAAATGCTGAATGAGGTGGTAGTTGTAATTTTAATGAAAACTGTGCGTTGTCTAAATCTAATATTTTTTTTTCGAATTCTCCCGAATCGTTTATGAACTCTATTGTTTTTTTTAGCGGATTTTTTATCGAATATTTTTCTAATGAATTGAAATCCTTATCTAAAATGATACATTCTAAATCGCCAGTAGTTGGGTTGTTTTTATCTAGAATCGTCGCCTTTAATTTACCATCTGTGGTGATTTGATTAATAAGTGAGACGGTTTTAGTGTCGGCTACCTTTTCAATTTTATAATTTAAGAAGAGAAGTTGTGGTGGTGTTATCTGTTGTTCTTCAGTAATTATAGGTTTTTTACCAACACAAGAGAATAAACAGAATATGAAGACTAATGAAAATGTAATCTTTATAATGTGTAAAATTTTCATTGAATAAACCTTAGATTTATATAAGCCTACAAAGTTAATTATAAAAGTATTTGATAGCAAGCAACTTATAGTTTTATAAATATCATAACAGTATTGAGTCTCATTTTTTAATCCTATTTTGTAAATTTGGATAAAAAGAAGAAATGAGAGATTTAAAAGGAAAGGTAGCGTTAATCACAGGAGGTACAAAAGGAATTGGTTTTGGTGTGGCAGAAGCTTTACTTAACCAAGGATTAAAAGTTGTAATTACAAGTAGAGATGAGAATGCAGCTAATGATGCAGCAAAAGAATTAGCATCAAAAACAGATACTGTAGGATCTGTGGTTGGTATTAGAGCAGATGTTAGACATCTTGAAAGTCAGGAAGACGCTGTTAAGCAAGTACTAGACACCTTTGGACAATTAGATATTGTTATTGCTAATGCAGGACTCGGTCATTTTGGTAGTATTGAAGATTTAACCGTAGAGCAATGGAACCAAACTATTGACACCAACCTAACTGGGGCTTTTAATTCTATAAAAGCAAGTGTTTCCGCACTTAAGAAATCTAAAGGGTATTACATCACAATTTCAAGTTTAGCTGGTGCGAATTTCTTTGCGGGAGGTTCGGCTTATAACGCTAGTAAATTTGGAGTCACCGGATTTACCCAAGCGGTAATGTTAGATTTAAGGAAGTATGGCGTAAAAGTCAGTACTATTATGCCCGGATCTGTTTCAACACATTTTAATGGAAATACACCAAGTGAAGATCAAGCATGGAAAATTCAGATTGAAGATATCGGTAAATTGGTAATAGATTTATTACAAATGAACCCAAGAACCTTGCCAAGTAAAATTGAGGTGAGACCGACAACTCCTCCGAGTAGTAAATAACTCAAAAGACTTCCCAATGGAGGTCTTTTTTTAGAAAAGTTCCTTACTGCCGTTTAGCATATTTAAATTACCACTTAACATATTTTCGGATTCTCATGGTGATTTCAATTATACATTTACAGAAATATATGTAACGTTTATATAAAAATAGTTACTTATCAATATAATTTTAACTGTAAATCAATTAATTATTAAAATAATCATCATGAGAAAAACAAAATTAAATTTAGTACTAAGCATCATTGCTTTAGTATTTTCAATGAGCACTTTTGCTCAAGATATTTCAGGATCTTGGAAAGGAGTGTTGAATGTGCAAGGCCAAGAATTACCATTACTTTTTAATATAAAAAATGACAACGGTGTTTTGTCTTCTACAATGGATAGTCCAAGTCAAGGAGCCACAGGTATTCCTATGGATAAAACTAGTTTTAAAGCTAATGAATTAACAATTGCCTTTACCCAAGGTGGTATCAAATATGTAGGTGTTTTGGAAAAAGAAACCATAAATGGGACATTTTTTCAAGGCGGGATGGAATTACCATTAAACTTAACTAAAACAATAAAAACAAAACCAGGAGATGTGTCGTTGCCTTCATCAAAAGAAGCATTAGATAAATTAGCTGCTTTTGATAAGGGGTCTTATAAATATTCTGCCGAAGATTATTTTGCCGATCCTACAAAAAGTTCATTTCAGTTTTCACCTAAAGGCAACTATTTTTCATTTAGAGAAAAAGATGCTAACGGAAAAAATCATGTGTATGTAAAAGATACTAAAACAGAAAAAGTAACCTTAGCCATAGAAGAAGGCGAGGAGCTTATTAGGGGTTACGGTTGGGCAAATGATAATAGGTTAATATACATAAAAGATAATGGTGGTAATGAAAACTATCAGCTTTTTGCAGCCAATATAGATGGAAGTAATCCAAAAGCTTTAACTCCTTTTGATGATGTAAAAGTTAACTTTTCTAATCTTTTAGAAGATCAACCAGATCACGTTATTATAATGATGAATAAGGACAATAAACAGATTTTTGAGCCTTACAAATTAAATATTGTAACAGGTGATATGGAAAAGTTGTTCGAAAATAAAGATGCTTCTGCTCCCATAGCAGGTTATGAGTTTGATAAAGATGGAGAACTTAGAGGGTACACAAAGCAGCAGAATGGTGTAGAATACGTGTTGTACTATAGAACCGGATCAGATGCGTCATTTAATGAAGTAGTGACTACAAACTGGAAAGATTCATTTTCTCTAATAGCATTTAATTACAATACGCCTTACAAACATGATGCTTATGTATTAACTAATTTAGATAGCGATACCAGCGAGTTGGTGCTTTATGATTTAGCAAAGAAGCAAATTATTGAAAAAATTTATAGCAATGATGCCTTTGATGTTGGTGGCTTAAGCAGATCTAAAAAGCGAAATTACGAGGTAGATTATTACTACTACACGGGTGAGAAAACACACGTAGTTCCAGTAAGTAGCTACTATAAAAAACTAGACAAAAAGTTTAAAAAGCAATTTGGAGACAAAGTTTATTCTATTGTTGACAAAACAGATGATGAAGATAAATATTTAATCATCTTACAAACAGACAAACTTTATGGGACGTATTACACGTACGATGTAAAGAAAGATGAGTTTACAAAATTATTAGACTTAATGCCACAGTTGCATGAAGAAGATATGGCAGAGATGAGACCTATAAACTTCACAACAAGAGATGGGTTAAAAGTTTACGGTTATATCACAATTCCGAATAACATTAAAAAAGGAGAACGTGTGCCATTAATTGTAAATCCACATGGAGGACCTTATGGAGTGAGAGATTATTGGGGTTTTAATCCAGAAACACAACTGTTTGCAAGTCGAGGGTATGCCACTTTACAGGTGAATTATAGAGGATCTGGAGGTTATGGAAAAGACTTCTTTTTAGCCGGAAATAAGCAAATAGGCCGAAAAATGCTCAACGATCTTGAAGATGCTGTAGCTTATGCCAAAACCTTAGATTTTATTGATAATGAAAAGGTCGCTATTTATGGGGCGAGTTACGGTGGTTTAGCCACTTTAGGAAGTTTGGTTAAAACACCAGATTTATATACTTGTGGTATTGATTATGTTGGTGTGAGCAACTTGTTTACATTCTTTGAGTCGTTCCCAGAATACTGGAAGCCTTATATGGCACAATTCAATGAGCAATGGTATAATTCTGAAGATGAAGCTGATCAAAAAATTATGACTGCAGTGTCACCAGCATTGCATGTAGATAAAATTACAAAACCATTATTTGTTATTCAAGGAGCTAATGACCCTAGAGTAAATATAGATGAATCTGACCAAGTGGTAAAAAGTATGAGAGCACGAGGAATAGAGGTGCCTTATATGGTAAAATACGATGAAGGACATGGTTTTTCTCATGAAGAAAATAAAGTAGAATTGTATAAAGCTATGCTTGGTTTCTTTGCACAACACCTAAAATAGTAGAATAAAGATTACAAGTTAAAAAACCTTTTAAGATTAGCATCTTAAGAGGTTTTTTTATGAAAATAATTCACCTTGTTTCCGCTCATCATATGCTATTTACCACTCGTCATAATTTCTATTTTAAAACGTATTTGGGGAGCTATCTTTATATTATCAATTAGAAAACGAACAGTATTCATCAATCAAAAAACAACAGTGTTATGATCAGTGTAGTAAAAATCATCGTAGAATTTATAGTTGAAGTTATATTCCTCACTTTTAGCTAATCACCCACGCATTTAATCAATCAAATTATGAAAAATTCAAACCCACAAAAACAGGACACATTTCAAAATCAATTAAAGACCTTCAACAAATTATTGACTGGTGCAAAAATGGCCAAGCTATCTTCATGTATTTTAGTAGGTATCTCAATAGGGCTTGTTATTCGCGCAAGAGAAAATAACCTTTATGTGATGCTATTATTAATGGGAGTTTTAGCTATAGTTTTTTTTATAGATAAATTTTTGTCATTAAAAGACATTAAACAAAAGTCATACACGCAAACAACTTTAGTTGCTAGTATTTCTAAATTTAAAACTTATATGTCTAATCGTAAAAAATATGAAATGTATTTTATAACCTTTTGGATTTTAACCTTAATTCCAACAGTTTCAATACATCTTGATTCGAATGTTTTCGGTGTTTTAAGTGTATTAGCCTATTTAACTTTTGTAGGTGTCTTTGGTTATTTGTCATACAAAAAAACAGAAAAAGAAATTGCGTTGTTAGAAAGCACAATGGAATATGAATTACAGTTGCAATAAACAAGTTTTATCCTATATCTTGCAATACATTAGTATCGAATAAACAATTTTAAATGAAGCTTCTTCCGAGTTATAAATATTGGGTCATCAACTTTTTTGGATGGATTCTATTCGCATTATTTATGCTAACTATAGATAAGATCACCTATGGAGGTGGTGACTCGCCTAATAGAATGTATTATCTTTTATCTGAAGGTGTCCTGTGTGGCCTTTTAGGTTTTGTTCTGTCTTTTATTATTCTATACTTTATTGAAAATTATTTTAATATCGGAGATTATTCTAAACGTGATGTTTATAAACTAATAGCTGTAGTGGTGATAACTCAGGTAATTTATCACAGTTTACTTTGGCCAATGTTAAATATTCCTGCCAATTATTTTTTGAATAAGAGTGTTGACCTAACCTTACTTCAAAAGTTAACCAATGTGCCTCATTTTTTAGCCTATTTTATAGTATGGTTGTTTGTGGTGTTAACACTTAAATTAGTGTATTACATTAATACCATTAAAGTAAAACAATTGCAATTAGAAGCTAACTTAAAAGAGTCGCAGCTCAATACATTGAAAGGGCAAATCAATCCACATTTTATGTTTAATAGTTTAAACAATATTCGTGGTTTAATGTTGGAAGATGCTGATATAGCAAGGAATATGTTGACCAATTTATCCGAAACGTTGCGTTATTCACTTACTAAAAGTGAGTTGAATTCCATTTCATTAGAAGATGAACTAGAAATGGTTGAAAACTATGTAGAAATTTCAAAAATTCAATTTGAAGACCGTCTTCAATTTGAAACAGAAATTGACCAGAAATCTTTGAATCTACAAATTCCACCAATGATTATTCAAATGCTAATTGAAAACTCATTAAAACATGGTATTTCAAATTTAAAAAGAGGAGGGAAAGTAAGTTTGTCAACACTTGTTACTAATAACCTATTACAAATTAAAGTTGCCAATTCAGGAACATTACAACAAAGTAAAAATTCGACGCAGTTAGGGGTGAAGAATATTAAGAAACGATTAGAATTGCTTTACGGTCAAAATGCAACGTTTACTTTGATAGAAATTGAAAATGAGGTGGTGGCCACTATTAAAATACCTATCGTATGAAAACATTAAAGGCTGTAATTGTAGAAGATTCCCGTTTAGCTCGTAATGAGTTAAAAGAACTCTTAAAAGCACATAAGGAAATTGAACTCATCGGTGAGGCTGAAAATGTAGATGACGGTTTTGACCTCATTACTAAAACACAACCTGACCTACTTTTTTTAGATATCAATATGCCTGAAAAAGATGGGTTTGAGCTCTTAGAAATGCTCGATGAGGTACCTATAACTATTTTTACAACGGCTTTTGATGAGTTTGCGATTAAGTCTTTTGAATACAATGCTTTTGACTATTTATTGAAACCCATAAGTCAAAAACGTTTTTCCAGTTCCATATCTAAAGTTCTTGAAAAAGAAAATGCTATTCCAACGATAAATGAAAAACAAGAAGGGCTTAGTTTAGATAAGCAAATTTTTATAAAAGATGGTGAAAAATGTTGGTTGGTTAAAATTAAAGACATTTCATTGTTTGAAATTGTAGGCAACTATACCAGAGTCTTTTTTGATACTAACAAACCCTTAATTTATAAATCACTGGCTCAAATTGAAGAAAAGTTACCTTCTGATGTGTTCTTTAGAGCCAACAGACAGCAGATTATAAATATAAATCATGTGAACAAAGTGGTGTCTTGGTTTAACGGAAAACTAAAAATAGAAATGAATTCTGGAGAAGAAGTTGAAATCTCCAGAAGACAATCCTATATCTTTAAAGATCAATTGAGTTTTTAGTCCACTGTAATTCGTACACCTTCACTATGACTGCTAAATTCTGGTGCATACATCGATTGAATAGTACTAATGCCATTACTCATATCACCAGCATTATTCACACGTAAATCGTATTCAAATACATAAATTCCTTTTGGTAAATAGTCCATAAAGAAATTGGTGGCAGCATCTTTTGTGCTTTCATAATAACCCAAACCATCTTGCCATTTGTATTGAGACAGAACGTTTATAGGTTCCAAACCAGCGGCACGCATATCTTTAAGATGCACAAATTCCATGGTGCGATCAGTTCTTAATTCAATTCTAACGCGTATTACATCACCAACCTTTAATTCTGTATTTGAAGTGATTTCAGTGATTTCTTCTCCTTTATCTGTATTCGATTTTAAGAATAGCTTTTTACTCAATTTTAAAGGAGTTTCAGCTGAGGTTATTTTATCTAAATCTTCAAAGTATTGCCAGTACAACGCTCCCCAAGCAATGCCTTCTCCTTTTTTTGTGATGGTAACATCTGCTTGTTCTGGTGTAATTTCAGAACCAGTCCAAGATGTTTTAAAGTAACCTGTTCCAGCTTCCACTTTTACGTTGTCTAAGGTTTCTGGTGAAATCGCTTCACGCCCTACTTTAACGTCCACTTGCTCTGTGACACTTAACCAATCGCTACCTTGCAATAATAAAGCATAAACAGCTTCTGTAGTCGCTTTGGTGGTTTTCCAACGGTTGGTTTGCTTGTTTTTAAGTAGCCATATTTTTAGGTTGTCTATGTCTTCGAGGTTCTTTTTTTGCGCTTCGACTGGGCTCAGCGTGACATATAGTGATTTTCCCACTTCCGAAAATACTTCAACCATTAAAGCCTGTGTTTCAATTGGTGCTTGGTACCAATGCCATGAGTTGGTGTTATTTTTCCAGTACATTCCCAATTCATTTGAAGTTATGCTATTTTCTTTTAAGGATTTTACAATTTTACCTGCCGTTTTCGCATCACCTGTTCTATCCATCGTTAATGCCATTAAACCTTTAGCATATAACGAACGATTTAACCAGTACTTTTGAATCTGACTATGGTAATAATCCATAATTTTTTTAACCTCTTTGGAAGGTGTGTTTTCAGGATAAAAACTTCGTGTGTATAAATAATGCAGTTGTGTGTGCGATAAATGGTCTTTGCTTAAATCGGCATCCTTATTGTATTTTTTGATGTCTTTGTATTCTTGAACGAATTCTCCATCTAGATATCTTAATGCGTTTTGAATCATTTGAGATTCCTCGTCGCTGCGCTCTGTCGGAATGACATTTAGTTTCTTAAGATGTCCAAAACCAGCAATAATATGTTGGGTGATAAAACGATTATCGCGTCCGCCATTAAACCAAGGCCAAGCTCCAGAATTATGTTGATTGTTCTTTAGCTTTCTGACAGCAGATTGTAATTCGTTATTCATTTTGTTAAGGTCGAATAATAACGCAATACGTTTTTTCTGCTCCGTTTCTGATTCCGCATCACGCAACCAAGGGGTTTCTTGAATTAGTAAGGATTTTAATTCTTGATTTTTCTCTAAGTTAGACAATAAAGCATCAGTCGATTTCCATTGATTGAAAACAGCTTCAATTCTTGGATTTGAGGTTACAATATGTTGTGCCAAAGCATTTGCATAATAACGTGAAAATGTTTGCTCGTTACAATCATAAGGATATTCCATTAAATACGGTAAGGCTTGTACCGCATACCAAGCCGGATTAGATGTCATCTCTAAAGTTAACTTATGATTGGTAAGCGTTGATGAGGTATTATCCTTCAACTTATCCAAGGTGAATGTTTTAGTTTCGTTAGAACGAATCCACATCGGAAGCGTTTCTGTAACAAGCATTCTATTGCTTAAAACAGGTAATGCATTTTGTTCACCGTCGCTAAAGTCACCAGCTTTTGCAATAATTTTATATTGTACAGCTTGTAAAGCTTGAGGGATTTTTAATTGCCATGAGACTTGTGTATTGCCTTTGGCATTTACTGTGAAATTTTTGGAGTCTGAAGAGGTCTCGACTGCGCTCGACCAGACAAGTTGTTCCGAAATATCTTTTCCTGAAACAGCATCTGTTAATATCAATTGTGCAACGCCAGATAATTCTTTTTCGGTAAGATTGGCAATTTTAGTGCTAATGGTAATGTCATCGCCTTCCCTCAAAAATCGTGGTGCATTTGGTAGAACCATTAATTCTTTTTGCGTCACAGTTTCTAATCGGCTTATGGCACTTTCTAAAGTTTTTGTGTGCGCCAAGAGTTGTAATTTCCATTGGGTTAACGCTTCTGGTGCTGTAAAATTGAAACTGACATTTCCTTCTTTGTCTGTTTGTAATTGTGGAAGGAAGAAGGCGGTTTCGTTGAGGTTTGTCCGGATTTGGATGTTGGCAGTATTTAAGTCTTCAGCTTTTGTGAAACGGCCTTTAGCATTGTTATATACAGAATCAGAATTTCTTGTATTCCATTTTTCATCATTTTTAAATTTCGAAGCTTTTTTAGATTCTGAACCCATGTCCTCATAGCCATAATCCATACCTACGTTTATTTCGTCCTCAATGACTTCAATACTATTTGGTGCAGTCGTTGATTTCATTTGAGAGTAACCTCTTAATCTATAATTACGATTATTCCCAAAATAAAATCCAAACCAATTCAATTGATCATAGTTTTGAGTATAAAACCCTAAAACATTCTCAAAACGATTAATCAATCTAAAACTAGTTGTCCCAAAACTTTGTCTAGAATTTTTATTAATACTTCCGTAATAAACAGGATTGTTAATAGGACTAAAATTCCAGTTATGTGCTCTAAACTCATCTAAAGAGGCATCATACATACTAGCTAATAATTCCGCAGTAACTTTATCTCCTTTAGGCCCTTTTATTTTAAAACTCCAGGATTCATCTTGTCCTGGCTGTAATTTGTCTCGGAAGGTGGTGGTTTCAATTTCTAAATCCGTTTGAGGATAAGGAACATTCACTGTAAAACTCTGAGATGTAAACGCATTGAAAGCGGCAAATGATGTATGAATTGCAAAACCACCTAAATCACTTGCTAAAACAGGAATTGTGATTGTTTTTTTAGAATTATTAAGCGCAACCAATTGCGTCATTATAATCTTATTATCCTTTTCAATTTCAACAGTCACCGTGAGGTTTTCTACAGCAGAACCTAAAGTTAATTTTGCTATGGAATTAATGTCATAACTGCCTTTGTCTAATTCCGCTTTATATAATTGGTTATCAGCAATGGTTTTATCTTTATGACTAAAAAGTGATGTAAATACTTGGTCGGTTACTGTTTGTCCAAATTTATCTTTGCTTTCTGCAACAATAATGTACTGACCAGAATCCCATTTGTGAATTTTTTTTAAGGTTATCGTTTTAGATTTTTCGGTATCAAAGGTTGTAGCAAAGACCACTTCTCCTTTTTCCCAATTGGTCAATTCATCTTCATTGTCATAAGGGTCGTTTGGAAATAATTTAACAAATTCGTCTTTAGAAAGTGTTTGGTAATCTGGTGCTTGCCAAGGTCTGGTTCTTAAAACGCGGTCTGGTGCCTTTAATTTATAGATGTTTAATTCGCCTTTAGCAGGTGCAAATCGCCCATTAAGGTTTAACGAAGCTAAACTGAATTCTATCTCTTTTTGTGTTTTATCAATAATCTGAGGAGCATCAACATGAAGCGTCAGGGCATGATAACCCACGTAAACATTGGTCGATGTCGACCGTGTTTCTCCATTAATATCGGTAACATCTGCTGTAATTTCAAAATTAAAAACGGGTAGGTTGTCTTTCGATACACTGTCGTCTGGAAGCGCTTTAAACGTAATTTCAAATTCTCCTTTAGCATTGGTTTTAGTCTCTCCAAAGGTGATTTCTTGGGCTTCCATATTAAAATAGAGGCGTCTCCAATAAAACCAACTTGGAAATTTAACATGTCTTTTTACACGATATACCACTTTGGCATCTGTGATGTTACTGCCAGCAAAAGCGATTGCCGTTCCGTTTACGGTGATACTGTCATTTACTTTATACGTTTCAGTAATAGGTTGAAACTCCGGCTTAAATTTAGGTCGCTTATATTCTTCAACCGAAAAATAGGTATAACCATAAGTTTCAGAAAACATATCAATACTGAAATTACCAGTTAAACCATCGTTTGGTATGATAAATTCGCCATGTACAGATCCAAATTTATTAGTTACTAATGATAGTTCACTAATAACTTCACCATTAGCATTTTTTAACCGCAGTTTAGCAACGGCATTCTCAGAAACAGTTGTTTTTCCGTCTTTAGACTTGGTGGCAATACCTTTAAAATAAACTGTTTGTCCGGGTCTGTAAATACTCCGATCTGTAAATAGAAAGTTTTTGTACCGGGTGTCTTTGTCTGTATTTTGATTGTAAGTTTGGTAGATATAATAATCTCCAAAATAGCCTGTGTCGTTTTTAGAACTGATTTTTATTTCAACATCATTGTAATAAGTCTTATCCTTTTGAAATTCAAATTTTCCAAAACGGTCCGTTGTATAAGATCTTGTAAACTGTTTATTTTTGTTGGAATAGGTTAATTCTACTTTGGCGTTTGTGATGGGTTGACCATGTTGTCTGTTAATGACCTGATACATTTGCATGTCATTTTCAAAACTTTCAATTAATGCCATATCTGTAACTTGAATAGGCGTGGTGGCAAAAACATTAGTATGTAAATCGGCATGAATAAGGTACAAGCCATTCCCGAGATTTGGTATGACAACTTCAGTGGTGTGATTTTGATAATCTAATTCTGTTTTTAAATTTGAAATAAAGCTTTTATAAGTTTTTAATGATTTCAAAAATTCTAACTTCCCTTCAGTTTTATAAAGGCTGTTGTAATTTTCTAATTGTTGTTGTGTGACTTTATAAATATTAAAATCAATTATCGTGAGGTTTTTATATGAAACTAAAACTTTAGAAGGTGAATTAACAGGAATAAATTGTTCAGCTGTAATGTGAAGTTTTGGTAATTTTATGTCCTCCATTAAAGCCAAACATTTTTTACCTCCATGACTATCGGGAAATCTTGAAAATGCGGTGTCACAAAGTTCGTAGGCTTCTTTTAACTTCCAACGATTTGTGGTGTTTGTGTCACTGTTTTCAAGATTACTATTATATAATTCTCCTTGGCGTTTATAAATTCTAGCAATTTCAAAATCATATAAAGCAGATAATTCTGAAGACTTCAAATTTTTAGATTCTAACTTTAAGGTATTGAGACATAATGCTTCTGCATCTGAGAACGTCGCATGTTGTTTTACAAAAAGTAAACGTTCAATATCAACGTTTACAAATGCTTTTGAAGCTTGATCTTTATGATGAAATTTCAATAAATTTTGATAGATTTTTAAAGCATTGCGTTGCAACGATACGGTGTCTTTGGATGTTAAGTCTACTGTGGTAAAAATGTCACTTTCAGCAATTAAATCAGGATTCTCAATGGTAAATTTATAAGAAGGTTGTGTGATGCTGTTTTCATCCGTTTTGTAAAATTCTAAAGCATTATGGCTCAATAAATCATATAAGGTAGGACGATAGTCTTTAGAATTTTCAGCTTCATTCAGAAGTTGACTGTAATTATGTAATGATTCTTTTTGAAGTACATCTGCATGTTGAAGTGAACGCTGATAATAGGTGTGAATTTCATTAAAAATGGTTTCTAAATCCCAAGTTCTAAAATCATCACTTACTTTTTCGGAAGTCTTGGTTCGGTTATAAAATTGATAACGACTTTGCTGAAAATACTGCCAATACATCGTGGCTAACATATTCTCCAAAAGGTGTTTGGTTATTAGGTCTGAAGAGGCTTCAATTTCAGTTTTAAATCGATTTACAATAGTGAGTTGTGCCTCTTCTTCAAGAATCAATAAATACTTGCTAATATGCAATAAGGCTTTGATACGTTGCTCTGTATTTTTAGCTTTAGTCGCTTTTTTGTATATGGTTTCGACGACATCCGAAGCACTTTTTGTAAGGCCTTCGGTTTCGAGTTTGGTGACTTCTTTCCACTGGTCTTCAAAATCATTTTGAGCATTAGAAAAAGAAGCAAAGCAAATGATCATTAATAGCGATATATAGTTTTTCATAATTTTATTTTACAACAAAATACATTCAAAAGGTATTCCAAAAATAGTACGAATGAGTAGCTGTCTCATTTCGATGAGTGAAGTTAACAATTTGTTGAGGAAACTGAGCGTTATTAAATTGTATTTTCGCCAAAAGAGATTTTAATTCCATGTATAAATATTTGTTTGTTTTCTTACTTTCTACCTATAGTTTTTCTCAAACGTCTGTTGAGGATGCTCAGACCTATATAGCTAAAAAGGAATACGTGAAAGCACAAAATGAAATGGCAGCATTTCTGCAGTCTAATCCCGATGACCTTGAAGCCGTTGAACTGTTGGGTGATGCGTACGGACATCAAAAAAAGTGGGATGATGCTATTGCACAATATCAAATCTTAAAGCAAAAACGCCCAAAAAATGCTAATTATCATTACAAATATGGTGGAGCTTTAGGTATGAAAGCGTTGAGTATTAGTAAGATTAAAGCATTAACTATTATCGGTGATGTGAAAGAGGCATTCCATAAAGCCGCACAGTTAGATCCCAATCATATTGATGCGCGATGGGCGTTGGTAGAATTGTATGTGTCGCTTCCAGGTATTGTGGGTGGCAGTTTTTCTAAGGCTTTAAACTATGCCGAACAATTAGAAGAATTATCTAAAGTCGATGGCTATTTAGCAAAAGGCTATGTTTACGAGTATGATGACGAACCAGAACTCGCTGAAAAGTATTACCGTTTGGCCATACAAGTAGGAGGTTCCGTAACCTGCTACGATAAGTTAACGGAATTTTACGAAGGACAAGAACAACCTGAAAAAGCTATTGGGAATATTGAAGAAGCAAAGGACAAACACCAACGCAATGCTATGCATTACCAAATTGGTAAAGTGTGTGCGGATTATAATCTTCAATTGGATAAAGGCGAAAAGATGCTAATGGTGTATCTTGAAAATCATTCTGCTCAAGATGGCGTGCCGAAAGAATGGGCTTATTATCGTTTGGCGCAAATTTATAAGCATAGAAATGATAAAACAGAAGCGCTAGTTTGGATCAATAAAGCCATTTCTGGCTTACCAGATATTGATGTGTTTCAAGAAGAAAAAACAATTATTTCTAAGTTGTAATTCCTAAATATTTAGTTTTTATACCAGAAATCTCTAAAATTAAAAGAGATAATTTTTTGTTAATTTTTTTTAAATTAATAGTATTACTATCATATTTGCAATTAAATATTATTGATATGAAAAGTTTACTTTCAAATTTAAAAATTTCTGTACCTGATAAAATTTATCTTAAGGATCCTGAGTCCTCTACATTAGGCAAACGAATAATTGAACATAGCATACTTTTAATAGATGATATTGGTTTTGATAGTTTCACCTTTAAGAAGTTGGGCGTTAAAATAGGGTCTAACGAGAGTTCTATTTATCGTTATTTTGAGAGTAAACATAAGTTGTTGTTATACTTAACATCTTGGTATTGGGCTTGGATTGAATACCAAATGGTGTTTACAACATTTAACATTCCAGATGCAAAAGAGAAATTGTTTGAGGCCATTGATGTGGTCACAAAAACTATTGAACAAGATGATACCTTTTCGCATATCAATGAAATTGTATTGAATAGAATTATCATAAATGAAAATTCTAAATCGTATCTAACAAAGGAGGTAGACAGCGAAAACAAAGAGGGTTATTTTGTGATATATAAGCGAATGATTAGGCGCTTAAGCGAAATGATTTTAGAGATTAATCCGGAATATAAGTTCGCTTCAAGTTTGGCGAGTACAATTGTAGAAGGTGCACTACATCAGCATTTTTTAAAAGTGCATTTTAAGTCCATCACAGATTGTAACGATGCTATAACTCCTTCAGACTTTTTTAAAGAATTAACGATTAATGCCATTACACAGTAGTTAGATATGAAAAAGAAAGAAATCATGTCTCCATGGCAACGTTTTGTAGGTTTGATAAAACTAGAGAAACGCGATATTTTACAAGTTATTTATTACGCTATTTTTTCAGGGCTTTTGGGATTAACATTACCCTTAGGAATTCAGGCTATTATTAATTTATTACAAGGCGCACAAGTCAGTACGTCTTGGATTGTTTTAGTGGTCTTGGTTACTATAGGTGTAGCTTTTGTCGGTGTTTTACAATTAATGCAAATGCGGATTGTAGAAACCATTCAACAACGCATTTTTACACGCGCATCTTTTGAGTTTACGTATCGTTTTCCAAAAATTACAATGCGTGAATTACGTAATTACTATCCACCTGAATTAGCGAATCGTTTTTTCGATACGCTGAATATCCAAAAAGGATTAGCGAAGATATTGGTAGATATACCAGCAGCGATCATACAAATTGTTTTTGCCTTGGTGCTGTTGTCTTTTTACCATCCCTTTTTTATTGCATTTGGGATGCTATTGTTGCTCTTAATTTATGTGGTATTTAAGTTCACAGCGCAAACAGGAATGGATACGAGTTTGATTGAGTCTAAGCACAAATACAGAGTTGCACATTGGATTCAGGAGGTTGCTCGGGCCATTGTGAGTTTTAAATTATCCGGACAAACGAATTTAGCTATAAATAAAAATGACGATTTAGTTAATGATTATTTAAAAGCCAGAGAGAGTCATTTTAGAATATTAGTGATTCAATTTATTCAAATGATTGGTTTTAAAGTTATCGTTACGGCTGGTTTATTGCTGATTGGTGGTTTGTTGGTCTTAAATCAACAAATGAATATCGGTCAGTTTGTAGCTGCTGAAATTATTATTTTATTAGTGATATCATCTGTTGAAAAATTGATTCTTAGACTAGAATCGTTTTACGACGTGTTAACCTCTTTAGAAAAAATGGGACAAGTTGTAGATAAAGAACTCGAAAATCAAGAAGGTGATCTGCCAAAATTTGATGATGGTATTAGTATTGAGTTAGATAATGTGTCTTATGGAGTACCCAACCGAGAATTACACATTCTAAAGAAGATTTCTTTAAAGATAAATCCAAAAACAAAGTTATTGATTCGAGGAGAAAGTGGGTCTGGAAAATCGAGTTTGTTGCGATTGATCGCTGGAGTTTTAGAACCGACAAAAGGTCGAGTATTTGTAAATGATTACGCCCTAAAAAATATGAATCTTAACCATTACAGGTCGCACTTAGGCTTATCGCTTGCCGATGAAACTCCTTTTGAAGGCACCATTAGAGAAAATATCACTTTTGGTAATGATCAAATTTCAGAAGCGCAATTGCTTTGGGCTATAGATAAGGTTGAGCTTAATGAATTTGTAAAGGAAAGTTCACAAGGTTTAAATACGGTTTTATACCCAGAAGGAAAGCAAACCTCATATACCATTGCTAAAAAAATTATATTAGCCAGAGCAATTGTAAATAAGCCAAGAATTTTAATATTAGAGGACCCCTTAGAGCATTTTGAGCCCAATGAAGTTCAACGTATTATGACCTTCTTAACTGATGATAAGCATCCTTGGGCGTTGGTTGTGGTGAGCAAAACGAATAACTGGACACAAAACTGTACTCAAGTCATAACGCTTAAACGCGGAGAACTAATTTAAAACCAATTGCAATGTTAAATATATCCCATAACCAACTTAACAAATCGGTAGATTTAGACAAGTATAAATCAGGGCAACACATTTTCAACGTAAAATACTATAGCTATTTTAATCGTTTTCTATTGGCGTTTGTTATTGTCGGTTTGCTTATTTTGTTTTTACCGTGGACGCAAAACATTACAGGTAAAGGTAGTGTGACGACGTTAAGACCAGATCAAAGACCGCAAACCATTCAGTCCCCAATTCCGGGTAGAATTGAAAAATGGTTTGTTACAGAAGGTGATTTTATAGCTAAAGGCGATACCATCATGCAGATTTCAGAAATAAAAAGTGAATATTTTGATCCTAATTTGGTTGAGCGCACCGCGGAACAACGAAATTCTAAAGCCCAATCTGTAGGGGCTTATACTGAAAAAGGAAAAGCATTAGATCGGCAAATTTCAGCTTTGTATAAAGAGCGTGGTTTAAAATTAGAACAAGCGAAAAACAAATTGCTGCAATCTAAATTAAAGGCTAAAAGCGATAGTATTGATTTTGAAGCTGCAAAAACGAATATTAAAATTACACAATCTAAATTTACGAGAACAGCCACTCTAAAAGATGAAGGTTTTAAAGCGACAAAAGATGTTGAGGATGCCCGATTAAAACTTCAAGAAACGGAAGCGAAATTAATTTCTCAAGAAAATAAATTATTAGCAAGTCGAAATGAAATCATAAATGCCCAAGTAGAATTATCAAGGATTTCAGCGATGTATACTGATAAAATTTCAAAAGCTGAAAGTGATAAATACACCGCACAATCGAGTCAGTTTGATACTGAAGCACAGGTCTCTAAATTAGATAATCAGTATTCTAATTATCAAATGCGAAATGATTTGCGTTTTATAAAAGCTCCTTATGATGGTTATATCAATAAAGCTATACGCGTAGGTGTTGGTCAAACGTTTAAAGAAGGCGAAGCTCTCGTGGGCATAATGCCTGCCAATGCAGATTTGGCTGTAGAAACGTATGTGGCTCCCATCGATTTGCCATTAATTAATATTGGAGAGAAAGTTCGCGTACAGTTTGATGGTTGGCCTGCAATTATTTTTAGTGGTTGGCCAGATATATCGTACGGGACTTATGGTGCTAAAATTATTGCTGTCGAGAGTTTTATAAGTGATAACGGCAAGTTTAGAGTGCTTTTAGCACCAGATGAAGATGCCCACGCTTGGCCTAAAGAAATTAGAGCAGGTTCTGGTGCCTATACCATGGCGTTATTAGATGATGTGCCGATTTGGTTCGAATTATGGCGACAACTTAACGGTTTTCCACCCAACTATTATAAGCCAGATAATGCTTCAACCACAAAAAAGAAATAGAGAATGAAGTATCGTTTATTTATCATAATGGCTGTTTGTTTTAGTGGTTTTGGGTTTTCGCAGTCTGAAGATTTTTCGAATGTCCTTCGCTTTGATGAATACTTAGGGTTTGTAAAGAAATTTCATCCTATTGTAAAGCAAGCGGAATTAGTCATTGACGAGAGTCAGGCAAAACTGATGAAGTCACGTGGTGCTTTTGATCCTAAGATTGAAGTTGATTACAGTCGAAAGCAATTCAAAAACACAGAATATTATAACAAGCTCAACGGAACGTTTAAAATACCAACATGGTTTGGTGTTGAGGTAAAAGCAACATTTGATGATAACGAAGGGACTTATTTAAATCCAGAATCCAATGTGCCAGACGACGGCCTGTATAGTGCTGGTATTGCCATTCCTTTTGGTCAAGGCTTATGGATTAATAATAGAATGGCATCCTTAAAACAAGCAAAACTATATAGAGAACAAGCAAAAGCTGATCGGGATATTTATGTAAACAATGTTTTATTTGAAGCTTCTTTGGTATATTTCAATTGGTTGCAAGCCTATAATGAGTTAAAGTTATATGAACATATTTTAGGCAATGCAGAGTTGCGTTACAAAGGGGTCGCTAAAGGAGTTGAAGTCGGCGAGAATGCCCAAATTGATGCTACTGAAGCGCGCATTGCAGTGAATAATAGAAAACTTGGTTTAGAACAAGCTAAAGTGAAATTATTAAAAACGGCCTTAGAGTTATCGAATTTTTTATGGTTAGAAAATAATGTGCCTGTGGAGTTACAACCCAATATGATTCCGGATGTGAATACAGCACCAATAGTGAATGCTACTTTTAATATCAATCAATTACGGACTGCTGATATGCTATTAGAAACACATCCTAAAATGATGTCTTTAACCTATAAACGAGAAGGTTTAGAAGTGGATACTAAATTGAAAGCGAATAAATTGCTGCCAAAAATTAATGCGGAATATAATTTCTTAACCGAAGCACCCGATGTTGCAAGAACTTTTAATACTGCAGAATACAAAGGGGGATTAAATGTGAGTTTCCCCTTATTTTTAAGAAAAGAACGCGGTGATTTAAAATTGGCAAAATTAAAACAGCAAGATGTGGAGTTTGAGATTGATGCCACACGTGTTAATCTTCAAAATAAAATTTCAGCCTTAAAACAAGAATTAGAATCCTACAGCATTCAAACTGAAATTACTGTAGACATGGTTTCAGATTATCAGCTTATGTTGCAAGCTGAGGAACGTAAATTTCAACTTGGAGAAAGCTCGTTATTTCTTGTCAATTCAAGAGAGTCTAAACTTATTGATGGTCAGTTAAAAGCTATAGAAATTCAGAATAAATTCTTCAAGACAAAAGCAAAGCTTTTTAATAGTTTGGCTGTAAATCCTGAATTATAAATAGTATTTTTACGGTATACAAATTATACAATGAACGTACATTTTATAGCAATTGGTGGTGCGGCAATGCACAATTTAGCCTTGGCACTTCACAATAAAGGATATAAGGTCACAGGAAGTGATGATACCATTTTTGAACCTTCAAAATCGAGACTCGATGCTAAAGGGTTGTTGCCTGAGGCTTTTGGTTGGTATCCTGAAAAGATTACTTCAGATTTAGATGCTATCGTTTTAGGAATGCATGCCAAAGCTGATAATCCAGAATTGTTAAAAGCCCAAGAACTCGGTTTAAAAATCTACAGTTATCCTGAATTTTTATACGAACAAGCTAAAAACAAAACACGTGTGGTTATTGGAGGAAGTCATGGAAAGACGACGATTACCTCTATGATTTTACATGTAATGCATTACCACGATCGTGATGTGGATTATATGGTTGGCGCACAATTAGAAGGGTTTGATGTAATGGTAAAACTCACCGATGAGAATGATTTTATGGTGTTAGAAGGTGATGAATATTTGAGTTCACCGATTGACTTGCGACCAAAATTTCATTTGTATAAACCTAATATTGCCTTGTTAAGTGGCATTGCTTGGGATCATATTAATGTGTTTCCTACCTATGAAAATTATGTAGAACAGTTTAGCATTTTCGTTGATTCTATAGTTAGAGGCGGAAGTATCAATTATAACGAAGAAGATCCGGAAGTTAAACGTGTAGTGGAAGCTTCAGAAAATCAAATCAGAAAAATAGCCTATAAAACTCCTGAATATACAGTAGAAGACGGAGAAACGTTGTTGGAAACTCCAGAAGGGCCAATGCCAATTGAAGTCTTTGGAGCTCACAACTTAAATAACTTAGCTGGTGCCAAATGGATTTGCCAACATATGGGCATTGATGAAGATGATTTCTATGAAGCTATTTCTACGTTTAAAGGAGCCAGCAAACGTTTAGAGAAAATTGCGGAATCTAAGACAAGCGTCGCGTATAAAGATTTTGCACATTCGCCGAGTAAAGTAGAAGCGACGACCAAAGCGGTAAAAGAACAATACAGCGACAGAACTTTAGTCGCCTGTTTAGAATTACATACCTATAGCAGCTTAAATGCCGAATTCCTTAAAGAGTATAAAGGAGCTTTGGATGCCGCAGATGTCGCTGTGGTGTTTTATTCTCCACATGCTGTAGAAATTAAGAAACTAGAGGAAGTTACAAAAGACCAAATTGCTAATGCTTTTGAGCGCGATGATTTAATTATTTATACCAATCCAGAGGAGTTCAAAGATTTCTTGTTCAAACAGAATTTTGACAACAAGTCATTGTTATTGATGAGTTCAGGTAATTATGGTGGTTTGGATTTTGATGAGGTGAAAGCACTTTTTTAGAACATAGTTATCTATCCATCCAACTTTTAAAGTGTGCAGACTTTTCTCTACTCACAAAAACATCATCATTAAATTTTGGTGTGAGTTGTAATTTTAATTTCCCTTTAAACCAAAGTGTGATTTTAGATATGGCATTTATACTGACAATAATTTGACGATTAATTCTATAGAATTTTACAGGATTTAATAACTCAATAAGTTGCTCTAATGTAAATTTTATAGGGTAGCGATTGCCATTCTCTAATACAATATATGTATCGTTGTCTTTATAGAAATAAGAAATGTCCGTGGTTAAAATGATAACTAACTCATCTCCTTTATTAACTAAAAAGCGCTCTTTGTAATTGGGTGTATTGGAGATGTTTTTTAAATCCTCAATCAGTTTATCATAAGGATTTGAATTGCTCTTTATACGCGTATTAAACTTAGCCAAAGACGTTTCTATATTCTTTTGGGTAATTGGTTTTAGTACGTAATCAATACTATTTAATTCGAATGCTTTTATGGCAAATTCATCAAACGCAGTTGTAAATATTATAGGGCAAGACACTTGTACGGATTCAAAAATTTTAAAGCTTAAATCATCACTTAAATGAATGTCTAAAAAGATGAGGTCTGGGGACGTATTAGAATTAAACCATTCGATAGATTGCTCAACACTTTGCAACCACGAGACAATGTTGATGGATGGATCAATTTCTAATAAAATGTGCTTCAAGTTTTTATAAGCACGTTCTTCATCTTCTATTATGAGTACAGTCATCATTTAATTTTTAATAATGGTAACTTAACTAAAAATACATTGTTTGTGTTACAGATGTTAATTGTTCGCTTTGTGAGAAACTTATATTGCTCTGCTAAAATATGCAATCCTTTATTTGTGGAATCGACATTACTTTTTAAGTTGATTTTATTTTCAACACATAACCAATCTTCGGTTTGCTTAATCGTAAAGTTCATGGGGTGAGTATCATCAATCCTATTATGCTTTACAATGTTTTCTAACAATAAATGTAAAGAGACTGGAGGAAGCATATAATTTAAATCATTGACTTCGATTGCATATTTAAAATTTTTACCAAAGCGTTTTTTTAGTAAATAACTATAGTTATTAGCAAATTGAATCTCATCGTTTAGTGGCACAACTTCTTTGTCGGTTGTTTTTAAGATGTACCGATACATGTCAGACATTTCTTTGAGAAAATCATTTGCGATGGATTGATCTTCTTGTATTAGGCCAGATAATGTGTTTAAGTTATTAAATAAAAAATGAGGGTTCAGTTGACTTTTTAAAGCTCTATTTTCAAGTTCTAGCTCATTTCTTTTTAAGCGTTCGTTTTCTTGATATTCAATTTTCCAACGTTTAAAAAAATTAAGACTAAACAACATACTAAGGATTATAATTCCTTTTAAAAACCCTTCGAGCGTACTTAGAGAAAGCATAAATGTGCTGAATATTGGGAATTCAGGAAAATAAAAAGAAACATAAATAGTTCTTAGTAAAAAGTAAAGACAGTTGTTTAAAATTACGATAGCAAGGACTCCGAAAATAAATAATTTCAGATTCATTTGCCAACCTTTTTTTAGAAGGCTGTTAAGCGAGAATTGTGCAATTAACCAGATTATGCCAAATTGAATCGAGATTATTAATACAACAAACCAATCGAAACCATAGCTTGAATCCATCGTTTTACTCATCATATAAAACGTAGCGTAGTAGATTAACCCTATTAATGGTATAAAAAATAAAGGATAAATTCTGAGTACATTATTCTTCATGATACGGAAAGTTACTTTAATGTATTCGGAATTTCATTTGTTTTAGGAAAATGTTTTCTAAAGAAGCCTTTCTTCTTTAAAAATAGTACTAATAGTAAAAATGTAATATAAATAAATACATTCACATATTCAACGATCCAATTTGCAACATCAGAGATTGCGATGTTACAAAGTGTTCCTAGTTCCCAATTTGTTCCAAAAAATGAAAATCCTACCCAATTAGTTCCACTATGTATTCCAACGACTAACCAAATAGAACCGGAGTAATAATATAGTAATGAAAAAATGTATGAAGTCATAAAGAGACTTATGAAATAACCTATGCTGAAATCATGTAAGAAAAAGTGAAAAACAGTGAATATAAGTCCCATGATTGTGAAAACAATATGTGGATTCATATGTTTTTTTAATTTTTGAATAGGATATGCGCGCATTCCTAATTCTTCAATAAATGAATTCCAAAAAATAAAACCGAAGAAGAAATATAAATAGTATCCTATATAGGTAATTAGTGATACATCTTCTGGAATAACGCTAGTATAGTTGACGTTCTCTGCGTTTACTATGAGTATAAAATATCTTGTAGCGGCTAATGTGACTCCGATTATGAAGCCGATTAAGGATGGTAACCAGATTTTCCTTTGTAAACCAAGTTCAGATAATGGTTTTTTATGAATGTATTTTTGTGCTAACCAAATGATGGAGATAGAACATACACCAAATAAAAAGAAAAAGAAGACATTACCGAATTCAACTTTGGAATTTAAACCTGCATTCTCCCTAATATTGATTCCAAATAATTCAGCAATCTTTACTAAGGGCAACATTATAGCTACCGATAATAATACGATTATAATTACGGTTACTATTTTTAACCATAAATGCTTTTCATATAATTTTCTGAATTTTCCCATTATTATCTTGAATTTTAAATACAATTCTAGATGAATTTTAATTCAGAAAAAGGTAAAAAATACTGAAGCAGTATTAATTGAGTTTGAAGCTGTAATAAATGAAGCTAAAAACGTTTTAGGAATTGGGAAGGTTAAGATTTATAAGCAACAAAGGAGCTTAATTGAAGCTCCTTTGTCATTTAGTCTATATTTTTCTTTTTCAATTCATGCTTTATTTATAAGTCACCAAAATATCAGCCACCTTTTGTAAATCTGATTCTATAATTTCTGTTTTTGGTGCTAATGGAAATAACTGTTGACCAGGTCTGCTGATAAAGGCAGCTCTCCATCCTGCCCACATAGCACCAGCCACATCCCAACCATGTGCGGCGATGAGCATACAGTCTTCTGGTTTTGTATTCAATTTGCGAGCAGCCCAAGCGTAGGCGTCGGTAAAGGGTTTGAATTTACCAACATCTTCTATACTTAAACGTTCATCAAAAAATGAGGTTAATCCAGCACTTTCAAATTGTTGTTTCACTCCTGCGTTAGATGAATTGGTGAACGACACCAATGTATAGCCTTCCGCTTTTAATTGTGTTAAGGCAACTTTAACTTCAGGATGTGCAGGTAAACCTCTTAATGAATTTACAATGACGTCTCTAGCTTCATCTTCCGAAATTGAAATGCCATTATTAGCGACTACCATTTGTAATGCTGCAGCTCCTATATGTCCAAAGTGTTCATAGTGTCCACTAGCTGTGGTGACTAAAGAATATTGTAACATCGTTGTAAACCAAAGCGATAATAAATCTTCTCGTCCGTTTAATGCTTTCCCAACTTGTTTTTTCATTTTAGTGAGATCCAAAAGGGTTTCGTTAACATCAAAAAATAAGACTTTAGGTCGTGTTGTGTTTGTCATAATAGTGTTGTTTTTTTTTGTTTCCTAAAACTAAATTCGGCATTAATAATTCGGAAGTTGCTTTAGTGCCTATATGCTAATGATATTTTTGCTGTTGTATGTCATTATAAAACTTTAGACTGTCTATAGCATAAGTTGAGCATTCTAATAGCTGAATTATAGGTCTGGTTGTTCTGCTATTAATTCAGAAAGCACTTGCTTAAAAGTATCCACAGGTTGCGCTCCAGTAACGGCACTTTTTCGATTAAATATTATCGTAGGAACCGAGTTTACACCCATGTGTTTCCAGTAATCTTGTTGACGTCTTACAGCGTCACGTGTCTCTTTATCGTCTAATGTCTTTAAGGCATCATCTGCATTTAAGCCAACTTCTAAAAGGGCTTCTTTTAAAACTGATTTTTTAGAGACGTCTTTACGGTCACTAAAAAAGGCTTTAGTCAATGCCATTTTTAGTTCCGTTTGCTTGTTGAATTCTTTAGCATATTCTAATAATACATGAGCATCAAAAGTATTCACCATACGCATGTCATCAAAATAATCGAATTTAAAACCGAGTTCTGCACCTGCATCAGTCATCATTTGTTGTGATTGCTTTTGCTGTTCTAATGTAGAACCGTATTTTTCAGTAATATGCTCGGTAACATTCTGGCCTTCGGTTGGCATATTTGGGTTTAACTCAAAAGGTTGCCATTCTATATTAATTTGGTCTTCTAGGCCTAATTCTGAAATTGCCTTTTCTAGACGTTTGTAACCAATGGTACACCATGGACATACGACATCTGAAACAATATCAATTTTTAGTTTCTCTTTCATATTAAAAGGGTATTAATTCGCTCATTTGTAATTCTGCCTGCACATTACTGTAGTTTTTTACATCTTCAGCAAAGGTCGCTGCGTGTGGACCAAATGCTTCTTGAAATGAAGCAACATCGTCAAATACTAAATGCGCAATGGCGACATAAGGTGCAGATTTATCAGGCACTTTACTTGCCATACCTAAATCTAATTCTAATCGTTTTAAGGCGCTACCAACGAGTTTTGCTACCATTGGTAAATGCTTATTCTGATAATAATGTGTATCAAACTGTACATCTTTGCCGTTCGGATACATTACAGATACTTTAATCACAATTCTAAATTTTTAAAGTTAATAAACCTTCCGAAAAAACGGAAGGTTTATTGCTATCAATCAATATGTGGTTTTTTATAGGGATTATTTTACCACATTCTCTTTAGACCATTCAAATTTTTGGAATGGCGCGTCAACAGGTGTATGTGCAATATGGTTGACATAGTTACTTATTGTTTTTTGAGATAAGCCTAAGATGATTTCTAAGACTTGTGCTTCACCATAACCGGCAGCATAAAATGCATCAAGATCATCTTGTGTTACATTACCGCGATTTCTAACAATAGTTAATGTCATCGTACGTAATGCTTCTAATTTTGAGTTTTCAAGGGGCTCCTCGTTACGCAAGGCTTCTGTAATGGCATCATCAACTTTCATCATTTTGGCAATACCTGTATGTGCAGGTACACAATAATGACAAGCGTGTTCTACATTAATGGTTTGCCATACGACTGTTAATTCGTCTTCGTTAAATGACGAGTCTACAAATAATTGGTGTAAAGTTTGGTACGCCTCTAATATTTTTGGTGCTCCAGCTAAAACTCCATGTAATCCTGGTATCATACCAAATGATTTTTGAGAGTTTTCTAAAAGTGATTTGCTCCCTTCTGGTGCAGATTCAATGTCGTGAATTTTTAAAGTTGTCATATATTTTGTTTTTAATTATGATTAAATGTTAATTATTTCTAAACGTTCGTTTAGTTATTGTGTAAAAAAATAGGGTTATAAATTTTTGAAGGTCATTTCAATATAATCTTCAATTTCTTCTGCTGTATTAATACGAGAAGCAGCTGCTAAGCCATGCTTTGCTAATAATAAATAATTGGCTTGTTTCATTATGGTGGCGTCGTCTTTTGATGGATCCATTTTGAGCTTCTCGATAATAATGGATTTTAAATTGTTCATAAAAGCATCCATCTGTTCTTTGATGAGTTGGTCTTCATGTTCCGAAAATTCGTTATACGTGTTGGTTACAAAACAGCCTTTTTGACTACCAGGTTTAAAATTTGAATTTACAGAGTCGTAAAAAAACTGCTTAATGTCTTCAACTCCTTGTGTGCCGTTTTTAAATTTTTCTAACGTAGCCTGTATATTAGACTTGTACTGCTTTAAACTTTCAAGAAACAGTCCGTGTTTATTGCCAAAACTAGAATATATCGAAAACTTATTTATGCCCATTTCTTTTTCGAGCATTTGCATAGACGTCGTTTCATAACCATTTTTCCAAAAAAGGTTCATAGCTTTTTCTACGACCTCGTCTTCGTTATATTGTTTTTTACGTGCCATTACATCTAATTACAATACAAAACTAAACAATCGGTTAGAAACTAAAAAATTTTTAACGTTTTATTAGAATTAGTATATCGTATTTCACAAGGTTATTTTGCTTGTATGACTTTGAAAAACAGTTGGAAACGGGGAGTGGTAGTCTTTAGTTTATGAACTACTCATTCTCAATTTTATCAATCATTTCTCTAAAAAGATTCAAGAGAAACGTTAATTTACTTGCATCACCAGCAGCTCTAAACCGTTGATTTTGAATTTTTACACCATACCAATCTTTTTTCCCGTTTTCGTTGAGAATCCATTTGATATCGAGATTAGCGATAGATGTTTTTGAAATATCAATTTCAACATCCCAACCCAACGGACTGTCAATAGTGGTAATTTGAATGGCATCCCCTTTTTCCCATTCGCCATCGGCATTCTCTGCAAGCCAATCTTGTATCCATTCTAAAATTTCCATTGTGTTAGCTTATTATATGATGTCATTCTGAGAGCAGCGAAGAATCTCAATGATCTAAAGTATTTTGAATACATATAGATTCTTCGGTCATGCTTCCCTCAGAATGACAACTGGTAAATTATTAAAATTTTAAATCTCAGAAACAAATTCCAAAAACACCGCTTTATGCTTTTCTAAATCCATGTCTGGAGATAACGAAACTCGTGCAATATAATCTTTATCTCCTTCTTTTGTGGTGCCTTGTGTTGAGGTTGCAGGAATCGTCCAATAACAGCCTTTTAATTGGCCGTAACTCACGCAATACTTGCTTTCATTAGGGATTTCGGTAATCATTAAATTAATTAATCTATGATTTAAAGCACGTTTGTAGGTTTCTTTCTCTTCAGGAGTATTTCCTTTTGTAGGAAGATCTAATGAAAATACCGAAGGTGTAAATCCTTGAGCAGCTAATTCTTCAGATACAAAATTGATTTTTGCTTCTGGTAAAGTGTCATGAATAAAATTCACAAACTCACGTGTATTTTTATACGCCTCCGCAATACGTTGATTCATAGAAGGCAATTGCTTGGCCAAAATCTCATATTGAAGCGCCGTCGCTTCGTTATCGCAAAGCGTCAAATGCAATGCTATTTTGCTCATTAAAGCATCTGCTTTTGCATTTCCTGCAATATAACCCGCTGTACATTTTCCTCCACTCGGGAATTTAGAACCACTAGCATAAGAGATGGTTCGCATAGTAGATAATATTTCACCATCTCCTAAAAAGTGCACATTAGGACAAAAGGTTTGATCTAATATAAACACAGGATCTATCGCGATGTCTCCAGAAGCCGTTTTACGTTCTTCGCTTAAGGCATCTTTTAATTTTTGTAAATCCGGAACTTCAACGCGTGGATTGGTTGGGATTTCAGCAATGATATAAGGAATGGCATCGTCGTGCGCAATTTTGTCTAAAACGGTATGGATACTTTGCACCATATCATTATCACCATCTACAGGTAAATCTACCACTTCCACATTCTCTAAACAAGCCGCCGCACGTCTGGCTTGGTCATTAGTGCCGCCATAACAATTTGGAGGTACCACAAATTTAATCGCTTTGCCTTTATGGTGTTCTAAGGCATAGTCCACCAAGCCCATCATAATAGCATACTGAACCGATAATCCGCTAGAACCCACTAAAGGCTGAGACGTTGTGCCATTAATCTCCTTAATGGAGTTTAAAACACTTGCTTTATTGGCTTCAAAATGACTATCTATATTAGTAGTCGGAGTATGTTCTGTTAACGCTTTTAAAGCGATTAAACAATTCGATGGAGTCATCGCAATCGTTTCACGACGTCTCACATGCTGAATGTCTGAAATATAATGATCGTTGTGACTGCCATTAACGATAAGTACACTCCCAAGGTGTCCATGAAGATTGATATAAAAATCAATATTGACATTGTCCTCGAGATGTGAAATGTCTTCTTGCTGCGAGATAAAAACGGTACTGCCATTAAACTCTAAAATAGCATCTGCATTATCCACTTTAATTAAATCGAAATCATAACCATAGACCTGCTTGATGATCTCAGCATCGAAAAATTCTGGAAGGTCTCCTGTATATACAATTTGGGTCTTTTTGTTTTCTAATAAATTAGTTCTTAAAATAGACAATACAGGAACTGTTTGTGACGAAAAACTAATCACGTTGTCTGCTTTAATATCATTTAAATTCGCAATTCCCCATTCTAAAATACAAGATAACGGATGCCCTAAACGAATATAATCGTAAGCGGTTGGTAATTCGCTTAATGCTGAAGGATCTGAATTATTGTTTTTATATAGGTTCTCAAACGCATCTAAAAACTGTGTTTTAGCTAACTTTTCGGTGTAAATATCTAAACGATGTGTGGTTAGGTTTAACCAGTCTTTAGGCCTATTTTTTAGAACGTCTTTTATATAATTTAGGGTTTTATTGTTTTGCATGATTCTCAATTTTCAATATGCAAAAATATGGATTAATTGGATGGATGAAGAAGGTTTAACATGACGTTTTGATATGGCGTTTTAAAGTTATATTAAGTTTTTGTGAGATGATTCTTTTCAAGTGTTTGCATGAGATTACTTAAATAGTTTTGTGTATTCTCTGAACAAATATATCTTTCCTCTTTTAGCACCAGTGATTTCAGTTAATATTTCAAGCTTTTCAAGTGCTTCAATTAACTTATAAACGGAAGGGGAAGACAAGCCAGTTAATTCTTTAGCTTTTTGAGCATCTACAATTGGTTTTTGAAAAAGATGATTTAAAATTAATTGTGCATTGTTTGAACGACTTCCCAGTGTTTGTAATTTTACTTCAACTTCTTTTTGTAATTTTAAAATACTATCAAATGTGTTTATTCCATTTTTTGCAGTTTCTATAACTCCAACTAAAAAGAATTTTAACCATTGGTTTAAATCGCTTTTTTCTCTAACTCTTGTTAGATTGTCATAGTATAACGTTCTGTTTCTTTCAAAAAAATCAGAAAGATAAAGTATAGGTTTTTTTAATATTCCTTTTTCTACCAAATACAATGTAATCATAAGCCTACCAACTCTTCCATTTCCATCAAGAAAAGGGTGAACTGTTTCAAATTGATAATGTATTAATGCAATTTTAAGCAAGTCAGGGAAAAAGGCTTCTGTGTTATGGGCGAAATTCTCTAAGTCTCCCATATATTCGTTAACACTTGTGTGAATAGGGGGAATAAATGTGGCATCATTAATGCTCGCTCCGCCTATCCAGTTTTGACTACTTCTGAACTCTCCAGGCAGTTTATGTTTTCCTCTTACTCCTTGTAGTAATATTTTATGAGTTTCTCTTATCAGCCGCGAAGAGAAAGGTAACTTTTCTAAACTTTTGATAGCAGAGTTTAAAGCTTCTATATAATTTTGTACTTCTTCCCAATCATCCTTTTTTTCATCATTTACATCTTCTTTGTCTAATAAAGCATCTTCTATATTTGTCTTTGTTCCCTCTATTTTACTTGATTGTGTTGCTTCTTTTAACACGTGCATACTGATAAATAAATCAATGTTTGGAATGTACTCTGAATACATATCAAGTCTTCCAAGTTGTCTGTCTGCTTGACTTAAAAGACTTAATACCTCCATGTCTTCAATTGCCCATTTTTGATTTATTTTGGTGGGTTGAAAACTTTTATAAGTTCCTTGATTTATATAATTACCAGCGTTGAATGCTTTCATTTCTTTTAATATTCTTAAACAAAAGTACTCCTTATTTAAGAATATTGAAAAAAAATTAATTAAGGATGTTGTTAAATTAAATATATATATGAAATCTTAATTAGTAAAGATTGCTGTTTAATGTGATTTAACTCAATTATATAAAGACCTATATCCTATATATGAGATTCTCTTAAAATTTTTAGAAAGTCAAACCTTACAACAATTAATGTAAGATTTTAATATATAGAGATTTAAGTCCTATTTTCCAGAGCCAAAAACCTTTTCCCAAACCAAAACAACCTTACTCCTAATTTTAGCAGAATTCGATACCACAAAAGCAAAACCCATAGTAGTAACCAAAGCAATAAACGCAAGTGCGCCAAGTGCACCTCCATAACCATCAAAGACATGGCTTTTCGTAATGTAAATCCCAGTAAATAGCGTTCCTGCTATGGCAAGCAAGGTGTAGCTTTTCAAGGTTTTAGCAGAGACCATCCCAATAAACGAGGTGCCAACAAATACAATAGGGAGATGTTCGGTTAAATAGCCATTGAGTACGTTAGGAAAGGCATAAAAAAATAATCCTACAATAAGCGATAGTAACGCAGAGGCTTTTACAGCGCCAAAGCGTAAGTGTTCGCTAACAAAGTGGGTGAGTGTGGCGCCTAAAATTCCGGTGATGATGAGGATACATGTATTCATACCAATAACGCATACATTAGAGTTGCTGTGATGACACCTGCAAATGCCATGGTGCCTAATTTTCCGCCAACACCAAGAAATAAGTTTTTAAGAGGTAAATTGTAGCGCGCAAATTTAGAATTAAAGGTAACTAACATACATAATGTTTACTCTGTTGTTAGCGCTTTAAAGAAAAATGACCTGTAAAAGTTTTACCATTACCTAGATGAGCGATAAACCAATAATCGCTAGTTGGTAATGCTTTTCTATTATATGTTCCATCCCAACCAGATTCATTTGCAGATAGTTGTGTTAATAATTTACCGTATCTATTATAGATTAAGACTTTAGCATTGGGGTAATTATTAATACCTTTTATTTGCCAATAGTCGTTTTTTGTATCGTGATTAGGGGTAAAGAACTTAGGGTAATCGATTATGGTTACATTTTGTGAATCTGCACCACATCCTTCCTTTTCTCTGACATAGACAGTATATGTTCCTCCTGTTACATTAGGGAAATAATTACTGTCTTGGTAGTTTATTTCATCTATAGAATATTCAAAGTTACCATCACCTGAAGCTATGATTTCAATAAAATTATTACCAAGTTCGCCATATTTTACGTCTTCAATCTCAGGTAATTCAGAACGTATTAAATAAAAAGAATAAGTGTTTTCGCAGCTTATACCATTTTCTAATTTAGTTATGGTTAAGGTGTACTGACCTTCATCTATGACTAGAGCATTATACGAGGTTGAAATTATCGTGCCATCCTCATAGGTCCACGTGTAAGCGTTAAAGTTATTGGGCACTGATAAATTAAGATGTGGTTCTAAATCACACAAGGTATAGGTATCTTCCAAATCAACCTCAGGTAATGGATTTACAATTAAATTAAAGGAGGTTTCAGAATAACATAAAGGGTTTGATGAGTCTTCAACCGTAACATTAATGGTTTGCGAGAAAGGATTTGTATTTTGGAGTAAAGCCGGTAAAGGACTAGGAAGTGAATTACCATTGGTGTCAAAATATAATACTGTTAACCCTGTCTGATTTCCTATCAGTTGTGTTTCGATATCAGAAGTGTCAAATTCGGAATAACCATCTCCTTGGTCGCAGGCATATAAATTAAGAGGTTGGCTAATATTTGGTTGTGTTATTGTTTGTAATTGCAAAACTGTTTCAGCATAACAACGTGTTCCCGTATCAGTAACTCTTACTGTTATATTTTGATTGAAAGGCTCTGTGTTTGTCAAGGGGTTAGGCAATGGACTCAGTAATTCAAATCCGTTTTCGGTATAATAAGTAATGCTCATACCAGATTGAGCACCTAAAACTTGATTCTCGATATTAGAGGTTTCAAAATATTCTGAAAAACCATCATTGTTATCATCACAGCCGTATAGGATTTGTAACTGGTTGGCTATAGGATTTTCATTGACTAAAATAGTAATAGTCTTTTCAGAATAACAACCCGTTACTGAATTGGTTAATACAGCTGTAATATAATCTTGTTGAGGTGTTAGATTTGTGAAGCTAGAATAATCAGAAGTTGATATTGAAATATTTTGACTGTCAAATAATTCAACGGTTACATCAGGTTGACCATTGATAATAGTATTAGGTATATTACTTATATCAAAAGTGCTATAACCATTACTTGTTTCACTACAAGAAATGAGGTCTTCAACGTCATTAATTTGAGGAGAAGGTAATACTATAATATCAAAAGAAGCTTCGGAATAGCAACAAGGTGTATCTTCATGTGCAACTCTTACAATTATAGTTTCTATATCTCTTATAGTGTTTGTGAAAGGATTCGGTAATTGGGTATATTCATTATAACTCCCATCAATATAAGTGATTATTTTATCGGTTTGCCCACCTAAAACCTGTTGTGTAATCATAGATACATCAATAGAAGATGAAATACCTGAATCAAAAACATCTTCGCATGCGTAAATATTATTTATAGCATAAGCCGTTGGTGGTTCATTGACATCTATCGTTTCACTTAGAGTTTCAACACTCCCATTATTAGTAGTAACGGTAGCAGTTATGGTATAGATTCCGTCTTCTGAAAAATCATGAAAAGGTGATGTGTCTAAAGAGGTGTTTTCAATACCTGAAGCAGGATCTCCAAAATCCCAGATTACAGATGTTATATTTGTATCGTTTTCAATACTAAATTCCTTTAGAAATTCGGAACAAATATTTGAAATATTCATTGAATAGTTATTAGTAAGATGGTTTACGTTACCAGTTACGTTGATATAGAAATTAGCATCTGGCCTCCCTAAATCTACGGTAGAAACATATTCATCAGATCCATATGAAGGACCGCCTGCTAAATTTGTACAACCTCTTTGCCAAGACAAATCATTATCATAGGTTGAGCCAGAGATAAAAGCTAAAGCACTTCCGTAAGCAATACCTTTGTGGACTTCTACCAATATTCTTTCCACATCAGCCGGTATTACTACAGGCGTGTTAAAGTCTATTTGAATAATTTCAGAGTCATCATTAATAACAGCATTAAGCTGTTGGTATTGACTACTTCCAATAAGATTTGTTTCTGAGAACGAATCTGGAAAATTATCGTCTATTTCGTAAATGTTAAAGCTTATTTCTGGTGACCAACCGACATTATTAATACCGACTTGACCAGAAGTAATGACAAACTCTTCGTTAGTTGAAATACCAAAGTTTGCGAGTGTAAATGTTCTTGCCCAATAGATATAAGATGAGCTACAGGAATGTATATCTGTTTGAATAATATCATCGCAAACATTGTGAGACAATCGCGTTGTAGATCCTGAACTTTGAATGTTAAGAACATCTCCTGTTACATTTATGTAAAAATTTGCATTAGGTACAGGAGTTGTTAAATTTGTAGTGGGGGTAATGCCGAAGTTGTCTTGACATCCTGAATAATATGACACCCCAGTGTCATTTGCAGTACCAGCAATGTAAACCTCTGCAGATGCGGGGTTATAGATTTCTACAGTTTTCTGAACTGTAACTAAGATTCTTTCAGTGCCTGCTGGGACTATTATTGGGTTTTCAAAGTCTGTTTGTATAATCTCAGGTGCACCATTAATAATTGGAGATTGCCCAATACCTCGTCGACCTAATAAATGAAAATTATCATCAATATTCATAACTCTAAATTCTAAAATTGCACCATCACTAGATTGACTAAATGCAACTTGACCTGATCTTATAATAAATTGTTCATTAGCTGCAATTCCAAAATCAGCGAGATTAAAAATACGTGACCATGTTTCAAAATCTTCACAAGAAAACATGTCTGTTTCAATCGGTGTAGTGCCTATATTATGAGATAAAGTAATTTGAGCATTGGAGTAATGATTCCAATTTAAAAATAGAATAAGTAATGTTAATCGTTGTAGGTTTTTCATTTCTATATCAGGTCTTTATCGAAGGGTATTTAATATAGGGAAAACGAAGAACGGTGAAATAATTTAAAAATTCAAATCTTTCAATAGATAATACATTGTTTTTTAAAAGAGTATAATAATAACACTAATAAGTCAGAATCTCTCAAAAGATTTATCGGTCTAATACCCCAAAACAATCAAAACCCTATTCCCCAATACCAAAAACCGTCTGACAAACCAAAACAACCTTACGCCTAATTTTAGCAGAATTCGATACCACAAAAGCAAAACCCATAGTGGTCACTAAAGCAATAAACGCAAGTGCTCCAAGTGCACCTCCATAACCATCAAAGACATGGCTTTTCGTAATGTAAATCCCAGTAAATAGCGCTCCTGCTATGGCAAGCAAGGGGTAACTTTTTAAGGTTTTAGCAGAGACCATCCCAATAAACGAGGTACCAACAAATACAATAGGGAGGTGTTCGGTTAAATAGCCATTGAGTACGTTAGGAAAGGCATAACAAAACAAACCGACTATTAGCGATAGTAACGCAGAGGCTTTTACAGCGCCAAGGCGTAAGTATTCGCTAACAAAGTGGGTGACTGTGGCGCCTAAAATTCCGGTGATAATGAGTATAAATGGATTCATACTAATAACGCATACATTAGAGTTGCTGTGATGACACCTGCAAATGCCATGGTGCCTAATTTTCCGCCAACACCAAGAAATAAGTTTTTAGACATCATAAAAAACAGACCTGCAAGTGTGCCTGCAGCAAGTGCAAAACCTAGGGAAGGGCTAGTTTCTGCACTAGACATGCCAACAAAAGCACCACAATAAATGCTTGCTGGTAGTTGTTGTAAGTAATTCGATTTTTTATTTGAAGATGGTAAAAATGACGCTAATGTTCCCACAATGCCCATGGCTAAAATGGGGCCTAAACCACCAGGAACATTTAAGAGGTAACACAATACGGCTCCAATTGGCACCCAAATCACGACGGATATTTTTTCGTAGGCGTAATCTTCGTGGTGTAAATCTAAGTAGCGATAGCCAAAAACGATGGTAAGTATAATAACAAGTGCGGCTATAATTATGGCTGCGTTGGTTTCGTAATGCGCGTTTACAATCATGGTTAAAAAGGTAACCTGCGTAAATAAAACAGTAGCGACCATTAAAAATCGAATGGCTTTATGTTTTCTCATTAAGAAATTTTTGAAGTTTTGCCTTTGGCTGGGTATAATCACTCAGTTTTAGATCTTACAAAGGTCTAAGAAAATTTTTAAGCGGCAAATTGTAGGGTGGAAATTTAGAACAGCTTACCCATTTAAATCCAGATGATCATCATCTAAACCTTAATCGCAAATTAAAAACGAACCGATTTCCATTTTTGCACAGTTTTTTAGAAAACGCGTTATTACATTTTGAGAGATTAGTTTGAATTTTGCAGTATGAAACACATCTCAAAGTTCGGAATTTTCACATTGCTATTGGTGAGCAGTTTAACCATCATGGTTGGGACTGTTATCGCTCCGTCATTATCAAGCATCGTTGCACATAACGATTTAGGCTTTTCGCCCAGTTGGTTAATTACGCTACCTTCATTAGGTGTCGTGCTTTTTGCTCCTTTAATTGGTCGTTTGTTACATAAACTTGGAACGCTAAAATTACTAAGTTTAGGTCTTGTGCCTTATGCTGTTTTGGGTGTAGTCGGAGCTTTTATATCCAATGATGTGTTTTTAATTTTAGACCGGATTTTATTAGGAGCCGCAACAGTTGCTATTCAGGTGTCGGTGACGGCTTATATTGCGGAATTTTTTGTTGGTGAAGATCGAATGAAAATGATTGCCTATCAAGGTATGTCCATAGAATTAGGTGGAGTTGTCTTTTTGGCTATTGGTGGTATTTTGGGTGAATTGCATTGGCAATTTCCATTTTATATTTATTTGGTCGCTTTATTGTGTTTGTTGTTAGTGGCAAAAACCTTACCCAAACCAGAAAAGAAAGAGACGACGGAAGCACAGGCAACTTCCGAAAATGACAAAAGCAAAACCAAGGTAAGGCTCATTTTTATAGCATCGCTATTTGCCATGATGTTGTTTTTTGTAGGATTTGTAACCTTGCCAATATACTTACCTGAAACCTTTGGTTTTAGTGAATCGCAAACCGGATATTTAATGGCGTTTATATCTTTGATTGCGATTATAACCGCGAGTCAGATGCCAAAAATGGTGAAGCTTTTGGGTGATGGGAAAACCGTTGCTCTCGGATTTCTATTTTTTATGTTGGGTTATTTGGTGTTGGCAATTACAGCGAGTTTACCGTTCTTGGTCCTCACAGCGATTTTTATAGGCATTGGTTTTGGATTTACCATTCCGTTGTTAAACCACATGATGCTTGAAGCAAGTACACCGCAAAACCAAGGAAAAAATTTAGGCTTGTTTTCTATGGCTGTTTTCGGTGGTCAGTTTTTATCTACGTTTATTGAGTTTATTTCTAAAAATCATATGGCTATTTATGCGATTGCTTCGGGTTTAGCTTTAGTGATTGGAGCTGTACTTTATGTTCGTTTTCAAAAGTTGACTAAGAATGAACTTGACTAAATTCTTCTTACTTTTGAGGGAGACCTTAAAAGACGATGCACAGAACAGATTGGAAACATAAATTTCAAATTAGTAATAATTTTGAAACTATTGAAGGAATACTCTCTGGTAATTCTATGGGCATTTGCTTTGAATTTAAGCAAGATGCTAGTTTATGTGTTCATTTTAAACCTTTGAATGAAACGTTTAAAGTCGATATCCATAAGCTTGAAAACGCGACCTTATTAAATTTTGAACGCGATCTTATTGACGAAGACGATATTGAGTATGCGTTGGATATTATGACGCTGTTTAATAAATATCCACAATGGGTTGTAACAAACACGTCGGAAATTGAGCAACTAAAAAAAGTCATTCATTTACTTGAAGACGAGTACCAAAGTGACGCAGCATCGTATATTATGCTCAAAACGTTGTTGAAGGTTTTGATGTTGCATCTAATCCGTTATCAAAACGATGGATTTTTAGAACAAGATTTAAATCAGAAGCGTGTCTTTCAGTTTTTAGAATTAATGGAAACACATTTTCTAAACGAAACGAATAGCAGCTTTTATGCGGAAACTATCGGTGTGAGTTCGAAACGTTTGAATCAAATTTTAAAAGAAAAACTCAATTTAACAGCGAAACAGATTATTCAACAACGCCAAATCACCGAAGCCAAAAGACGACTTGTTAGAAGTGAAATTTCTCCAAAAGAATTGGCTTTTGAGCTTGGTTTTGATTCTCAAAGTAGCTTTTCACGGTTTTTTAAAAAGAATGTCGGAGTGAGTCCTTCAACATTTAAGAAACATCACTGATTTTTGGTGTTTAGTGTCGTTTGATTCGTGCTAAGGCGCTAGATATTATAATACTAGTAAACCAGAACCTCTCAAAATATCAATAGGTTTCGAATGCCAAAACACTTCAAAATCTTCAAAATGAGTTTCAAAACTGGTTTTTAATTGCTTAAATGATTGTGGCTTGTGTTGCGGTGATATTTGTTCCAAGCAATCTAAAAGCCAAAGGCCTTTTTCTTTTTCTAGTGTAATCTGAAAGCTGTCTGCCGTATCATGAAAGGTGAATTCTAAGAAGTCTTTAGTGGTTCCTTTTTTCGTTTTAGAAAATTCAGCCACCAAAGGCATGCTGCCTAACCACACAATTTTTGCGGTTGGTTTAATGTTGAAAACAGGTTCTTGTGCTAAGGAATTATAGATAAAATCAGGATCGATTTCGGTGTCAGGAATATCAAAGTCGAACCAATCTTGTAAAGGACTATCAAACCCAATACCATGCATAAAATTGAAAAGTGATTTTTTTAACCCGTAACTAAATTGCGAATGGTCAATACCAGTTGAATCCGTAAAATCAACATCATTATTGGCAAAACTTATGTTTTTATAATTTGGAGTAATGCCATAATCACTAGGATTTAATCCCACAGGACTGTGCGCTGTTAAAGCAAATTGATGCCAAAAGCCCGATTGTAACACACCAACTTCAAATAGCTGACGTACCATTTCTAAACTATCTATCGTTTCTTGAACCGTTTGGGTTGGGTAACCATACATTAAGTACGAATGCACCATAATATTCGCTTCGGTAAAATTGCGAGTCACTTGCGCCACTTGCTCAACGGTGACACCTTTGTCAATCAATTTTAACAAACGATCTGACGCGACTTCCAGTCCACCAGAAACGGCAATACAACCAGAGGCCTTTAATAAAATACAAAGATCTTGAGTAAAGTTTTTCTCGAATCTAATATTGGTCCACCAAGTGACGCTGAGGTTACGTTTTAGGATTTCGAGCGCTAAAGCTTTCATCAACGATGGAGGAGCGGCTTCATCGACATAGTGAAACCCAGTTTCGCCAGTTTGCGCAATGAGTGTTTCCATGCGGTCGACTAAAAGCGATGCCGCAACAGGCTCATAAATTTTTATATAGTCTAAGGATATATCGCAAAAGGTGCATTTTCCCCAATAACAACCGTGCGCCATGGTGAGTTTGTTCCATCTGCCATCGCTCCATAAACTGTGCATAGGGTTGGCGATCTCTATAACAGAGATATATTGATCTAATAATAAATCTGAATAATCTGGCGTACCAACATCGGCTTGTTTGTAATCTGGAGAGCTGCTGTTATTTTTATAGACGATGGTTCCGTTTTCTAGGACAAAGGTGCGTTTGTATTCCATTTCTGAGATTCTTCGCTTTGGCTCAGAATGACAAACGTTTTCATAGAGTAACTCAATTGGTAATTCGCCATCATCTAAAGTGATAAAATCGAAAAATTCAAAAACCCTGACATCTGTAACAGACCGTAATTCGGTATTTGGAAATCCACCACCCATCGCGATTTTTATCTCAGGATAATTGGCTTTTATAAATTGTGCACAACGAAAAGCACTGTATAAATTTCCAGGAAACGGTACCGAAAAGCAAATGAGTTTGGGTTGTGTGTCTTTAATCCGAGTCTCTAATAATTCTAATGTGATTTGATCGATGTAGGTTTCATCATCTTGAAGCTGTGCATAAAGTTCATCAAAGGAGTTGGCACTTTGCCCTAAACGTTCCGCATACCGACTGAATCCAAAATCGGGATCAATACATTCGACGATGAAATCGGATAAATCTTCAATATAAAGTGTGGCTAAATGTTTGGCTTTGTCTTGCATTCCCATGGCACCAAATGCAAAATCCATATCGTCTAATTGTGCAAAACGCGAGGCTTGCGGCAAAAAGTTGGTGGTGCAAATCTGTCTGGCAAAGGTTTGATTTTTGCCTTGAAGAAATAAGATGATATCATCTAAAGATTTTAAATAATGTTCTTTCAAAGCATAAATACGTTCACAGTTTTCAGTTTGAATACGATCGTTTTCAAAAGCCAATTGAAAAATTTCTTCGAAGGTTTCTTTTTTGAACAACTCTAAAATCACTTCAATACCCAAATCCATTTGAAACGCGTCAATCCCTTTGGTATTCAAAAAACCTTTAAGATAGGCGGTTCCAGGATACGGAGTGTTTAATTGGGTAAATGGAGGTGTTATGAGTAAGAGGTCTTTCACTGGTTGAAGTTGAAAATGAAAATGAAATTGATGATTGCAAATATAGTTGTAAAATGATTGGTTTTTTGAGATTCTTCGGTCATGCTTCACTCAGAATGACAGTTCGGTTTGTCATTCTGAACAAGGTACGAAGTGAAGAATCTTTTAACTAATAATTACTTTTTTTTAGAGATTCTTCGCATTGCTCAGAATGACAATAAGTTTTACCCATTCCTCAAAATCTCAGTAACCGCTTGCTGATATGCTCTTGGATTGTTGGCCTTTTTAATTTTCTTAAAGGTCTTCCGTGGATCTGAAAACGACTGTGCAAAGTATTCCCAAAAGCCTTGCATTTTCATTTTTATCGGAGTTGGTCCAGATAAGGCTTCATCGTACTGCTGATAAATGGTATCATGGAATTCTCTAAAAATGTCCCATCGGTTTTTTGGATAGTCTGTCGTGTTGTTTTTAATCATGCTTGGTAAAAACGGATCTGCAATGAGTCCTCTACCAATCATAAAATGATCAATACTTGGAAAACGCGTTTGCATTTCTTTCAACTTTGTAACAGAAGTAATATCACCGTTGTAATACAATTTGTGTTTGGTGCTTTCTATACATTTTTCAAAAGCATCAAGATTTACTCCGCCTTTGTACAATTGTTTTCCAATACGTGCGTGAATGGCAATATTTTTAAGCGGATAAGCGTCTAGAATAGGGAAAGTGTCTAAAATTTCTTCTGGGTTTTCGTAACCCATGCGCATTTTCATAGACACCACAATGTCCGTTTCTTTATGAACGCGCTCTAAAATATGATTGATTTTTTCCGGATCGCAAATGAGTCCAGAACCCATACCACGATTCGTCACCATGGGATAGGGACAACCTAAATTCCAGTTCAACTCTTTATAACCTAATTCTTGGATATAATCGACTACGAATAAAAACTCATCAGCGCTATTGGTCATGATTTGTGGAATGACTTCTAATGTTGAATTGTTTTCGAGCTGTAAATCGAGTTTATAAGAATTTTTAATAATCAACTTATTATTAAATCGAATGTAAGGAGCATAAAACGTGTCAATGCCACCAAAATAGTGGTTAAACGTATTCCGAAATCGGAAATCGGTAAACCCTTGTAATGGTGATGATAAAAGTGTAATTGGCATTTCGTTTTATGTTTTATAAGTCCTATAAAACGAAGGTGGTATATTTTTTTAAGAAAGTCAAATCTTATGGGTTGAATATAATATATTATATATTTAATCGTTAAAGGAATAACCAACCAAAACCACAATACATAAAGCATAATTACATTTCAATTATTAATCAATCTCAAAAATTATGAAACGAATTATTTATGTATGCTTTATTGCCATGTTATTATCATCTTGTACAACTTCAGATAATAACCAAGATCTAGATTCTAATTTTTATGCACTTACTGTAGGTAATCAGTGGCACTATAGGTGGTATAGTGTTAATAATGAAGGAGTCGAAAGCCCAAGGGACGTACAGGAGTCTATTTCTATTGTTGGAACAGAAGAAATAAATGGGAGTATATATTATAGATTTAACCGAATCATTTCTGGGAATGAAAATGGGAATTATTTATTTGCACCAGAGAATGGCGAACATTTTGAATACTATAGGGATTCATTGGGCTATTTAGTTAACCAAGATGGATATATTAAATTTTCTAATAATTCAGATGAACCATTCTTTATTGGTAGTATTGATATTAGTGAATTTGAAGTTACAATGTTAGGTGAACTTCAAAGTGAAAATCTTTTTTACTCTACAGAAGCGGGTTCATTTGATTGTTTGGAAGTAATTGCCACCTACACGCGTGAAGATGGATATATTTATCTTGCAACTAATAATTCTTACTATTCCGATGGTATTGGATTAATAAAAGACGAACAAGTTCTTTTAGCATCTGAAAACGCTGGTTATCTTAGGAAATTAATATCTTATAATGTTCAATAGGCTAGAAGAAGTATAATTAAATGACTAATCTAAAACTCACTACTATATAAAACAGAGTCAGATTTGAATTATTTACTTAACACGTTTGAGAATAATAGAATTATCTCCAAACTCAGTAGGTCTTTCATCATCAAAATTTAAAATATTCTTATCTGTAAATGCTGTGAAACCAATAATTTTCTTCGAGTTGTAAATCGAGTTTATAAGAGTTTTTAATAATCAACTTATTATTAAACCGAATGTATGGAGCATAAAACGTATCAATGCCACCAAAATAGTGGTTAAACGCATTCCGAAATCGGAAATCGGTAAACCCTTGTAATGGCGGTGATAACAGCGTAATTGGCATTTCGTTTTAAGTTTTTATGTTGATTTTTTTGCAACCGCTAAATAACAAAAAACTAATGTATTATTCTGATGAATGAGTAGGGATTGTTATTTTAAATGTTTCTTAAAAAAAGCAATAGTGCGTTCCCATGATAGCGTGGCTGCCGCTTTATCATATCGTGGTGTGGTATTATTGTGAAAACCATGATTCACTTCAGGATAAATATAAGCTGTATATTCTATATTATTAGCTTTCAGAATTTTTTCAAATGCTGGCCAACCAGCATTGACTCTTGTGTCTAATTCACCATATTGGAGTAGAAGAGGTGCTTTAATTTTTACAGCATCTTCAGCTTCTGGTTGTCTGCCGTAATAAGGTACTGCGGCTCCTAAATCTGGTAAACGCACAGCCATCATATTAGAAATCCAGCCTCCAAAGCAGAAACCAACGACGCCAACATTTCCATCGCAGTTCTCGTGATTTTTGAGATGATGGTAAGCGGCAATAAAATCTTCGAGCATTTCTTGTTGGTTACGCTCTTTTTGCATCGTTCTACCGTCGTCATCATTACCTGGATAACCACCCAATGGACTTAAGGCATCTGGTGCTAAAGAAATAAAACCTTCTTTTGCTGTGCGTCGTCCGACATCTTCAATATAAGGATTTAAACCTCTATTTTCATGTACTACAATAACTCCAGGTAATTTGGTTTTGTTGTCCTTAGGTTGGGATAATAGCCCATTTATGGTGCCACCTCCTTTTGGAGATTCATAAGTAATATAATCTGAATCTAAGGTTGGGTCATCTGGTTTAACCATTAAATTGGTAATGTAATCAGGTGACATAAAACTCATTAAAGAAGACAATGTGATACCACCAACAGCATAGACTCCAAGTTTCTCTACAAACTGTCTTCTGTTAAGTTTGTTGTGCGCATAGTCATCGTATAAATCAAAAACTTCTTGTTTAATATCTTCTTTTTTTAAGTCTTTCATTACTGTCAGGTTTTAGTGATTAAAAAATCTAATGCGTTAAGTTATAAATAATAATAAAGTAAATTTTAAATTTATAATTATTTAACACGTTCTAGTAAAATGGTATGATCACCAAATTCGGTTGGTCGTTTGGCATCAAAATCCAATGCAAATCTCATGGTGTCGTTATCTATGAATTCTGCGATGCCTAATATTTTTTTCGATTCTTTAGATGCTATTTTTGTAACAATGAAGTCTACTTCTATTGGTGTTGTGTCATAGTTAATAGAATAAGACATTTTGCCTTTTTTGCCATTCATTGTAAATTCTTTTCCACCTATAATTTGTCCTTGTATTTCAAAAGTAGCGTAGCCTTCATTATCGAAAGTGATATAACCGATTTCACTTTGGTCGTCTCCTTTCCATTTGCCTAAGACATCTTCTTTTTTAGGATTTGAAGTGAATACAAATAGCGGAATGATAAAAAGTGTCATTAAATGTTTCATACGTTTTATTTAAAATATTTGGTCTAAAAAATGAGTAATACGCTGTGTGTTCGCTTTCATTAATTCTTTACGAGCCGCTTTAATATCACTTGGTTTTTTGTCTTGTGATAATTTGAATTTGCCTACCCAATCTGTAATAGTGATTTCAAACATTTCAATATACCCTAAGTTTTTATCTAAACGCGGATTGTCTGACTCTAACGTATAGTTATGATCAGGCGCTTCTAAAAATTCAGTCATTGTAATTAAGGATTGCTTTAAAGCTGCTTTACTTTCAATGGCCTTTACTGTTCCTTTGAGATGCACTTTAACATAATTCCAAGTTGGTAATTGCGTGGTGGAATAAATGCTTGGTGAAATATAACATTCTGGGCCTGCAAAAATAAGAGTAACATCCTTATTATCTTTTAACAATTCAGCTTGCGGATTGTGTTTATCAATATGACCAATCAGTTTTCCATTCTCGTAAATTAACGGTAGATGTGTTATTAAGGGCTGATTATGATGTACAGAAATTACAGTCGCTAAAGGATACGTTTTTATCACTTCAATTAAATGATTTTTATCGTTATCTTGATGGTGCTGTGGAGGGTAATTCATTTATTATTAACCTAATTGGGTTCGGGTATTACTAATTTAATGCCAATTTAATGACCCTCTAAATTTACAATTTTTTATCTTTAGAGCATGGCAGACAAACCAACTTCATTTTCAATTAAAAATTGGTCACAAGATGATCAGCCACGAGAAAAACTAAGAGACAAAGGAAAAACGACCCTTAGTGATGCTGAATTAATAGCTATTTTAATCGGCTCAGGCAATAGAGATGAAAGTGCTGTGGCCCTCTGTAAGCGTATCTTTGGGAGTGTTGATCACAATTTAAATGCTCTTGGAAAATTGACTATCGCACAATTAATGGAGTTTAAAGGCATTGGTGAAGCTAAGGCAATATCAATTGTTGCTGCTTTAGAGTTGGGACGTCGAAGACGGTTAGAAGATGCCCTACAGTTAGATAAAATTACATCGAGTCGTTCGGTGTTTAACGTTATGCAACCGATTATTGGAGATTTGCCACATGAAGAGTTTTGGATATTATATCTTAACAATTCCAATAAAGTCATTAAGAAAAACCAATTGAGTAAAGGTGGCATTACAGGGACTTTAGTCGATGTGCGTTTGGTGCTAAAAAACGCCTTAGAAGTTGGAGCGATTGCGTTGATCTTATGTCACAATCACCCATCAGGAACTTTAAAACCTAGCCAAGCCGATAAGGACATTACTAAAAAATTAAAAGTTGCTGCTCAGAGTTTAGATATTTCTGTTTTAGATCATCTCATTATTACAGAAAATGCATATTTCAGTTTTGCGGACGAAAACCTCATGGGTTAATTTCTAAAAATTCAAAACCCATAAAATTCAATAGATAACTACTCCTAGAATTTGAGCTTTTACAGTTGGAATTTGTTATTTTTAACTTTTCGGAACTTAACGAACAGATGCTATTAGTTTATACACATAAAATCACACCACGCGTTACCTACACGTTTAGGCATATATGCAAACGTATTTTGGGGATCGAGGTTCGTTTTACTTCTAAAGTTGAAGATTTTATTGCACACGATAGTCTTAAAATGTCTTATGCGAAACAACCTTTAAGTAATGAGTTATTTATAAGAAGTAACGAGCTATTGTTTGAAACCGGTTTGTCCGATATTGATATTAACGTGCAGGGATGGGAAGATACCAAAGGGTTTTTTGCAACTGGAGAACGCAGTGATTTACCCTTCGATATATTTGCTTCATCTTTTTATTTACTGAGTAGATATGAAGAGTATTTGCCACATGTAAAGGATGATTATGGACGATTTTTGGCATCCGAAAGTATAGCCTTTGAAAATGATTTTTTACAACAACCCGTTGTGGATATTTGGGCATACAAACTTAAAAATGTATTAGCAGAACGCTTTCCTAATTATGAGTTTCCGATTAGAAATTATAGTATTCAACCGGTCATAGATGTGCCAATGGCATATTACTTCAAAAACAAAGGATTTTTAAGAACGATAGGAGGGACATTAAATGATCTGAGACGTCTGCGATTAAAACAATTATATTTTAGATATTCCGTGCTTTTTGGGTTTAAACGCGATCCGTATGATACGTTTAAATGGATCATCAGAAAACAAAAACAAAACAAATTTAAATTTGTAGTACTGTTCTTAATAGGGGATTATTCAACCTATGATAAAAATATAAATACAAATAAAAAGGACTTTATTTCACTTATAAAGTCCGTAGCCGATTATTGTGATGTGGGCTTAAAAGCATCCTACTTTTCCTTAAGTGATATAACTATTCTCAAAAAGGAAAAAACCAAAATGGAATCTATTACGCATACCGATCTAAAAGCGGTACGTCACTCGTTTTCGAAATTGAATTTACCAACATCCTACCGGAACTTGGTAGAGTTAGAAATTCATCAAGATTATACTATGGGGTATATAAATACGTTAGGGTTTAGAGCAGGTACGTGTACGCCTTTTCAATTTTACGATTTGGATTATGAAGTACAGACACCATTGCAAATTAATCCTTACCATTGTTTGGATTTTGGATTGTTAAAATATAATTCGCAATTAGACAAAACAGAACATTTGCAAAAGATAATTAGAGAAGTAAAAGCCGTGAATGGTACTTTTATACCGATATTTCATAATTATAGTTTGAGTGATTTAGATCGTTGGAAAGGGGTTAGGTCGCTATTTAATTTAATATTAGAATCTACGGAATGAAAAGCCAAATAAAACATGTTTTTTTCGACTTAGATCATACACTTTGGGATTTTGATAAAAACTCGGGTTTAACTTTTGAAAAGATTTTTATTCAGAATAATATAGATGTCGATCTCAAGGATTTTTTGATGGTCTATGAACCTATAAATTTTGAATATTGGAAATTGTACAGAGAAGAAAAGGTTACAAAGTCAGCTTTACGTTACGGGAGACTAAAGCAATCTTTTGAAAAAATAGGAGTTACTGTTGAAGATGATGTTATTCACCTTTTGTCAGAAGCTTATATTGATCAGTTATCAACATTCAACCATGTGTTTGATAGAACATTTGAAATTTTAGATTACTTGAAAGGGAAGTATCAATTACATATTATAACTAACGGATTTGAAGAAGCTCAAGAGAAGAAGATGGTGACTTCAAAAATTAAGCAGTATTTTCAGACGGTTACAAATTCGGAAATGGTAGGTGTTAAGAAACCTAACCCTAAAATTTTTAACTTTGCATTAGAGTTAGCTAAAGCAAAAGCAAACGAAAGTTTAATGATTGGGGATAATATTGAGGCCGATATTGAAGGTGCTCATAGCGTTGGGATGGATACCATTCATTTTGATTATAAAGATGTTCACAACAATCATAGTTTTAAACGAATTACACATTTAAAAATGCTTATAAATCACCTTTAAAAATTAAATAATGTTTAAGAAAATAGTTTTTGCCGTTTCATTTTGTCTTCTAAGTCTTTTTGGATATGCACAAAATAATATCAATGATTATAAATATATAATTATACCAAAAGCGTTTGAGTTCTCTAAAAGCGACGATCAGTACCAATTAAATTCAATGCTTGAGTTTTTTTTTAATAAGTATGGATACGAAGCTTATTTTGTTGATGAATTGTCAAGTGATTTAAAAAAAGACCCGTGTTTAGCATTAACAGCTGGTGTATCTAACGATAAAGGTGGTATGTTTAAAACGAAGCTAGAAATCATTTTAAAAGATTGTTATGATGTGGAGATTATGAGATCTAAAATAGGGGAATCGCGATTAAAAGATTTTGATAAAGCTTATAGTCAAGCTTTGCGAGAGGCGTTTGAAACCTTTCAAAATATGGACTATAAGTTTGTTGGGAAGGAAAAGGTTGTAGCCCAACCTGAAGCCATACAACCTAAAATTGCAAAGCAACCTGTAAAGGAAATCGTAAAAATTGAAGAGGTCGCTGTGATTAAAGAAACTAAAGAGCAACCAAAAGAAAAGGTCACAGCACTTCCTGTAAAAGCAAAGGAAAACACAAAACCAGAACTTTATTATGCTCAAGCTATTTCAAATGGTTTTCAGTTGGTGAATTCGGAGCCAAAAGTGATCATGATTTTATTGAACTCTTCTGCAAAGGATATCTTTATAGTTAAAGACAAAAATGCAATCGTTTTTAAGAAAGATGACCAATGGATCTATTCAGAAAATACTGGTACGTCTGCAACAGAAAACATTTTAAATATTAAATTCTAACCAACAACCAACAACCAACAACCAACAACCAACAACAAATATTAATACCCATACTTATCCTTCCAAAGCATTTTTAAATGATTTCTTTGGGCTTGTTCTCTGGCATTATTTCCTGGGTCATATAGTTTGGTGTTTACTATTTCTTTAGGAAGGAATTCTTGTGCTACAAAATTGTTTTCGTAGTTGTGCGAATATTTGTAATTATCCCCATAACCCAATTCTTTCATGAGTTTTGTTGGAGCATTTCGCATGGCAATAGGTACTGATAAATCTCCTGTATCTCTCACTAATTGTTGTGCTTTTCCAATAGCTTCGTAAGCCGCATTACTTTTTGGGGAGCTCGCTAAATAGGTTGCACATTGGCTTAGAATAATTCGTGATTCAGGATTACCAATTACCGATACCGCATGAAACGTATTATTCGCAATGACTAAAGCCGTCGGATTGGCATTACCAATATCTTCACTTGCTGAAATTAGTAAACGCCTTGCAATAAATTTGACATCCTCACCACCTTCAATCATTCGAGCTAAATAATAGACGGCCGCATTTGGGTCACTACCACGAATCGATTTTATAAAGGCTGAAATAATATCGTAGTGTTGTTCTCCTGTTTTGTCATAACGAGCGGCTTGATTTTGGACTTGTTTTGTGACTAAATCATTAGTGATCACAATTTGATCACCTTCAAAAGAGGCGACCAGCAATTCAAAAATATTAAGTAGTTTTCTAGCATCTCCACCTGATAAGCGTAATAGAGCTTCAGTCTCTTTTAATTCAATATTTAATTTAGAGAGTTTGATGTCTTCCGTGATAGCACGTTGTAATAAATCTTCTAAATCTGTTTTGCTAAACGCATTTAAAGTGTACACTTGACACCGTGATAATAACGCCGAAATAACCTCGAAACTTGGGTTTTCTGTAGTGGCTCCTATTAAAGTTACCCAACCTTTTTCTACCGCTTCTAATAATGAGTCTTGTTGTGATTTGCTAAATCTGTGAATTTCATCTATGAATAAAATCGGATTTTTTGCGGTGAATAATCCACCACTTTTCTTAGCTTTATCAATAACCTCTCTAATATCTTTTACACCAGAATTTATCGCACTTAATTTAAAAAACGGACGATCAGATTCATGCGCAATAATGTTTGCTAAAGTGGTTTTTCCAATGCCTGGAGGCCCCCAAAATATCATGGAAGGAATTACTCCACTTTTAATTTGCTGATACAGCATGCCGTTTTTACCCACTAAATGTTGTTGACTTAAGTAGTCGTCTAATGTATTTGGTCGTAAACGTTCTGCTAATGGTGTATTCATATTTCAAAATTACGAAATGCTTTTGTGATGGATTAATGAAATCCGTGAAATTGATATTAAAAAATAAAGAGCGTAACGTCTGTGATGCTGCCATTATTTCAGACAACTGCATTTTGGCTACAAATTTGAAAGACTTTCTTTAAATTTGAATATATGAGCAAACCACAACACTTTAAATATTCTAACAATATTATTATTTATCCCTTAATGATAATGTTTGCTAATTGGTTAGTGTTTTGGTATCAGGTTCGGATAGATAGCGGAATAAAAGCTTTTGGTATTAGACCTCAAACACTAGAGGGACTTTTAGGGATTGTTACAAGTCCGTTTTTGCATGGAGATATCAATCATATCTACAATAATTCAATTCCTCTCTTTGTACTCACAGTAGCCTTATTTTATTTCTATAACAACATAGCATGGAAAGTGATTGGCTTTGGAATTTTACTTTCAGGATTCATGACTTGGCTTATTGCGAGTTCAGGGAATCATATTGGAGCTAGTGGCTTAGTATATGTGTTAGTTAGCTTTATCTTTTTCAAAGGGATATTTGCAAAACACTACCGACTTATAGCCTTGTCGTTAGTTGTTATTTTTCTCTATGGAAGCATGATATGGTATGTGTTTCCTATAAAAAGTGGGATGTCTTGGGAAGGCCATTTAAGCGGCTTAATTACGGGATTGGTATTCGCTTTAATATTTAGAAAACAAGTCGCTAAACCAGAACGCTATAAATGGGAAGAACCCGATTATAATGAGGACGATGATCCATTTATGAAACATTTTGATGAAGACGGAAACTTTATAGAATTTGAGCCCGAAGAAGAAATTGAATCTGAACTCGAAATTGAATCTGAAACAATACAAGCTCAAAAAATCAACTACATTTTTAAGAAAAAGGAAGATTAGAATGTTTTAATTGCACTTCACACTTCACAAATTTTACTTAAAATTAGCTACGTTGTCTCACCGCTTCATATAAAAACGCACCACACGCTACAGAAACATTTAAGGATTCAATCTCTCCTAAAATAGGAAGTTTCGCTTTATCATCTGCCACTTTTAAAACAGAAGGATTAATTCCTCTGCCTTCAGATCCCATAATGATGGCACATGGTTCTTTAAACGACACATCGTACAAAAAGTGCTCTGCTTTTTCCGTTGCAGCTATAACTCGTATGCCCGAAGATTGCATGTGAAAAACCGCATCTTTTATATGATCTACTTTACAAATTGGCATTTTAAATATGGCTCCAGCACTTGTTTTAATTGTATCACCGTTAATAGGAGCTCCTCCTTTTTTCTGAATAATTATACCATTTACACCAGTGCATTCTGCTGTTCTAACAATAGCTCCAAAATTTCTAACATCACTTAATTGGTCTAGTAAAAGGAATAATGGAGTTTTTCCAGATTCAATAACGCGCATTACTAAATCGTCAATATCATGAAATTCAATTGGTGAAATTTGAGCTACAGCACCTTGATGATTTCCTTTTGTTAATCGATTTAATTTTTCAACGGGAACATAAGATGAATTAATACCTCCTGAACGGATGGCTTGCTCCAATTCTTTAAACAAGTCGCCATTCAGCCCTTTTTGCATAAAAACCTTATCTATAGTTTCGTTAGATTTTATGGCTTCAATAATAGCTCTAATTCCAAAAATGGTAGTTTCGTTCTTCATACTGCAAAGTTATGTAAAGAATTCATTAATAAATAAAATATATACAGTTTAAGATGATAGGTATTCAAATAAAAATCTCGAACAATATATTTACCATTCGAGATTTATAATTATTTATTAAATATGTCCTCATTAATTTTTAATCAGCTTTTTACTTATGATGCCGGCATCAGTATATAATCTTAAAAAAAAGATGCCATCTACGTGTTGCGATAAATCGAAGGTGCCTAAGATGGTTGTATACACTTTTTCCCCTATTAGATTATACACTTCCACTTTATTAATTGTGGTATTTGATACTAGTGTTATCTTTCCTTTAGTGGGATTGGGATATACTGTAATTGATGCGGTTTCATAATTTGCAACACTTAAGTTTTTACATAGAGTTAAATTTGGATCGAATTCAATTGGGTCACGTGGTGTTATGTCTCTGCCTGAAAATGCAGGATAATCAACATCATATTTTAATGCCCTAAAACTAACATTAGGATATGAAGACGGACTACTGCCTTGAGTTGCAATAACTCCATTAGATGAATTTACAGGACTACTATATTTCCAAACAATACCTTCATAAGGGTTTATCTCGAAAAACAGTCCATTAATTCCTTCGCAAATTAATGTGTTACCATTTGGTAAACGCTGGGCACTACTTAATATTCCAGAGAAAAATCGTGAAGGTTCTATAGGGTATTTATAGATGTAATGTGGGGATATTGGGCTATATGCAGTGCCGGCTTGGTATGAGTACACACCAGATCCGTCTGTTTCTGGGTTAATAATAAAAACTTCAGAAAACATAGGGGTTCTATCTCTACCATTGTTAAAGAGCATTATTTTATTTTCATCAACAAGTCCTGGTTCAATGACATATGGAGAATGCTGGCCGTAAAGTTTTCTGTCAGATTCTGTGCCTTGGTCGTAAGATTGTGGGTTTCCCCATCGGTATAGAAAATCACCGCCTTTATTGTATATTCCACCAGTATCTGAAGCAGATTCTTCAGTTGTTGTAGAATGGTCTATTATATAAATTTCGCTTAAGTTTCTAGAGCTTATGACAATTTGATCTAAAACCGGGTTATAGAAAATGGAATTAAAATGAAGCCAATTAGCATCTCCATCTCTATTATTTAAAAAGTTAATATTTAATTTTTCAGGACTTAAACTTACGTCACCATAATTGTCTTTAGAAGCGTCAAAATCTTGAACAAGATGATCTTTAACATTCCACTCCCAAACGATAGTGGCTTGATTGTTACCCACTGGTGTTACTTCAACAATTTGTTCATTGTATAATTCATTTTCGGATATAAGCATAGGATCTCGTCCTAATTGAATGGCTTCAGAAGTTGACATTTTTGTTGCGGCAAGTATAAGTACGTTACCGTTTGGCATAGGGAACACATCGTGGTGTTGTCGCTTGGTGGGAGTATCATAGTAATATTGCCAAGTGAGATTGCCATCCCAATCAAAAATTTCAATAACACCACCTTGTCCACCAAAAGTTATGTCTACACTTGCAGTTCTTCCAGCTCTTAATATACTGCCATTCTCTAATAAATACACGGCGTTACCAGGTGGGAAATTGCTAGACCATTGATTAATAACTTCGCCACAATTATTAATAAGATAGGTTTCTGTATGTGACGTGAATAGTGTAAAGCCTTCATATACACCATCAGAGATATGGGTAGTGCCAATGGTATTCTGAGAGTAAGTAAGATTAATTGTAATTAATAGTAAATAAAGTAAATTTCTAACCAAAACATTTTTCTTTTAAGAATTACAAACTTACCGTTAAAAATTGTAATTATTAAAAAGTAGCTGTTAAACTAAGGTGGACCTTGGAGTCTGATAATTTAAATGAGGTGCTCTCAGTTTTTCCGCTGGAATAATTTAAACGGAATAAACCAGCGTTTGTAAGTAGTCCTAGTCCAAAACCAAATCCAAAGAGTTTTTCTTTATTATTAGTGAGTTGGTTTTCAAAATATGCAGCATCCAAAACAGAATGTACGAATATAGTAGAGCTTAAGCGGTAGCGATACTCTGTATTAAGTACTCCAAATAAATTAGCGACGAGACTGTTTTCTTCAAATCCACGGATAGAGTTAATACCTCCGAATCGGAATAATTCATTATCTAAATAATTATCTGAAGCAAGTAGAGCTCCATTCAATCTTGTATAAATGCTATTCCTATTATTAAGGTTGAAAATTTTATAAGTTTCTAATTCGAATACATTTTGTTTTTGAGTACTAATGTCATCGGTTCTATCTCCCAACCCTGCAGAAAAATCGAACCAAAAATTTATAGGAAATAAGGGGTCGTATAACTGTGGCTTTGTATAATTATAATGTACAGTATAGTAGCTAGACTTATAATCATTCAAAATGTCGGTGTCATTTTCTAATAAATTTGTTGAAGTAGTTGAAGTGATACCAACTCCCACTTTATGTTGGGCATTAATTTGATAATTAATTTTGGCATATTGTTCAGCATTCAAAAAAGTAGAATCCTTTCTAAAAATATTAAGCCCAACTTGAAGTCCAATTGGTGTCCCAAATAAATAGGGTAAATCAGCATCGACATTAAAGGTTTGTTGGTCTATTTCATCACTTTTATAAAAGAGATTTAAGGTTTCACCATAATTAAGGTTGTTAATGAGTCGTAAATCCATATACCCATCAAATTCAATTTTATTGGTGTCCTCATTTGTGCCAAAACCTAAAAAGCCATCAAAATTATTAGTTCTACTTTTTTCTACATATATATATAGTGTCGTAGAGTCTTTTGTAAATAATACTTCGGGTTCTTTAATTTTGGAAGCAAAACGTAAGTCGTTTAGTAATTCAATTTTAGCTTTGATGTCATTTAAGTTAAAGGATTTTCCCGTTTTAAGTTTTAAAAAGTGTTTTACATAAGACTTTGGAAACTTTTCATATCCTTTAATGATAATTTTATCGATGCGTCTTTTTTGATGAGTTACAACTTTTAAATCTGCAGAAATTAATGTTGAAGTTGATTTAGAGATATTAATAAGTTGTAATGTTGAAAACGGGTCACCTTGTTCTGCAATTGTAGAGTTTAAGGTTTTCAAATATGTTTCTAGCTCTGTTATATGAAGCTCGAAGAAACCTTCGGTGGAATTGAAGCTCAGAGATTCTAGTAAATCGCTATTAAAAGTTGAGTCATAATAGATTCTAATGGTCTCTATTCTATTTCCTAATATGAGTTGTGCTTCAAAAAGTGAATCATTTTGCCTAGTAATTTTAGATATACTTGTATCAATAAAACCACGCTTGGTTAGTTTATCTTTTAAGGATGTGATTTCTGTTTGTAAACGATTGTAATTCTTATAGGTTTTTAGATAGCCAATAGAGTCAATAATTTGAGTAGAAGCCTCATTCTCTCCTCTAATTTTTAAATTAATGGTTTGAGCCATGCCCTGATTTAAAAAAATCAGAAGAACTATAAAAAAAATAACTCTGTTGTAAAACGGCATGTAAACAATATATAATAGGTCTTATGTTAACGTAAAAATAAGTGATATTATATACTGAAAAAATTAAAGTTTATAAATCTTTTGAAAATTAATTCTCAAGTATTTGAATTATAGATATAAATTACTACATTTGCACCCCTCAAAAGTGAGGATTAATAAATTTTTATATAGAAATATATGCCAACAATTTCACAATTAGTACGAAAAGGAAGAGCCAAAATAACCAAGAAGAGTAAATCGGCTGCTTTAGATTCGTGTCCTCAAAGACGTGGTGTATGTACTCGTGTTTATACAACGACACCTAAAAAACCTAACTCAGCAATGCGTAAGGTAGCAAGGGTTCGTTTAACAAACGGAAACGAAGTAAATGCATACATTGGTGGAGAAGGTCACAATTTACAAGAGCACTCGATAGTATTGGTTAGAGGTGGAAGGGTAAAAGATTTACCAGGAGTTAGATATCACATCGTTCGTGGTGCTTTAGATACAGCAGGTGTATCAGGAAGAACACAACGTAGATCTAAGTATGGTGCAAAACGCCCTAAGAAGTAATTAAAAACTTTAAGAAGAAGACATGAGAAAAAGAGCAGCAAAAAAGAGACCGCTTTTACCAGATCCAAGATTTAATGATCAGTTAGTAACACGTTTTGTTAATATGATGATGTGGGATGGTAAGAAGTCTGTAGCTTTTAAAGTATTCTACGATGCAATTGATATTGTTGAAGAGAAAAAAAATGATGACGAAAAAACAGCTTTAGAAATTTGGAAAGAAGCTTTATCTAATGTAATGCCTCACGTAGAAGTACGTAGTCGTCGTGTTGGTGGTGCTACATTCCAGATTCCAATGCAAATTCGTCCAGATCGTAAGGTTTCAACTGCGATGAAATGGTTAATTAGCTTTTCACGTAAAAGAAACGAAAAATCTATGGCGCAACGTTTAGCTGCAGAAGTTTTAGCAGCAGCTAAAGAAGAAGGAGCGGCAGTTAAGAAAAGAACTGATACGCATAAGATGGCAGAAGCAAATAAAGCATTCTCACACTTTAGATTTTAAGAAATGGCAAGAGATTTAAAATTAACAAGAAATATAGGAATTGCTGCTCATATTGATGCTGGTAAAACAACAACAACAGAGCGTATTCTTTTTTATACGGGAGTTTCACACAAAATTGGTGAAGTACATGATGGTGCTTCTACAATGGACTGGATGGAGCAAGAAGCAGAAAGAGGTATTACAATTACGTCTGCTGCAACGACTTGTGACTGGACTTTCCCTAAAGAAAATGGTGAACCAACAGCTGATGCTAAAGATTACCATTTTAACATTATTGATACACCTGGTCACGTAGATTTTACGGTTGAAGTAAACCGTTCATTACGTGTATTAGATGGTTTAGTATTCTTATTTAGTGCGGTTGATGGTGTTGAGCCACAGTCTGAAACTAACTGGAGACTAGCAGATAATTATAAGGTTCCAAGAATTGGTTTCGTTAATAAAATGGACCGTCAAGGATCTGACTTCTTAGGAGTTTGTCAGCAAGTAAAAGACATGTTAAAGTCTAATGCTGTGCCAATCGTTTTAAACATTGGTGATGAAGATGAATTTAAAGGTATAATCGATTTAGTTAAAAACAGAGCTATTGTATGGCATGATGATAACTATGGTTCTACTTTTGATGTTATTGAGATTCCTGATAATTTAAAAGAAGAAGCTCGTAAATACCGTGCATTACTTATTGAAGAAGTAGCAGGTTATGATGAGAACTTATTAGAGAAATTCATGGAAGATGAAGATTCTATTACAGAAGATGAAGTGCACGCTGCACTTAGAGCTGCTGTAATGGATATGGCTATTATACCAATGGTATGTGGTTCTTCATTCAAAAATAAAGGGGTTCAGTTCTTATTAGATGCTGTTTGTCGTTATTTACCATCTCCATTAGATAGAGAAAGTGTTGTAGGAACAAATCCTGATACAGATAAAGAAGAGCGTAGAAAGCCAAGTGTAAGTGAGCCATTTTCAGCTTTAGCATTTAAGATTGCTACAGATCCTTTCGTAGGACGTTTAGCATTTTTCCGCGCCTATTCTGGTCGTTTAGATGCAGGTTCATATATCTTGAATAACCGTTCAGGTAAAAAAGAACGTATCTCTCGTATCTATCAAATGCACTCTAATAAACAAAATGCTATCGATTTTATTGAAGCGGGAGATATTGGAGCAGCTGTAGGATTTAAAGATATTAAGACTGGTGATACTATGTCTGATGAAAAACATCCTATCGTTTTAGAATCTATGGACTTCCCTGATCCAGTAATTGGTATTGCAGTTGAGCCTAAGACTAAAGCAGATGTTGATAAGTTAGGTATGGCTTTAGCTAAATTAGCTGAAGAAGATCCAACGTTTACAGCAAGAACTGATGAAGCTTCAGGACAGACTATTATTTCTGGAATGGGTGAGCTGCACTTAGATATTATTGTAGATCGTTTAAAAAGAGAATTTAAAGTTGAGGTTAATCAAGGTCAGCCACAAGTTGAATATAAAGAAGCTATTACACAATCTGCTGATCATAGAGAAGTTTATAAGAAACAATCTGGTGGTCGTGGTAAATTTGCTGACATCGTATTTACGATTGAGCCAGCTGATGAAGGTGTTGTAGGTCTTCAATTTGAATCTGTAATTAAAGGTGGTAACGTTCCTAAAGAATTTATCCCTTCAATTGAAAAAGGATTTAAAATGGCAATGGCAAATGGACCATTAGCTGGATTCGAAGTAGACGCTATGAAAGTGACATTGAAAGATGGATCTTATCATGATGTCGATTCAGATCAATTATCTTTCGAATTAGCGGCTAAACTTGGATTTAAAAATTCAGCGAGAGCAGCTAAGGCCGTTATAATGGAACCAATCATGAAACTTGAGGTGATTACACCAGAAGAAAACATGGGTGATATTGTAGGTGATTTGAACAGAAGAAGAGGTCAAATGACAAGTATGGGAGATAGAGCTGGTGCAAAAACAGTTAAAGCTACTGTACCATTATCGGAAATGTTTGGTTATGTAACTACGTTAAGAACATTATCTTCAGGTAGAGCAACATCAACAATGGAATTTTCACACTATGCGGAAACACCTAAGAATGTTTCAGAAGAAGTAATTGCAGCAGCTAAAGGCGTTGAATCGTAAATCTTAATAAAATGAGTCAAAAAATCAGAATAAAATTAAAATCTTACGATCACAACTTAGTGGACAAGTCTGCTGATAAGATTGTAAAAACAGTAAAAAGTACAGGTGCAGTAGTAACAGGACCTATTCCTTTACCAACACACAAGAAGATTTTCACTGTATTACGTTCACCACACGTAAATAAGAAGTCTAGAGAACAATTTCAATTAAGCTCTTACAAGCGTTTATTAGATATTTACTCTTCATCTTCTAAGACAATTGATGCTTTAATGAAACTTGAATTACCAAGTGGAGTAGAAGTTGAGATTAAAGTGTAATTACACAATAACATGTCCTAAGCTGCGTGCGAGGGAAAAACGGTAAAAATACAATTCAAGGCTGAAACGTATTTTCGGCCTTGAATTTTATATACACATGGACAATTCGCGAGTTGTCCCGAAAAAAACAAAATATGACAATTCGCGAGTTGTCACAATAAAAACAAAAATTTATGTCTGGGTTAATTGGAAAAAAAATCGGTATGACCAGCATTTTCGATGAAAATGGGAAGAACATTCCTTGTACAGTAATCGAAGCTGGACCATGTATCGTTACCCAAGTCAGAACTGAAGAAGTGGATGGTTATTCAGCCCTTCAATTAGGTTTCGATGACGCGACAGAAAAAAGCGCTACTAAAGCTGACTTAGGTCATGCTAAAAAAGCGGGTACTTCTGTAAAACGCAAAGTTGTTGAATTCAAAGGTTTTGATAAGGAGTACAAATTAGGTGATGCTATTACAGTAGAACAATTTATTGAAGGGGAATTTGTGGATATCGCAGGTACTTCTAAAGGTAAAGGTTTTCAAGGTGTAGTAAAACGTCACGGATTTGGTGGTGTAGGTCAAGCAACGCATGGTCAACATAACCGTTTAAGAGCTCCAGGTTCTATTGGTGCAGCATCTTATCCTGCGAGAGTATTCAAAGGAATGAAGATGGCCGGAAGAATGGGTGGCGAAACAGTAAAAGTTCAAAATTTAAGAATTTACAAAGTAGTTGCTGAAAAGAACTTACTTGTGGTAAAAGGATGTGTTCCTGGTCACAAAAATTCTTATGTAATCATTGAGAAGTAATGGAGATAGCAGTTTTAGATATAAACGGAAAAGATACGGGTAGACAAGCTAAGCTTTCTAAAGACGTATTCGCTATAGAGCCTAATAATCACGCTGTCTATTTAGATGTTAAGCAATACTTAGCAAATCAAAGACAAGGAACTCATAAGGCAAAAGAAAGAGCAGATATCTCTGGTAGTACACGTAAGATAAAGAAACAGAAAGGTACTGGTACTGCAAGAGCAGGTAGTATTAAGTCTGGTGTATTTAGAGGTGGTGGTCGTATGTTTGGTCCTAGACCAAGAAATTACGGTTTTAAATTAAATAAAAACCTAAAACGATTAGCACGTAAATCTGCATTAAGTATTAAAGCAAATGACAAGTCAATTTTAGTATTAGAAGACTTCAATTTCGAAGCTCCAAAAACTAAAAATTTCTTGAATGTTTTAAAGGCTTTAGAGGTTGAAAACAAAAAATCTCTTATTGTGTTGGGTGGTACAAATAATAATGTATATTTGTCCTCACGCAATTTTAAAGGTTCAGAAGTGATAACAGCCTCTGAATTAAGTACTTATAAAATTATGAATGCGAATAAAGTTATTCTAATTGAAAGTGCATTAGAAGGAATTGAAACGAATTTAAGTAAATAGAACAGATGAGTATCTTAAAAAAACCTATAATCACAGAAAAGGCGACCATGCAAAGTGAGTCGTTAAATGCATTTGCATTTGAAGTGAATCCTAAGGCGAACAAGGTAGAAATCAAAAAAGCGGTGGAAGCTGCTTATGGAGTTTCTGTTGAAAAAGTTCGTACAATAAATGTCCGTCCAGATCGTAAGACCAAGTTTACAAAAACTGGTGTTCAACATGGTAAAACAAATGCTGTTAAAAAAGCAATTGTACAACTGGCGGAAGGTGAAACAATAGATTTATACACTAACATGTAATTTTAGACATTAATGTCAGTAAGAAAATTAAAACCGATCACATCAGGTCAGCGATTTAGAGTAGTAAATGGATTCGATGCCATTACTACTGATAAGCCGGAGAAAAGCTTGCTTGCTCCGAAAAAGAGATCTGGTGGTAGAAACAATCGAGGAAAAATGACAATTCGCCAAGTAGGTGGTGGTCATAAGAAGAGGTATCGTATTATCGATTTCAAACGTAACAAAACTGGTGTACCTGGTGAAGTTAAGTCAATTGAATACGATCCAAACAGAACAGCATTTATTGCGCTATTAAATTACCAAGATGGTGAGAAACGTTATGTTATCGCTCAAAATGGTTTACAAGTAGGGCAAAATATAGTGTCTGGTGAAACTGGTATCGCTCCAGAAATTGGAAATGCAATGCCTTTAAGTGAAATACCATTAGGAACAATTATTTCTTGTATTGAGTTACGTCCTGGTCAAGGTGCTGTAATGGCGCGTAGTGCAGGAGCATTTGCTCAGTTAATGGCAAGAGGTGATAAATTTGCTACTGTGAAATTACCGTCTGGTGAAACTAGAATGATTCTAGTAACGTGTATGGCGACAATTGGAGCGATTTCAAATTCAGATCATCAATTACTAGTATCTGGTAAAGCAGGTAGAAGTAGATGGTTAGGTAGACGTCCAAGAGTTAGACCAGTAGTGATGAACCCAGTCGATCACCCAATGGGTGGTGGTGAAGGTAAATCTTCAGGTGGTCATCCTAGAAATAGAAACGGTGTTCCTGCTAAAGGATTTAGAACACGTTCTAAGACTAAGTCGAGTAATAAGTATATTGTAGAACGTAGAAAGAAATAATTAAGATAGTATGGCACGTTCATTAAAAAAAGGACCTTATATCCACTATAAATTAGATAAGAAAGTTGCAGAAAATGTAGCTTCAAACAAAAAGACGGTAATCAAAACCTGGTCTAGAGCTTCAATGATTTCTCCGGATTTCGTTGGGCAAACTATAGCAGTTCACAATGGTCGTCAATTTGTTCCAGTATTTGTTACTGAAAATATGGTAGGTCATAAATTAGGAGAATTTTCACCAACACGATCGTTTAGAGGTCATGCAGGTGCTAAGAATAAAGGTAAAAAATAAGAATCATGGGAAGTCGTAAAAAACAAATGGCGGAAGCTATTAAAGCCGAGAAAAAGCAGGTTGCTTTTGCAAAGCTAAATAACTGTCCTACATCTCCAAGAAAAATGCGTTTAGTTGCGGATTTGGTTAGAGGTCAAAAGGCAGAGAAAGCTCTTCAGATTCTTAGATTTAGTCAAAAAGAAGCGTCTCGTCGTTTAGAGAAATTGGTTATGTCTGCAATTGCAAACTGGCAAGCAAAAAACGAAGATGCTGATGTTGAAGAGGCTAAATTGTTTATCAAAGAAATTAGAGTAGATGGTGGTTCTATGTTAAAGAGATTGCGTCCAGCACCTCAAGGTAGAGCACATAGAATTAGAAAAAGATCTAACCACGTAACTGTGGTAGTAGATGCAATCAATAAAACACAAAGCTAAGACAGAGATATGGGACAAAAGACAAATCCAATCGGGAATCGCTTAGGAATTATCAGAGGATGGGAATCTAACTGGTACGGAGGAAACGATTATGGTGATAAACTTGCCGAAGACGATAAGATTAGAAAGTATATTCATGCTCGTCTATCTAAAGCTAGTGTAAGTAGAGTAATTATTGAGCGTACGCTTAAACTTGTAACCGTTACTATAACTACTGCTAGACCTGGTATTATTATCGGAAAAGGTGGCCAAGAAGTAGATAAGTTAAAAGAAGAGCTTAAGAAAATTACTGGCAAAGAAGTTCAATTGAATATCTTTGAAATTAAAAGACCTGAACTAGATGCATTTTTAGTAGCAGCAAGTGTTGCTCGTCAAATTGAAAGCCGAATTTCATACAGACGTGCAATTAAAATGGCTATTGCCGCTGCCATCCGTATGAATGCTGAAGGAATTAAAATTCAGATTAGTGGTCGTTTAAATGGTGCTGAAATGGCACGATCAGAACACTATAAAGAAGGACGTATTCCTTTGTCTACTTTTAGAGCAGATATTGATTATGCTTTAGTAGAAGCACATACTACTTATGGTAGATTGGGCATCAAAGTTTGGATAATGAAAGGCGAAGTATATGGAAAAAGAGAACTTTCTCCATTAGTCGGTTTATCTAAACAACAAAAAGGTAAAGGTGGACGTGGTGGAAACAAGAACCAATCTCGTCGTAGAAAGTAATTTTTTAAAGAAAAGACAAAATGTTACAGCCTAAAAGAACAAAATTTCGTAAGCAGCAAAAAGGACGTATGAAAGGAAATGCGGGAAGAGGTCATTTGTTATCAAATGGTACTTTCGGTATTAAATCATTAGACGCGTCATTTATCACTGCACGTCAAATAGAAGCAGCGCGTATTGCAGCTACTCGTTACATGAAAAGAGAAGGATCGTTATGGATTAAAATATTTCCAGACAAGCCTATTACAAAGAAACCTCTTGAAGTACGTATGGGTAAAGGTAAAGGTGCCGTTGAATATTGGGCAGCAGTTGTAAAACCAGGACGTATGTTATTTGAAATAAGTGGAGTGCCATTAGAAACAGCTCAAGAAGCGCTTCGATTAGCAGCTCAAAAACTTCCTGTAAAAACTAAGTTTATCATAGCTAGAGATTACGAAGCTTAATAGAAAGATATTATGAAGCAATCAGAAATTAAACAGCTTTCAATAGCTGAGTTACAAGAGAAACTTAGTGAATCTAAAAAGAGTTATACGGACCTAAAAATGGCTCATACTATTTCTCCTTTAGATAACCCAATTCAGTTACGAGCTGCACGTCGCACAGTAGCTAGAGTGGCAACAGAATTAACTAAAAGAGACGTACAATAATCGTATTCTGCTGAAAGATGGAAAAAAGAAACTTAAGAAAAGAACGTATAGGGATCGTAACTAGTAACAAAATGGAGAAATCTATTGTTGTTTCAGAGGTTAAGAAAGTAAAACACCCTATGTATGGAAAATTCGTGTTAAAGACTAAGAAATATGTCGCGCACGATGAGACAAATGACTGCAACGAAGGAGATACAGTAAAGATCATGGAAACACGACCTTTAAGTAAATCTAAATGTTGGAGATTAGTAGAAATAATTGAAAGAGCGAAGTAATTATGTTACAACAAGAATCAAGATTAAAAGTAGCTGATAACACTGGTGCAAAGGAAGTTTTAACTATCCGTGTATTAGGTGGAACTAAAAGAAGATATGCTTCTGTAGGAGACAAAATTGTAGTATCTGTTAAAGATGCAACTCCAAATGGACAAATCAAAAAAGGTGCTGTATCTACGGCAGTTGTAGTTCGTACGGCTAAAGAAGTAAGACGTCCAGATGGCTCTTACATTAGATTTGACGACAATGCATGTGTTTTATTAAATCCTCAAGGGGAAATGAGAGGAACTCGTGTATTTGGACCTGTAGCTAGAGAACTTCGTGATAAACAATTCATGAAAATTGTATCATTAGCACCAGAAGTGCTTTAATTGATAAATAAAATGACAAAGCTTAAAATAAAATCAGGAGATACAGTAAAAGTAATTGCTGGAGATCATAAAGGATCGGAAGGTAAAGTACTTAAAGTATTAATAGATAAGAACAAAGCCATCGTAGAAGGTGTGAACATGGTTAAGAAACATACTAAACCAAGTGCACAAAGCCCTCAAGGTGGAATTGTAGAGAAAGAAGCATCTATTCATATTTCTAATTTATCGTTGTTAACTTCAAAAGGAGAAACAACTAGAGTTGGTTATAAAATGGATGGAGATAATAAAGTGAGATTTTCTAAAAAATCTAATGAAGTAATTTAATTATGGCTTACGTTGCAAGATTAAAACAAGAGTATAAGGACAAAATTGTTTCTGCTCTTACGGAAGAATTTGGATATAAAAATGTAATGCAAGTACCTAAACTTACTAAGATAGTAATATCTAAAGGTGTTGGTGCAGCTGTTGCGGATAAGAAATTAATCGATCACGCAGTAGAAGAACTTACAAAAATATCTGGACAGAAAGCTATACACACAATGTCTAAGAAGGATGTTGCTTCATTTAAGTTACGTAAAGGGATGCCAATTGGTGCCAAAGTAACTTTAAGAGGTGAACAAATGTATGAATTCTTAGATCGTTTGGTGACTTCAGCTTTACCACGTGTTAGAGATTTTAACGGTATTAAAGCTACAGGTTTTGATGGACGTGGAAACTATAACTTAGGTGTTACAGAACAAATCATATTTCCAGAAATAGATATTGATAAAGTCAATAAAATTTCAGGAATGGATATTACATTTGTGACTTCTGCTGAAACCGATAAGGAAGCGAAGTCATTATTAACAGAACTAGGATTACCTTTTAAAAAGAATTAAATTATGGCTAAAGAATCAATGAAAGCCCGTGAGGTTAAGCGTTCTAAAACGGTAGCTAAATATGCAGAAAAACGTAAAGCTTTAAAAGAAGCTGGCGATTATGAAGCATTACAAAAGTTACCAAAAAATGCTTCACCAATACGTCAGCACAACCGTTGTAAACTTACAGGTAGACCTAAAGGTTACATGAGACAATTTGGTATTTCTCGTGTAATGTTTAGAGAAATGGCTAACCAAGGTTTAATTCCTGGGGTTAGAAAAGCAAGTTGGTAAAATTATAAATTGGTTTCAGGTTTGACAATAGTGTCGAAAACCGCTACCGCAAATTAATACATATGAACACAGATCCAATAGCGGATTATTTAACGCGAGTTAGAAACGCAGTTAAGGCAAATCACAGAGTGGTTGAAATTCCTGCATCTAACTTAAAAAAAGAAATGACTAAGATTTTATTCGATCAAGGATTTATCTTAAGTTATAAGTTTGACGATTCTACAGTACAAGGTACTATCAAAATTGCTTTGAAGTACAATAAAGATACTAAAGAGTCAGTCATCAAAAAAATTCAAAGAATTAGTAAACCAGGTTTACGTAAATATGCTTCTTCTAACGAGATGCCAAGAATCCTTAACGGATTAGGTATTGCAATCGTTTCTACGTCTCACGGTGTGATGACAGGTAAACAAGCGCAGAGAGAAAATGTTGGTGGTGAAGTTTTATGTTACGTATACTAAAAACAGGAAATTATGTCAAGAATAGGTAAAAACCCAATAACAGTTCCTGAAGGTGTAACAGTTGAGATTAAAGATAACGTAATTACTGCTAAAGGTAAATTAGGTGAATTAACTCAAGAATATTCGGAAATTGAAGTAAAATTAGAAGATGGTACTATTACATTAGAGCGTTCTTCTGATAAAAAAGATTTAAGAGCAAAACATGGTCTTTATAGAGCATTAATTGCTAATATGATAGAAGGTGTTTCTAAAGGTTGGACCAAAGAACTAGAGTTAGTTGGTGTAGGTTATAGAGCATCTAATCAAGGACAAAAATTAGATTTAGCCGTAGGATTTTCTCATAACATTGTTATGGATATCGCACCAGAAGTGTCTATTGAGACTATTTCTGAAAAAGGTAAAAATCCAAGAGTAAAATTAACGTCTTTTGACAAACAATTAGTTGGCCAAGTTGCTGCAAAGATTCGTGGTTTTAGAAAGCCAGAGCCTTACAAAGGAAAAGGGATCAAGTTTGTTGGTGAAGAAATTAGAAGAAAAGCAGGTAAATCAGCTTAATAATTAAGTTATGGCATTGACAAAGAACGAAAGAAGATTAAGAATAAAAAACAGAATCCGTAAGGTAGTATCTGGTACGGCAACAAAACCAAGATTAGCTGTTTTTAGAAGTAATAAAGAAATTTATGCTCAGATCGTAGATGATGTAACTGGTAAAACTTTAGCTGCTGCATCTTCAAGAGACAAGGACATTGTAAAGTCTGAAGGGAATAAATCAGAGATAGCTACTTTAGTAGGTAAATCTGTAGCAGAAAAAGCTATTAAGGCTGGTGTTGAAACTATTTCTTTTGATAGAGGTGGTTACTTATATCATGGAAGAGTAAAATCATTAGCAGAAGGTGCTAGAGAAGGAGGACTTAAATTTTAAGACATTATGTATCAAAAATATAAAAACGCAGAGCTTGTTAAACCAAGCGGATTAGAATTAAAAGATCGCTTAGTTGGCGTGCAGCGTGTAACCAAAGTAACAAAAGGTGGTAGAGCATTTGGTTTTTCTGCAATTGTTGTTGTAGGTGACGAAACAAATGTTGTAGGTCAAGGTTTAGGTAAATCTAAGGATGTAGCTACTGCAATTGCAAAAGCAATTGAAGATGCTAAGAAAAACTTAGTAAGAATTCCTATTCTTAAAGGTACTATTCCACATGAACAAAAAGGTAAATATGGTGGTGCTAGAGTTAACATTATTCCAGCTGCACCTGGTACAGGTGTTATTGCAGGTGGTGCGGTAAGAGTTGTTCTTGAAGCAGTAGGTGTACATGATGTATTATCTAAATCACAAGGATCTTCTAACCCTCACAACGTGGTAAAAGCAACTTTTGACGCTTTATTACAATTGAGAGATGCTAAGTCTGTGGCTAAAGAGCGTGGAATTTCACTTGAAAAAGTATTTAACGGATAATCAAGGACAAGATGGCAAAGATTAAAGTAACTAAAGTAAAAAGTGCAATCAATCGTACTAAAAGACAAAAGCTAACATTAGAAGCTTTAGGTTTAAATAAGATTGGTCAAACAAAAGAGCACGAAGCTACATCAAGTATTCTTGGTATGGTTAGAAAAGTTGAACACTTAGTTTCTGTAGAAGAAGCTTAATAATATAACTTAACAATGGATTTAAGTAATTTAAAACCTGCAGAAGGTTCAGTAAAAAATCAAGGAAAGCGTATTGGACGTGGACAAGGTTCTGGTAAAGGTGGTACTGCTACTCGTGGTCACAAAGGAGCAAAGTCACGTTCAGGTTATTCTAAGAAATTAGGATTTGAAGGTGGTCAAATGCCATTACAAAGACGTGTTCCTAAATTTGGATTTACAAATATTAACAGAGTAGAGTATCAAGGTATTAACTTAGATACTTTACAGAAGTTAGTAGATGAAAAAGTAATTAAGGATGGTGTTGATTTTGAAACGCTATTATCTTTAGGTTTAGTTGGTAAAAACGAACTTGTGAAAATCTTAGGTAGAGGTGAGTTAAAATCAAAATTAACAGTAACTGCTCATAAATTTACTGCTACGGCAAAGGCTGCTATTGAAGCTGCTGGTGGTGAAGCTGTAACTTTATAAGATTATAGGATGAAAATAATAGAAACATTAAAAAACGTTTGGAAGATCACAGAGCTTAAGGATAGAATTCTCTTAACCTTAGGTTTGTTATTAGTGTATCGTTTTGGTGCTCAGGTTGTGTTACCTGGTATTAATATTGATGCATTAGGTGGTCTACAAGCTGGTATGGACGGTGGTATATTAGGATTGTTAAATGCATTTACAGGTGGAGCTTTTGCGAATGCCTCAGTATTTGCGTTGGGTATTATGCCTTACATTTCTGCATCCATTGTTGTTCAATTAATGGGTATTGCGATTCCTTATTTACAGAAACTCCAGAAAGAAGGAGCTAGTGGTCAGAAGAAAATTACTCAAATTACACGTTGGTTAACAATTGGTATTTGTTTAGTGCAAGCGCCAGGTTATTTAGCTAGTATCCCTAGTTTATCTGGTTCAACTTCAATGAGTGCTATGCTTGTTCCTGGTTTTAGTGAAAATATGTTCTATTTCTCTTCAGTGATTATTTTGGTAACAGGTTGTGTTTTCGCAATGTGGTTAGGTGAAAAAATTACAGATAAGGGAATTGGAAATGGTATTTCATTATTAATTATGGTTGGTATTATTGCTACGTTACCACAATCATTTATTCAAAATGCAGCTTCTAGATTAGAAGGTAATGGTGGATTTATGATGATCCTTATCGAAATGGTAATTTGGTTACTCATTATCTTAGCATCTATATTCTTAGTAATGGCGGTTAGAAAAATTGCGGTTCAGTATGCACGAAGAACAGCTACTGGAGGTTACGAAAAGAATGTATTTGGATCACGTCAGTTTTTACCATTAAAGCTTAACGCCTCTGGTGTAATGCCAATTATCTTCGCACAAGCAATTATGTTTGTACCTAGTTTAATCGGTGGTTCTACATGGTTAAAAGATACAAGTACTGGAGCATGGATGCAAACGAACTTCCAAGATATGTTTGGGTTTTGGTATAATTTAATGTTTGCTTTATTAATTATAGTGTTTACTTATTTTTATACGGCAATTACGGTACCAACAAACAAAATGGCTGATGATTTAAAACGTAGTGGAGGATTTATTCCAGGTATACGTCCAGGATCAGAAACATCTGAGTACTTAGACAAAATTATGTCACAAATAACCTTACCAGGTTCTATATTTCTAGCTTTAGTGGCTGTTTTTCCAGCATTTGTTATGAAATTAATGAACGTTCAAGCAGGTTGGGCATTATTCTTTGGTGGTACATCATTACTAATTATGGTAGGTGTTGCTATAGATACAATGCAACAGATTAATTCTTATTTATTGAATAAGCATTATGATGGTTTGATGAAAACTGGTAAGAACAGAAAAGCAGTGGCGCAATAAGATATTATTATGGCAAAACAAGCAGCAATAGAACAAGATGGAACAATTATAGAAGCATTATCAAATGCTATGTTTCGTGTTGAATTAGAAAATGGTCATATAGTGACCGCACATATCTCTGGTAAAATGCGTATGCATTATATTAAGTTGTTACCAGGTGATAAAGTGAAATTAGAAATGAGTCCTTACGATTTAACGAAGGCTCGCATAACATATAGATACTAAAACGATGAAAGTTAGAGCATCAGTAAAGAAAAGAAGCGCAGACTGTAAGTTGGTGCGCAGAAAAGGTAGACTTTACGTCATTAACAAAAAGAATCCTAGATTCAAACAAAGACAAGGGTAATTATGGCAAGAATTGCAGGTGTAGACATACCAAAACAGAAAAGAGGTGTTATCTCTTTAACTTATATCTACGGAGTAGGTAGAAGTAGAGCAAAAGAAATTTTAGCTGCTGCTAAAGTTGACGAGAACACAAAAGTACAAGATTGGACTGACGATGAAATTGGAGCGATCCGTGAAACTGTTGGTACTTTTAAAATCGAAGGTGAATTACGTTCTGAGACTCAGATGAACATTAAGCGATTAATGGATATAGGATGTTACAGAGGTATTCGTCATAGAGTTGGGCTTCCATTGAGAGGACAACGTACTAAGAATAACTCGCGTACAAGAAAAGGAAGACGTAAAACAGTTGCTAACAAGAAGAAAGTAACTAAGTAATAAATAGTCTTTAGTCTATTAGACGTTGGAAAGAATCTGTTTGAAATTTAACGGTTTAGGATTCTAGCGACTATAAACTAATACTAAAAGCTAAAAATATAATGGCAAAAGCAAGTACTAAAAAACGTAAAGTTATAGTTGATGCAATAGGAGAAGCTCATATCACTGCATCTTTTAACAACATCATTATCTCTTTAACAAACAAAAAAGGTGACGTTATTTCATGGTCATCAGCTGGTAAAATGGGCTTTAGAGGTTCTAAAAAGAATACTCCATACGCTGCACAGTTAGCTGCAGAAGATGCATCAGCAGTAGCTAAAGAAGCTGGTTTAAAGAAAGTGAAAGTATACGTTAAAGGACCTGGTAACGGTAGAGAATCTGCAATCAGATCTATACACAATGCAGGTATTGAAGTTTCAGAAATTATTGATGTAACTCCATTACCACATAACGGTTGTCGTCCACCAAAAAGACGTAGAGTTTAATCTGAATTCTATTTAGATTTCTGACAAATAACCGTTAGAAAACATACTCATATTTATTAATAAACTAATATCTCACATTTATGTGCTGATATTAGTTTATTTTGTATAAATTTGCAAACTGAAAAATTATTAACAAGTATCAACAAGAGATCAACGATTTTTGAAGGATAAGATTAAGACCTTAATTCATTTATCACTCTTAAAAAACAATTTAAAATGGCAAGATATACTGGTCCTAAAACTAAAATAGCCCGTAAATTCGGACAAGCTATCTTCGGAGACGACAAAGCCTTCGAAAAAAGAAATTATCCACCAGGACAACACGGTAACAACCGTCGTCGTGGTAAAAAATCTGAATACTCAATTCAGTTAATGGAGAAGCAAAAAGCTAAATATACTTATGGTATATTAGAAAAGCAATTCAGAAACATGTTTAAAAGAGCAACTTCTGCTAAAGGAATTACAGGTGAAGTATTACTTCAATTATGTGAGTCTCGTTTAGACAACGTTGTATTTAGAATGGGGATCTCTCCTTCAAGAAGTGGAGCTAGACAATTAGTATCGCACAGACACATTACAGTAAATGGTGAAAAGGTAAACATTCCTTCTTACCAATTAAAAGCTGGAGATGTTGTTGGTGTTAGAGAGAAATCTAAATCATTAGAAGCGATTCAAAATTCATTATCGAATTCTAGTAATGTTTACGAATGGATTACATGGAATACAGGATCAATGGAAGGTACTTATGTTGCTGTTCCTGCTAGAATTCAAATTCCAGAACAAATCAACGAGCAGTTAATCGTTGAACTTTACTCTAAATAATAAATTAATCATATTGGTATTTGGCCAAAGGGTTTATAGTCTTCTTCATACTTATAAACCGCGCAACTAAATAACAATTAAAACGAAGAACATATGGCAATATTAAATTTTCAAAAGCCCGATAAGGTAATTATGATTGATTCTACTGATTTCGAAGGTAAATTCGAATTCAGACCACTAGAACCAGGTTACGGATTAACAGTTGGTAATGCTTTACGAAGAGTATTATTATCTTCTTTAGAAGGTTTTGCAATAACATCAGTGAGAATAGAAGGTGTAGATCACGAGTTTTCTACTATCGCAGGTGTTGTAGAAGATGTTACTGAAATGATTTTGAACTTAAAGCAAGTAAACTTTAAGCGTCAAATTGATGAAGTTGATAACGAAACTGTTACAATTTCTATCTCAGGACAAAATCAAATTACAGCTGGTGACTTCCAGAAGTTTATCTCAGGTTTCCAAGTGTTAAATACAGATTTAGTAATCTGTAACTTAGATCCTAAAGTAAACATTAATATGGAATTGACTATTGAAAAAGGAAGAGGTTACGTACCTGCAGAAGAAAACAAAAAGTCTTCAGCTGCAATCGGAACTATCTTTACAGATTCAATTTTTACACCAATCCAGAATGTAAAATATGCTATCGAAAACTTCCGTGTTGAGCAAAAAACGGATTACGAAAAATTAGTTTTTGAAATCAGAACTGATGGCTCTATCAATCCTAAAGATGCTTTAACAGAAGCGGCTAAAATATTAATTCACCACTTCATGTTATTCTCTGATGAGCGTATCACTTTAGAAGCTGATGAAATTGCACAGACTGAAACTTATGATGAAGAATCACTTCACATGAGACAACTATTGAAAACTAAATTAGTTGATATGGACCTTTCTGTACGTGCGCTTAACTGTTTGAAAGCAGCAGAAGTAGATACTTTAGGTGATTTAGTATCTTTCAACAAAAATGATTTAATGAAATTCAGAAACTTCGGTAAGAAGTCTTTAACAGAGCTAGAAGAACTAGTAAATGTTAAAGGTTTAAACTTCGGAATGGATTTAAGTAAATATAAATTAGATAAAGACTAAATATAGTATGCCATTCCTGTTTTTATGGGAATGGCATTCATATTTAAAATAATTATTATTAATCATATTTTGCTCCTCAAAAAAGAGTTTGGTAGCAAGATGATAAAACAAGAGTCATGAGACACGGAAAAAAATTCAACCACTTAGGTAGACAAACAGCACACAGAAAAGCAATGTTAGCTAATATGGCTTGTTCTTTAATAGAGCACAAACGTATTAACACAACAGTTGCAAAAGCGAAAGCTTTAAAGCAGTTTGTAGAGCCAATGATTACAAAATCTAAATCAGATACAACACACAACAGACGTATTGTTATGGCTAAGCTTAGACAAACGGATGCGGTTGCTGAATTGTTTAGAGATGTAGCACCAAAAATTGGTGATCGTCCAGGTGGATATACAAGAATCATCAAATTAGGAAATAGACTTGGTGATAACGCTGATATGGCAATGATAGAGTTAGTTGATTACAACGAAATCTACAACGCTGGTAAAGCACCTAAGAAAACAACACGTAGAAGTAGAAGAGGTGGAAGTAAGGCTGCTGCAACAGCACCAGCTGCTACTGAAACTAAAGCTTCAAACGAAGAAGAATAGTAAAAATGCTAACGAAAGTACTAGAAGATTTCAAATTCAATATGAATAAAAATTTCGCACTAGCTTTCGCATTATTCAAATCTCGATTATTGAGTGTTAATAAGCATTTATAAATATAAAGGATAGACTGTTTCAGTTTATCCTTTTTTTTTGGACTTTTGCAAATATATTGATTGATCATTTGGGCGTTACCCAATTAGTTTTTTAGAAAACTAATTCCGTCGCGCTTTCACTACTCGCTCTCTGCGAGGAGCTCAAACAAATCGTTCAATCACTAACGCAGTGAAATCAACAACATAATAGTAGAGTTAAGTTACACACAACACACATGAAATATCAACAAAGAAAAAAAGCGCTTATCTTATTGGCAGACGGAACCATCTTTCATGGTAAGTCTATAGGTAAAGAAGGTTCTGCTTTTGGTGAAGTATGTTTTAATACAGGTACAACAGGGTATCAAGAAATCTTTACAGACCCTTCGTATTACGGACAATTAATGGTAACGACCAATGCACATATTGGTAATTACGGAACCAAAGAAGATGAAGTAGAATCTGATGCTGTTAAAATAGCAGGTTTAATATGTAAGAACTTTAGCTTTAATTATAGTAGGCCAGCAGCTGATAGTTCTCTAGAAGAATTCTTTGAAAAGCATAATACTTTAGCCATTGCAGATGTGGATACGAGAGCATTGGTAAGTTACATTAGAGATAATGGTGCTATGAATGCTGTAATTACAACTGAGGTTGATAATATTGAAGCGCTTAAAAAGCAACTTGTAGAATTTCCATCAATGAAAGGTTTAGAATTGGCATCTAAAGTGTCAACCACGGAACCTTATTTTGTTGGTGATGAAAATGCGACGTATAAAATTGCAGCATTAGACATTGGTATTAAGAAAAATATTCTTAGAAATTTGGCTAAGCGCGATGCTTACATCAAGGTATTTCCGTACAATGCAAAGTTTGAAGACTTAGAAGCATTTAATCCAGATGGGTATTTCTTATCTAATGGCCCTGGTGATCCAGAACCGTTATCAGATGCTATCAGTTTAGCTAAAGACATCATAGCGCACAACAAACCCTTATTCGGGATTTGTTTAGGACACCAAGTCATCGCGTTGGCAAATGGCATTTCAACATATAAAATGCACAATGGTCACCGTGGTATTAATCATCCTGTTAAAAATTTAGTAACGGGTAAAGGTGAAATCACATCGCAGAATCATGGTTTTGCCATTAATAGAGAAGAAACGGAAGCGAATGCCAATGTTGAAATAACACATGTGCATTTAAATGATCACACCGTTGCTGGAATTAAAATAAAAGACAAAAACTGCTTTTCAGTACAGTACCATCCTGAAGCGAGTCCTGGACCAAATGATTCCCTATATCTGTTTGACCAGTTTATAGAGAATATTAAAAATAGATAATACCAAAAACGCAATAAAACACCAATTTTATTGCGTTTTTTTAGTTACGAAATCATTATCGTAAGCAATTATCATAAATATGATTTTTGTCAAGTTTCGCGCCATAGATTTTCGTAAATTTGGGTAAATTATTAGGTGTAATAACCTTGTAACTTTAAAATTATAGATAACTTAAATTAAGAAATAATGAGCATTATTATCAATGTACACGCAAGACAAATTTTAGATTCCAGAGGAAACCCAACTGTAGAAGTTGACGTGACCACAGAAAACGGTATAATGGGAAGAGCAGCTGTGCCATCTGGTGCATCTACTGGGGAACATGAAGCTGTTGAATTAAGAGATGGTGGAGATACTTACATGGGTAAGGGAGTTTTAAAAGCAGTTGAAAATGTAAATTCTACAATTGCTCAAGAATTAATGGGTGTTTCTGTTTTTGAACAAAATGCTATCGATCAAATGATGATTGAATTAGATGGTACTCCAAACAAATCAAAATTAGGTGCTAATGCTATTTTAGGAGTGTCTTTAGCGGTTGCTAAAGCAGCAGCTAATGAATTAGGGATGCCATTATACAGATATGTTGGTGGCGTTTCAGCAAATACGTTACCATTACCAATGATGAACATTATTAATGGTGGTTCTCATAGTGATGCGCCAATCGCGTTTCAAGAGTTTATGATTATGCCTGTAAAAGCGAAGAACTTTACACATGCGATGCAAATGGGAACTGAGATTTTCCATAATCTTAAAAAAGTATTACACGATAGAGATTTAAGTACAGCTGTTGGTGATGAAGGTGGTTTTGCACCAAACTTACCAGGTGGAACAGAAGATGCATTAGATACGATTGCTAAAGCAGTAGCAAATGCTGGGTATAAATTTGGTGATGAAGTAAAAATCGCTTTAGATTGTGCAGCTGCTGAATTCTTTACTGATGGTAAGTACGATTACAAGAAATTTGAAGGTGATTCTGGTGTAATCAGAACAAGTAAAGAGCAAGCTGAATACTTAGCTGAATTAGCTGGTAAATATCCTATTATTTCTATAGAAGATGGTATGGATGAAAACGACTGGGAAGGTTTTAAATATTTAACGGAATTAATTGGAGATAAAGTACAATTAGTGGGTGATGATTTATTTGTAACTAATGTAGAGCGTTTAGAAAGAGGGATTAATGAAGGTATTGCTAACTCTATTTTAATTAAAGTGAATCAAATTGGTACGTTGACTGAAACGATTGCAGCAGTAAACATGGCACATAATGCAGGCTACACGTCTGTAATGTCTCACAGATCTGGTGAAACAGAAGATAATACTATTGCAGATTTAGCAGTAGCATTAAACTGTGGACAGATTAAAACAGGTTCTGCGTCTCGTAGTGATCGTATGGCAAAATACAACCAATTATTACGTATTGAAGAAGAATTAGGAAGTGTTGCCTATTTTCCTGGAGAAAATGCTTTTAAGGTGAAAGCATAATTAAAAGAGCTTTTTATACTACTGTCACATTGAGCGCAGTCGAAATGTCTTAATTATACAAAACCATCTAAAATATTTATTTTTAGATGGTTTTTTTATGGATTAAAGTTA
>NZ_JAHKPN010000041.1 GCF_018860545.1 Winogradskyella psychrotolerans | reverse complement strand
TGAGCAGCAGCGTCTTCTTTAGCTTTTTGTTCTGCTTGTAATTTTACTCTCATTGCCGCTCTTTCCGCAGCCTTTTTATCAGCTTCAATTTTATCGGTTTCAGCCTTTGCTTCGGCCAATTCTTTAGCTTTTTGATCTTCTATTAATTTAGCCTGCGCTTCAGCTTCTTTAAGCTCTTTTTCTTGTATAGCTAAAATTTCAGCTTGTTTTTCAGCTTCAAGTTTTTCTTTAGCCTTTTGTTCCGCCGCTAATTTAGCTTCAGCATCTGCTTCGGCTTTCGCTTCTGCATTAGTCGTAGATTTCGCTCTTGTAGTACTTGGTTTTGAAGTTTTAACTACACGACGCCTTTTAGTTCTATTTGAAGAAAGGATACTGCTTACTTCATCCTCACGACTATAATCATAATAATTATCGTTTTTAAATCGGTAAGCTAAAGTGATTTCGTGCGATGGACCAAAATTACTTAAATCGCCAAAAGCAGTTTCATAATTATACTCAATTGCAATTTGTGTTGTGATATTTAAACCTAGTCCACCTGAAGCACCATACAGTGTATTATAACCCGCTTGTGCCCAAATTCCTTTAGGTACCGTGACCATGGCCACTGCAGATAAGATGGTTTCCTCTTTTTGAAACTCAGATCGTAATAAGCCTGTAAACTTACTTTCGTCAAAAAAACCTCTGCTATCCATATAACCTGTGTACATCACATGAGCCGCAATGCTTTGTTGTGGATTATCTTCAATAAGTGCTGATGATTCAAAATTATATAATGCCAAGTTGTTTATAGATACTCCAAAATCTAAAAACTCAGTTCCATAATTAATCCCTGGGTTAATCGTTAAAAGAAAATTTTCTGGGACGTTTTGCAATGAAGGATCATCAAAATTTGTGACTACATTTGCCGTATTTATACCACTTTTATAAGCACCAATATTCAATCCAAATGTTAGGTTGCTATTGTAGTTTAATTGTGCGTTGTATGCAAAATTCAAAATACCACCAAAAGTGGTTAATACTCCATAATTTTGTTGAAACAATCCTAAACCAGCACCTATATTTTCACCAAATCGTCCTGAATAACTTGCTAAATAGGTGAGTGGTGCATTTTCAAATTGTACCCATTCTCTTTTATTATAGATACTAATATACTTAGTTTGCGCTCTCACAAAACTAAACGTTGGGTTTACGGTATAACGATTAAATGTCAAAGAATTACGTGTTGGTATGGCAAGTGAAACCACTCCGTCATCTTCTTGAGCGTAGAATGTCTGTAAAGAACAGAACCATAATATAAGAAGTAAAAAAAGTGCTTTCATATTATTTCACTACGGTTATTGAACCTTTTTTTGTTTTATTATCTGCTGTTGTGATAATGTAATAATAGACTTGATTAATGTTTGTTAAATTTAAATCCGTTTCAGGCCAATTGTTTAAGTAATCTTTAGTCTGCAGAACGATTTTACCTTGACTACTTAAAATAATTACTTCCGTATCTGTACCACTCACATATTGCGCTGGTATAATCCAAGTATCATTAATACTGTCACCATTAGGACTAATTAAGTTTGGAATATGCTCCACTTCAGGAAAAAGATCTAATTCTTCTTCTATAGAAAATAAATATTCAACAGATGTTGTACAATCTGTAGTTTGCGTAATACGAACTACATAGTCACCAAACTCAGTAGCCTCAAATGAAGCTCCCGTTGCGCTTGCAATAATATTACCATTTAAGTACCATATAAATTCTGGGTTTATAGCCGTTGTAGTTACAGTAACTAGTAGTGAATCTTCTTCAGACATCTCATTAAACTCAGGGACATCAATAGAACTTTCAAATAACTCACTTACTAAATCAATAGTACCAGAAGCAGAACAGTCACCTAAATCTACTTGAACTGAAAATATACCAGACTCATTAGTTTGAAACATTTGATCTGTTGCACCTGCAATTATATTACCATCCTTATACCATTGATATGAAACACCACTAATAGTACTTAAAGACGTGAAACCTTCACCTGGACAATATGGATTCCCTAAACTTGAAACAATGGTTGCATTGGCTTCCCCTGATACCGCTTCACTAATAGTTACGCGATTAGAAAAAGAATCTGATGTACATGTGCCGTAGTTCGTTCTTACAAAATAAGTCCCTTCTGTACTTACAGATAATGTAGGACCGTCAGCTACAAAAGCAGATGTCGTTGGACCAGTTTCCTTGTACCACTTGAATGTAAGACTAGGGTATTGCAGTGGAGAATCGTTATTTCCATTTCCTGGATTATCAATTGATAATAAATAACTACCTCCTGAACAATACACTCCAGTAGAGACCAAGTTGTTAATAGTAAAAGGTGAATCTTGAATTTTATAATACGCTGCAAACGGCACTGATCTTGAACTCGTTGCCGCAGGAGCACTACTTTTTATACGAATACGATAATTTTCACCAGCTGTAGTTTCCGGTATAGAAAACGCTATTGTTGCTGGAGATACCGTAACAGATCCTGCTTCCGTAGTATGTACAACGGTTGGTTCTGTAAAATCTCCACTGGCATCAGACATCTCAATAATAAATTGATTAGATGCGTTTAATGCAGATTCTGGCGAAAAAACAAATGTGGTATTATAGGTATTAAACGAATCACTTGCACATGCTTGAGTAAATCCTAAATTTGGAGTACCAATAACCACTTGTGCATTAACTCGTTGTGCCATAAAGACGAGACATACACAAATTCCATATAAGAATTGTTTTAGGTAAGTAGGTTGAAGCATTAGTTTGGAGATTGTAATTTTATTCTATAAGCTGTTTAGAGTTTTATTAGTGGCTTTACACCTATAAATTTATTCATCTTCATCTTCGTCATCAAATAAATCATTTGATGCTATAATTTTATTTATACGTAATCTAAAATCTGGAGTTCTACTATTGTCAGAATCAATAAAAGTTTCTGAATCTGGACCTTTAGAGTAGACATTATCAAAAGCTCTACTACCATACCAACTCTCTAAATCATCATTGTTAGATGCATATTTCTTAAAAATATTCCCTTTACAATTATTAAAATATGAGCGTGTAATTTGTACTTTTTCTAAATTCTCACTATTAATTTCAATAGCTTCATCTAAAACTATAGCTGGTTTAAAACCAGAAATAACACTTCTGTTAATATTAAATGATGCGTCTGGCCCAATAAAAATAGCTTCTTGTACAAGACCCACTTTTATATCTGATTTTAAATCGTTACTAACGTTCACTAGGGTTAGGTTTTCAGCATCTACAAAAGTTTGCTTTTTAGACGTATCTGCATTTTCCTTTAAATCATACGAGCTAACCAACATACAGCGCGACCCATCTGCACTAGAAATATAAGGAGATCTTACCGCTAAGGCATTTTCAATATTACATTGTGTACCGTAGTTAAAGTTATAATCGTTTTTATTAGATCTATAAGACACTGTTTTTGTTAAGTTAACTTCGCCACCTAAAACATTAAAAGAGTTGCCTTCGCAATAGCTCACCATAACATTACTTATAGCCGTTTTTGAGCCCACACCTGCAAGCGTAAGAGCACTGAAATTTTCGAAACCTTTTGTTTTCTTTCCTGCGTATTCAATTCTAATATAATTTAAGATCCCAGAATTACTTTCACTATTATCTCCACCATAACTGATACTTTCTGTTGAAGAAGGATTTAAGCCATAGTTAAGAGAAGCGACTTTACCGAACGTATTAATAGGAGCATCTCCAAGAATAAAAATCCCACCCCAATCTCCAGAATTTTTATCTGTTTTATTTGAAGTAAAGATAATGGGGTCTGTTGGTGTACCTTCTGCAATAATTTTAGAACCGTTACCTATAATTAAAGATCCTTTAGTTTTAAAATCACCTAATATAACAGTACCAGGTTCTATTGTTAAAGTTGTGCTATCCGTCACAAAAACTTCACCCAACAAAAGATAGGTGTTCCTTTTAGTTAATGTTATATGTTCTGTAATGTTTCCTGACAGTATTTGTGTCGGTTCTTCATAGTTAGCTTTATTAGGTTGAAAGTCTGTCCATGAATCTAGCCAGTTATTATAGCCAGTAATTCCTTTTTCTTGTTGAGCAAATAAATTACCAAACACTAAAAGAAAGAAAAGTGAAGTAAAAGTAATTTTTTTCATAATAGGTAAATTTTATATTTAGATTTTAAGGGCTTTAAATACAATTCTCATCAAACATATAAATATATTCCATGAAACACAAATAATATCGATAAAATACACTGTTAAAATAGTATTGTACCATTAATACTACAAATTATAGCTGTTTGTCGGATAAATAAGAATATTTTAAAATGATTTATATCATTTTAGTAAGGACATGAATAGAATTAAAAAAAACCTTGACCAGTATGATCAAGGTTTTTAAACACATGTAATAATTAAAAAACTAACTAATCCTTTTTAAAATCTTCGTAGGTATGCAATGCTTTTAAAGTTGATTCATAAAAAAGAATTGCCGCAATCAAATCTGTGGTATCAGAGTAGGGTAATATCTTTTTTTGAAATTCAATAGTACTATCAAAATAAGAAACAGACGCTTCAATATTTTCTTCTAAAGCTTTTTTATTATCTTTTGTATCTGGTATACCAAGATTCTCCATAGTAACACCTGGCTTGGTTGCAAATGCAATATTTGGAAGGATATTTACAATTACTTCTATCCGTTCAATGTAAAGAACAAGAAGTTCTCCTTTTTTCATCTTTTTTAAGTCTTCTCGACTGTGGTATGCTGAAATGTTTACTTTGCCACTAATGATGCTTTGAGATTCCTCTTTTTTTTGAGCAAAACTCATACTAATCATTAGAAAAAATAGAGCACAAAATAAAGTAGATTTGGTTTTCATATTCACGCTTTTAATTAATCTTAGTACAACAAAACTATACAATTTATTAAATAAAACAACTTTATTTGAGCATTTTTCGAAAAAGATTTTTCCATGTAAAATACATATTTCTTGGTTAAACTGCACTATTAGTGGATTAAACGTCAATTTAATCGACGAAATACTCTCTCAGTTTTTTTCCATTTTTCAACTTAGAAACACCAATTTTTGATAAACATTTGGACTATAATCTTATAATATCATGTTTTATGTGGTATTAAAATAAACACGATTTTGTAATCAGAATACCTATTATAATTCAACATTTTTAAGACTCAAAAAACAGTTCAGTAATTTTGTTTCTCCAATAAGTATTCTATCCCATTTTAAGGTTAGAATTTAAGAATATTACGGTCTATTATTTGCGGTTACTATTTAATGAACTCATAGTATTTCATCGGAAATTTTAACTCTTTTTTTCGGTTTATCGTAAAAATGAAGCATTGATATGATTTTTAAGGTATTAGAATATAAAAGCATCAATTTTGGTGTAACCCAAAAGCTTATTCTTATGAAAAACCTAATATCTTTTTTTTGTATCGTATGTTTCTCTAGCGTTTTTAATAGCGCTGTCGCACAAGAATCAAATTCTATTTTGGATTTTAATAGTCCTATATATGATCGTGCTGAAGATCAGTTACATAATATAGACACCATTCCAGATTATAGATCAAAAACTAATAAACTAAAGTTAACTGGTATTATATATCAGAGTGATGGTGTAACACCAGCAAAAGATATTATTCTATTTATTGAGCAGCCTGATGAAGATGGTGATTTTGATTTAAGAAACACCGGAGATGCTCGTTACGTATTTCATCGAAGTTGGGTTAAAACCGATGCAGATGGACGATACACATTATACACTTTTGTTCCGGGAGGTGATAGAAGATTCAACCAATTGCAACAAATATTTCCTATAGTAAAAGAACCTACAAAAGGGCCGTACGAATTAGAAACCTTTCTTTTTGATGAAGATCCTTTATTAACAAAGACATGCAGAAAACGTATGGCTAAAAAAGGAGATACAACTCGCATCCTTAAACCAAAAACAGAAGATGGTATTTTAGTTGCAGAACGGAATATCACTTTAAAAGCAGATGAAGTATTAGCAAATTTATAATATAAACTCTATAATTTTTTCTGAGCGTCCTAATTCTTTTAGGACGTTTTTTATCTTTTCACTTTTTAATAAGTATAATTAAACTTCAACATAATTATAATAATTCTTATTTTTAGAAATACGAATTGTTGAAATATTACAAAAGAGGAAATTAATATTACATGACAATAGCACTACAAACAGCCACAGAAACCCTTACAAAATCTATCCAAAATTATTACTATGGATTGTTAGAAATTTTACCGAGAATAGCTCTAGGTATACTGGTTATTGTAGTAGGAGTACTTATTGCTAGACTATTAACTAATATTTACAAAAAACGTATATTAAAAAAAGCAGAAGACCCTTTAATGGCTAGGTTTCTAGTGCAAGCCATTAGGATTATCTTTGTTTTAATTTCTATTTTATTAGCATTAGAAGTCGCTGGTTTAAGTGGAGTAGCAACAGGAATATTAACAGCAGCAGGTGGAGCAGCTATTGTTTTAGGATTTGCGTTTCAGGATATTGGTAAAAACTTTTTAGCTGGAATAATTTTAGTTTTCAACAGACCATTTAATGTTAACGATACTATAAAGGTAGGTGAATTATTTGGGAAAGTAAAAGCTTTAAATTTTAGATATACACATATAAAAACATCCGATGGACGTGATATTTTTGTACCGAATAGCGACGTGTTGACAAAAGCAGTTGAAAACTACACTGCTGATGGTTACTTTAGAAATGAATTCACTGTAGGTATTGGTTATGAAGATAATATTGAGGGAGCTAAAAAAGCCATTCAAGATATATTAGAAAACCATCCCGAAATTGTCCATGATGATGTTCACGATAATTTTGTAATTGAAAACGAACTATCGGCGAGTACGGTTAATCTAAAAGTCTTTTTCTGGGTAGAAACTTTAGATTATAGAAAGTCATCTAGAATATTACGAGGACTCATAATTAAACAAGTTAAAGAGGTACTCGATGACGAAGGATTTAATCTTCCTGCCAATGTTACAGAGCTTAAATTATATAAGAATGAGGAAGACATTCCGTTAAAAGTTCGAAAGGATCCTCGTGATTATGGATTTGAAAAATCTAAATAAAAGTTCTAATTTACGAGATGAAAGGCCTGTTTTGCAATTTCTAATTCTTCATTAGTTGGAATAATTAGAATTTTAGTTGTAGACGTTTCAGTATTAATTTCTCTCAATGTTTTTGATCGTAATTCATTTTTAGAAATATCCAAGTCAATTCCAAAGAAGTCCATATCCTCACAAACTAATTGACGAATAACACTTGAGTTTTCCCCAATTCCTGCTGTAAAAACAATAGCATCTAAACCATTCATCGCAGCTGTATAAGCGCCAATGAATTTTTTTATTCGATAAGTATTTATGGCTAAGGCTAATTGGCATTCTTTATTACCATTAGAAGCTTCCCGTTCTATATCTCTTAAATCGGAAAACCCCGTTAAACCTAACATACCACTTTCTTTATTAACTAACGAACTGACTTCATCAAGTGTATACCCCAAATTATTGACTAAATAGAATATTACGGCATGATCAATATCTCCAGCTCTTGTTCCCATTATAAGACCATTAGATGGTGTAAACCCTAAACTGTGATCTATACTTTTGCCATTGACAACCGCTGTCATACTGCAACCATTGCCTAAGTGAATTGTGATCATCTTAGACGATTTTAGTTTTAAATAGTCGAGTGCTTTTTCAGTAACATATTTATGACTTGTTCCATGAAACCCATAAACTTGAATCTGATGTTCGTTATAAAGTGAATTAGGTAGCGCATATTTTTTAGCTTTTTCTGGCAAGGTTTGAAAAAACGCGGTGTCAAAAACAGCGACTTGCTTCGCATTAGGAAACAATTGTTCGGCCACGATAATCCCTTCAAGATTATTAGGGTTATGTAAAGGGGCTAAGGAACTATAGCTTTTAATGTCCTGTTTTACGACTTCTGTAATTAAAGTTGTATCTGAAAATGAATTACCACCATGAACCACACGATGTCCTATAACATCAATTTCATCGGCATTTTTTATGACTCCTTTTTCAGAATCCAATAATAAATCTTCGATATGTTTTAAGCCTTGATTGTGATCTTTTATGCTTTCAATTTGTTTAAGATCTACATGCTGCGTTTTATAATTAAGAATGGCATCGTCTTCACCTATGCGCTCCACTAAACCACTGCAAACTAATGTTTCAGAGGGCATTTCTATTAATTGGAATTTAATCGAAGAACTCCCTGAATTTATAACTAATATATTCATTATTATACGTTTTATAGACCTTGTGCTTGGATTACGGTAACAATAACCGTATTAAAAATATCATCTGTTGTACAACCACGACTCAAATCATTCACGGGTTTATTTAAACCTTGAATTATGGGTCCAATAGCTAAAGCTTTGGTCTCACGTTGTACGGCTTTGTAGGTGTTGTTTCCAGTATTGAGATCAGGAAAAATAAAGACATTGGCTAGTCCTGCCACCTCCGAATCTGGAAGCTTCGTTTTTCCTACTTTAATATCTACAGCAGCATCATATTGAATTGGGCCTTCAACTTTTAAATCTGGTCGTTTAGATTTTATAATATCTGTGGCTGTTCTAACACGTTCTACGTCCTCACCAACACCAGATGAACCTGATGAATAAGACAACATAGCTATTTTTGGATCTATGCCAAAGGCCATACTAGTTGCCGCAGACGAAATCGCAATTTCCGCTAATTGCTCAGAATTTGGATTTGGATTAATAGCACAATCACCATAGACAGAAACACGATCTTCTAAACACATAAAGAATACGGAGGACACAATAGAGGTTTCTGGCCGTGTTTTAATAAACTGAAGGGCTGGAAGAATAGTGTGCTGCGTTGTATGTACTGCACCAGATACCATACCGTCTGCATCACCTTTATGTACCATCATAGTTCCAAAATAGGAGACATCTTCCATTAAATCTTTAGCCATCGCTAAATTTACATTTTTATGTTTTCTGAGCTCATAAAGTGTATTAGCATAAACTTCAAAATTTTCGGACTCAATAGGATTGACAACATTTACACGACTTAAATCTAAATCAATATCGAGCGCTAATAGTTTAGCTTCAATTTGCTTTTTATCACCAAGTAACGTGATGTTTACGGCATCTACATCTATCAATTGTTTGGTAGCTCTTAAAACACGTTCATCTAAACCTTCAGGTAAAACAATATGCTTTTTATTTAAGCGCGCACGTTTTAATAGATTATACTGAAACATCCTTGGAGTCACTCCTTTGGTTTCAAATGTAATAAGGCGCTCCACAAGGGCTTCAGATTTTACATGTTTTTCAAAGTCTTTAATAGATGTTAGAATCTTTTGAGTGTTTTCAGCATAAATTTGAGATTTTATAGCACCGATACTATTTGTTACCGAAAATGTGCCTCGTTTAGCAGAAATAATTGGAACTACATCAGAAAGCCCTTCGATAAGTTTTATTATAGAATCTTCCGGCTTTAAACCTCCAGTTAATACAATACCAGAAATAGAAGGGTAGTTCTCCGAAATATTAGCTTGTAATGCTCCTAAAATTATATCAGCTCTATCACCAGGAGTAATCACTAAAGCATTATCTTTTAAATGTGTTAGATAGTTCCGCAACTGCATGGCACCAACACTATAATTACCTGCTTGATTATTAATGTGTGCTTCACCAAAAAGAACTTCAGCATGAAGCTCCTCAACAATTTCTTTTATCGATGGATTAGCCAAGATAGGATTTAACGGAATGGCATTAACGATGATACCTGCTGGTAAATTCTTTTCTATTTCAGAAACTATAAAATCTTGATGTTGTTCATTGACTTTATTCGCTATAACGGATAAGACTTCTACACCTTTATCTTTAAAAGAATCGAATGCCATATGTAGATTACCAATGAGTTCTTCGATAGTTTTACCTATACCATTCACAATAATTATAGCTGGAACACCTAAATTTTTAGCTATCAATACATTGATATCAAATTCAATAATAGAGCCTTCTCCTACAAAGCTACTACCTTCAACTAAGACAAAATCAAAACGCTCTTCAATAGCTTTATATTTATCGATAATTTTGCTTATAATTTTATCATCATTATTGTCATTCTTCATTTTAATCACTTCACTTCGAGTAAAAGCATAAGCGTCTTCAAATGTTAAATCGAGATTGAAATACGTAATAACGGTGTTAATATGATTATCAATCTTTCCTGGTTCAAAATCATCTACTATTGGTCTGAAATAGCCTACTTTAGCTGCTTTCCCAAGTAATAATTGCATTAATCCAAGTGAGATTATGGATTTACCACTATTGGGTTCTGTTGTGGCAATATAGATAGCCTTGTTAGTTGCTTTTTTATTCATCTATTGATGTATGTATTTAATACTAAATGTAAAATCTTGTACAAAATTAAAACTTTTGACTTGCAAAGCTATGAGATATATCATGTTTTAGATGGATACGTCGCTTAAAAAGATAGGTGAATTCTATTTTAATCTGACACCTAAAAGGTAATGCATTAATTTGAATATTAAATCATATAGCCTGTTGAGAAAATGTCAACTTTGAACCCAATTAAGAAACGTCTAAAAATAAGTCCATTTAAAACTTGTATGTTTCAAAAATGACATCATCTTTGTTCCCTACAATTTATATAAATAAAATTACATTACAATGAGTAAAGGAACAGTAAAGTTTTTCAATGATACCAAAGGATTCGGGTTTATCACTGAAGAAGGAGTTGACAAAGATCATTTTGTACACATCTCTGGATTAATTGATGAAATTCGTGAAGGCGATGAAGTTGAGTACGATCTTGAAGACGGTAAAAAAGGATTAAACGCAGTAAACGTAAAAGTTATCTAATACATATACTTCAAAGTTTAAGAAAAAGCCCATCAATTATGATGGGCTTTTTTATTTTGTACACTTAATAATAATAAAGATATTAATTTTTTACTTTAATAGGTTTTAAATGAATGACACCTACAGCATCTAATAATTTTATAATGACGTAAGTCATATCTATTTCATACCATTTAAAACCAAAATTAGCTCTACTAGCATGTTTATGATGGTTATTGTGATATCCTTCTCCCATCATTAAAAAATCGAATCGGAATAAGTTTTTACTCGTGTTTTTCATTTTAAAGTTTACATAGCCGTAAATATGACCAAACCAATTAATGATCACTCCGTGAATTGGCGCCATTAAAAATGTAATAGGTAATAATAACCATTGCCACCACGATGTTACAAATATTGCGAAGAATAAAACATATAATGAAATCCAGACTAATCTCGAAAATCGAGAACTCGCAAAACGATCAAACGATTTCCATTGTGGTACATTTTTAGTAAACCTTTGGTCTACTGAAATACGTTGTTGATTTATATCTTGATAAATGGTTTTTGTTTTCCACATCATTTCAAACACATTTGCATCATACGATGGGGAATGAGGATCCTTTTCAGTATCTGTATAAGCATGGTGCATGCGATGCATAATTCCGTAGCCATACGCACTTAAATAACTAGAGCCTTGAAAAATCCATGTTAAAACAAATGTGATACGCTCCATAGTTTTAGACATCGTAAATACTTGGTGCGCAGCATAGCGATGTAAAAAGAACGACTGAAAAAAGAGACCACCGTACCAAAGTACCAAAACAAAAAGAAGTATAATCATAGCTTTTTTTTGCAAAGATAAGAGGACACTAAGTGTCAAACAATGAACTTAAGTCAATAAAAATTGAATTGTTTTAAGGTATATGCCATTACATATTTCAGAAACCATGACCCTAAAATTTATTAAACACGTTTCCTTATTCTGCTTAAGGCTTGTGCCGTAATACCAATATAAGAACTAATATATTTTAATGGAATAATCTTTAGAAGCTCTGGTCGCTCTTTAAACAATTTCAAATAACGTTCCTCTGCTGTAAGATTTAATAAATTTTGTTCACGACTAGATTTCAATAAAAACAGACGTTCTGCCGTTAATCTTCCTATTAAATTTCCTATTTGGGTCGTTTTATAAACATCTTGTAAATCGGCATAGGTAATACTCAACAAGGTCGTTTCTGAAAGTGCTTGCAACTGATAAGCAGAAGGTGTCTGCGTTAAAAAAGAATCATAAGCACTTATAAATTGATCCTTAAAACTAAACCCAAAAGTGATTTCTTTATCCGGATTATCCTTTGGAATAAATAAGCGAACTACACCAGACTCTATAAAAGAAATATGATTCTCTATGTCGTTGGTTTTTAGAAAAACAGTCTTCTTTTTTATGACGCGTCGTTGCAGTTTAGATGTAAAAAATTCCCAATCCGATGGCGATATCGTTGCTAGTTGATCTAAGTAAGCTTTTATTTGTTTCACGCTTTTAGGGCTATTTATCAAGATGGTAAAGATAAGAATTCATACAACCTTTAAAATAAAAAGCAATGATAAAGAATTATAAAATATGAAGTCTTTCTTACAAACTCTATTATTTATGCTATTTTTGTAACGTGAATTAATAAAAGTAGTACGAACAATAATATATTGCTTTTTAAACCCTTAAATAAAAATTTAAAACAAAATGATGATTAGAAATTTCATAAATAAATTATTTAATCTTAATAAAGTAAGTGAAACAAAAGAAGGCACCGTGAAATTTTTTAATGCAAAAAAAGGTTTTGGATTCATTACACTTAAAGATTCTAAAGATGAAATATTTGTTCACACTACTAATGTTGTTGGTAAAATAAGAGAAAAAAACAAAGTCACGTTTAATATAGAAAAAGGCAAAAAAGGTTTAGTTGCTACTAATGTGCGTGTCATAAAATAATGTTTTAAGTAGCATTATATCTTATACAACCATCTTATGATGGTTTTTTTATTTCTCAAATATTACACTAGGTTGTTAAGAATCTAATGACTGACAAACAAATAGCGCAATAATCTTTCAATAGGCATTTTAAAATTGTAAATCGGTTTATTCTATCGGTTTATTCTTCAAATAGCAAGAACGGTATTCATACCTTTGCAAAAAGTATTTTATATGTCTAAAGGTTTTTCCGATTTAGGAATTAAAGAACAGCTACAAAAAGCACTAGCTGAATTACAAATTTCAGTTCCAACTGATATTCAAGAGAAAACAATTCCTGTAGTCTTACAGCAAGCTAATGATGTGGTGGCTTTAGCAAAAACAGGAACAGGAAAAACAGCGGCTTTCGGACTTCCATTATTAGAATTAGTGGATCCCAGCAACACCAATATACAAGCCGTAATCCTTGCTCCAACGCGAGAATTAGGACAACAGATTAGCACGAATTTATCTGCATTCGCCAAGTACTTACCAGAAATTTCTATTGCAACAGTATGTGGAGGTATTCCTATAAAACCACAAATTGAACGCTTGCAAAGTACCACACATATCGTTGTAGCCACACCTGGCCGTTTAGCCGACTTAGTAAAACGAAATGCCGTTGATATTTCTAAAATCGCTTATTTTATTTTAGACGAAGCGGATGAAATGATGAGTGCTTTAAAAGAAGGTCTTGATGCTATTATCAAAGAAATCCCAAAAAAGAGACGCACGTTATTGTTTACGGCAACCATGCCAGGAACCATAAAGCAATTGGTTCAAAATTATATGTCTAAGCATGTGGTTCATATTGAAGCAGATATGACTACTGTTGGACATCAAGGTATTGACCATCAATTTATAGTGGTAGAACCTATTGAAAAATTAGATGTTTTATTACATTTCTTAAATTCTAAAGTCGGACAACGTGGTATTATTTTTTGTAAAACCAAAGCTGCTGTCAATAAATTGGCTAAAAATTTAGCCATTAATAAATTCTCTTCGGGTGCCATTCACGGTAGTTTAACCCAAGGCATTCGCGATCGGATTATGGGGCAGTTTAGAGAAGGTCATATTGACATTTTAGTGGCTACAGATTTAGCAGCTCGTGGATTAGATATTAAAGATGTGGCATATGTTATTAATTATCATTTGCCTGACACTTATGATGCTTACGTGCATAGAAGTGGTAGAACGGCTAGGGCAGGAGCAAAAGGCTTAGCTTTAACTATTCTGCAACAAGAAGAAGTCATTGATATTGATGACTTTGAGGACGAATTAGGCATCCGTTTTTCAGAATTAAAGAAAGCTGACACTCAAAGTATTGAAGAGAATAAAACTTTACTTTGGGCTAAAAAAATATTTAAGACCAAGCCCAATCGTAGTATTTCTGAACAATTAAGAAAAGAGGTAAGGACGGTATTTCATCATTTAACAAAAGAAGAATTGATTGAAAAAGTATTAGCCTACCAGTTGGCGCAAACCACATTAGCATCTGCAAAACCTGACGGTACTAAACCTAAGAAAAAGAAAAAATAGTTATGGCAAATAACATCAAAGCACAGCAAGATATACTTGAAAAATTGAATATCTATGCGCTTAACCCAATGCAAGAATCTGCTTTAGCATCTATTGAGGCTAATGATAAAACTATTTTATTATCTCCGACAGGAACAGGTAAGACCTTAGCATTTTTATTACCGCTTTTAGAAACTTTAGATCCTGAATGTGAAGACGTACAAGCCCTTATTATTGTACCTTCTAGAGAATTAGCGATTCAAATTGAAACGGTCATTCGTGATATGGGGTCTGGGTATAAAGCTAATGCGATTTATGGTGGTCGTGCAATCTCGAAAGACAAAATAGAATTGAAACACACTCCTGCTATTTTAATTGGTACACCTGGACGTTTAGCGGATCATTTTGAACAGGCACGCTTTACGACGAAATTCATTAAAACATTGGTTATTGATGAATTTGATATTTCAATTGAAGTTGGAGCAGGAGGGGAAATGAAAGACATTATGAGTTACTTAGCTAATGTCACTAAGCGCATTCTGACCTCCGCAACACAAGGTGCTTCAATTCCAAAGTATTTAAGAATGGATGGAGCTAAGACCTTAAATTTCTTATCGGAAAAACCGAACTCTAAACTCGAAATTAAAACGGTAGTGTCACCATCTGCCAATAAGCATAACACCTTAGTCGATTTATTACATCACGTAGGCAATGAACCTGGTATTGTATTTTGTAATAAAAAAGAACGCCTCGAAGATTTGAGTCGATTTTTAGATAAAAAGAACATTGCGCATACCTGTTTTTATGGAGGTATGGAACAACACGATCGCGAACGTGCTTTAATAAAATTAAGAAACGGAAGTGTGTCTATACTTATTGCTAGTGATCTAGCATCACGAGGAATTGATATTCCAGAAATGAGTTATATTATTCACTATGAAATTCCAGATGCCTACCAAGAATATACCCATAGAAATGGAAGGACTGCACGTGTCAATGCAAAAGGAACAGCCTATTTGATTAAAGGAGACCGAGAAGTTTTTCCTGAGTTTATTGAAAATTCTAAAACGATTAGAATAAATGCTTCTGGCGATATAAAACCTCCGTTCTGGACCACTTTATTTATTTCAGGTGGACGAAAAGATAAAATATCCAAAGGTGATATTGCTGGTTTATTTTTTAAACAAGGGCAAATCAATAAAGATCAATTAGGTGTTATAGAGTTAAAACAAGATTGCGCTTTCGTTGCCGTACCTGTTACTATCGCTGATGATTTGATTGCTAAACTGAACAATTCACGATTAAAGAAAAAGAAAGTCCGCGTAACACTTATTTAAGATCAAAGCAAAGGCTCTAAAACGTCCCACACCGTATTTGCTAGAATTTTATGTCCTTCAACCGTAGGGTGGATACCATCATTTTGGTTAAGTTCTTTTATGCCTCCAACATCTTTCAAGATAAAGGGAATGAATGCTAAGTCATTTTTTTCTGCAATATCTATAAAGATTTGTTTAAAACCACTGGTGTATTCTTGGCCCATATTTGGTGGTAACTGCATACCAGCTAATACAATTTTAGTTGCAGAGTTTTTAGACTTTACAGCATCTATAATAAATTGAAGGTTCGTGGCTGTTTCAACAAGATTTACGCCACGAAGTCCATCGTTAGCCCCTAACTCTAATAGAAAGATATCAATATCTTGATTTAGAATCCAATCAATTCTTCCTTTTCCTCCTGCTGTTGTTTCTCCGCTAACCCCAGAATTAATAACCGTATAATTTAAATCTAAAGAATCAATTTTCTGCTGTAATATGCCAGGAAAAGCATCATTAGTATCATCCAATCCATATCCAGCTGTGATACTGTCTCCAAAGCATAAAATGGTTTTTGTAGTTGATTCTGTAGTCGTTGTTTCCTCTATGTGTTCCTTTGGTTGGCTTTGGGTAGTTGTGTTTTCCGACTTACTCTCTCCACAAGCAACCATTAAAAACGCTGTTATAATATAACAAAACTTTAAGAGTTTAGAATCCAATGAAATTGGTGTATTTAAATGCAAATGATTATTTTCAGCCTTCGACATAAAGTGTCTTATTAAATTAAAAATTGATATGCCAAAGATATTAAACATAACCGGTCTAGAAAAAACATATTCTAGCGGTAACAAACAATTAACAGTCTTACAAAACATTTCATTTGACGTAGAAAAAGGACAAACGTTTTCTATAGTTGGCCCTTCAGGAAGTGGAAAAACAACGTTACTAGGTTTGTGTGCAGGTTTAGATCAACCAAATTCTGGCAGCATTGAACTTTGTGGCGAGGATTTAAAAAATCTTAATGAAGATGAACGCGCACAATTACGGAATAAAAATGTAGGCTTTATATTTCAAAATTTTCAGTTATTACCGACCCTTACCGCACTTGAAAATGTAAGTGTACCTTTAGAATTACAAGGTAATAAAGACGCTGTTAAAAAGAGTTTGGATTTACTAGAAAAAGTCGGTTTAGGAGATCGTGTGCATCACTATCCGTCACAGTTATCTGGTGGCGAGCAACAACGTGTGGCTTTAGCGAGGGCTTTTGCTAATGCGCCTTCCATTTTATTTGCTGATGAACCAACAGGGAATTTAGACGAAGAAACTGGAGAAAAAGTGATTCAACTTTTATTTGAGCTGAATAAAGAAGCCGGAACGACTTTAGTCATTATTACACACGATTTAGATTTAGCCAACCGAACACAACAAATTTTACGACTTAAAGGTGGCCGAATTTTAACCAACGAACGTACTGCTGTTCTGTAAACATTCCTCTAAACATGAATAAAAATACAACCTGGCTTTTTAAAATGGCTTGGAGAGATGCCAAAGCGAGCAAAGTTCGTTTATTGTTATTTATGGCATCTATAATTTTAGGTATTGCGGCTGTAGTATCTATTCAATTATTTAGCTCTAATCTTAAAGATAACATAAAGCTTCAATCTAAAGCCTTAATGGGTGCCGATTATACTATTGACACCAAGCAAGAACCTACGGAACGCGCACAAGCCATTATAGATTCTTTACAACCCGATGCTAAGGAAATTAGCTTTGTATCCATGATCGCTTTTCCTAAAAATGGAGGCACCAAGTTAGTTAAGGTACGTGGCTTAAGCGGAGATTTTCCATTTTATGGCACTATAGACAGCCAACCGAAGGCTGCGGCAAGTACGTATCAAGATTTAGGAGGAGCCTTGGTTGATGCCACATTAATGCTACAATTTGACGTAAAGGAAGGTGATTCTATAAAAGTAGGAGCGATAACACTTCCGATTTCAGGAGCATTAAAAGCCATTCCAGGAAGCACAGCTATTTCAACATCTGTGGCGCCAACAATTGTGATTCCTTATCGGTTTATTGAAGACACAGGACTTTTACAATTTGGAAGTCGAAAAGAATATCAATTTTTTTATAAAGCTAAACAGCCTTTAGATTTAGACCAGTTTGAAAAAATTATCGATCCGCAATTAAAAGCTGAAGAAGCCGATTTAGATACCCATACAAGCACTAGTGAACGTCTTGGAAGACGTTATGACAATGTCGGCAAGTTTCTTAACCTTGCCGCTTTTATAGCCTTATTATTAGGATGTATTGGAATTGCAAGTTCGGTTCATATCTATATAAAGGAAAAACTAAAAGCCATTGCGGTATTAAAATGTATGGGAGCTTCGCGACTCCAAAGTTTTTTGATTTTTCTGATTCAAATTGCAGGTATAGGTATTGTTGGAGGTTTAATTGGATCGTTGATTGGTGTTGGCATCCAAGAATTGTTTCCGTATTTATTAAAAGATTTCTTACCGTTTGCTGTTGAAATTTCCATCTCGCTTCAACCCATATTGATAGGTGTATTTCTAGGTTTATTTATGTCAGTGTTATTCGCATTATTACCGTTACTTAGAACCTGGTATGTCTCACCTTTAGATGTTTTACGTGTTGATGAAAACGGAGCGCAAGAACCAATTAAAGTGCGTGTAGCAGTGATAGGAGCGGTCCTATTATTTCTATTCTTATTTTCTTTTTGGTTGCTTAATGACGTCGTTTATGCCTTAGGTTTTATGTTGGCGACATTAATCGCTTTTGCGGCTTTAGCAGGTGTGGCCTCTTTGTTTATTTTAGGTATTAAAAGGTATTTTCCAAAGCGTTGGGGTTTTACAGCACGTCAAAGTTTATTAAATCTATTTCGACCAAACAATCAAACCGTTGTTTTAGTTGTCGCTATTGGTTTAGGAACCTGTTTAATTAGCACGTTATATTTCACAAAAGATATATTGCTAGCTAAAACCGAAGTAGGGCAAAGTGATGACAATGCTAATATTATCATTTTAGATGTACAAACGGATCAGCAAGATACTATTGAACAACGTATAAAAGCAAAAGGTTTACCTGTGGTTAATAGCATCCCTATTGTTACCATGCGTATACATAAAATAAAAGGTCGACTAGCGAACGAATTACGACAAGACTCAACGAAACAGATGCGTAATTGGATCCTTAATCACGAATTTAGAAGTACGTATCGTGGTGAGATGATTGATTCCGAAGAACTTTTAGAAGGAGAATGGACAACACATACCACGTCTAATGATACCATACTCGTTTCTATTGCAGACAATCTGGTAGAAGACGGTATAAAAATTGGTGACGCTATTACTTTTAATGTTCAAGGTGTCCTTATGGAAACTAAGGTGGGTAGCATTCGAAAAGTTGATTGGCGACAATTGCAGCCTAATTTTAATTTTGTATTTCCTATGGGTGCTTTAGAACAGGCACCGCAGTTTCGAGTGATATCCACGAATGCTGTAGATGAAGCCACTTCTGCAGCATTACAACGTGACTTAGTAGCAGAATTTCCCAATTTATCTATCATAGATTTACGACAGGTTTACACCATCATAGAGAACATATTAGATAAAGTGTCTTGGGTGATTAATTTTATGGCCTTCTTCAGTATTATTACAGGAATAATTGTATTAATAGGATCTGTACGGACGAGTAAATACCAACGTATTAAAGAAAGTGTTCTCTTAAGAACCCTTGGTGCTAAAAATGCGCAGATTTTGAAAATTTCAGCTTTAGAATATTTATTTTTAGGCTTATTAGGTAGTTTGGTTGGGATTTTATTAGCCTTAGTGAGTAGTCTTTGTTTGGCGCTTTTATTATTTAAAGAACCGTTTACACCGTCATTGATTCCGTTTTTAGTGTTTTTACCAGGTATTACTCTGTTGGTTTTGGGAATTGGTTTGAGTAATATACGATCTGTGCTACAAAGTTCTCCTTTGGCTGTACTTCGGAAAGAGGCCTAATGCCATTTTAAACATAATCTGTAAGCTTAACGTAGCCCTTTTTATTTGATGTAAGAATTTTCAATAGCAAACCCGCTTATGACCCGCTTATGACCCGCTTAAGATGCGCTTATGACCCGAGTGTGCGTATCCTATCTTTTTTTTAGGGGATTGGCTTCATTAAAAGTTCTCTTTTAGGTTCTTAGAAAATAAGTATCTTTAGACCGATCCAACCTATTGATAATTCATGCTTAAGTTTTATACATCACTGGTATTTGTAATATTAACAGCACACGCTTTATTATGGTCACAAAACACCACACTCACTAGCGACACGCCTTTTAAGCAATATGAGGAAATCAGTAAGCTGATGGCTTCAATTTCTCCAGAAGAAGATATAAAAACGTTTCGACGTGCTTCGTTTTCAGATGTTCAAATGCAGCGCTATTTATCACTACATTTTAAACGTTTAGACTTATTAGATGATATTCAAGGGCATACAGCATTCGTTTTAGATAGTTATTTGCATTCTGGTAATTGGTTTAGAGCGGTGGGGTTTCCGAAGGAGTCTATAAAATCATATCTCGACTTCTTTCAATATTATGAAACGCATGAAGACGCGTTAACTGCAGTTCAGCGTGAAGGCTATAGAAATATGCGAAGTTACGCGCGCAGTATTCTCGCGGAAAACTATGCCAAATTGGGTTTATTGGATAATGCCGCTCTACAGTATAAAAAAAATATAGCGTTTACTAAAAACTTAAATTACATTTATCATCCTTCGAGCTTAAATAATTATGGTCTATTTTTCTACTGGTATAAAAAGGATTTAGATTCTGCCATGTATTTTTTTGATCGTGCTTATAAGTTAACACAATCTAAATTTCCAAATCACACATTAAATGGAAGTATTCGCGATAATATTGCAGATATTTATATAAAACAGCAATCCTACGACAAAGCCTTACCTCTATATGAGCAAAATTTTGATTTTTTTCAATCCGCTATTAATGAAGAAACCCTAACAAAAGACATTCCCAGGTTAATTAGTGCTGGTTCGCAGCTCGTCACAACTCTTACACACTTAAATCAATTAGAAGCAGCACAACACCATTTTAAGACTTTAGACTCTATTACAGCATCTGAGGAGGCTAATGTTAACAGCACCATTAGTTCTAAATTAGAATTTTTAAACGCTAAAGAAATTTTACTACGTGCACAACATAATATTCCAGAAGCCTACAATACAGTAAAAGAGATAGCACATGTTTCTGATAGTTTACAAGCCCTTTCTAATCATGCAGACAAAAAATGGCAAGAAGAATTAAATGATATCACTATAGATAGAATCGAATTAAATTTTAAAATAGACCGTATTCAAAAAGAAAATATGATTAAAAGTCAAAGCGCTAAACTGTGGTTTATAGGACTTTTATCTTCTATTTTTATCATACTATTAGTTGCAATTATCATCAGTAGGAGACAGCATTTAATTAACGCTAAGAATAAGCAATTACTTGCGGAACAAAAATTTGAAAACACGGCATTAAAAGTTAAGCAGCTTAATTCGGAAATTAAATCTAAAGAACGTGACTTGTCTGATTTCGCCATAAAATTGACACATGATCAAGATTGGGCCAAATCTCTAGCAGAACAATTAAAAGTAATTAAACAAGCCCATTCTGAAGAACGTCCAAAACTTATTAATGCTCTCGATGTTGAGATTTCAAATAAAATTAGTGTGGATAGCGATACACAAGAATTCTTTGAACGCCTAGATAAATTAAGTGATGCTTTCTATAGTAAGCTCATTGAGCAGTATCCAAACTTGAGTAAAAACGAGATTAGACTTTGCTCGTTAATTCGTTTAAAAATTGAAAGTCGAAGCATTGCCACCCTTCAAAATATAACGTTAGCCTCCTTAAATACGAGTCGTTATCGGTTAAGAAAAAAACTAAACCTCTCCGAAGACACTGATTTAGATTCTTTTATTCAAAATATTTAAACTGTTGATTTACAAGTTTTTAAATCTATAAATATCACGTTGTCTATTAAATGTCTATGGCCTGTTCATTAGAGGTCTATACCTATTATATGGCTTTAAGCAACATAGCTTCTACATTGCAGTGTTCTACATAAACAACGCATTTCTGTAGAAAGAGCTTTAACCATTTTAATTATTCAGTATAACTCTAAAATCGTATCACTAATGAAATCATGTCTTTTCGGTTTAATTTTTTTAGGACTAACCAACCTTAGTACAGCACAACAGGACTTGGCCATGGAGACCTTTCAATTAAATGATGAAAATTATACTCCACGTCATATTTCTATTCCTAATGAACATTATCTCAACTTAGAACTTGAAGCTACTCAACCTTTAGCAATCAGCATAAAAAAATTACAGAAAGTAGCCGCAGAGTTTGATGTGACTAAAGATCCTGTTTACAGTAAACGTAAGTCTATGACGTATACCGTTAATTTCAAATCTAACGAAAATCATATTACGGCAGTTTATGATACTGATGGTATTATTCTCAATTCTAAAGAATATTACGAAGACGTAAGGTTACCATTAAAAATCAGCAATCAAGTCGCAAAAGATTATCCAGGATGGGCTTTCCATAATAGCAAATGTGCAGTTAACTATGACTCTAGTAACGGTTCTGTAATTACCTATACTATAGTTTTAAAAAAGAAAAATAAACATAAATCTATTTCCCTAACGATTTAGTATTTGCAACTTATTTTTCTTACTTGAAAACAGTACATTTTGTGCTGTTTTCTGTTTTTGATCTACAACTATTTCGTAGTCGCTTTCACTTTATTGAACGTTTAGAATATAAGGTCGTAAGATTTTCTGAATATCAATATTGTTTTTCTGAGCAATAAGATGCGCGTTTAAATCATCAATATGAGTAATCTGTTCGTCATGATCTATAAAGCCATACCCTAAATAGTCACCACCTTTAATCATGACAAAAGCGGCTTCATTAGCATGTCTACCTTTTTCTTTTAAAATGATATCTTCCTTTTGATTAGACATAGCATGTATAGCTTCAAGCACTCTATTATTATAACTTTCTACCGATTCTTCATCCTTACATACCCCTTTACAGTTTTGAATGCTATAATGTGAACATTCCGAAACCGATTCTTGTAAATGGCAATATTTAGGACATAAGTTATAGGTCGCACAGAGCTTCTCCATATAAGATCTTAAATCTCTAATATTAAAAAACGTGATAATAGGATTAGGAACCAAACGCCCTTTATTATTCGCCAAGTGAAGAATGCCTTTTCGGTCTTCGTATGAGAATACAGCAAAAGACTGCACTGTACGCTTGGCCACTTTATTATAAATTGGAAAATGATGTTTTATGGCTGCATCTTCCATTAATAAAGCGATAAGTTCACTTCCTGAAACTTCAAAATCAATATCACCAATTTCTCTTACCATGTCTTGCGACTTTTTGGTCTTGCTATAGAAATGACTCAATACTCGTTTTTTAAGGTCTTTAGCTTTCCCTACATAAATAACCTTTCCTTTTTTATCCTTAAAATAGTAAATACCTGCGGCATGTGGCAAGGCTTCAAATGTGGCTTTTGGTAGGTTAGGAGGTAAGGTCGCTTCTCTAGAATTCTTGTTTAAAAATTCTTTAAACACCTCAGAAGCTTCGGTTTGCTCTAATAATAATTCAAATAGAATGACGGTCGCTTCTGCATCACCTCTGGCGCGGTGTCTTCCCAATAAATTAATATCTAAAGCATTACATAATTTTCCTAAACTATACGATCGATGACCTGGTAATAACCGTCTTGATAGACGCACCGTACATAATTTTTTTCGTGTGAATTCTAAGCCAATACGTTTAAACTCACCATGAATAACATTATAATCAAAGTTGACATTGTGTGCTACAAAAATGGTGTCTTCTGTAATGTCCAAAATATCTTGTGCAACGGCTTCAAAACGAGGAGCATCTGCCACCATATGGTCATCAATTCCTGTCAGTGCTGTGATATGTTGAGGAATGTATGTTTCCGGGTTTACTAATGATGTAAACTCATCAATTACAGTATGGCCATCGTATTTAAATATAGAAATTTCAGTTATGCGATTACTTTGCCCTGTGGTTTCAACATCGATGATGGTATAAATCATTTAATTTTTCTTCCTTTTGTTTGAATCAACAACTAAATCAATAGCGTTAATACATCATTCTTAATTCTTTTAAATTTACAGTAGTAGACTATAGTGGTTTACTTTAATAACTTAAAAATATAGAAATTATGTCTAAACCATGGCAAGATAAAGCAAAAGGAAATTGGAATATAGCAAAAGGTAAAATAAAACAAAAGTGGGGAGAACTTACTGATGATGATTTAGATTACCAAGAGGGAAAAGAGGATGAAATTGTTGGCCGAATTCAAAAGAAAACAGGCGAGACAAAAGAAGACGTCAACCAATTTTTAAATGATTTAAAGTTTTAAAACTCCCTCGTTTTAAAACAACAGAAAATCCTGTGTTTCGCAGGATTTTCTGTGCTCCAAAGCAATTGGTTATGCGTATTTCCATGTGTCTCTAATAAACTGAAGGTCACGTTTCATATAATTAAAGACTTCTTCTTTACGCATACTTAAAGTGGACTGTCCTTTTTCTGCACCTCCCAAGTCATATTCAAGATGCAAGGATACCGGAACGTTGATGTTATACAGTTTTAATAATGAGAAGTAGCGCTTAAAATCGACCATACCTTCACCAAGTGGCACATTTATAATACTCCATTTACCATCTTTAAGTCCCCATTTAAAATCCTTAATGACAATGGCATTGATGAAGGGTTCAATACGCTGTAAGCCTAATTCCCAACTTTGAGCTCCTTCTAAAACGGCATGTCTTATATCATATTGACACCCTAAGAAATGTCCTTTTGTAGCTTCTAAGATGGGTAATAAGTCCCAAATAGCAGCTCCAACATATTTGCCGGAGTGATTTTGATAACCGCCTATTAATCCCAATTTTTTATTGAACTGCTCCAATGCTTTGGCTTGCTGTCCAAAAAATGCTTGACTCTCTGTAATGGATTGCTCATCTGGGTATCTTAACCAATCGGTTCGGTAATGTGTAAATCCTAATTGACTTGCTGTTTCTAAAACAGTTTGATGTATAGCGTTATTAATATCCCAAACATTAGTAGTCATTAACTTAGGCTTTAAACCGTGTTTAATCATGGCTTCAACCGCTTTGGGTAAATTGTCTTTTACCTGCTCTGGTAGCACATGTCCTTTTCTCCGCACAGTAAGATCTAAGCCGTCAAACCCCATGTTCAATGCGGCTTCCGACATGTTATTATAATTGAGAAATTGCAAATGTTTAGAAAACAAATGCACCTGAAGTGCTTTCTTCGGTGCTGAATCTAAGGCTTCAAAGCTGTTTTGAAATCCTAATAAAGGTAGAGCTGCAATTCCCAGTGCAGAGAGTTTGGCAAAATCTCTTCTCGAATACGTGTTTGGATGCTTACTCATTATATTGTGCTCTTGGTACTATGTTATTATGCACAACAAGTTACTGTCTTTAAATGAGATATTGAAATTTGGATGTTGATAGTTCTACAAGCTGTCTGGATTTATGCTTTGTAGAGATTTCTATGGCTGCTTTAAGAACTTTATACCCTTTTACAATAAACGTTCTGCAATTTCTAACCACGTCGCAACACGTGTATAACCCGTGTCGTGTACATTATGAGGAGAATTAAATAACAGCGTATCTCCTTCAAATTTTTCTAAATTATAGGTTCTATCATCAATTAAAAGGTCGCCGTTTAAAATAAACTTATCTCCACACATAATGCGGTGTTGCCATGTGATAAACGGCATGTGTTCATCTAGCCATTCACTTTTTTCAAATAAGGAATTTGGAAACTGCGTTGCTGCTGTAGCAATATAAACCTCATGTTTGCTGTATAAAGCTTCCATGACTTGTATGGCGTCTTTAATCGGCTCTAAATCCCGAAAGAAACCAGGTTGCAATGCGTGATCTTTAATACTTTTTTGGTGTATTTCTGGAACGTTATGCCATATTTCACCAGAAGTAATTTGATTAATATGTAATTCTGCTTTGTGCTCTTTATTATAAAATTCGATGTGCTTACCATAGGTGTCGGCCAACACATCGTCCATATCTACAAATATTGTCATTGGGATGTTTTTTATGTAAAGTTCTTCATTATGGGTTGAAACGCCAAGTGAAAGTAAGTTATTTAATATTAATTTAATGTTTTGGGCGATTTCTTGAGTTTATTGTTTTTATCGTAGCTTTAAATGATAAAGTGTAAAATCGATGAAGTTTCTAAAATATGCAACTACCATAAGGCTGTTTATTTTTCAAACGGCACAATCCCAAACTTTTGTAGATGATGTAGAAAGAGTAGCGATTGTTGTTATAGATTATTGTGTAGATGAAAACACTTATTGGTATAAAGCTATTATAGTATCTGAATTTACAGTACCTTGTTAAGGTAAGTCAACCTTATTCATAGCTCATTATTTCTGAAAATCGTTGATTCCGACCCCATCGGAATTTAGGTGTTGATTGTGTGCTTTGGTCAAGCTTTTACTTAAAACTTAGAGCTTTATTTCAACAAAAATATTTATGATTGTATAATGCCAGTCAGTTCGAGTGTTTTGCTCTCGAAAGGTTTCGAGAAAGCAAAATTTATCGAGAACACTGTTTTTATCATAATCAATAGTTCTCGATACAATCCAACAAAAAGTTGGATTACTCGAACTGACGAATCGTATAGATTTGAAACTATTTATCAGTGTCGTTATCGATATTTAATTCCAAGTTTTCGTTATGTGCACTTCCAAGACTATGGTGTCTATTTTCTTCATCGGGATGTCTATCGTTTGTCAATGGTCTTGCATTACTACCTCCGGGAATATCTAAATTTTTAGCAGCAAAATCGGGCTCATTTGGACGCTTTTTTAATAATTGATCATCACCATTATCTTGTCTTAGGTTTCCACATTTGTCTCCCAGTATTTTTTTATCGTCTTCTGTAATATCTGAATTGTATGGTACTTTTTTGTCTTCACTTTTCATAATTTCTAATTTTTAAGATGTCATCAAATCTAAAAACTATCAAGCAGAATTATTGACTGAGAAACTTAAAACCTTAATGCTTTTACTATAGTCCGAACCCTTATAACAGTGAATGTTTAAATATTAATTAAATAATTTTTTTCAAACATTTTCTCATATATATCCTTGCTAAACATATAAAGTTGTGATGGTTTTTTAGAGACCCCAACTTGTTTCTCGTTTAATGGAATAATGTACTTTTTATTAATAAGCTTACGCCTGAAGTTGCGGTTATCAATTTCTATTCCTAGGATAGATTCATACAAGTCTTGCACATCATTGATAGTGAATTTATCTGGAAGTAATTCAAATATAATAGGTTCTGCAAGGCATTTTATTTTTAAATCTTCATGCGCCTCTTTGATAATTTTTTTATGATCAAAGCCTATGTCTGGTAAATCCTTCAATGGAAACCATTTTGCATTATTCTTATTGTCTTCTAAGGAAACGTCTTCGGTATTCAACAAAAAATAATATGCCACTGTAATGGTTCTGCTATGAAATTCTTCGTTTTCAATCCAAAGCAAATCCTTTTCGCTTGTTAAACGATCTGGATTTCCAAAGGCCTTAAATTGCTTTTTATATTGGTTGGTTAAGCCAGTTAATTCTTTTAAAACCCTAGTCGCTGTATCATCTAAGGTCTCATGTGTATACACGTGATATCCTGTTAACACATAATCATCCACTAAAACATCTCCTTTAGATTCTAAATATCGTTTAATCAATAAAACGTTTAATGATTTAGAATTGATATCGTATCCAAATACGACACAATCCACAGATATGTTCAATATTTTTTCAAGTTTCATAGATTCCTTTTTAAATAAATTCATACTCAAATACCTTATTAAGCGTCAAAAGTACATTAGCAATATTACTACTTTTTATTGAAACAACAACAGTAAATTTATCAATATAGAGCATATTATTGATAATTTAACATATAAATTTGCGTAAAAATTAGGATTTATAGAAATTTTTATAATACATTTGAAAAATAAACGTAAAAATGACGTTTATAAAATTTAGCGTTGATTAACACCTCTTTTAAAATGGAAGCACTAGCAACAAGATTATCAATTTCAAATTTTTACTTAGAAGAACGAAAACGATTTAGTGTCGTCGTTACAGCAATAACCATTGTAATGTTATTTGCATGCAACGTTACATTTGCTCAAACTGAGGTTATAGAAGACAACCAAAAAGAGGAGTATTCACCAGTGAGTATTAGTGCACACTTAAAAAATATGCACACATGGCATGGTTTTGTAGTGCATCCAGGTGCTGTAATTGCATCGAGTATTGAATACAACACAAGGAATAAAAAATTCACATTTGGTTTTTGGGGCGGAGCAAGTTTTTCTACAGTAGATGTTGATCATATTGTGACCGGTGAAAATGAAAGCGCTTATTATAAAGAAGTATCCATCTACACAAAATATCGTTTTTCTGATAGATTTTTTATTGAAGCGGTCACACATAATAATTACACCGGAGTAGAAGAACGTGGAGATAAATTAGAATATTGGAGCTATGATAAAACCCAAGGCTACAACTTTGTAGATCTTAACTTTGGGTATAACGTTACACCAAACACACTATTATATTTTGCAACAATTCTAGGTGGAGGTTCAGGAGATTATGAGCTACAAGAGAATGGTGACTTAGAAAATTCTTGGACCCATTATTTTGAAGTGAATAGTAAGATCTGGCAAAATACAGATTCTAGTCTATCCTTATTTGCTGGCGGAGCTTGGTCGTTTATTACAGACAAAACCTTTTACACTGAAGGAGCAGGAAATATTATCAATGTCGGCGCCACTTATAACAAACAGTTTGACGTATTACAACACACCATCCCGGTTGATGTCACACTAATGTGGAACCCAGAACAAGAAAAAACAGTGATACAATTAGACGTCACCTTGTTTTAATTAAATACCCTTAACTTTAATAGCATTCTAAATATTAAAATTATGACATCAAAATCTTCGAAATTCAATCTTAAAACATGGTGCTTTCCATTCGTACTGCTTTTAATGGTTTTTACATTAAATAGTTGTGCAGAACAACTTGGAGATGCAGCATCGACTTCAGAGTCTTCAGAAACTATTGGTGACATTATACCAAGTGAGATAGATCTTACCGGTAAAAAAATAGGCTATTGTTCACCCTCTTTAAATGCTCCGTATTATCAAGCGTTGTGGCAAAGTATAAAATCTACTACTGAGAAAAATGGTATGCAGTTTTTATCTGCAGATGGTCAAGATGATATCAATAAGCAGATTGCCGCTGTAGAAGATCTAATTACTAAAGGAGTGGATGCATTATTATTAAACCCTAAAGATCCAGATGCTTTAGTTGGTGTTACTAAAATGGCTAAAGCTGCTGGTATACCTGTTTTTATTATTGATAGTTCTATTAGTCCTGAAGCAGAATTTGTTACCACCATTCAATCTAACAATTTGGCAAATGGCGAATTGGCAGGGGAGTGGTTAGCGAAAAAGTTTGGAAACCAACCTATGAATATTGCTTTACTGAGCGGTAATGCTGGGAATCCGGTAGGACTTACCCGTAAGCAAGGTTTACTACAAGGTATTACGGAAGAGCAATTACGGACGCTCGGAAAAATTAATTTAAATGTAAAAACCCAAGCTTATACAGAATGGTCTTACGCTGGTGGTTTAAAAGCCATGGAAGATATTTTAGTAGCGCATCCAGATGTGAATGTGGTCATTACAGAATCTGATGTCTGTGTATTAGGCGCCATCAAAGCCATTAAGCAAGCTGACAAAACCGATGATATTTTAATCGTCGCTGGAGCGGATGGGCAAAAAGAAGCCATTAAATACATCATGGAAACCGATTTTTATGGCTGTACAGCTATGAATAGTCCTGTGCAAATCGGAAAAAATGCTGTGAAATTTGCTGTGGAACACATGAATGGAAGAGATGATTTTGATAAGAAGTCATACACCGCCCCCTTATTGATCACCAAAGAAAATGCAGCTCAGTATTACAATCCTAACGCCATATTTTAATAGCTCATTGCCATGAAAAACTCAGCAAATGATTATCGTTTAGAAATGACAGGCATATCAAAAAGTTTTGGTGTTGTATCTGTACTAAAGAATGTGAACTTAAAAGTGAAGCCTGGTGAGATTCATGCTTTATTGGGTGAAAATGGAGCCGGAAAATCTACTTTAATTAAAATACTGAGTGGTGTGCATCAAAAGGATGCCGGCAAAGTGATTTTAAACGGTGAAGAAATTGCACCAAAAAACACACATGAAGGTCAGGTTTTAGGTATTAATGTGGTGTATCAAGAATTGTCTTTAGTGAATGATTTATCGGTTGCCGAAAACATTTATTTACACAAATTAGGAGCAAGCAAATCGTGGATGAACTGGAAAGGGTTAATTCATGATGCACAAGAATTACTCGATTCTTTAGGTTTTAAAATTGATGCGGCAGCTAAAGTAAAAGATCTAAGTATTGTTCAAAAACAAGTGGTAGAAATAGCAAAGGCTATTTCAGAAGATACTAAAATTTTAGTTTTAGATGAACCGACCACGGTTTTTGATCCGAACGATGTTAAAAAACTGTTTCAAATACTTTTCAAATTAAGAGATCAAGGAGTATCTATAATTTATATATCGCATCACTTAGATGAAATTTTCAAAATAGCAGATACTGTCACAGTGCTTCGAGATGGTGTCGACACAGGAAGTATGCCTATTTCTGAAACGGATAAGGATGGAGTGATTCATTTAATGATTGGTCGCGAATTAAAAGATTTATATCCTGTACGTGATATTAAAATCGGAACGGTTCCCATTTTTCAGGTGAAAAATTTAACGGCAAAGAATACGATGGTTCACGATGTTTCTTTTGAAGTTAAACCAGGCGAAGTTCTTGGCATTGCAGGACTAGGAGGCAGTGGACGAACAGAAACAGCAAAACTTATTTTTGGTGCTGACAAAAAGAAATCTGGCACTTTAATTTTGGAAGGAAAAGAGATTAAAACCAATTCTCCAGTCGATGCTGCTGGGTATCAAATTGGATTTGTTTCCGAAGATAGAAAGGAAGAAGGTGTGTTTCTACCATTATCCATTCGACGAAATATCAGTGTAACGAGTTTTAAGTCTATTTCAAGTAAACTCGGTTTTATAAACGTAGACAACGAGTATAAAAAAGTCTTGGGTTTAATTGAAAAACTAAATATTAAAACACCAAACTCTGAAGTCAATGTCAAAAATCTAAGCGGTGGAAATCAACAGAAAGTAGCATTAGCCAAGTGGTTAAGTATTGATAGTAAAGTGATTTTTATTGATGAACCCACACGAGGAGTCGATGTAGGAGCTAAAATTGAAATCTATAATTTAATTAATGAAGTCGCTAAGAAAGGCGTTGGTGTTGTGGTGATTTCATCAGATATGCCAGAAATTATGGGCATTTCAGATCGCATTCTCGTTATGCATGAAGGCACGTTTTATGGCGAATTGACAAAAGATCAATTTTCAGAAGAAAACATATTAAGGTATTCCATTGGAGAACCTTTAAAACAATATAACTAAACTAACTAAATATTCACATTATGACTTTAACATTAAAACAACAACTTAGCAGTCCTGCTGGGATTCTTAAGTTCTTAGTAAAGTATAATACTATATTCATCTTTATATTATTAGTGATTTTCTCTGCACTCATTTCCGATGTGTTTTTCACTTCTGTAAACCTCTCTAACTTATTAAAACAAGTCTCTGGTATTGGTATTATTAGTATCGGAATGTTGATTGTTATTCTTACTGGTGGTATTGACTTATCTGTTGGGTCTATGGTGGCATTATTAGCCGTTACTTTTGCTATTCTGGTCAATATTTTTGCTTTACCATTGGCTATTTTAATGACCATAGTTATTGGTTTTGGATTAGGAAGTATATCAGGTTATCTCGTTGCCTATCAAAAAATGGCACCTTTTGTGGCGACACTAGCTTTAATGACTATAGCGAGAGGTATGAGTTTTATTTATTCAAAAGGGTCACCAGTAACGTTTACAACGGTTGGAGGTCAATTTATGTCCGACTTTGCAAACAATTCAACTTTAGGTATTCCAAACATTGCTATCGTGTTTTTTATCATCGTCATCTGTACTATGGTTATGCTGCGTTACAATGTTTTTGGTCGATTAATTATCGCTATCGGGAGTAATGAAGAAGCATCTCGTTTATCGGGAATTAAGGTCAATAAGTACAAATTTTTAGTCTATGCCATTTCTGGAGCTTTAGCCGCAACTGCCGCTATAATTGTAGCATCTAGAACCAATTTAGGTTCTCCAAATATGGGCATGGCATGGGAACTAGACGCTATTGCTGCAGTAGTTATAGGTGGTGCCAGTTTAAACGGAGGTAAGGGAACCGCTATAAATACTTTAATGGGAGTGCTTATTTTAGGCTTAATAGGAAACATATTAAACTTATTAAATGTTCCTTCTTATCCACAACAAGTGGTAAAAGGTGCTATCATCATTTTTGCAGTATTACTACAACGATTCGAAAGTAAATAAAAACATATTCTGTAATGGAAAACTTAAAATTAAATAACGAAAATCTTTCTACTATTTCAGAAAGAATTGCTGTACCAAAATACAATAGAAAAACGCTTAAAACAGGTATTGTACATATTGGTATTGGCGGATTTCATAGAGCGCACGAAGCGTTTTATACCGATCAATTATTACAAGATGAATCCATAAAAGATTGGGGTATCTGTGGTGTAGCTTTATTAGATTTTGATACTAAAATTTACAATACACTAAAAGAGCAAGATGGCTTATATACTTTAATTGTTAAAGAATTAGATGGCACACATACCAAACGCGTAATTGGTGCGATAACAGAATACCTTTTTGCCCCAGAAAACCCAACTAAAGTCATTGAAAAAATGGCGAGTCCAGACGTTAAAATTATCACCTTAACCATTACAGAAGGTGGTTATAATTATAACGAAGCGACCAAAAACTTTGATTTTACAAATCCGTTAATTATTCACGATTTAGAAAATCCTAATGCCCCAAAAACTGTTTTTGGCTACCTAACACAAGCTTTACAACTGCGAAAAGAACGCGGATTAAAAGGCCTCACTATTCAGTCTTGCGACAACATTCAAGGTAATGGTCACATGACACAAAACATGTTATTAAGTTATGTCTCTAAAGCAGAGCCTGGTTTAACAGATTGGATTATTGAAAACGTTTCTTTTCCAAATGCCATGGTAGACAGAATTACACCGGTTACTGCGCCAGAAGATATTACGCATCTCAAAGAAACGTCTGGTATTGATGATGCCTGGCCAGTAGTTTGTGAGCCTTTTAAACAATGGGTTATTGAAAATAATTTTGTTGCAGGTAGACCTGCTTGGGAAAACGTAGGAGCACAGTTTGTAGAAAACGTTGTGCCTTATGAAAAAATGAAACTAAGTTTATTAAATGCTGGCCATTCGGTATTAGGAATTTTAGGAGCATTAATGGGATACAATACCATTGATGAAGCGGTGAATGACCATGAACTTAAGACATTTCTAAAAAATTATATGGATGTTGAAGTAACACCTACTTTAGGTAACCTCAAAGGCATTGACTTAGAGGCTTACAAACAATCGTTATTAGAGCGTTTTGGAAATGTAAATATCAAGGATCAAATCGACCGCATTTGTTCTGAAACGTCTGCGAAATATCCCATTTTTATTTTACCCACCATTCAATCGCAATTAGAAGATAAGGGTTCTATTCAATTGGCTGCATTTGTAACAGCAGCTTGGGCAATTTATAGTTTGGGTACTAATGAAAATGGAGACGCTTTAAATATAAAAGATGCACTAAAACATGAGTTATATAAAAAAGCTATAGAAGCTAAACAGAATCCAACTGCCTTTTTAAAAATAGAGTCGGTATTCGGTTTACTAAAACAAAACACAGTGTTTTCGAAGGCATTTGTAAATGCATATGAAGACATTACAAATAAGACCATAGAAACAAATTTAATCACAATAAATAATTTATTTAAATAATATGAAACTAGGAATTCACGCATACGCTTGGTGCTCAGAATGGAGCAACGACACACTAGATCTAATTGATAGAGTTAAAAATTTGGGTTTAGATTTTATAGAATTACCATTAATGGCTTTAGAGTCTTTTGATACCGAAGCTGTTTCAAAAAGACTTCAAGAAGTTGGTATTGAAGCTTGTACATCAACTGTTTTATTAAACGACACAGACATCACTAGTGATGATCCAGAAATTAGACGCAAAGGTGTCGATTATTTGAAAGCTTGTGTAAAAGCAACTAGCGATATTGGAGCTACCAATTTCTCTGGTGTTATCTATTCTAAACATGTAAAAAGCTTACCGCACAGACCAACAGAAAAAGATTGGAATTACAGTGCAGAAGCATTAAGAGAAGTTGGCGAATATGCTGCTACACTTAATATTAATGTAGGTATTGAGCCTGTAAATAGATATGAAACCTATTTAATTAACACAGGGGCACAAGCCCTTAAATTGAAAGAAATGATAGGTTTAGATAACATCAAAGTACATCTAGATACCTATCACATGAATATTGAAGAGAAAGATTTTTACACGGCTACTGTAAACGCAGGAGACGATTTAATACACTTCCACCTTTGTGAAAATGATAGAGGAATTCCTGGTACAGGAACTGTAGATTGGGATGGTGTTTTTAAAGGCTTAAGTGAAATAAACTATAAAGGTTATGCCGCTTTAGAAAGTTTTGTAGATGCTACAGATAACATGAACACTTGGGTTTGGAGACAATTAGCTCCAGATGGAGATACGCTGGTTAGAGAAGGAATTACGTTTATTAAAGGTAAAATGAAAGCCTACGGTTTAGGCGAATAACGTCAAATTTAAAAGTTAAAAACATGTATTTAGAAAAATATAACTTAGAAGGAAAAAATGCAGCTATAACTGGTGGAGGACAATCTATTGGGTACGCTTGCGCAGAAGCCTTAGCAGAGGCTGGAGCTGCTATTTATATATTAGATTATAATGTAAAAGTAGGAGAAGAAGCGGTTGTTAAATTAAAAGACAAAGGATACGAAGCACATTTTGTAGAAGTGAATGTCACTGATTTTGATCGTGTAGATGCTGTGGCAAAAGCGTTAAACGAAAAAACACACATAGATATTTTAGTCTGTTCTGCAGGTATTGATCGCTCGGGAACTGCTGCTGAAGATGTTAGTGAAGAGTTATTTAAAAATGTTATGGATGTTAATGTTAATGGGCTTTTTGCTTTTAACAAATCGTTTGCAAAATACATGATAGAACGTGGTGAGGGTAATATTGTGAATATTGGTTCTATGTCTGGTTTTATAGTGAATAAACCACAATTTCAAAGTTATTACAATGCCTCTAAGGCTGCTGTGCATCATTTAACAAAATCGTTAGCTGCAGAATGGGCTAAAAAAGGAGTTCGTGTTAATGCTTTGGCACCAACATATATTGAAACACCAATGATACAGTATATAAAAGAAGATACAGAAATGTTTGGCCAATGGATGGATGGTACACCAATGGGAAGAATGGGGTTACCTGAAGAAGTAGCTAGTGCATCTCTGTTTTTAGCAAGTCCAGCTTCTAGTTTAATGACTGGTGCTGTAGTTTTGGTTGATGGTGGTTTTACCTGTTATTAAATTGAAATAAAATGAAAAATATAGTTTGTTTTGGCGAGGTGTTGTGGGATGTTTTTCCTAATCACAAGAAAATAGGTGGTGCACCATTCAATGTGGCATTACGTTTAAAATCTCTTGGAAATAATGTGTCTATTATTACTAGAATAGGGAGAGATGCTTATGGTGAAAAGATAGTTCTTCATGCAGTTAAAGAAGGTATTGATATTGAAAACCTTCAAATGGATACTACGCTTAAAACAGGTGAAGTAGAAGTAACTTTGGACGACTCAGGCTCTGCAACTTATGAAATTAAACAACCTAGAGCTTGGGACAATATTGAACTAACAGATGAGGCTAAAAAAGCAACAGAACTTTCAGATGGTTTCATTTATGGGAGTTTAGTAGCAAGAAGTTCTACTTCAAAAAACACATTATACAAGCTATTGACCTTAGCAAACTATAAAATATTCGATGTCAATTTAAGAGCACCATTTTATACACAAGAAGTCTTGAACTATTTAATGAGCGAAGCCAATTTTATAAAATTTAATGATGATGAAATTTTTGAAATTTGTAAGGAATTAAATTTTAATTCAGACTCACTAGAAGCGACTATAAAGTTCATCGCAAAACGGACAGATACATCATCTATATGTGTGACTAAAGGAGGTAAGGGTGCTATTTTGTATGTTAACAATACCTTTTATTATAACGACGGCTATACAATAAAAGTGGTAGACACGGTAGGAGCTGGAGATTCATTTCTAGCTACATTGATCACTAAATTATTAAATAAAAACAATCCGCAAGAAGCCATAGATTATGCTTGTGCGGTAGGTGCTATCGTAGCTAGTAGAGAAGGTGCGAACCCCAAAATAGCACAGGAAGACATAGATAGATTCATTAATCCCTAAGTAATGAGTTTATCTTATATTTGATTAATAGCAACTAAAAGCCTTATGTTTTCATAAGGCTTTTTTTTAATTATAATTTTAAATGAGCTCACCTTACGTCATAGTTTTTAAACGATCGCCTATCATGATGACACATTAGAAATAGATGCTTAAAACGTATTATTAAAATCATCTTGTAGTAGGTCTACGATATAAATCGTCTTTTAAGTAGCGTAGTGATAATTTAAGATTTGGCAAATTTGAGTATCTTATTTTTTTTAATTTAACAATATTTTTCCTATAAATTATTAGAATCGTAAACCTAATATTATAATTAGTTTATGCACATTCTTTTTTGTACTTTGTTTGGATACAATGACTACTAAGACATTATCGATTTTTTTATTAACTCAAATCGTCTTTAAGTTAAGTTTAGTTAATAACTAAAATTGTTACTTATCGGAGATTTTAAAAATGTATGACACATCTTTTACGCTTATGCCAAAACTAGATTTCTCCGCTTACGACACCAAAGGGTTTTATGACGAAATGTTTGATGAAAACAATGTTATAAGACCTAATTATAAATTATTTGCAGAGCGTCTGCAAAATTTTAGTCAGAAGAAGTTAAACACACTGCAACATGCCACAGACCGCGCGCAGCTGTCCTTGGGTATGACCTTTAATGTCTACAGTGACAACCAAGGTATAGAGCGGATTCTTCATTTAGATATTATACCCAGAATCATTAGTAGTAATGAATGGACAGAACTCGAAAAAGGCTTACAACAACGCATAAAAGCCCTAAACTTATTTATTCAAGACATTTACAATGACCAAAAGGTGATAAAGGATAAAATTATACCGAAAGAAATGATTTTTTCTAGCGCGTCTTATTTAAAGGAATTAGAAGGCTTTAAACCACCAAAAGATATATGGTGTCATATTACAGGTTCTGATTTAATAAAAGGAGGTGATGGTCAATATTATGTCCTCGAAGATAATTTAAGATGTCCATCGGGCGTTTCCTATATGTTAGAAAATAGAGAAATCTTAAAACGTACCTTTCCTGAGTTATTTGAACAACTCGATGTAAAACCGGTTTATAATTACACACATACATTAAGAGATACTTTAGAATCTCTAGTAGATATAGATAAACCTACCGTTGTAGTAATGACGCCAGGAATTTATAATTCGGCATACTTTGAGCATTCGTATTTAGCACAGCAGATGGGAGCTGAATTAGTTGAAGGTCGTGATTTAGTGGTAAAAAATGATATGGTATATATGATTACCACCAATGGTTTGCAACGTGTAGATGTCATTTATCGTCGTGTGGATGATGATTTTATAGATCCTGAAGTGTTTAATAAGAAATCCTTATTAGGAACTCCCGGACTGTTTAGAGCCTACCTCAAAGGCAATGTTGTTTTAGTGAATGCACCAGGCACAGGAGTCGTGGACGATAAAGCCGTTTACGCATACATTCCACGAATCATTAAATACTATTTAGGTGAAGACATGATTTTACCAAATGTAAAAACCTACATCTGTGATGAAGCAGATGATTGCAAATATGTGATTGAAAATATTCATAATTTGGTCGTGAAACAAACGGATGCTTCTGGTGGCTATGGCATGCTCATTGGCCCAAAATCGACCAAAAAAGAACAGCAAGAATTTATAGCAAAAATTAAAGCGAAACCAAGAAATTACATTGCACAACCAATGATTAATTTATCTAGAGTTCCTACCATAGCAGATAATACTATAGAAGGTCGGCATGTTGATTTAAGACCATATGCCTTATATGGAGATGATATAAAAATTATTCCAGGAGCCTTAACACGTGTTGCATTAGAAAAAGGTTCTATTGTGGTGAATTCATCACAAGGAGGAGGCAGTAAAGATACTTGGGTTTTAAACAGTTAAAAATTACACTATGTTAGGCAGAGTCGCAAATACCATATATTGGATGAACAGATATCTTGAACGTGCTGAGAATTACGCACGTTTTATGGATGTAAATTATAATTTATCGTTAGAGTTACCTCCTAATGAGGTAGAGCAGTGGCAACCTCTTGTGTTGATCACGGGAGATTGGGAACTTTATGAATCCTTATATCCTAAGGTTGAAAAAAGTAAGGTAATTTATTTCTTAACATTCGATAAAGAAAATCCGAATTCGATTTTCAATTGTATTTTAAACTCTCGAGAAAATGCGCGCGCTGTACGCGCTGAAATTACAAAAGAAGTTTGGGAGCAAATCAATGCACTATATTATTTAGTGAAGAATACAGCTGCAAAAAAAAATCAAACCAATAAGGAGTTAAGACGCTTTTTTACTGACATAAAAAATGGTTGTCAGCTCGTATATGGCATGTATTATGCCACTATATCTCGTAATGAAGGCTGGCATTTTGCAAAATTAGGACAGATTATTGAACGTGCCGATAAAACGTCTCGTGTTTTAGATGCAAAATATCATTTACTGCTAAAATCCCCGAAATTGGTAGGGTCTTCTTTAGATTTAATTCAATGGGCAGCCTTATTAAAATCCGTCAGTGCCTTTGATATGTATCGAAAAAAATATGGCAAATTAACATCTTCGGGTATTGCAGAATTCTTGATTTTAGATACTGAATTCCCTAGATCCATTCTGGCTTGTTTATTAAGTGCCGAACGGTGTTTAATTACCTTATCGGGTAGTTCTGTTGGTTTTAGTAATTTAGCTCAGAAGAAATTAGGAGTTTTAAAATCGCAGTTAGAATATGCCGATATTAATGATATTATTGCAGAAGGTATGCATGAATATTTAGATGATCTTCAAGGCAAACTAAATGATGTGTCGTCGGCTATTTACAATTCATTTTTTTCAATAGAACCTTATATTCAAACACAATCGCAGAGTTAAATACCATAAACGGAGCATAACTTTATAACCGTTTATGAAGTATAAATGACTAAAAACTAGTTCATAAAATATCTATAAAAAGCTAGAATTTAATCTTGGGTATTTATTAATTTTGCGGATTAATTTTAACCTAAAAATTAGCGTTTAGACGTTAACATAAGATGAAAATATTTCAATGTGGTCATTGCAATGCGTCTGTGTTTTTTGAAAACAACAGCTGTGATACCTGTGGGCATTTAACAGGATATAGAGCGACAGATCATAAAATGTTAACGTTCGCTCCTGATATCGCTGCGCTTATTTCTGATAGAGAACATACGGAATACAAATATTGTAAGAATAAAGAATATAATGTTTGCAATTGGGTGTTAGAAAAACATGATCCTGAAGATTATTGTAGCGCCTGCCAACTCAATAGAACAATCCCGAATCTGTCAAATACAGCTTCAGATAATTTTGAAAATTGGCAACATCTTGAAATTGCTAAACACCGTCTAGTATATCAACTTCAAAAAATAGGATTACCATTACGAAGTAAATTACAGGATGAGGATGGTTTATGTTTTGATTTTGTATCCAAAAAAGACAACCCAAGCCTAATGACAGGTCACGCCAATGGTGTGGTGACTATTTTAATTAGAGAAGGTAATTCAGTTTTAAGAGAACAAGCCCGTAAAGACATGGTTGAACCATACCGAACTTTAGTGGGGCATTTAAGACATGAAGTAGGGCATTATTACTGGGAACGTTTAGTGCGCCATCACCCTAAGGTTCTCAAAGACTTCAGAGCTATTTTTGGTAATGAAGAAACGGATTATTCTGAAGCACTTCAAACCTACTATAAAACAGGCGCACCTAAAGATTGGCAAGATTCATATATTAGTGAATATGCGACTTCGCATCCATGGGAAGATTGGGCAGAAACATGGGCACATTACTTACATATTATGGAAATGGTGGAAACGGCTTATTTCTTTCGTGTAAATGTGAATCCGAAATTTAAAACTAGAGCCTTAAAAACTAAAGTTTCTTTTGACCCTTACACCAAGAAAAATTTTGATGCTATTTTACATAAGTGCGTGCCTTTATCTTTAGCTGTAAATAGTATCAACAGAGCGATGGGAATTCCTGATGTCTATCCGTTTGTGATTTCTCCGCCTATTATTGAGAAATTAAAGTTTATTCATCAGTTGCTATTATATAAGCGCAAGTAAACTTCAAATTAAATTATTGTTGGGATTGGCTATGCATTTGATTGAGATACGACGTGGCAGGTCTTAAATCTACAGATACTTCCATAGTGTTTTTCCCCATACTATAAATCACCCCTTTTAGAGGAGGGACATCATAATAATCTCTACCGTGCGCCACAACGATGTGTTGGTTTTTTGGGATTTGATTATTTGTCGGGTCAAAATCGACCCAGCCATATGTTGGAATATACACCGAAAACCAAGCGTGAGACGCATCAGTTCCTATTAATTTTTCTTTACCTTCTGGAGGAACGGTTTCTATATAACCACTCACATATTTAGCAGGTAAACCCATAGAACGCACACAAGCAATAGCGATTTGTGCAAAATCTTGACAAACCCCTTTTTTAGCTGCCATTACTTCTTTTAATGGAGTCGCAATGTTGGTAAACCCTGGCACGAAGTCAAAATCTGTATAAATACGTTGCATCAATTCATAAGTAGCTTCATAAAATGAACGTTCTGGTTTAAAAGATAACGATGCATAGGCAGCAATATTTTCGTTACCATTAGTAATTAAAGGGGACGGCATTACAAATTGCCTCACATCAATGATTTCTGAATCGATTTGTTTTAAGTGTGCTTTAGTTTCTGCAACAGTCACTTTCTTAGCTTTCAAAAATTGAACCTCATCAAATTGCTCCTCATAATTTCTCTCTACTATGCTTCGAGCTATTACAACAAGTTCTTTATGGTGCTGTTGTATTGAGAATCGCGTCACAGAATTTCCAAAGAAATCTAAGCGTTCTGAAATATCTGTTGGAGTAGGAGTGATTTCTAAATGATAATCTAGAAGTGTCTGACCGGCAAAACTTTTAGGTTTAATAGTCGTAATATTATGACAAAACGAAGCACCATGTTCGTAACTATATTTTGTTTTATGCCAAAGATCAAAAATCATATTATGTCGTAATGTTTCTGTTCACCAACTGTTTCTGTGGCTGCGAATGGTTAAAATACGTGTTTGATATAGACAGTGAAGTGGTATGCAATAAATCACTTAATTCTGATAATGAATTATCTAAATTTTTACGCATATTCGATTCTGGATCCACAACCAGCATCTCTTTTACATTTAAACTTTCCATTTTAGAAATAACCATATTTATATTATTCTGACAAACGGTGAGTTCATTAGTCGTATTGATTTTAGGTAACTTATCTATATCCTTTTTTAAACGATGCATTTGATAGGTTAAAGATCTTGAATATTCCTTATCTAAAATAATTAAATTCAAGACGTTCTCTAAACTTAAATACGAGTTATAACTGTATCTATAAATGTTTAAACTTTCATGACTATTTAATAACGATTCCAAAATCTCATATTCTAACTCTTCGTCATAATTTACAATGAGTAAGGCTCTAAATTTTTCAATATTCATTGCTCCAATTTCAAGCTGTAAACCAATAAAATAGAGCAGAAGCCCTTGCCTAACTAATATACTTTCTTCTGTAAGTGTCATAAAAGCAATGAGTCGCGTTATGATCTTATCAAAGAAATTAGTAAGTTTATAAACACTGTAACTCTCTTCTTTTTTTAAGTTTTTGATATGCTTTTGTATGCCATCAAATACCCTCCACATATCTCTAGACCATAAATTTCGTAAGGCGTAATACGATGAACTAAAACTTTGCATGGATTGCGCAAAACTACCTATTTTAGTGTCATCGAGTATAATGTCTTTAATTTCTAAAAGTGGATTATTCAACACCTCATCATTTTCAGACATAAAACCAGGAAAGGTCGACGTGATTTTTGTAATGGATTGAAATAGTATTTTTAAACTTTCGGACTCCGGTTTTCGATCGGTATATTGTGCATGTGTCATTTGACTCAATACCATTCTTAAATATCTTGCCGTGACTAAAGCTCTGCCAATATATCTTCCAGACCAGAATAAATTCTCAGCAGTATTGCTTGGCACATCGTTTAAACCTGTTGCTGGACTAGAACTCGTTTTATTCCAAGAATAATTTTGAAGGTTGGCTTGCGGTACATCATTTACTATCCAAAAATCTTTACTCGTACCACCACGTTGATTTGATACAAATAATTCTTCACGCTCTGGAGCGACTCTCACCAAACCGCCTGGCATAACACTATAACTATCTTCCTTAGCAATTGCAAAGGTTCTACACAATATTTTACGTGGCTCCAAATGCGTGCTCACAAAGTTAGGTGCCGTAGAAAATGATATTTTTTCTTGAGCTACAAATTTATACGGATAGTCTAAAATCTCTTTCTTTAGATTTTCAAGTGCTTTCTTATCTAAAAATTCACAGAAATATATACGTTCTCTATTAGACCTATCGATTCTTTTTAAAACAAAAGATGGTAAATCTGCTAATACATGTTTTCGTTCTTTTTCCTGACCACACCACCACGATGCTATTTGGGGTAGAATTAATTCTTCATCTAAGAAATACTTGCAAATATTTTCCATAAAGGGCACTAATGCAGGATTTTCTAAAACACCACTTCCTATAGGGTTAATAATGGTTACATTTTGCAACCGAACGGCCTCCAATAAGCCTGCAACTCCTAAATACGAATCTTCTCGTAATTCTAAAGGATCCATAAAGGTATCATCAATGCGTCTTAAAATCACATCAATTTGCTTTAAGCCATTTAACGATTTTAACCAAACTTTACCATGTCTTACCACTAAATCATTGCCTTTAACGAGCGGATACCCTAAGAATGAAGACAAATATGAATGTTCAAAATAGGTTTCGTTATGAGGACCTGGTGTGAGAACAACAATCATTGGGCTTTCTGTATTGTTAGAAGCCGAATTGAGCAACAACTGGTTAAAGTCATTGAAGAAATTTGAAGGTTGTGTAACGTTGATATCGGTATATAATTCTGGAATTATTTTACTTGTAGAAAATCGATTTTCTAAAGCATACCCCATTCCCGAAGGTGCTTGCGTTCTATCATTCACCACCCACAAACGCCCATCAGGACCTCTGGCTAAATCTGCAGCATATACTGATAGTTGTTTGGATTTTTTATATTGAATCTGATCACAAGCACGTAAAAAGCCACTGTGTGCATAAATTAATTCTGGTGGAATAATGCCATTTTTCAGCAAGTCTCTTTTACCATATAAATCTTTTAATATAAGATTTAAAAGTTCGGCACGCTGTTGAATACCTTTTTCAACACCTTTCCATTCTTTTTGATGAATAATATAGGGTACAACATTTAAATCCCAAGGTCTATTTAAACCTTTAGGGTCATTATAAACGTTATAGGTAACACCGTTTTCGGCTAGCAACCAGTTAATCTCAGTCTGTTTTAGAGCTAAATTTTCAGAACCAATTTTTAATAAATTCTGAGACAATACTTTCCAATTTTCTTTGATACCCATTTTAGACGTGAGTAACTCATCGTAGCCAGATGACGCTGAAAAATAATTTTCAAATAAAGTCTTTGTTAGGGTCTTCATATATAATTAAGAACGCTTTTATTTCTTTCGTAAATCTAATGTATAAGGAAATTCAAAATTAACTGGTAATTCCTTATAAGAAAAACGTTTTGAGCTACTTTTTTCCTCAACATTTCTAAAGGTTGGTTCGGTATCAAAAGTCATGTTTTCAAATGGACTAATTTCACCTTGCGTGTGTCCAAATTCCCAAAAACGGTTAATCCGTCGTGATTCTGCTTCAAAGCTATTCACCGGATGCACATCATAAGAGCGTCCACCAGGATGCGCTACAAAATAAGTGCAACCACCAATGGAGCGCTTGTTCCATGTATCTACAATATCAAACACTAACGGAGTATCGGCAGGAATTGTTGGATGCAATGCAGAATAGGGATTCCAAGCTTTATAACGTACACCTGCTACATACTCTCCTTTGACACCAGTACTTTTCAGTTGCACTTTGACCCCATTACAGGTTAGTACAAAGCGTTCATCTATAAAATTAGAAACTTTTACTTGTAAGCGTTCTAAAGATGAATCCACGTATCTGGCAGTTCCACCACCAGTCATTTCCTCACCTAGGACATTCCATGGTTCAATGCCTGCACGCAATTCTAAATGGATGTTATTAATTTCAACCATGCCATGCAGCGGAAATCTAAATTCGAAAAACGGATTAAACCAATCTTCCTCAAATTTATATCCAGCTCTGTTTAATTGGGCTACAATATCCTTAATATCTTCTCTAACATAATGTTCAATTAAGAACTTATCGTGTAACTCCGTTCCCCAACGCACTAAATTGTGTTCGTAAGGTTTTTTCCAGAACCAAGAGACTAAAGTTCTTACCAGTAACATTTGTACCAAACTCATTTTAGGATGTGGTGGCATATCAAAACCACGCAATTCTAAAATCCCGAGTCGTCCGGTTGACGAATCTGGAGAGTATAGTTTATCGATACAGAACTCTGCGCGGTGCGTATTTCCTGTTAAATCGGTGAGTAAGTGTCTAAATAAACGATCGGTTAACCAAAATGGAACTTCACCACCTTTAGGAATTTGACTAAAGGCTATTTCTAATTCGTATAAATTATCTTGTCGTGCTTCATCTATTCGTGGAGCCTGACTTGTAGGTCCCACAAAAGACCCCGAAAATAAATAGCTTAAACCAGGATGATGCTGCCAAAACGTTAATAGACTTCTTAGTAAACTAGGCTTTCGTAATAACGGACTATCATCAGGACTTGTACCACCCAACGTCACATGGTTGCCACCACCAGTACCTGTATGTTTACCATCTAACATAAACTTTTCGGTTCCTAATCGCGATAATTTGGCTTGCTCGTAAAAGGTGAGTGTATTATTGACTAAATCTGTCCAATTCGTCACAGGATGCACGTTAACTTCAATAACACCAGGATCTGGCGTAATTTTTAACGATTCTAGTCGGTTGTCTTTAGGAGGATCATAGCCTTCCATAATGACAGGTACTTTTAATGCTTTCGCTGTAAATTCAATCGCAGCAATAAGGTCTAAAAAGCTTTCTGCCGAATCTAAAGGTGGTAAGAATAAATATAATTTTCCATCTCTTACTTCCGAACATATCGCAGTTCTTACAAAATAATTAGGCTGATTACTATCCAATCCATGTTCTAAAAAGGCTTTATGGCGCTTTTTTACATGATCTCTAAAACTTGGTAAACGTTTCTTTTTAGAGAATAAATCCGGTTCATAAGCCGGAAACACTTCATTTTCCGGATTTTCTAATAACGAATTTAAAGGCAATCGTAAACCCATTGGAGAATTTCCAGGAGTTAAGAATAAATGCTGTCTTCTAAATGCCCATTCGCTTGTAAACCATTTTCCATCGGTACTATTTAAGGGTAATAAATAGCCCACAGGAGTGGACGTGCCATTTTCTAAGATCTCTTTTAATTTGTTTTTGACTAAGGTGTTATCTCTATCTTTAGTTGGATCGACATCTATGGGAAGATTCCCATGTTCCCATAAAAAATAGAAGGCATCTTCAAAACCTGGAATGATATGTTGAGTTGAAACTCCTAAGTAGGTTGTTAGCGTTTCTAAAAATAATTTATCGGTGTTTGGTGGTACGGTATAATTGTCAACATACGTACCGAGATACCTCTTGTTATACCAAATAGGTCGTTTATCTTTCCTCCAACAAATTTCTATTTGCCATCTCGGTAAAGGTTCGCCTGGATACCATTTACCTTGAGCATGATGTAACACACCACCTTTACCAAATTCTTTATGTAAGCGTTTGGATAACTCTTTAGCGAGTTGACGTTTATGAGGTCCGTCTGCATCTGTATTCCATTCCGGAGACTCTAAATCATCAATAGAAATAAAGGTCGGTTCGCCTCCCATGGTTAACCGCACATCATTTTTTTGTAATTGCTTTTCAACTTTATGGCCGAGCTTATCAATGGCTTTCCATTGGTCTTCGGTGTAGGGCTTTGTGACTCGTGGTGACTCAAAAATTCGTGTGACTTTATTTTCAAAGAAGAACTCCGTTTCACATTTATCGGTCATTCCCGAAACCGGAGCCGCACTTTCAAACGATGGAGTACAGGCTAAAGGAATATGACCTTCTCCAGCTAATAGGCCAGAGGTGGCATCAAAACCAATCCAACCAGCTCCAGGCAAATACACTTCTGCCCAAGCATGTAAATCGGTAAAATCTTCTTCTGGTCCAGAAGGGCCATCTAATGATTTTTCATCCGATCGTAGTTGCACCAAATAACCCGAAACAAATCGTGCTCCAAAACCTAAATGACGTAAAGCTTGAACAAATAACCACGCATAATCTCTACACGATCCTTTTTTAGTTTCTAAAGTTTCTTCACAAGTTTGAACACCAGGATCCATACGGATATTATAACTGAGATATTCATAAATCATTTGATTGACATGAATAAGAAAATAGATCGTTTTTCTTGGAGTATAATCTAAGGTTTCTAAAAATTCATTTAGTAATTCACCATCGTCTGTAATTTCTAAATAGGGTTGTAATTCTTTTTTTACCGTTTCGGTATATTTAAATGGAAATTCTTCAGCATATTCCTCAATAAAAAAATCGAAAGGATTAATGGTCTGTAAATCTGCAATAATCTCAACGTCCACAGACAACTCATCCGTTTTCTCAGGAAACACCAAGCGCGCCACATAATTACCAAATGGATCTTGTTGCCAATTAAAAAATTGATCTTCTGGAGTAATTTTTATCGAATAGGATTCAATTGGAGTTCTCGAGTGTGGAGCTGGTCGTAATCTAAAAACATGCGGAGACAAGGATACTTTACGATCATATTTATACGTCGTCTTATGAGATATTACAATTTTTAATGCCATAGTATGGGTTGATATATAAATTCAGTAGCACAATAGAATGAAAACATCTAATGCCTATGCAAAATAAGGTATTTTACCTAAAACTAATATGGAAACTAAACGATTGTTAATTTTTTTGGATTAATCCAATCAAAAGTAGAAATGGTTTTTAAAATCGTAATTAAAATGGTTAAAAAATACTCATTTCTGAATGAGTCGTCACCGTTTCTAGCAATTTCATACCTTTAAATGAGTTTCCATTGGGATTTAACTTAGGACTCCAAACCGCAATCGTAAAATTATTAGGATATAAGGCGACAATACCTCCGCCAACACCACTTTTTCCTGGTAACCCAACTTTAAATGCAAATTCACCAGACTCATCATAGAAGCCACACGTAAGCATTAAAGCATTAATACGTTTGGTTTGGCTGCTTGTTAAAATCTTTTTGCCATCGCTCAATTTTTTGCCTCCATTGGCTAAAAACGAAAAGGTACGGGATAATTGCTCGCAATTCATTTCTAAAGAACACATATCGAAATAAAAATCTAATACTTCAGCAGGATCGTTTTTAATATTACCCAAAGACTTTATAAAATTACATAAAGCGACATTTCGGAATCCAGTTGCTTTTTCAGAATCAGCTATTTTATCGGAATAGTTCAAATCTGGAATATCACTGAGGTCTCTAACAAATTCTAAAAACTCTTCACGTGCATTTTCTAAATGTGTGATTAAGATGTCGCAAATAACAATAGCACCAGAATTCACGAATGGATTACGAGGAATTCCCTTATACGTTTCTAGTAAAAGAAGTGAATCGAATTTTGTTCCCGAAGGCTCAACATCAATACGTGTCCAAATACGTTCCCCAAGAAATTTCACGGCTAACGAGAGTGACAATACTTTAGCAATACTTTGAATGGAAAATTTTTCTAAATGGTCTCCAATTCCGAAATTATCTCCATCTAGTTTCGTCATATGTACTCCAAATTTATCGGGATCGACGTTTGCTAATTCGGGTATGTATGTGGCTAATTTACCTTGATTTTTAAGGGATTTTGTAAACTTGTATGCGTTTTCTATAATCTGACTGTAATCTGAATTCATGTGCTTTACTACTTTTGAAAAATTAGAGCAAGTTAAGTTTTAAATTGGTATTTCTAAATAGGTTGTCGTTCAGAGGCATATTTTGAGATGTTGCTAATGCAGTTGTCAATAGCTAAAAGTCTGAAACCACTACAATGATATTAAATCGGTTTATATCTAATTGGAATATAAAATCAGAAAAACCCCAATCATAATGCCTGCTAAAGGCACTAATTTTTTACGTTTGTTTTGTTCTTTGAAGACTAAACCTCCAACGACTACAGCTATTAAAATTTGACTTCGTTTTATGGCTGATAAGAGCATAATTAAAGCATCCGGATCTTGTAAGGCTTTAAAGTAGAAGTAATCTGCGGCTTGCAGTAAAATACCGACTGCAATGATGGACCAACGGAATTTAAAGGCTTTTCGTTTTTCATCATGCGGAAACCATGTGATGGTTAAGATGAGTAGTAAAATTAATATGGTGTATAGGCAAAACCAGAATTGTAAGGTTTGTGGGTTAAGGCTCAGGTTTTGGATTAAGAATTTGTCGTACAAACCACTCGAGGCTCCTAAAAATGTGGCTCCGATAATGGCGAAAATCCATTTGTTGCGTTTGAAATTAATGCCTTCTTTTTTTCCTATTTTAGAATAAAGCATTACTGAAAAAATGATGAGGAAAAAGCCAATCCATTGTAAGGTGTTTGGTTTTTCTTGATAAATTAAAATGGCACCAATAAAGGTGAAAAATGGTCCTGCAGAACGAATGGGCGTTACAATCGTAATAGGTAAATGCTTTAAAGCTTGATACGCTAAAATCCATGAACTCGCCATGATGGCCGATTTTATAAAAATAAAACCATGAGTTTGCCACGAAATCTTTTGAAAGTTATAACCATGCTCAAGCGCGTAATCTGGATAAAAGATAGACAAACCATAAAACGTAGCAACAAATAAAAAACCACTAGATACCGTTCCTAAAAGCACAGGAAATACTTCGTTTCCTTGTACGGCATGTTTTTTACATAGGTTGTGTAATCCTAAAAAGAGTGCGGCTAGTAAGCCTAAATACATCCACATATTGGGCTATAAATTTTAGTGATTAATGGTTGTGAAGCATTAAGATTTATCTACTTAAACGTATGACGAATTTCACCCGTTGCAGATGCTTTTAACAACTGATTGAATGTTTTTATGTTGTCAAAATTTTCAGTGATTGCATCAGATACCGCAATTCCAGAAATACCTGTTTCTAATATATCTGTGACATCATTTGTAGTGATATCACCAAAACCAATAATTGGTTTTTCTGTTATTAAAGCATTACTAATAGTCGTATAGCCGTCCAGACCTAAAGCTATACTTGAACTATCTTCGGTTGTTGTTCTAAAAGGTTCTAACTTAATATAATCGATGTCTTTAGCAAGTAAAGCTTCACAATCTTCTAAGCTGTTTGCTGAGCCACCAATAATTTGCCAGCTGTATAAATGTGGTCTTGCAACCGTTGAGCAGACGTCTGTTTTTTCTAAATGCACACCTTCAGCTTTAACTTCTTTTGCTATGTTATAGTTCCCATTGATGATTAATCGTGTTTGAAAATGAAACGTGATATCTCTAGCAGCTTTAGCAATCTCTAAATATTTAGCCTCCGAAATACCTGAAAGGTGTAATTGTACTAACTCCGCACCAGATGTACACGCTTTTTGAATGTTTTCTAAATGTGCTTCAGGAGTGTTTCCTTGAGATATATAATGTAGTTTAGATATAATCATGTTGTGGTGTCTTAATATTAAGCCTTCTCATCAAATGCGGCGCAAAAATACAAATGTTTAGTCGTGTACGTGATTAATATGGTTAAAATGGTGTGTTCTGTAAATTGAGAACTTATAAATGGAATTCTAAGGTCTTTAATAGACCAATAAAAAGCCTGCAAACATAATGTTATACAGGCTTTTCGCTATTAATCAACTTAGGGAATTGACTATTTTAATGCTTCTAATAACTTTTCTGCTACTAATTCTGAAGATGCTGGGTTTTGACCCGTAATTAAATTTCCATCTTGAATAGCATAAGCTGCCCAAGCATCTGCGTTAGAATAAAACGCACCGTTTTCAATAAGCATATCTTCTACTAAGATTGGTACTACCTCAGTTAAACCCACTTGTGTTTCTTCTAAATTAGAAAAACCAGTGACTTTTTTACCTTTTACAAGTCTTGTGCCATCAGCATTTTTGACATCTTTTAAAGCTGCAGGAGCATGACATACAAAAGCGATTGGTTTTTTCTGATCATTAAACTTTTCGATTAAAGCAATAGAAGTGCTGTCATTTGCTAAATCCCATAATGGTCCATGACCTCCTGGATAAAATACGGCATCAAAATCATCAGCGTTGATATCCGATAATTTCTTGGTGTTTGCTATTTTATTTTTTGCTTCTGTATCCTTATTGAAACGCTCAGTGGCTGCAGTAGCTGCATCTGGTCCATCACTAGCTGGATCTATTGGAGCAGCACCTCCTTTTGGTGTTGCCAATGTAATGGTCGCTCCTTTATCTAATAAGGTGTAATATGGACTTGCGAATTCTTCAACCCAAAATCCTGTTTTTTTTCCTGTATCTCCTAATTTATCGTGAGATGTTAATACAAATAATACCTTCATTTTCTTTTCTTTTTTTAATTCTTTTTGTCCTTCTGAAACCGTTTCAGAAACGTTATGTTCTTTACAACTTGACGCTGTAATTAATGATAGAATTACTACTATGGTTTGTAGTGTCTTCATTTTTATAAAGTCTATTACCAGTTTGACTATTGAAAAAACTGTTCTCGATACATCCCGACGTAAAAGTTTGGACATTCGAACTGGTATTTAGTTTTAAATTAATACGCCATTTTTACGATTTTCTCTACTTTATCTGGTGATAAGGTTTGGTGCTCTCCTAAAGTTTTCCAACCACGATCTGTAAAACGTTTCGCTATTTCTTCAGCTGTACCTTCATAATCTTCTGTATACTCCGATAATTTCGTCTTAATACCTAATTCATGGAAAAACTCAGTTGTTTTTTCGATAGCTGCATACGCTTTATCGTCTGTGCTACCTTCGGTAATATTCCAAACACGTTCTGCATACTGTGCTAGTTTTTCTTTCTTTGCTTCAAAATTAAACTTGTAATGGCTTGGTGCAATAATAGCTAGCGTACGTGCATGATCGATACCAAATAATGCTGTTAACTCGTGACCCATCGCATGAACTGCCCAATCGTTTGGTACTCCTTTTTGTATTAATCCGTTTAAAGCCATAGTACAACTCCACATAAAGTTAGAGGCTGCTTTATAATCTGTTGGATCTTTCAGCACTTTTGGTGCGATTTCAATAATGGTTTGTAAGATGCTTTCTGCAAAACGATCTTGCAACAAAGCACCAATCGGATACGTCATGTATTGCTCTAGCACGTGTGTAAATGAATCCATTAATCCATTTGCTAATTGACGTTGTGGAATGGATGCAATGACTTGAGGATCTAATATGGAGAACTCAGGAAATAATCCAGGTCCACCCATAGTGCGTTTCTCTTTAGTTTCTGCTCTTGTAATTACCGCACCAGAGTTCATTTCAGATCCTGTAGCTGGCAACGTTAAGACAGTTCCGAAAGGCATGCCTTTATGTGTTCTTATGTTTTTTGCTAAAATATCCCAAGGCGTATCACCATCATAAAGTGCTGCAGCGGATAAAAATTTAGTGCCATCAATCACTGATCCACCACCAACGGCTAATAAATACGTGATGTTTTCATCTTTAATGACTTTTAAAGCCGCCATCAATTTAGCATATTCTGGGTTTGCAGGAATGCCTCCAAACTCAACAACATCAACATTAGATAATGCCGTTTTTACCTGATCGTAAATACCGTTTTTCTTAATACTTCCTCCACCGTAAAGCAATAATACTTTAGCATCTTTAGGAATTTCGTTTGCTAGTTTTTCTATAGTGTTCTTTCCAAAAATTATTTTGGTCGGATTTTTAAATTCAAAATTGTTCATTGTCTTTTTCTTTTTTATTATTTATAATTCAACGATCATTTTCCCTTTGTTTTTACCTTCGAAAAGGTCGATAAAAGCTTTTGGGATATTATCAAAACCTTTAACGATGGTTTCTGAGTACATGAGTTTACCTTCGGATAACCAAGTTGCTAATTGCTTTATAGCTTCGGGAAATTTCTCAGCATAATTAGAAACTATAAATCCTTGCATTAACGCACTATTTTTTACTAAGAAGGGTTGTACGCTTAAACTTTTAGGTGCTTCTGTATTGTTGTAAACCGAAATGGCTCCGCATACGATGATTCGTGCGAGTCTATTAATATTCACTAATACAGCATCTGATATTGGGCCTCCTACATTATCAAAATAGATATCTACACCATTTGGTGCTGCTTCTGCAATCGCTGATTTCATATCTTTGGTGGTGTTGTAATTAATACCAACATCGAAACCGAATTTGCTTTTTAGCATTTCTATTTTTTCATCTGTTCCGGCAATACCAATTACTCGAAGTCCAAGGATTTTTCCAATTTGTCCCACAACAGATCCTACAGCACCAGCTGCTCCAGAAACTACTAAAGTTTCTCCAGCTTTAGGTTTTCCTATTTCTGTTAAGCCTGTGTAAGCGGTTAAACCCGTCATGCCTAAAATACCAAGATAGGCTGATAAAGGAGCTTTATCCGGATTAACTTTAGTCAATCCTTCACCGTTAGAGATTTGTTTTGTTTGCCAGTTGAGCATTCCAGAAACATAATCGCCTTCTGTAAACGTATCATTTTTAGATTCGAGTACTTTAGCAATGACGCCAGATTGAATGGGTTTGTTGAGTTGAAATGGTGGCACATACGATTTGGCATCACTCATTCTGCCTCTTAAATAAGGATCTACAGAAACGTATTTGGTTTCCAATAGTATTTCACCTTTACTAATTGTATTTTCAGATTCCTCAGTTATAAATTCGAAATCTGACATTGAAGGTTTTCCTTCAGGTCTATTTTTTAATAAAATGGTCTTTGTCATAATTCTTAATTTTTTATTAGTCTATTACAGTTACTAAATCTTCCATAGGTTTTCTCACCTTAACGAGATTTACTAACCAATCGTCATCTTCTTTTCTATAGCCTATTGGCAACATAACAGCACTACGTAAACCTTTTTCACGAAGTCCTAAAATTTCATCTACTGCAGCGGGATCAAAACCTTCTAGAGGTGTCGCATCAACCCCTTCAAAAGCCGCTGCTGTTATGGCTTCAGCAAAAGCGATGTAGGCTTGTTTGGCGGCATGGTTAAAGTTGTCTTCCGCATCTTTTTGTGGATATGAACTTAGTAGCATTTGACGGTAATTTTCCCAGCCTTCATTTTTAAAACCACGAATATCATTGGTTAAATCGAACATATAATTGATTCTATCTGCCGTGTAGGTATCCCATGCTGCGAAAACGAGTAGGTGAGAGCAATCTGTAATCACCGATTGGTTCCAAGCTACTGGTTTAATCTTTTCTTTAAGCTCTTGATTTTTAACAACAATAATTTCAAAAGGTTGTAAACCACTTGATGTTGGTGCTAAGCGTGCCGCCTCAAGAATGCGTTCTATTTTTTCTTCTGGTACTACGTTTCCATTCATGGCTTTAGCAGCATACCTCCATTTTAATTTATCTAATAATTCCATCGTTATTTTTTCTAATTCTAATTGTTTTTGCCTAATTTGTTAATTATATCTGATGCGATAATCGTGTCCTTGCAAGCCTTTGTATTGGCTAAATAAATCATAGTGTTAGCGATAACATTTGCGTTAACGACTTTGAATTTTTTTAGCGGTCCTATAAACAAAGGTTGAATGAGACTGAAAATCTTTAATCCTATTTTTTCAAGTGTTCTGGACTCTTTGCGATTTCCGCCAATTAAAGACGGTCTTAAGATGTAAGTGATGGGAAGATTCGGTGCTAATACACCTTGTTCCATTTCACCTTTTATTTTATTGTAGAATACACTACTATTTTTATTGGCACCCATAGCCGATACCACGATAAACGTTTTAATGTGTTTTGCTTTGGCGAGTTGCGCTGCTGCTACAGGAATACCATAATCTATGTTCTTATAGGTTGATTTGTCTGGTGTTTTCGATTTAGTTGTACCAATATTACAATACACTTCATCACCCGTAAAATCGGCTTTAAATTGATCTAAATTCATTAAATCCCCAATAAACTGCTGTACTTTGACGCTTGATAAGCCTTCAATCTTACTCCTAGAAAATAATTTAATGATACCATAACGGTCATCATCTATTAATTTCTGGAGGACGTGAGATCCAGTTAAACCAGAGGCTCCTAATATAATAGCTGTTTTTTTCATGTTATGATTTTGGTTTAATGCTGATGCTGTCCCATGCAGCGTCATAGGCCTCTGCTAAATGTGATGCATCTAACTGAAAAGCTCCGCGCTTTTGGGTAATCATTAAAAACGATAACGGGTTGATAGCGTAAGCATATAAAATATAATCTGATAAGGGTTTAATAACACCTTCTTCTTTACCACGTTGCCATAAGTCGAGTAGGGGTTGTAGGTGTTTTATACCTTCAATTCTACTTGGTTCATCAATCATTGGAGTATTGTCACATTGCGCTAAAAACATGGCGTGCTCACATTCTTTTAATTTGAAATCGGCAATACGTTTCCATATCAATTCAAAACCAGCTTCTACAGACATCGTTTCATCGTACGTCGCAAAAGCATATTTGGTATATTCCGCTTTAACTTCTATATAGGTTTGATTGACTAAATCTTGTTTATTTTCAAAATAGAGGTAAATCGTTGCCGGAGACACATTCGCCATTTTGGCTATTTTACTCATCGGTGTTGCATGAAACCCATCGTTATTAACCAATTCAATAGTGGCCTTAACTAATGCATTTCTTTTATCTATACTTTTTTGAAGCTTTGCCATAATCAATGTAATTCTGATACAAATGTAAACAAAAATGAACGTTCATTCTTTTTTTTAACATAGGTTTATGTTCTCTAAAAAAAAACGAATTTAATTGACATTAATTAGGGGAGTGACTTTACACGTAAAAGGAATCCATACGTTTTGAAATCGAAACAATACAGTAGTCGCACTTTTAAATGAATTTCTCCTTAAGATCCTCAGGGTTCACCACCGCTGTTGTGGAGATAAAATGCATTAAGAGGTATATGGCCATCACATGGCAGATTACAATTAATACCGTAAATGTATTGTCAAAATACAAAAACTCGTTAATAGCAATCAATGTTATCTGAAAGAAGGTAAAAATACCAGAAGCCAGTAAAATTGTCCCATTATGATACGTATCTCTAATATAAATAATCGCTATGGCAATGGTTTGAATTATTAAACTAGCTGCAATTAAAAACACAAAAAACAAGGTAAAGCCAGCTAGAAAGTCGATAAGCAAATCGACAATAGCATAGGTAATATAAAACACCAGTAATCCACTTAATATGACTGAAAACGATAGAACCGATTTTAAGGTGCCTTTTTGTAAATATTTCTTTAAGCTAAACGTGCAGCATAGTAAATAGATAGATGATGATATGGCAATCCAAGGAAAACAAGCTTCAAAAGCACGAAATGATAAGATATCAGATATTAAAATGGCTAATAAGGCTAAAATAAAAATAGGATTGGCGCTCTTTTTCGTGCGGCTTATATATTTAATTAAAATAGTCAGAATCACAACAGGTAAGGCATAAATGAGTTGTGAACGATCTAAGCACACACTCACGAGTATAGCTGCTAAAAATGATATATAAAACAAACTGTCGATGAAAATCGCCTTCTTAAAGGAACTTATATAGACCTCTTCTTTTTTAGTCATTGGTTTAATTTAGAGCATGTTAATACGACAAAGATAGCCAATTAGTTGTTTTTTAAGTAACTCAATCCGTTTATAATCAGACTGTATACCCATTTCAGAGCAAAAAAAACTAAAATAGAAGTACTCCTATTAAATTGAGAAACATTTTTATAAAAGCCTTGTTTAATAAACTATTTATAAAATCATGCATGTGTTTAAGTATTCAAACGTGGTGCACAATTCCCGCGTTTCAATAACATATATTCACCATTATTTTTAAATTCACGTATGGATATTCCTGCGTAGCGTTTAAAAGTTTTAGATAAGTGGCTAACATCAGTAAAGCCTAACTCATCAGCTATTTGAGTTAGGGTGAAATCAGAATTTAACAATCGGATTTCGACCAATTTAAGTTTTGCTTTAATTATATATTCACGAAGAGACATTTTGACTTGTTTCTTGAAAAACTCACTAACATACGTAGACGACATCATAAACACTTCTGCTAAATTTTCAACTTTTAACATTTCTGTTTTATCTATATTGTCATTAATATAGGTGAGCATTTTTGTGATTCTATCATCCGAATTCGTTTTAGGAACTTCAAAATAACGACTCTTCTTTATATTTCTAATTAATAATTCTAAAACGCTAGTCATTAAGCTCGTTACTAGGTTAACAGATGATTCGCCATAATTTCTAGATTCTAGTAAAATCATGGCGACTAAGCTGTTTAAATGGTTCCTATCCATTTCATTCTTTATTATATCACCAGGTAATTGATTATAATTAGAAAGTATATAAGCAGCTTCTTTAAACCATTCATTTCTATCAATTGTAATGCTATTCACATTTTTAAAAAATGAATCTGTAAACTTTAAAAACACAAAACGCGTAGGTTTCTCAATCGTGAAAGAATGGCATTTTAAAGGAGGCAACAAAAACATACTGTTCCTGCTATAACGATATTCATTATAATTGATGCATTGTGTACCTTCACCGTCTTTGATCAAAACAAGTTCAAAAAAATTGTTTTTAACAGGACGTTGTTTCCAGTCTGTTAATTCTATTTCTTGTATTTCAAAAGGTTTATAAGCTTCTAATACTTGCATTATGATGTGTTTTAAGTCGTAATTTAGAGTAAAACTAGAGAAATATTCATATAACAACTACTCATTTTATATCAAAACCTTTTTTTATACCTAATTATCCTTTCTATGTACCTTATAACCTGACGCATTCTAATTCGATTTAAGTTCTTTATATTTATGTTTACATAAAATTAGATCCATTGCTTTTAAAATTCATTACAAAACATTCAATTTTAACCCTTTCCATAAGCATTATTTTTGTTTTTAGTTTCATTGTGTTTTTTGCAACCGAAGCCAGTTACAATGCTATTGATAGGACTTCGTTATGGGTTAGAAATTACTTTGGGTATTTTTATTTATATCTTGGTTTAGCTTGTGTTTTGGCTTTGTTTACACTTGCTTTTTCAAAATTTGGAAACCTAAAATTAGGGAAATCAAACGATAAACCAGAATATTCACTTTGGTCATGGATAGCCATGTTATATAGTGCGGGAATGGGTTCTGGCATATTGTTACGCGCTGTTCAAGAACCGGTATTTATGCAACAACATCCGCCATTTGAGTCTAATTTATCTAACGATATTTTAGCTTTAGAATTTACATTTTATCAATGGGGATTTACAGCTTGGGCATTTTACGGACTTTTTGCAGTGGTGGTGGGTTACGCCTTACACGTTAAGAAAAAGAAAGTGAGGATAAGTGCCACGGTAGAAGACCATCTTAAAAGTAATTTTCTAAAACATGGAGTGGATGTTATCACTATCATTACCACAGTGTTCGGTCTAATTGCTGCAATTGGCTTGGGGACCACACAAATTAATGGAGGACTTAATCATGTGTCAGCTAGTAGTTTCGGGCTCACCACAACGATTCTACTTTGTGTCTTTATCACTGCTATAGCTTGTTATTCTGCATGGCAAGGTGTGAACAAAGGCATTAAAATTTTCTCTAAAGTCAATATTATAGTCACCTCATTTATCTTGATTTTTGTATTTGTTACCAATAATATACAAGTGAGTTTGCTGTCGTTTTGCAAAGCAACTTTTCATTATATCATAGATTTTATACCGATGAGTTTGGCCTTAGGCGATTATAATCCTGGGTTAGATTTTTTAACCGGTTGGACCTTTTATTATTGGGCATTTTGGTTAGCTTGGGCACCATTCACAGGTATTTTTATTGCACGTATTTCTAAAGGAAGAACCATCAAACAGCTATTATTAGGTGTTCTTATAATTCCATCTATTGGCACGTTTTTTTGGTTTTCGGTTTTTGGAACTTCAGCTTTTAATGTCATTGAAAATTGGGGCACCTATAATAGCGAATTCGGCAACGTATTTACCTCTATTTTCGTGTTTTTTGAACAGTATCCTTTTGCTACCGTTTTAAATATTATCTCAATATTTTTATTAATCAGTTTCTTAATAACCTCAGTAGATTCTGCAGTTTATGTACTCAGCATGTTTACAGATCAAGGTCGTAAAACGCCTAATAAAATACATCGTGTGATTTGGTCTGTTTTCATTTTATTAGCAACCATAGCTTTATTACTATTAGGAAATATAAAAGCTAATATTGATGTTTTAGAGACCGTACAGCGCCTACTAATTATAACTTCTTTGCCATTTGCCTTCTTTATTGTAGTTATGTTTTTCTTCTTTATTAAAGATATCTACAAAAAGCATTAGTGGTATGAATAAAGGTTAATCACTTACTTGAAGTACATTTAAGCGTAAAAAACCAGTGTTGCCTATAGTTTTTAGGAAAATTTTAAGATCACAACTTGAATAAACCTTTTTTTATACCTGTATTACCTTTTTTTGTACAAAAAATAATGAAGTGTGGGTATATACCTTTGTAGCGTAATTAAGAATCAACTCAAAAACATAAACAAATGAATTTAAAAGAAATTTTAAACTGGAGATACACAACTAAAGAATTTGACCCAACCAAAAAAATATCTGAGGCTGATATGGCTGAAATCAAAAACTTATTAAGAATGAGTCCATCGAGTGTAAACTTACAACCTTGGCATTTTATAGTTGCGGAAACTACAGAAGGTAAAGCGCGTATGGCAAAAGGAACTCAAGGTTTCTTTCATTTTAATGAGCCTAAAGTGACCAACGCTTCAGCAGTCGTATTATTCTGTTCAAAAATTGATGCCGATGACACTTATTTTCAGCACATTGCAGATACTGAAGATAAGAATGGAAGATTTCCAAATGAAGACATAAAAAACGGATTCCTAGGTGCTGTAAAAACTTTTGCAGGTATTCATAAATACGATTTAAAAGACCAGCAACACTGGATGGAAAAACAAGTATACTTAAATATAGGAAGCTTTTTACTAGGTGTAGCGAGTTTAGGTATAGATGCAACTCCAATGGAAGGTATAGATGTAAAAGCATTAGATGAAGAATTTGGTTTAAGAGCAAAAGGTTTTACAGCTTTAGTTGCTGTTTCTATAGGATACAGAGCAGAATCTGACTTTAATTCCACAGATAAAACACCAAAATCTAGATTATCTGAAAGTGAAATTTTTACACAAATATAAACTGCTAGCCTGCTAAAATTACAAGCTAGTTTTAAGGGTGAAATCAAAAATTTAAATTTAAATTTTAGAGTCGTAATTATTCAAGGTACTGTGGCGCATCAAATTTCTGGAGATAAAATTGTGAACCTCTTAGAAGCCGGAACGTATTTTGGAGCTGCTGAAAATTCAACACACAACAAATCGGTGAAAGAGGACCAAGAAGCATACGTTCTATAAATAGTATAACCACCAAGAAACCAAATAATTAGCAAATATTACATCGATTGAAATATGATTTAAAATTTAATTGTTAAATTATAGGAAATTACTTTGGTAAAATAGAAGGAATTCAAGTTCTTGCACGATTAATTTTTAAACGAAATGGATAACCTCATTACATTTTCAATTACTGTATTTACGGGCTTTTTTGCTATAACGAATCCGATATCAAATATGACTGTTTTTGTGTCATTAACTCAAGGTTTAGATAAGGCAACGAAAAGAGATATTAATAAACGAGCTAACATTACAGCATTTATCATTGTTACCGTTTTTGTACTTTTAGGAAAGTATATTTTTGAATTATTTAATATTAGTATTCCTGCCTTTAAAATTACGGGTGGTATCTTAATCTTTTATATTGGTTTTGAAATGCTACAGTCAAAAAAATCGAATGTAAAAAACATTAAAAATGTAGATGAAGATGAGAATATTGCGATATCTCCATTAGCTATTCCAATTTTAGCAGGTCCAGGAACCATTGTGACAGCCATGAATTTTGTGGCCAATGTAAATCCTATACAAACAATTTTAGTTATTGCGATTTTCGGATTAATGAGTTTACTGGCTTATTTTACATTTAGATTGAGTGACCTTATTGTTAGAATAGTGGGGAATAATGTGATCTCTGTTATTGGTAAAATTATGGGTTTAATTATCGCCATTATTGGTACAGGAATGATTATTCAAGGCATAAAAATTTCATTTAATTTAATCACAACTTAAACTCATTAAATATCTTCCGCATTTAGAAAAACGATATCGTCTTCAATCGGTGTTTAAAATAAGATTACCCAATTAAACTTTCAAAATACATCTCAATTATCGATTCCCAAATTTGTGTTGAATGACGTTTATAGATTAAATTGTAAATCCCATATGATAAAGTTTTAACGCTAAAAACTACGATAACGTTTTCGTAACTACCTGTAATGCAGTGTATTTTAAAAATTTATTCAGGATTTTTCACTTAATACCATATTTATTTCAAATACACGTTAAAACCTATTCATATTTAATAAAACAAACACACTATTTTTATATTATTATTAAATTTACCGCCTCTAAAATAAGAATATCATAAATCTTTAATTCTTATTTTTTCAATTTATCACACCTTTCTGATACTAATAGTTCTTGTAAGTCAATAACTACGCTATTCTCCACGCTATAGTATTTCTATTAGATAAGAAAATGAAGCTATTTAGTTTTTATAACATGATTTCTGTCATAAAACAAAAAACTGTCCTAAAGTAAATTTGTACAAGAACTAAAATTATAATCATGAATATATCACACATAGAGCATTTAGGAATTGCAGTAGAAAATTTAGACGAGGCTATAAAGTACTATGAACAGGTTTTAGGAATGAAATGCTATTCTATAGAAGAGGTTGTCGATCAAAAAGTGAAGACAGCCTTTTTTTTGGTAGGTAATACAAAAATTGAATTACTAGAAAGCACATCACCAGATGGACCAATTGGCAAGTTTATAGCCAAGAAAGGCCAAGGCATACATCATATTGCATTTGCTGTAGATAATACCAACGACGCTCTAAAAACCGCAGAAGAAAGAGGTGTTAAGTTAATTGACAAAACCGCAAGACCAGGAGCAGAAGGCTTAGAAATTGGATTCTTACATCCAAAATCAACTTTAGGCGTGCTTACAGAACTGTGTTCAAAACCAGAATAATTTGATATACTATTTAGATAAGAAAAGAAATTATGGCAAATCAAGATAAAATTAACGAGCTCATAGAAAAAAGAGCAAAAGCAAAGTTGGGTGGTGGAGAAAAACGTATCGATTCTCAACATGCTAAAGGTAAATTAACAGCACGTGAACGTATCGACATTCTTTTAGACGATGATAGTTTTGAAGAATTCGACATGTTTGTAACACACAGAACAAAATCCTTTGGGCTAGATAAACAAATTTATCTCTCTGATGGTGTGGTCACCGGACACGGTACTATAGATGGAAGAGTAGTTTATATTTTTGCTCAAGACTTCACGGTGTTTGGTGGATCCTTATCAGAAACCTACGCTTTAAAAATTTGTAAAGTCATGGATATGGCCATGAAAATTGGTGTTCCGGTGATCGGGCTAAATGATTCTGGTGGTGCACGTATTCAAGAAGGAGTGAGATCCTTAGCCGGTTATGCTGAAATTTTTCAACGTAACATTATGGCATCGGGTGTTATTCCTCAAATTTCTTCAATTCTAGGACCATGTGCTGGTGGAGCGGTGTATTCTCCGGCATTAACGGACTTTACGATTATGACCGAAGACACCAGTTATATGTTTGTTACTGGCCCTAAAGTCGTAAAGTCGGTCACTGGAGAAGAAGTTACTGCAGATCAGTTAGGTGGAGCTAAAATTCACTCTACACGTTCTGGTGTATCGCACTTCTTAGCCAAAGATGATGAGACAAACTTATTATTGATTCGTAAGATTTTGAGTTATATGCCTTCCAATAATTTGGAAGAAGCTCCAATCATTCCTTGTAATGATCCTATTGATCGCTTAGAGGATGCGTTAAACGAAATTATTCCTGAAAACCCAAATCAACCTTATGATATTGTTGATGTGATTTCAATCCTTGCAGATAATGGAGAGTTTACAGAAGTACATCGAAACTATGCCAGAAATATATGTGTCGGTTTTGCAAGATTTAATGGACGACCAGTTGGTATCGTGGCTAATCAACCTAAATATTACGCAGGTGTTTTAGATATTGATGCCTCTCGTAAGGCAGCACGATTTGTGCGTTTCTGTGATGCTTTCAATATTCCAATTGTAACTTTAGTTGATGTACCAGGATTCTTACCGGGAACAGGACAAGAGTATGGCGGAATTATATTACATGGAGCCAAATTATTATTTGCCTATGGTGAAGCCACTGTACCTAAAGTCACTATTACATTGAGAAAATCTTACGGTGGAGCGCATGATGTCATGAGCTGTAAACAATTACGAGGAGACGTCAACTACGCTTGGCCAACGGCAGAGATCGCTGTAATGGGAGCGAAGGGAGCTGTAGAAGTTTTAGAAGGCTCTAATATTAGAAAAATAGAAGATGCTGACGAAAAACAAGAATACATTGATAAAAAAGAAGATGAATACACAGAGCGATTCGCTAACCCGTATCAAGCAGCTAAATATGGCTTTATTGATGATGTTATTGAACCAAGAAACACACGTTTCAGAATCATTAGAGCATTAGAATTACTTCAGAATAAAAAAGATGTAAATCCACCAAAAAAACACTCAAACATCCCATTATAATGACACAGATACTATTATATACAGATACTATAAGCGAAGGCTACGTGATTCTAATTACGGGATTATTAATCGTTTTTGGAGCCTTAGTAACCCTTGCCGTTTTCTTTAACTATGGATTACCGTGGATGCTATACGTTTACAAAATAATCACGAAAGGAAAAGATAAAAAAATTAGTGAAATTAAAGTCAAAGGAGATAGTGGTTTTACTGGAGAGATTTCTGCGGTTATTGGAGCTTCTGTTCATATGTACCTCAGCGAGCAACACGATATTGAAAGTGGCATCTTAACCATCAAACAAGTTAAAAAAGCATATTCACCTTGGAGTTCAAAAATATACGGAATTCAAAATAGATTAAAATCATGAAAACATATAAATTCAAAGTCAACGAAAACGGCTATACGGTCAATATAAAGTCACACGAAGATAATGTCATCAACTTAGAGGTTAACGGAACCACTTATGATGTCATTATGAATAAAGAAATTAAAAAAACAAAGACTCCTACTTTGGTGCGTTCGGCTTCAAAACAACCAACAGCACCGATACAAACCACACCAAAATCTACAAAAACGAATATTGTAGCTCCGATACCTGGAGTCATTCTGTCTCTAAACGTAAAAGTTGGAGATACCATTAAGGAAAACGATTTGTTATTAGTTCTAGAAGCTATGAAAATGGAAAATAACATCGTAGCCGAAAAACCTGGTGTTGTGGCGTCAATAAAAGTAGCTGTTGGACAACAAGTGTTGCAAGATGCCATATTGATAGAACTCGAATAGCGTTAAAAATGCTGGTCATCAAAGTAAACTAATCATTATTTAAAATTAAAAAATGAAGAAATTAATCATAATATTTAGCGCTTTAGCCTTGCTCGTTTTCATAAGACCTGTCCTTGGTTTAGGCCAAAATATAAACGCAGCCACTAATTCTTCAGTAGCTACAACACAAGTTGACGATGTTGAAGAAGATAACATAGTTAATAAAGCCGTTGATGGTATAAAATCATTTTACAGTTATACAGGATTTGCAAATTCGACTTCTGGAAATGTCATTATGATTTTTATAGGCATCGTTTTTATTTACTTAGGTATAAAATATAATTACGAACCTTTACTCTTAATCCCCATTGGTGCAGGTGTGATCTTAGGAAACATTCCTTTTGTCGCCGGAAACCAAACCGGTATTTATGAAACTGGATCTGTCTTAAATTACCTCTACTTTGGAGTGGTAAAAGGGATATATCCTCCTTTAATATTCTTAGGCATTGGTGCCATGACCGACTTTTCGTCATTAATAGCCAACCCTAAGCTCATGCTTTTAGGTGGTGCCGCACAAATTGGTGTATTCGCAACATTTTTAGGTGCATTGTACTTAGGATTTGCCCTTCCTGAAGCTGGTGCGATTGGAATCATTGGTGGTGCCGATGGACCAACAGCAATTTTCTTATCGTCTAAATTGGCTAATGGTGTGAATATATTAGCGGACGGTACAACGGTTAAAAACCTAATTGGCCCCATCGCAATTGCTGCGTACTCTTACATGGCCTTAGTGCCTGTAATTCAACCACCATTAATGCGCTTGCTGATTTCCAAAAAAGACAGAAAAATCAAAATGAAACCACCAAGAGCGGTGACTCAAAAGGAAAAAATGATTTTCCCGGTAGTGGCTATGATTCTAACGCTGTTTATTTCGCCAAGTGCCTTACCATTATTAGGGATGTTATTCTTTGGGAACTTATTAAAAGAATCTGGAAGAACCGAACGTTTAGCTGATACAGCAAGAACAAAATTAATTGACATCGTCACCATTTTACTTGGTGTTACGGTTGGTGCGTCAACACAAGCTGATATTTTTATCACGAAAGATTCTATGTTAATCTTTGGTCTTGGTGCTATTTCATTTGTGATCGCAACAATGGGAGGCTTACTGTTTGCAAAATTCATGAACCTATTCTTAAAAGGGGATAATAAAATAAATCCACTCATTGGAGCTGCAGGTGTTTCTGCCGTACCAGATAGTGCGAGAGTCGTACATCATGAAGGTTTAAAATCCGATCCAACCAATTATTTACTGATGCACGCTATGGCTCCTAACGTTTCTGGTGTTATTGGCTCTGCCATCGCTGCTGGTATCATTTTAAGCTTCTTAGCATAAACAACTATAAATTTAAATTTCTATAGCATGAAAATACCTAATATAATGACAGCCAATGAAGCTGTTAAGCTCATAAAATCAAACGATCGTGTATTAATACAAGGTGGTTCTGCCACACCGCAAACCTTAGTTAAAGCTATGGTTGGCCGTGCACCAGAATTAAAAAATGTGGAAATCGTACATTTACACACCGAAGGTGAAAGTGGTTACACAAGCCCCGAGTTACGCGAAAGCTTTCAAACTAAAGCCTTCTTCATTGGTGGTAATGTTAGAAAAATGGTCGGTAATACCGTGGATTATATTCCTATTTTTTTAAGTGATATCCCTAGTCTATTTCGAGAAGGGTATATGGATTTAGATGTCGTTCTAGTTAACGTCTCTCCTCCAGATAAGCACGGATTTTGTTCTTTAGGAGTGTCTGTAGATATTGTAATCTCTGGTATTGAAAAAGGGAAGAAAGTCATTGCACAAATCAACCCTAAAATGCCACGTACATTTGGTGATGCTGTGGTGCATTTAAACAAGTTTGACGCTTGCGTTTTAGTTGATGAAGACATCTATGAAATGAAATTTGTACCGCCAACTGAAGTAGAACAAGCCATTGGGAAGCATATTGCCGGAATTATTGATGATGGATCAACGCTTCAAATGGGCATTGGTGGTATTCCAAATGCCGTGTTAACTTACCTTACAAATCATAAAAACTTAGGGATACATACTGAAATGTTTTCTGAAGGCATTGTCGATTTAGTAGAAAAAGGCATTGTCAACGGTTCTCAGAAAAAAGTAAATCCATTCAAAATTATCTCTGGTTTTGCCATGGGAACACGTCGTTTATATGATTTTATGGATGATAATCCAGAAATCGAAATGAATGATATCGCTTATGTGAATGACACCTCCATTATTCGTCAAAATCCTAAAGTTACCGCAATTAACTCGGCCATAGAAATCGACTTAACAGGTCAAGTTTGTGCTGATTCTATCGGTACACGAATGTTCTCTGGTGTTGGTGGTCAAATGGACTTTATGCGAGGTGCAGCCTTATCTAAAGGAGGTAAACCTATAATTGCCATTCCTTCAATGACTGGTAAAGGTGTTTCAAAAATCGTATCTTTATTAAAACCTGGATCTGGCGTGGTGACCACAAGAGCACATGCAAGATATGTAGCTACAGAGTATGGTATTGCCGATTTATTTGGTAAAAGTTTAAAAGAACGCGCACAATCATTGCGAGATATTGCACATCCAGATAGTAGAGAAGAGCTCGATAAAGCTATTTTCGAAAGATTTGGGAGTAGTGTAATGGTATAATAATTTGAATAATAGATTATATTATGGATAAAAAGAACAAACCACTCTTTTCAGAATTCCCGCCGGTTTCTACCGAACAGTGGATGGAAAGAGTAACAGCAGATTTAAAAGGTGCTGATTTTGATAAAAAACTCGTTTGGAAAAACTTAAATGGGATCAATATTCAACCGTGCTATTCAAGTGAAACCGAAAGCACTCAGCTTAAAAACACAGGCGAGAATTCTCAAACATTAGTGAATTATCGTACGGTTGCCGTATGCTGTTCTGAAACAGGAAATGAAGCTGCTAAAAAAGCGATAGAAGAGGGCATTAACGGTGTCATTTTTCAAATAATAAGTGACGTTAAAGTTGAAGACCTTTTACAAGATATTGATTTAAAAACCATCACCGTGGCTTTTGAATTGTATACGAATGCAGTTGCCTTTACTAAAAATTTAGTCAATTATGCTAAAGACAAAGACTTAAAGGGATACATTAACACAAGACCTATTTCTAACTATGTTACAACAGGTTCGTTTGACGAGTCTCAAGTCGATGTTTTGGCAGAGTTAATACAATTAACAGCAGACTTCCCAAATTTTAAAGTGCTCACCATTTCTGGAACTGAATTTTTAGATTCTGGTGCTAACCAAGTGCAAGAGATCGCATATACACTAAATGCTTTAGTCTTCTTAACTGAAAAACTAAAAGCAAAAGGAGTGGCGGTTCAAGATATTTTCAACAATCTAAACGTCCTTTTAGCCATCGGATTAGAGTATTTTGTTGAAATCGGAAAATTTAGAGCGTTCAACAATTTACTAACGGAAGTAGCTGCCAAATATGGCATATCAGACTTTTCTAATACCATAACCGCTAAAACATCAATTTGGAGCAAATCCATAACAGATGCAGAAACCAATTTATTGCGTTGTACTACAGAAGCCATGTCTGCTATACTAGGTAATGTAGATGGTGTGTTAATCGATCCCTATGATGCAACATTTAATAGCCCTTCTGATTTTTCAAGTCGAATTGCAGGCAATATAACGACCATATTACGAGAAGAATCGTATTTCGGAAAAGTTTCAAATCCTGTGGATGGTTCCTATTATATTGAAGAAGTTACTTCTAAAATTGCAGAAAAAGCCTTAGAACTATTTAAAGCTATTGAAAACAAAGGAGGCTTTTATACAACGTTTGAAAACGAAACGATTCAACAGCAAATAGCTGAAATACGATTACAAAAGCTAAAATTATTAAGCCAACGTCGTACGGCCATGGTTGGGATCAATAAGTATCCTAACTTAATGGAAACCGTGGATAAAAATTTGCTTTCTAAAGACAATACAGCGAACCCTAAAGTATTAACTCCGCGTCGTGCCTCTCTAGAAATAGAAGCGATGCGTAGAGTGACAGAAGACTTAGTACAGGAAACAAATATACGTCCAATCGTACAATTAGCGAGTTATGGGAACTTAACCATGCGAAAAGCGCGAGCAGCATTTGCTTACGATTTTATTGGAGTGAGTGGTTTTGACGTGCACCAAGAAGAAAGCTTTGAAAATGCTACAGTCGCTGCATACGAAAGCGCAAAATCAAATGCACATGTAGTGGTAATCTGTAGTTCAGATGACGATTACAATGCTACGGCACTGGACTTTATAAACACATTTAGAGCGGTTAATAAAGACAAAGTATTGCTATTGGCAGGAGCACCAAAAAATATGGCCGAATTAACTGAAGCTGGCTTGGATGGTGTAGTTAATATGAGAACTGATGTTCTTGTCACCCTTTCAGCGATTCAGAAAAAAATTCAAGAAACCTTTAAATCTTTAGAAGTATGACTCCCGATTTTTCAGATATAACATTAAACACAGCTGTAAAGTCTACAGTTGAAAAGAAAGCGGAGGCGCAAGAGGTATGGAATACTCCTGAAGGCATCCCAGTTAAAAAACAATTTACAAAAGACGATATTTCAGAAGCGGAACATTTACAGTTTACCGCTGGTGTACCTCCGTTTTTAAGAGGACCTTACTCTGCGATGTATGCGATGCGTCCTTGGACCATTCGGCAATACGCAGGATTTTCAACAGCAGAAGAATCGAACGCATTCTACAGACGAAACTTAGCGGCTGGTCAAAAAGGACTATCCGTAGCTTTTGATTTAGCCACACACCGTGGTTATGATTCCGATCACCCACGTGTTACAGGTGATGTTGGTAAAGCTGGTGTGGCTATCGATTCTATTTTAGATATGGAAATTCTATTCGATCAGATTCCATTAGATAAAATGTCGGTGTCTATGACTATGAATGGTGCCGTTTTACCCATTATGGCCTTTTATATTGCAGCTGCTAAGAAACAAGGCGTGGCTCTGGACAAACTTTCTGGAACCATTCAAAATGATATCTTAAAAGAATTTATGGTGCGTAACACCTACATTTATCCACCATTACCGTCTATGCGTATTATTGGTGATATTTTCGATTACACCACCAAATACATGCCTAAGTTCAATTCCATTTCTATTAGTGGGTATCACATGCAAGAAGCAGGAGCAACGGCTGATATCGAATTAGCATACACTTTAGCTGATGGTATGGAATATATTAGAACCGGATTGAAATCAGGTTTAAAAATTGATGAATTCGCTCCGCGTTTATCCTTCTTTTGGGCCGTGGGTATGAACCACTTTATGGAAATTGCAAAAATGCGTGCAGCACGTATGCTTTGGGCAAAAATCATCAAATCATTTAATCCAAAGAATCCAAAATCAATGGCATTGCGTACGCACAGTCAGACATCGGGTTGGAGTTTAAGTGAGCAAGATCCTTTTAATAATGTCGCCAGAACCTGTATTGAAGCCATGGCTGCGACTTTAGGTGGCACACAATCACTTCACACCAATGCCTTAGATGAAGCTATTGCCTTACCAACTGATTTCTCAGCGCGTATTGCACGTAACACACAGATATTTATTCAAGAGGAAACCCAAACGACTAAATCCGTAGACCCTTGGGCTGGCTCTTATTATGTAGAATACCTTACGCAAGAAATCGCTAAAAAAGCATGGACACTGATTGAAGAAGTAGAGGAGCTTGGCGGCATGGCTAAAGCTATTGAAACCGGAGTGCCTAAATTACGTATTGAAGAAGCGTCGGCGCGTAAACAAGCCCGTTTAGATTCTGCACAAGATATCTTGGTCGGTGTGAACAAGTTTAAAACCACTGAAAAATCAAATATCGAAATTTTAGAAGTTGATAATACGGCTGTTAGAGAATCGCAAATTGCGCGTTTAAATAAAATGAAAGCGGAACGTAATGCTGACCTTGTGGCGGCAAACTTAAAAGCCTTAGAAGATTGTGCCGGTGGAGGCGAAGGGAACTTACTAGCCTTAGCTGTGGAAGCCGCTGAAAACTTTGCCACTTTAGGTGAAATTTCAGATGCTTTAGAAGTGCACTTCGGACGCCATAAAGCAGCGACTAAATTAATTAGTGGCGTGTATGGTAATGAAGTCAACAATGATTCTACTTACGCAAGCGCTCAAAAATTAGCTGATAAATTTGCAGAGATCGAAGGCCGAAGACCGAGAGTTATGATTGCTAAAATGGGACAGGATGGCCATGATCGTGGTGCCAAAGTGGTGGCCTCTAGTTTTGCCGATTTAGGTTTTGATGTCGATATGGGCTCCTTATTCCAGACACCTGAAGAAGTCGCGAAACAAGCCATTGAAAATGATGTGCATTTTGTGGGAGCGTCAAGTTTAGCTGCTGGACATAAAACCTTAATTCCACAGTTAATTGGGGAATTAGAAAAACTAGGAAGACCTGATATTATGGTCTTTGCTGGTGGAGTCATTCCTGCTCAAGATTATGATTTTTTACTAGAACGCAAAGTCGTCGCTATTTTTGGTCCTGGTACCGTTATATCTGAAGCAGCAATTACTATTATGACTAAATATTTAGAGCAGGAGTAGAGAACCTGGTTAATATGTTAGCGAAAAGGCCCGAGCAATATGGTGTTCGGGCTTTTTTATTATTTCAATGTAAAATCAGTAACTAATAGGGCTTCCAAAGTGTGGTGGCTGTAGCACAAATTTTGTCGCTCCCTTCAACTTTTATACTGTGCTGAAACGTAGTGGGATTGTCCAATGTTTTGGTCAACGACATTACGGTATCACCAGACTGTGCTTCTGCAATAAAACGACCATCAATCACGTGCAAAAAGTGGGTATTTATGATAGCTTCTGGAATCGACTCCATCACCCATTGTAAATATCGAATATTATTGACGTGTTTATTCATATCCGTATCAAAACGATGCACTTGAAACGTTCCTGAATAATCAGCAACATCCACAACAGGTAGTTTTACCTTAATATTAGTGTCAATTGAACTTTCTTTGCAATAGGACCATTTTTCTTTAATCTCATGAAAAATCGGAGTTGGCCGTCTTTTTTCAATATCAAAAAACACCCACAAGCCTTTCGCGCGACCGATAATATTTTGCTGTGCATCAAAAATCAAGTTTTCTCTATACCCTTTAATTGTAGAGTAGCTAGATAACCAGGTTCTAATCGTGATGTTTTCTTTATAACTGGGATACCGATCCATTTGTAAGACCCCAGAAAACAAGACCCAACCAATATTTTTTTGAAATAAATCGAATAAACTATGATCTATAGCATAACAGTGTTCTGCGGCAGTTTCCTCAAGTAAGGCTAACATAATCGCTGGTGTAGCAACACCAAATTCGTTCATTTCAAAATACCGTAATTCAAACTGCTTATCAAAATAGTGCTCAACTGCCATGTGATATCGTTTTAGAATGGTTGAAGATAAGGTATTCTAAATTGAATTTTTAAATTTTTCAATAATCTGAAGCGCTGCTTTTACAGGTGAAATTTCTGAAGACACAATCTCGTTTTCTAATTGAGCCAGTTCATCTTTTATATGTGCTGAACCATAAAACATGTGTTTTAATTCTTCATTGATGTTATTGTACATCCATTTGATTTGTTGATGATTTCTATTCTTAACGAAGTAACCATTCTCGTCGACTAAGGTTTTGTATTTGAGTACCTGATCCCAAACATTAGAAATCCCAATATTCTTGGTAGAGGATGCGGTACTTACCACAGGACTCCAACCAGATTCAGACAACGGAAAAATATGCAATGCGTTCTGGTATTGTCGTTTCGCTATTCGGCTATTCGTAATATTATCTCCATCGGCTTTATTAATGACCAGCATATCCGCCATTTCCATAATGCCTTTTTTAATGCCTTGTAACTCATCACCAGCACCAGACAACATTAAGAGTAAAAAGAAATCCGTCATACCATGCACTGCCGTTTCTGATTGCCCCACACCAACAGTTTCAATTAAAATCACATCATAACCAGCCGCTTCACACAGCAACATGGTTTCTCCTGTTTTATTGGCCACACCACCTAAGGTATCACCAGAAGACGAGGGTCTAATATAAGCGGCTTCTAAATTGCTTAAGTGTTCCATTCGTGTTTTATCACCGAGAATACTGCCTTTGGTGCGCTGACTACTTGGATCAATAGATAAAATAGCCACCTTATGACCTTCGTTAACGAGGTACAACCCAAAGGCTTCAATAAACGTGCTTTTTCCAACTCCTGGCACTCCTGTGATTCCAATTCTTATAGACTTTCCTGAATGTGGTAATATCGCTTGAACAATTGCTTTGGCTAAGATTTTATCACTTTCTAAATTACTTTCAACAATGGTAATAGCACGAGATAATATAACGCGATCTCCTTTTAAAATACCATCAATATAAGCTTGGGCATCTAATCTGTTTTTGGGTTTGTAGTTTTTCATTGGAATGGTCTAAAGATTCGTCTATCTCAACAGTGATTTTCAACACTAACAAAGATACTGATAATGCAAAAAACAGCATAAAATAACCCAACTTTTTAACTGGTTTTTTCTATTTTATAATTCAGTCATATAACGCATTATTTTACATAAAAATAACAACAGAATATCCTAAAAACGTATAAAGTTTACTACTTTTAAAATAAGAAGCGCAATCGTGAATTCAAGTTTAATACGATAACTTAATAGGTGGCAATTATTATGAAAACAACACAACTCAACGAGCTTAAAAAAGAACTCGAGAAAATTATTAAGCTACTAGAAAAAGTTGAGTTGCCTGATGACCTAAAACCTATTGAACGAAAATTAGCAAGTGCTCAAAATCTTTTGCATTATATAGCGATTCGAACGATTAATGTCAGCGGACTTCAAAAAAAATTAAAAAAAATTGGAGCGTCGCGTTTGGCACGTTCGGAAGACCATATGCTACATTCACTTTATCTTTTACACCGTTTGGTCTGCGGTTTGTTACATGAGCCAGACCATCTAAAGCGACAAAAGCGAATCACCATTGCACGCGCAGAAAAAAAATTGAACAAAAACACGAAAAGGCTTCTTGGGCGAAAGTCTAGAATAAAACGTGTGAGACTCATGGTTACTATGCCTTCAGAAGCTGCGAATAACTACCTAATGGTTGAGAATTTCGTCATACAAGGTATGAATTCTGCACGCATAAATTGTGCTCACGATTCGGAAACCGAGTGGATTGCAATGGTGAAACATATTCGAAAAGCAGCCTTAAAGCACAATCGAAATGTCACTATCGCCATGGACTTAAGTGGACCAAAAATTAGAACGGTATTAGGTTCTGAAGACCAAACTTATATTAAATTAAACCAAGGTGACACTATAGAGATTATAGATGATAGCCTGCCAATCTTAAATATAGAAAAACAAATACGATGCAGTTTCCCTGATATCATTTCAAAAGTAAAACCAGGAGAACATATCTATTTTGATGATGGAAAAATTGAAGGTACGATTACTGCTGTAGAAGCAAAAAAGATAAGCGTCAACATTACGCGATGTAAAATAAATGGTGAAAAACTGAAGACTGACAAAGGAATTAACCTTCCAGAATCTAATTTGGAAATTGCAGGTTTAACACCAAAAGACAAGATAGATTTTGCGGTTATTGCTAAATATGCAGACATCGTTAATTTTAGTTTTGTTAATACCACAGCCGATTTAAAAGAATTGTTTGAACTCATGGCATATCATAACTCCAATAACTTGGGTGTGATATTAAAAATAGAAACCAAACAAGCGTATAACAATCTAAAAGATATACTTTTAGACACCAAAACCAAAACAAACGCTTTTGGTGTTATGATTGCAAGAGGCGATTTGGCTATCGAAGTTGGCTGGCAAAATATAGGACGGGTTCAAAACGAAATTCTTCGAATGTGTACCGCTGCGCATACACCTGTTATTTGGGCGACTCAAGTACTAGAGAATTTAGCAAAAAAAGGTATTCCATCGCGTTCAGAGATGTCAGATATCAACAATGCTTTTAAAGCAGAATGTATTATGCTCAATAAGGGACCATATATACTCGAAGTGATTCAATTTTTAAATGAAGTGTTACGCAATGAAGAATTATTTCAAAATAAAAATGAAGCCATGCTGCCCGAATTAAAACGCTTGTAACTCAAATTGTACATTTAAACAACAAAAACAATCAATTGAGACATATAGGAAAACCAACTTTATGTAACCTTTTTTATTGTTAGTTTTATAACATGAAAAAGATTCTAATTCTATTTGCGCATCCTAAACTCGAAAAGTCTAGAGCCAATTTACCTTTAATTAATCATATTAGAGATAAAGAAAACGTGACTATCAACGATTTATACGAGCAATATCCAGATTTTCATATTGACGTTCCAAGAGAACAACAATTATTAGAACAGCACGATATCATCATTTGGCATCATCCGTTTTACTGGTACAGTTGTCCTCCTTTAATGAAACAATGGATAGATATGGTTTTAGAGTTTAATTGGGCTTATGGACCAAAAGGGAAAGCACTGCATAATAAAATTTGTTTAAATGCCATTACAACGGGTGGTTCTAAAGAGGTATACTGTTCCGCTGGCTATAACAGTTTTACGGTAGAACAGTTTTTAAGACCTTTTGAACAAACGTCTAATTTGTGTGGCATGACGTACTTTCCACCGTTTGCGGTTATGGGTACGCATAGTATCTCGGATGAAGTATTACATAATTATAAAATCAGTTACGGAAAATTAATCGATTTACTTCAGGCAGATCTCTCCTTACAAGATTTTGAAAAGCTTTCATTTATAAACGATATCCCACAACTTAAAACCACTTAAACATGACTGGAGGTTTACTTTTTATGGCCATTGTCTTTTTAGCAGGCGCTATTATTTGTGTCTCTATAGCCAAACGCTTGGGATTAAGTTCTGTAATTGGCTATTTGTTGGCTGGTATATTAATTGGTCCCTACGTTTTAGGTTTTATCGGAGAGGAGGGTGATGATATTCTTCATTTTGCTGAATTCGGAGTGGTAATGATGTTATTTCTTATTGGTTTAGAAATCGAACCAAAGAACTTTTGGAACATGAGAAAAACCATTATTGGTATGGGAGGAATTCAGGTAGGTGGAACAATGCTATTATCCTTTTTATTGTTTTCATTACTTGGGTTTGATTGGGAGGTCACCTTAGTGATTTCAATGGCCATAGCACTTTCTTCTACTGCGATAGCCATGCAAACGATAAAAGAAAAAGGCTTAATGCCTACAACGTTCGGAACCTCTGCATTTTCAATTTTACTTTTTCAAGATATCATTGTCATTTTTATGATTGGTGCCATGCCGCTTTTAGCAAACACAGGAAACACAACTGCGACAGACGACCATAGTACTTCTGCAAATTTAATTGAAAGCTTACCATTAGGATTGCAAACCTTAGCCATTATTTCATCTGTTATAGTAATTATTGTTTTAGGCCGTTTTATTATTGTGCCTATGCTTAGAAAAGTAGCCAAAACTGGTGTGAGAGAATTGTTAATTGCAGCCGCTTTTTTAATTGTGTTTGGTATTTCGTTTATTATGGAACTGGTAGGATTAAGTCCAGCATTAGGGGCCTTTTTAGGTGGTGTGGTGTTATCTAATAGTGAGTTTAAACACGAATTAGAAAGTACCTTAGAACCCTTTAAAAACTTGCTACTCGGTTTGTTTTTTATGGCTGTTGGTGCCTCTATTAACTTTATCGTCATTGCCAAAAGTCCGCTTACTATTGGTGGACTTTTACTAGCCATCATTTTATTAAAAGCATTAGTATTATATATCACGGCACAGGTATTTAAATTAAAATTAGATCAAAAACTATTACTCACATTCAGTTTAGCCCAAGTAGGTGAGTTTGCATTTGTATTATTATCATTCGCGTTTAGCCTTCACATTTTAGAACAGGAGCAAATGGATATGATGCTCGTTATTACAGCACTAAGTATGGCATTAACCCCTATTATTAGTATGCTTAATGAGCGTGTGATACTTCCAAAAGTGGGCACTAAACAATCTATTAAGCGCCCAATGGATCATATTGCAAAATCCCACAAAATAATTCTTGTTGGATTTGGGCATTTCGGTAGTACTATTGGCCGTTTTTTAAGATCGCATGGTATTGAAGCTACAATTCTAGATCAAGATTCTAACCGTGTAGATTTTCTTCGTAAAATGGGATTTGAAGTCTATTATGGTGATGCCACACGATTAGATTTACTAGAATCTGCCGGAATTGCTGATGCCAAAATCATCATCGTAGCCACCAATAAGCTCAATGTATCTAAAGCCATTAGTAAAATTGTGAAGGAAAAGTATCCACATGTCGAGATGTTAATTCGTACCAAAAACAGATACGATGCATATGAATTATTAAACCTTGGTCACGACAACATCTATAGAGAATCCTTAGAAACCTCATTGGCAATGGCTAGTGAAGTACTGCACAAAATTGGATTTAGAAAATACACACTAAAACGACAGGTTAAAAACTTTATAAAGTATGACGAAACCAGTTTAAGGCGTCTAGCTAAAACATCGAAGCGAGGTGATGACTATATTTTTAAAGCGAGGAAAGAGTTACAAGAGCAAGAGGAATTATTGGGTGCCGATTTTAAAAGAGGTATAGTCGATTTTGACAAACATTGGGATAGTGAACACATTAGAAAAGCATTAGAAAACTCTAATACAAAGCTGTAACTCCTTAGCGCTTATTTGAATCCAAAATCACCATAGTTTGAGTCCTTATAATTAGCAATAATTTAGTAATTATTTAATAAAGAAAACGACTATGAAATTGTAATTTCACGTTTTAACCCCAAAATTTATATTCGAATATAGTTATGAATCCTAAGCACGTTGCATATTCCATATTAGACCTTGCCTTAGTATCTGAAGGCCAAACACTTAAAGCTACTTTTAATAATGCTTTACAATTGGCACAAGAAGCAGAAAGCTTTGGCTACAAGCGATTTTGGTTGGCAGAGCATCACAATGCCGAAAATATTGGAAGTAGTGCCACCTCTGTACTCATTGGCTATGTGGCGCAAGGCACAAAAACCATCAACGTAGGTTCTGGTGGTATTATGTTACCTAATCATTCTCCACTAATTATTGCCGAACAATTTGGAACCCTCGGAACCCTATATCCTAATCGCATCGATTTAGGCTTAGGAAGAGCACCAGGAACAGATAAAGAAACGGCGGAAGCCATTCGCTCGGACTTTATGCAGGCAGCACATTCCTTTCCCGCGGAAGTGGATAAAATACAAACCTTTTTCGATATAGAAAATGAAGATGCTAAAGTACGTGCCACCGTAGCAGAAGGAGTAGAGGTGCCTATTTATATTTTAGGTTCTAGCACAGATAGTGCACATTTAGCAGCAAAAAAAGGCTTGCCTTATGCTTTTGCTAGTCATTTTGCTACCACTCATTTATGGGATGCTATAGCGACGTACCGCAAAGAATTTCAACCGTCTAATGCTTTAGCACAACCCTACGTTATGGCCGGTGTCAACATTATTATCGCCGAGACTGACGCGGAAGCCGAACGCTTAGCCACCTCCTTAATCCGGATGATTGTCGGCATTTTTACAGGCAGACGCGCAAAAGTGCAACCTCCAACAGATATGACGGACGACTTAAGGGATATTATGCGAAATCCGCAAGTGCATCAAATGTTGAAATATTCATTTATTGGTAGCAAAGCCACCGTAAAAGCTCAGGTTAAAGAATTTTTAGATCAAACTAAAGCCGACGAATTAATTGCAGTCACGCACGTATACGATAGCAATGATAGAATTCGATCATACGAATTATTTGCGGAGATCATGAACGAACTACAACCTAAGGCATAAAAAAACTCCTAGAGTTACTAGGAGTTTAATGTATCTATAACGTCTTAAACGTTCAATTTAATTTGTTTTATCTGCAGTCGATTTTTTAAACTTATAAATCACACCAAAGTTAATCCCAAACGATGAATACGGTACTTTTACCGCTAGTTCCTTTGAGGTATCCGTATTATCGTTAGACAACTCATCAACATAGGTTGTGGTTTTGTTGACACCTGCTGGTAAATTATCTAAAGAGTAAAGCCCACGTACAGCAACCGTACCATCAGCTAAAACCACATCAGTATTAAACTCAGTGATTTCAGAATCTTTTCGTTTTAAACTAATACCATAATACTCAGCTTCTGCAAAAAGACTAAAATGATCATTCAATGGATGTTCATAACCCAAAGCCGCCACAAAGCCTAAAGGAAATTGACCGTGGTAATCTTCAACATAATTGGTTTCAGAATACGACCCTAATGGCACGCCAATAGCATCGGCTTCCGCTTGCGAAAACGTCGCTTTCTGATAGACAACCGCTTCTGTTTTTCCACCTAATTTAACCAATGCACCAAGTCGTGCGTAAATATTAGGATTAAACTTATACACAATAGATGCCGCAGCTCCAAAGGCACGTGCTCTGGCAATAGCATCGACTTCATAACCTGTTAAATTCACTTTAGATACCGTTTGGTCAGAGCCATGAAGATAGCCTAAACTCAAGTCAACACCTATAGCATCATTAAAAAAATAAGTACCTCGTAATTGAGCGTTTAAACCTTCACCATAACTACCATACGAGTTTTCTGTACTGCTAGACGTTTGGGTTTCACCTAATTTCATACCTGCACTGCTTATCGCGTAACCACCACTGGCAGACACTTGAAATTGAGCATAGGTTGTGGTGCTAAATATGAGGGCTGTAACTACTATAATAATCTGTTTCATAATTTTATATTTTGGAGACATTTTCATTTTTGCAAAGATACGGGTTCTATTGAGTTAACTGGGTTAAGTTTTTCATATTTCTTTGCCCAAACCCCAAATAAAACTATGGTCATGCAACGTTAATAAACCTCCGTTTGACTGTCTCATTTTTTTTATAAAAACGTAACGAGTATATTAGGCGAAGTAAAGAGCTAAATAAAAGTGTTTAAATCGAGTAAACAGCATGTCAAAAATTTCCCCTCCACAAAGCATACACCTTAAAACAGAAAAGCAATCACAGTTGGAAAAAGATAAAATTATAGAAAGACAGTTGCGCTTTCAAGACTTACTTATAAGCATTTCTACCACCTATATCAATGCCGATTTATCGGATGTCGATACACTGATCCGCACCTCATTACAACAAATTGGAGAATTCGTAGAATCTGATAGAAGCTATATTTTTACCTATAATTTTAAAGATAATACCACCTCTAATACTTATGAGTGGTGTGCTACAGATATAGAGCCCGAAATTCACAACCTTCAAAATATACCTATCGATTACATTCCGCAATGGATTGAAGCACACAAAAACGGAAACGCTTTTTATGTTGAAGACGTCAGTCAATTACCCGAAGATGGAGAACTAGGCCTCAGAGCTGTACTAGAGCCTCAAGGCATTAAAAGTCTTATCACCATCCCAAAAATTAAAAACGGAGAACTCATTGGTTTCATTGGATTCGATGCCGTTAAGAAATTAAACAAATACACCGAAAACGAAAAAGACATTCTCTTTGTATACGCTAATATGCTCGTCAATGTTATTAAGCGTAAAGAGAATGAAGAGCGCATCAAGGCACAAGAAAAGAAGAAGGAAGAGCTCTTACAACACTTATCCTTGCAAAACGAAGAACTTAACGAATACGCCCACGTGGTGTCTCACGATCTTAAAGCTCCACTCATCAATATCCACACCCTAATCAGTTGGTTTATGGACGATCATAAAGCCGCCTTTACTGAAAGCGATTTAAAACCCTTGCATCAGGTGTTGTTTAATGTTGAGAAAATGGACTTCCTGATTAAAGGTATTCTGGATTACTCTACCATTGATAAATTAGAACAACAAGACAAACTGGTCAACTTTAATACACTTATCACAGAGGTTTTACAAACCTTGCTCATCTCTTCACACATCAGCATTACCGTACAAGAGAACCTTCCGGGCCTCTATGGCAATACCTGGAGATTTAAACAAGTCTTCCAAAACCTAATTCAAAATGCCATTAAGTATAGTGATAAAGACCAAGGCACTATAGAAATTGGCTGCACAGCGCAGGACGATCTGTATCAGTTCCATGTCAAAGACAACGGAGTGGGTATTAAACCCGACTATTTCGAAAAAATCTTCAAGGTCTTTACCAAATTAGAAAGTAGCAGCTCGTCTTCGGGCATCGGACTCTCTATCGTAAAAAAAATCATCACCTTTTACAAAGGCAGCATATGGCTAGAAAGCGAAGAGGGTAGTGGCAGCACTTTTTATTTTACCTTGCCTAAATCCGGAACGCAATAAAACCGTTGAGATCAGTTGGAGTGTCCCGACTTTTTCTGTCAGGATGTATCGAGAACCTTCACGTCAGTTCGAGTGCTTCTTAATGAGAAGTACAACGAAGCATTAAGAAATGTATCGAGAACTATCTAATCATCTAACAATCTAACTGAGTCTAACAATCTAATCATCCAAGAATCCAAGAATCCAAGAATCCAAGAATTTAAATCCACCGTTAGTACAACCAAGTTTAAATTTATACTTTTGTGTACAAACTACACATAATGAGTAATCAATCTATAAAACTTTCTGTAGATGCTGTTGTATTCGGTTACGAAGAAGGCAACATATCTGTATTATTAATCAAAAGAAAATACGAACCATTTAAAGGAGAATGGGCTATTCCTGGTGGTTTTGTATTTAATGAAGAATCCTTAGAGGAAGCTGTTGAAAGAGAACTACATGAAGAAACAGGGATTAAGATTAATTATCTAGAACAACTATACACCTTCGGAAAGCCAAGCCGAGACCCAAGAGGTAGAGTAGTGTCTGTGGCCTATTTTGGACTGGTACGACCAAACGCTTATAAAATTGTGGCTTCAACGGATGCCGAACAAGTACAGTGGTTTAATATTAATGAATTACCAAAATTAGCATTCGACCATAAAGTAATCTTAAAAGCAGCAATAGAGCGCTTGCAAGGTAAAATAACCTACGAGCCTATAGGCTTTGAATTATTAGATAAAAAATTCCCGTTCTCAGACTTAGAAAAACTGTATACTACTTTACTAGGTCGCGATATCGACAGACGTAACTTCCGTAAGAAAATAGTGGGCTTAAATGTGTTAGATGAACTCGATGAAAAAGTATCAAAAGGGTCTGGTCGACCAGCAAATTTATTCCAATTCAATCCCAAACGTTATTTCCAATTAAAAGAAGAAGGTATTATATTCGAAATATAAACCCTTTTAAATCAACACTTTAAATAGTTTGCGTAAAAATAACGCATAATAAAGTTGGTGGATAATTTATTTCGATTTACATTTGTGTTATAATTACGCAAATAACCTTAAATACTTCATATTATGTTAGGAATAAATTATATCAAATTCGACTCAATGAATTACGTTATTCATTATCAAAACGGAAAAATTAAGAAAGAGGGAAGAGGATTATCATTCTTTTATTTCTCTCCAAATGCATCAATAGTGTCTATTCCGGTGCAGAGTAATGATTTTCAATTTGTATTTAACGAAACCACTAAAGATTACCAAGAGGTGACCATACAAGGTCAAGTGACTTATAAAATTGTACAGCCAAAGCAACTCGCAGAGACTTTAGACTTTACAGTCAATAGTAAAAAACAGTATTTAAAGAGCGACTACGAAAAAATACAACAACGTATTATTAATGAAGCACAAACAGCAAGTGCCTCTATTATTCAGAAACTAAGTCTTAAAGAAGCCTTACGACAATTAGAAGGCATCGAAAACGAAATATTCACTAGCGTGCAAGACTCTAAAACCGTAAAAATGTTAGGCCTAGAAATTCTTAGTGTCAATGTACTTGGCGTCTCTCCAAATCCAGAAATGGCAAGAGCCTTAGAAGCACAAACAAGAGAGTCTTTACAAAAAGAAGCCGATCAAGCAGTTTATGAGCGTAGAAATTTTGCCGTAGAACAAGAACGCATCATCAAAGAAAGTGAACTTAATACGGAAATAGCAGTAGAAGAGAAGCAAAAGCAAATTGTAGAAAAGAAAATGGAAACCGATGTGGTAAAGCAAGAAAACGAGCAGAAACTTAACGAAATGAATATGACCTCTAGTATCGCTCTAGAAGAACAAAAGAAAGCGCTTATAGATATTCAAGTAACCAACGAGAAAAAAGAAGCAGATGTGAAGGAGTATGTATTAAATGCCAACTTAAAACCATACAAAGAGCTAGACTGGAAAACCCTAATGGCCATCAGTAATAACGGCAATGATCCAAGCAATAACATCGCATTAGCCTTTAGAGAATTGGCGGAAAATGCAGATAAAATTGGAAATCTTAATATCTCTCCAGACTTATTAGAGTCTCTTACCAAAAGTAAATAACATGAAATTCGAAAACGTCATAATAATTAGAGACAAAACACGGCTTGAGCAATTAATCGAAAGATTCAACTCTAAAGCGCAAGCCAAATTTTATATTGAAAGTTCTGGTAGAGACTTTGCCTTTTTTGAAAGCGAACATCATACGTTTTATGAATCCCTTTCAAAAATTAAAACAAGCATCACCGATGGTCTCAAATACAAAGTGATCAATCGGTCTTTTCTGCCAACCTATATGTTTACAGCAAAAGATATCGTACTCGTCATTGGGCAAGATGGCTTAGTCGCTAATACAGCTAAATACGTTAACGGATTACCAATCATAGGTATCAACCCAGATCCTAAACGCTATGATGGTATTCTATTAAAACATGCACCCAACGATTTAAAAAACCTGCTCAAAAAGATGCTTAAAGGAACATACGACTCCAAACAAGTCACCATGGCGAAAGCTACTTTAAACGATGGCCAAGAATTATTGGCTTTTAATGATTTTTACATCGGTGCAGATTCACACGTATCGTCTAGATATAGCATAGAATATAAGGGCATCAAAGAACAACAATCCTCTAGTGGTATTATAGTATCAACAGGAGCAGGTTCTACAGGTTGGTTAAGTTCTATTTTTAATATGACGAATAATATTTCTGAATATTTTCATAATGAAAGTCGTTGTAGCAACAAATTAGAATGGAATGCCAACCAACTTGTCTTTGTCGTAAGAGAACCATTCTTAAGTAAACAATCACAAACTAATATCGGTTACGGCATCATAACAGAAAACACCACATTAAAAATAGAATCCAATATGCCTACAAAAGGCATCATCTTTAGTGATGGTATTGAATCTGATTTTTTAAATTTTAACTCTGGTAGTGTTGTGGATATTGGATTAGCTGATGAGAAAGCTAATTTGGTGGTTTGAAGTTTGAGTTATTAAAACCGATGTCAATGTATTGCTTTTAAAAACAGATTTCTATAATGGCGCGATTTTGCTGGTTCTGGTAGATTTGCTGGTTTAGAGATAGTGCGTATCGTTTGGCTTTGATTTTTAATTGGAGCGTTTGATTGGAAGTACAAAGTAAATCGTGTTAATTTATATTATCTTTGATATATCAATAAAATGATTGGATAGTGAGTAAAAGAAATTTTTTTAATATTACTGAATCAACTCCACAAGGAGTTAAGAAATTCTATTTCTTAGATTATTTTCTCATACTTCTACAAAGTTGCAATATCTCAGATGATCCACAAAAAATCTTTACAGTCTTCAAAACATTAAAAGAAAAAGAAAGACTAGGAGAATCAAAATATAAAAAACTTATCATTGATGATAGTGAAGAATTATCTGATTCTCAGGTAGCAAGATATAAATACACTTTTAAGCAGGTAATTAGTGAATCATTATCTTGTGGTTTGTTAAATGAAAAAGAGCATTTATTGTCTTTAACAAAGAAAGGAAGGAACACACTGAATATTGGGCTTAGAGACAAAAGAGCTTTTTATGATGTGATTTTAAAAATTTTAGAAAAGAAGTACTCTGCATTTTATCATTTAATTAAACTCTGTTATGAACAGAACAGTAGTAAGAATGGATTACTAATATTCCCTATTTATTCTCCGAGAAAATTAGGGTTTGACAAAAAGGAGATGAAAACTAACAATCATCTAATTAAATACTCTAACAAATTAAGAGTTACGCTTGAAAAAGATATAGAGAAATTTTTATCAGTTAAAATGTCTCTCAAAGAACCTGAGAAAGAGCTTATTAAAAAGTTAATAGATGATGATATATTAGTCTCAGGTGATTTAGATAATTTATTTAATTCGTTAAAGTACAATGCAATAATTGGAAGATTTAGAAAATTTTGGTTAAATTATTTTTTAAACGAAATTTATGAGTATCCTTTTTCTTTTACGACATTCAATATCTGGGTTGAAAGAGGTAAGCAACTAGGCGTAATTCATACAACTGAATTTTATCCTAATTTTGATGGAAGACTTGTTTATCCAACTTCAATTATAGTTGAGGATAATAAAAACAATGATTTAGTAAAAGCTTACGATTATGGACAAGGAGAGTTTTTATTTATACATAAACCTAAATGGAAGAATAATAAAAATAAATTTATTGATACTTTGCACAATTCTTATTTTGATTTAAAAAATAATAAAAGAACAAATTTTATAAGAATTTCAGACTTAAGAGAAAAAGTATGTTATAAACTTAAATTACCTACTTTTATATTTAATAATTTTCTTCAAGAAACTTATAATGAAAGCTTAAAAGGTGAAACTAAAATACAAATATCCCTTGAGGCAGATAGATTACCACAAGAAACTAGTGCAATGTATTTGAAGAGAGAACCAGTAATAATTAACAATCAGCAAAAAAATATAATTGCTATAGATTATAAAAAATAGATTATGTCAAATTTATTAAGAAAACCAAAATCCAAACATAGCATAGATAGCGAAGGTCGTTATCAGTTTCTTAATCTTAAAGAAAACCCATTTCCAAATACACCTTATGTTAATAAAAATAATGATGATATTAGATACAATGGAAGTATTTATGAATCAAGAATTAGAGAAAAAGAGCATGAGCAAATAATAAAAAATTTCATCAAAGTTCCGCAAAGTGATCCGAATCATATAAGATTGGGTTATATTCTTGATTATTCATATGTTGGTAGAGGTAATGGTAAATCTGCATTTGCACTCAATTTATTGGAAGAAATAAATGAAGAATATTGTTTGGATATATCAAATGAACAAAACAAATGTTTTGGTTTACATATAACCCCAGAAGTAAGTGGAAGGACTAAGACATTCTATAGTTTTACTGATTTGATTTTTGATACAATTTTAGATAAAAATTTAATAAATTATTCTTTGGCATCGTTAAGGTTAGGAGTAATAAATGAATTATATCCTAATGCTGATACTGATAATTTTGAAACTGAAGATGATTTAGTTGATAAGCTTAATGACTTAAAATGGTACAGAGAAAATAATATAGAAATCGCGTCAATAACAAAAGAAATATATAAAGAAAACGAAATATTAAAGAAAACGAACAATACCTTTCCATTAAATAAGGATAAATCAACATATTTTTCAACACAAATAACTAATCAAAAAGACTTTAAAAAATGTTATTATGAAACACTTAAGAAAGGTAAAGATAGAATTGAATTTCTATTTAACGACTTAGTATTACTTTTTGAAGCCGCTGGATTTAATGGAGCATATTTAATCGTCGATGACTTTGAAAGAATACCTGACTTTCAGAGTAAAAAACTTAAACAAGAATTTGCTCTTGAGCTAAGAACTAATTTCTTTGATGGTATTTTAGAAAATGCAAAAATTGGATTTTATAATTTAATTTTAGTATTGCACGCTGGTGTACCAAGATTAGTAGAGGAAGCATGGGCAGTTTCTGGTATGGATAGAAGAAGTCCTATGAATGATGATAATGCTTTGAATGTAATAAGGTTTGATAAGTTAACTATAGATCACGCTGTACTAATGTTAGAGAAATACTTGGAGAAATATAGAATTGATTCTAAAAAAGACAGCCTTAATCCTTTTACAAAAGAAGCAGTAAAAATAATTAGTGAAAAAGCAGAATTAAATGCTTCTACAATTTTAGCAAATGCCCATAGATTAATTGAGAAAGCTGCTGATCAGAAAATAGAATCTATTGATGAAGCATTTGTAAATAGTCAGTTAGGAAAAGTTGAGGAAGAATCTGTCAACGGTAAAAACGAAGATATTTCTTCCGAATCGACAGAAGATTTATTTAAAAAATCAAAAACTAAATAAATTGTATCACATATTTACGCCTATTGAATTAAAAGAATTTGTTTCGGTACTATTATTGAAACATAAAGATTTTGAAGATGATAATGAATACATAAACGATTTATTTAATGACTCCATCTCATGGCAAAGAAAGTTAATCTCGTTTAATCATTTTTTATCTATCGTGATTGAACAATTAGAAAAAAGAGGTATTGATTGTTCTAATTTAGTTCAAAGTATCTATTCACAGGTGGATACTTGCCATTTTGAAATACAAGAAGGAGATATTCGGTTTTTAGAATCTCTTTTTAAAAATGATTTTGGCTCCTCTTTGACTCTAGAAGAAGAATTAATTGAAGCGCAAAACCGTATAGAGAAATGAAAAGTACTTATGTAGTTGATACTTGTGCGTTAATATCATATTTTTCAAAAATACTTATTGGTTCTAATATTTCAATTAGCAAAGAGTCTATTGAAATAATAGATAGTGCTTTTTATTCTACAGAAATAAATTTAATTTTTCCATCCACTGTATTTATTGAGTTATTTAAAAAATGGTTTAGGACGGAAGAAGATGCTGAAAGAATTAAAACCGAGATTTACTTAAGAATTTTTGAAAGAGAAAATATGGAAATCCAGCCTTTTGATAAAGAAGTTTTAGAAAACTTCATTAAAATTAAAGATATAGAACCAAAATATAATTTTGATAATCACGATAAGCAAATATTGGCAGCAGCTATGACAATGGAATGTGCTTTGATAACTTCTGATACTAAAATTATAAGATATAATAAGAGAAAAAATGTAATTCCTTATATTTTAGATTAGTTGTTTTATTTCTATGGTCTGGTGTGATGATAAAAAGCTAAATTAGATATAACACTTAAACAAATAGTTCCCGTCTAAACACCATAACGCTCCTTCAACATTTCAAACAAATACATAAAATTGGTAGCACCAAAAGCTTCAGCAATTTGTTTTTTAGAAGCAAATTCATATAAAACATAACAAAATTTCACCCCAAACCACTAAAAACATTAAAAACATTCTTTTAATTTCGCACTTTACAAACGCCGCATAAATTTAGAAGCTTGCTAGAAAAAAGACCACAATTACCCCAAGAACAGATTACAGAAACAGAGTATTTTATTTATTGCTTAGAAGGAGTTGATGATGTAGACGCCAACACGGTAACCGAAGCCCAAGAAAACTTAGAGCAATTGGCCCTAAACTATGGCATAGCCAGTATCTACAAAACCTGCGACACCATTGAGGGCCTAGAAGATAGCCTAAACGCGCTGGTAGTAGATGATCATTATTTTAAAGATTATGAAATCATCTATTTGGTGATTAGGGGAGAAGCCAATACCATTTGTTTAAATGACTACTACTATAGTTTACAGGAAATTGCAGAACTTTTTGAAGGCCAATTAGACGGAAAGATTTTACATTTTTCAAATGCCAAAATTCTAGATTTAGACGAAGAAGAAGCACAGTATTTTTTAGATATCACGGGAGCAAAAGCGATTTCTGGTTATGGTCATGCCTATAATGGCATAGCAAGCACAAAACTCGATGAAGCCTTCTTTAATTTATTTAAAGAAGATGATGATATGTTTGCTGTGGTAGAAGAGTTGCACCAAAGACATTATAACGCCTGCAAAGTATTGGATTTTAGATTGTATTATTAAACGCAGGGCTTCTTAGCTCTTGGCT
>NZ_JAHKPN010000011.1 GCF_018860545.1 Winogradskyella psychrotolerans | reverse complement strand
TTTCCTTTTAGATTGCTTTTTTTTTATACCTCTTTTTGAAATCAAATTTGTAATTTTAAAGTTATGACTAAAGAATTGAAAGTTGCTATCCTTCAAACCGAATTGGTCTGGGAAAACCCAGAAGCAAACAGAGGTTTACTCAGTGATAAGATTGACGCTATTGTAACCAACGTTGATCTTATTGTTTTACCAGAAATGTTTACGTCTGGTTTTACAATGAATCCGGCTTCTGTGGCTGAAACCATGGAAGGGGAAACTATAATATGGCTAAAGCAAACAGCAAAAATTAAGCAGGCTGTAATTATGGGAAGTCTTGTGATTACAGAACAGGGCAATTTTTATAACCGGATGGTTTGTGTTGAGCCTTCTGGTGCAATTACAACTTATGATAAACGCCATACATTTACTTTAGCAGGTGAGCATAAGGTGTACACGGCTGGAACCGAAAAAGTAATTTTCAATTATAAAGGTTGGAAAATTTGTCCATTGGTTTGTTACGATTTACGTTTTCCTGTTTGGGCGAGAAATACTGAGGAATATGACCTTTTAATCTACGTTGCCAATTGGCCTAAAGTACGTATTAAAGCTTGGGATGCTCTGTTAGAAGCAAGAGCTATCGAAAATATGACGTATTGTATAGGCGTTAATAGAGTAGGGTTAGATGGCAATAACCACGAATATTCTGGTCATTCGGTAGCGTATGATGTTTTAGGTAATAGATTGGATAACTTAACTGAAAACCAAGATGCTACGGCAATTGTGGTTTTAGAAAAAGAGGTGATTACAAAATACCGAGAGAAATTGAATTTTTTAAATGATAGAGATGACTTTAGTCTAAAAGTGTAAATTCTTCAACAAAATCAAAATTAGAGCGCACTTCTTCTATCGGTTCTGAGTAGCTAACACGTTCCGGTTGAATGCCTAATAAGAAATTTCCAGTATCATATTTCCCGTTCCCATTGGTGTCAAAAATAGCGCGAAGTTTGTATTTTCTTGGGACTAAATTTCTAAAATCTACAATAGGTGAATCTTTAGTATATTGCTCATATAAAACGTCTCCTTTCTCATTAACCAATTGAACGATTAAAGGGAATTTAGCATTTCTTATATTGACTCTAATATTACCATATTCAGATTTCATTTTGGTTCTAATAGAGTAAGTTAAAGTGTCTTTGTTAGTGTCTTCAAAAAAATCGGTGAATGTTCCAGGAAGCATGGTGAAATTATATTTTTGATCTTCTTGCTTGTCAATAGGAAATTTGTACGTGTTAAAAATAGAATCGTATTCCACTTTTAATGGTACAGCTAAAGAATCTTTGTCAATAATTTTAATTTTTGTAGTATCAATTCTAATCAATGGAATGTTGGATTCAATAGTGAAATCTTCATTAAAATTTAATAAGCCTTGTGCGACGGGTTTTAACTTTAAAGAATCACCTTTTATGGTTCTGAAACGATGTTTAAAGGTGTCTATTTGTTTGTCGTTAGTGACGATAAAAAATGTGGTGTCAATTTCAAATTTTGGGGTATACCAATAGTATAAGGTATCTGTTGTAGGGGATTTAACAATTCGAGATTTGTAACCTTCAGGTGTGTCTCCAAGCACGTTAATACGTATAGCTTCGTAATCTCCTTCATATGGGAACATGAGTCGTGTTTCACCATCTTGCGAGGGTTTAATGGCTTTGTAATTTACCTTTTCGCTAAAAAGTTTCAGTTCGTAAGAGTCGTCCGTTGGTACGGTGATCACCTCTTCTTTAAAACCTATTTTGTCATTTTTTTGATTGAATAAATAATTAGAATTTTTATCCTTTAAAGCAATCAATTTATAGGTTCCAGGTTTAATATTATCAATACTAAATGTTGTAACACTATCTAGTGTATTAGTAATGTATCGTGGTTTTTTCTTGTAAACAATAGAGTCTGTATATGTAGAATCCACCTCATATAGCATCACAGAAATAAAAGTGTCTGGTTTTTCTTTCAGAGCATCTACCACATACCCTTTTACAGACAAAGAATCTATGGTGTTTCCAGTAGAAAACACATAGCGATAATAGGGATATGGGTTGCCTTCATTGTTATCTACAATGCTTTCACCAAAATTAAAAGCATAGGTTGTATTGGCGTCTAAAGTATCAATTATTTTTATTGAGATATATTCGCTGGCGGAACTTGATGGAGTTATAACAGGAGCGTTATCCATTGGTGGAGACACTATAAGTTGTTTCTGAAGGTCTTTTATTTTAACGTATTCATTAAAATAAATTCTAATTTCATCACCTTTAAAATTGGTCGAAAAATTTTCTGGGACAGATTTAGTAATCTCAGGTGGTAAAATATCCTTTTCTCCTCCGGTAGGAGTCCCACGATTGGCACAACTTGCAATGCTTATTGCAATTAAAATCAGACTTAAAACTCGTAGTAATGATAAACGCATCTACTCAAAATAATTTAGCACAAAGAAACAATATAATTTATTTAGAAACGAAAAAATCAATCTGCAATTGCCATTGTCGCAAGACTTAACTTAATATTATCAATTTTTAACAAAACAGTAGCACAAGATTCAACTGTTGCGCCGGTCGTAATGATATCGTCTACTAATAAAATATGTTTTCCGGTTAAGGATTTATTTTCGGAAATATCAAATACGGCTCCATCATCATTCCAACGTGTTAAGCGCCCTTTAAAAACTTGTGTTTTAGTCGATTTTGTTTTTATTAAAACCGTGTCGTTGTAGTCCGCTTTGAGTGCTTTTGCAATTTCTTGTCCAAATTTAGCTACTTGATTGTAGCCACGTTTTCTCAATTTAGATTTATATAAAGGCACCGGTATCACAACGTCTATATCTTTGTAAGTCTCTACAGTTGCTAATTCTGCACCAAGCCATTGACCTAACGATTTTCCGATATCTTCATGACCTCTGTATTTTAAATTATGAAGTATTTGTTGTACAATTCCTTTTTTTGAAAAATGTAATAATGCGGTGGCACTTTCTAGTCTTACGCGTCCATAAACTATTTTTTTAACGTCTTCAGTATTCTCAAAATGAAAATTAGTTATTGGTAATTGATGTCTACAAGAGGTGCATAAAACCATTTCATTATCAGCTAAAACAGTGTTGCAGGCTTCACAAACCTTAGGAAAGAACAAGTTTAACAAGTTTTTCATCACTTAGTCGATTAAAATAAAATTAGACTTCATTTAGCTCTAATTTCGCATTAAATTAATAAAATTAATAATGATAGTTAACCCTCAGCTATTTAATTATAGATTAATTATTAGTTCTTTATTAGTCGTTTTAACTGTTTTAGGAGTTTATAGTTACAATAAATATAAATCCATTGAATCTTATGAAGACTTCTTAAAACAAGAAAAAGTTTTGATAGAAAGTGAATTATCAGACTTACTAACAAGTTATGACGAACTGAGCCAGGACTATAATTTTATGACATCTCAACTTCAAGAAGCAAAGTTAGAAGCTAGTGATGTTTTAGATTCGTTACGTTTATTAAATAGTGATTTATCTATTATTACCAAGTTTAAAAATCAGCTAGTCGTATTAAAATCTAAGAGCAAAGTTTTACTCAGCACTATTGACTCTTTAAATTCTGAAAATCTAAAATTGAAGAATGAAAAACGCTATGCTTTAAATACTATAAAGTATAATACCAAAAAAATTCATGGCTTAGAAGAAGTTAATGATTCGTTATACAAAACAATTGATAAGGCTGCTATTATAAAAGCGAGCAATATTAACGTACAATCCTATAAATTAAAGTCGGGTAAAAAACGATACACGGATCGTGCAAGACGTGCCAATGCTATAGATGTCTGTATGACGTTGAACGAAAATCCATTGGCTTTAGAAGGAGATAAGGCTATTTACATTCAAATTGTAAGCCCACAAGGTAATGTTGTTTCAGATAAAGGGGAATTGTTTTTTGGTAATACCTCTTTAAACTACAGCCATAAGGAAATGGTTAATTATAAGAATGAAAATCTAGAGATTTGTACGGCTATAATGGCAGACGATAACGATCAACCATTATCAAAAGGATACTATTTTATAAATGTTTTTCATGAAAATGTTAAACTAGGAAGTGCAAGTCTTAACTTAAAATAAATAAGACGTATAATTATCAATATAATTTTTGAAAAACCGCTCTGTAAATCAGAGCGGTTTTCTATTTTTGCAGTATTATGGCAAACGACGATCAATTTAAAAAAGTAATCTCTCACGCAAAGGAGTATGGTTACGTGTTTCAGAGTAGTGAAATCTACGATGGACTAAGCGCAGTATATGATTATGCTCAAAATGGAGTAGAATTAAAGAAAAATATTAGAGACTATTGGTGGAGAGCCATGGTACAAATGAATGACAATATTGTAGGCCTAGATGCTGCTATATTTATGCATCCAACAACTTGGAAGGCTTCGGGCCACGTTGATGCGTTTAGTGATCCTTTAATTGATAATAAGGATTCAAAAAAACGTTATAGAGCCGATGTTTTAGTAGAAGATTATTGTGCTAAAATTGAAGCTAAAATTGAAAAGGAAGTTAAAAAAGCTGAAAAACGCTTTGGAGATGCTTTTAATAAAGAAGAATTTATTTCTACTAACGGACGTGTTGTTGGTTACCAAGAAAAAATCGATTCAATTTTAAAACGTTTAGGGCAGTCTTTAGAAAAAGAAGATTTAGCCGATGTAAAAGCTTTGATTGAAGAGCTCGAAATCGCTTGTCCTGTTGCTGGAAGTCGTAATTGGACCGACGTTAAGCAATTTAACTTAATGTTTGGAACAAAATTAGGAGCTTCTGCAGAATCTGCAATGGACTTATATTTGAGACCAGAAACAGCACAAGGTATTTTTGTGAATTTCTTAAACGTTCAGAAAACAGGACGTATGAAGATTCCTTTCGGAATTGCACAAACCGGAAAAGCGTTTAGAAATGAAATTGTTGCGAGACAATTCATTTTTAGAATGCGTGAGTTTGAACAAATGGAAATGCAATTTTTCATTAAGCCAGGCACACAAAAAGAATGGTTTGAGTATTGGAAAGAAGCCCGATTAAAATGGCATAAATCACTTGGTTTAGGTGAAGACAATTACCGTTTTCACGACCACGAAAAATTAGCACACTACGCAGATGCAGCTACTGATATCGAATTCAAATTCCCATTTGGCTTTAAAGAATTAGAAGGGATTCATTCGCGTACTGATTTCGATTTAAAACAACATGAAGAATTCTCTGGTAAAAAATTACAGTATTTTGACCATGAAGATAATGCGAGCTATACACCTTACGTTTTAGAAACGTCTATCGGTTTAGATCGTATGTTCTTAGCGGTATTTTCAACTGCTTTAGTGGAAGAGGAATTAGATAACAATACTACCAGAACGGTTTTAAAATTACCAGCAGTATTAGCACCTACAAAAGCAGCTATTTTACCATTGGTGAAAAAAGATGGTTTACCAGAAATCGCAAAACAAATTGTTGACGATTTAAAATGGGATTTCAACGTGACTTACGATGAAAAAGATGCTGTTGGAAGACGTTATAGAAGACAAGATGCAAACGGAACACCATTTTGTATCACGGTAGATCACGATACTTTAGAAGATAATTCGGTTACTATTCGTCATAGAGATACGATGGAACAAAAACGAGTAAAAATTGAAGACTTAAAAGATATCATTAAAGCTGAGGTTGATGTGAAGCATTGGCTTCAAAAAATGTAATTACACACTCCTGAGTAAGCAGGAGACTTCAATAAAAACCAAAAACACCCAAGCTTTATAACGTTTGGGTGTTTTGTTTACTAGAAATAAAGTTAGACAAAGCTATGTCTTATGTTAATGATCATGGCCTCCTCCACTGTTACTAAGTAACATGCCAATGCCTTTTACTAAGATTTGTTTGTCTTTTAGAGTTTCTGAATTTAAAATTTCTAGGATATCTTCGGTTTCTTTTCCTGTGGTTATTTTAACTTTTTTTAGATGAATTTTATGGTTGTCTTCGGCGTCAAAAACCAGAACATAATCACCATCTTCTAAATTAATAATTGCTTCTTTTGGTAAACCGATTCGTTTTGTACTTTCCGTAATAATTTCAGCTTCTACAAACATACCAACAATAAAATGGTCTTCTTCATTATCTACATGCCCATGAACTTGGACACGTCTACTCGCTCCATCAATGGTTGTACCAACCAAATGCACTTCTGCGTCAAAAGTTTCATCTGATGCTTCCGGAATTTTAAATCGTATTTTTTGTCCTTTTTTAACAGCCATGATATCCTTTTCAAAAACCGATAATTCCAAATGCACATGATCTGTGTCTACAATTTCTAAAATGATATCGCTTGGTGACACATAGGTGCCGTTACTCACATTTACTTTAGTTACAAAGCCGTCAATTGGTGCATATAAATTAATACGCGGTGAAATAGTGCCTTGTTCTATACGCTTTGGGCTAATATTCATCATCTGTAGTTTTTTACGTAGGCCGTTGTAATGTGCTAAGTTACTTTTATAGGTGCTTTCTGCTTTTAGGTAATTCTTTTCTGATGTTATTTGTTCTTCAAACAAGGTTTTTTGTCGGTTGAATTCCGATTTTAGGTAATTTAATTGTTCTGCGACTTCTAAGTAGTTTTGTTGAATTTCAACATACTCAGGATTTTGAAGCGTGACTAAAAGCTGCCCCTTTTTTACTTCGTCTCCAATTAATAAAGGTGTTTTAGTAATATAACCACCAATAAAAGTTGAAATACTAGATTTGTTTTGTGGAGGTACATCAATCATGCCGTTGACGTTTATGCCTTCGTTAAAATCGAATTCAGCCAAATTTCCAAAAGCCATATTTTCACTTTCAAATTGTGCTTTTGTAATGGTTGTTTCCTCATTATGATTTTCAGTTTCTGTAACAACCTGGTCATTACTTTTTTCGTTTCCGCAGGCTGTAAAAAGCATTGCAAATAATATGATATATAGATGTTTCATCTTTAAAGAATATTTAAAATAAGGTGATTAATAGTAATAACGATCTGGTTGTATGCGTTTAAATTATCTAGATAAGATAGCTCAATGTCTTTCGCCGTTTCGAGACTTTGGATATATTGAAAAAAGTCAATTTCACCTTCTTTAAAGGTTCGGTTGGCTGTTTTTATAATTTCATCTTTTAAACGTTTGCCTTGGGTGTCGTAATAATTTACAGCTTCGTTATATTTGTTAAGTGTGGTTAAAAGCGATTTGTATTCGGCATTTAACTGTATTTCATACTCTTGTTTTTGTTCTTCAATTATGTCTTTAGCAATTTTAGATGCTTTAATTTTTGAAGAGTTTCCGAAGAATAGTAACGGTATTTTTATGCCGAATTGATACCCTTTGAGATTTGTATTCAATTGGTCGTTGGTGCCTTGAAAATATTCAAAATTAAGGTCAGGTAATACATTCTGCTTTTCAGATTTATAAAGTGCGTTTTGATAATTTTTAGCATTTTCAAAGTAAAGTAAACCAGAATTATTTTGAAGTGATGGATTGTTCAATTCCAATTTTTCTAAATCTTGATCTACAATTTCCAAAGTATCTACTTGTACAATAGCTTTCAATTGCTCTTTTGAAAATTCTACATCTTGTAAAGCCTGTTTATAAATGGTTTCAAGTTGTTTTTGTTTAGACTCGGCGGTAATAGTTTCTAAATAATTGGTTTCACCAAGTTCAAAACGCCGTGCTGATTTTTGAGCAAAATCTTGATACAAACTATCTAAAAACTGATAGGCTTTCGCTTTCTGTTTTGCATAACGCAGTTGATAATAGCTAGCATATACTTTCTTTTTAATCTTTTGAAATTGTAAGTTGTACTTAGATTCTTGTAAATTAACCATGGCTGTATTTACCTTCTTTTCGGCAAAATAAACCGTTGGAAATTTAAAATCTTGAGATACTCCAAACACTTTTAAAGGCTCAGTAAGAGCTACATTACTCTCGTCGTAATTGTAATAGATCTCGGTCTTATCAAAACTAAAAGCACTTCCTACAAAAGCACGGCTTTTTTCAATTTGCAAATTGGATGCCTTTAAACTTGCGTTGTTTTCTATGGCTAAATCTAAAGTTTGCTCAGCGGTAAGCTTAGATTGCGCATGGCCATTCCACATAAATAGAAATCCAATTATGATAGTAATTGCTGTTTTATTCATTTTTAAAGTTGATTTATTTATAAACCACGTATATAATACGGGTAAAACCACTAAGGTTAAAATGGTTGCAGTAAATAAGCCGCCAATAACTACTGTTGCTAGTGGTCGTTGCACTTCAGCACCTGCGTTTGTTGAAATTGCCATTGGCAGAAAGCCTAATGCAGCTGCCATAGCCGTTAATAATACGGGTCTTAAACGTTCTGTTGTACCTCGTTTTACGAGTGCTTCAATGTCTTCTTCTGAATGCGCTTCTTGCAAGGCTTTAAAATGTTCAATTAATACAATACCATTTAGCACTGCAATTCCAAAAAGCGCAATAAAACCAACTCCTGCTGAAATACTAAATGGCAAATCACGAAACCATAATAATAAAACTCCTCCAACTGCAGCGAGAGGAATTGCCGAATAGACAATTAACGCTTCTTTTACTGAACCAAAAGCAAAATATAATAGCACAAAAATTAATACCAATGCAATAGGAACAACGACGAGTAGTCGGTCTTTAGCGCTTTGTAAATTTTCAAATTGACCACCATAAGTAATCGTATAACCAACCGGAAGTTTTAATTGTGTCTCAAGAATGGATCTCACGTCATTTACTACCGATTCTAAATCCCGATTTCTAACATTAATACCAACCACAATACGTCGTTTAGTATCGTCTCTAGAAATTTTAGCAGGTCCTTCTGTATAGGTGATATCCGCTAATTCGCTTAATGGAATTTTGTTTCCATTAGGTACATCAACATATAAGTTTTGAAGGCTGGCCAAATTTTTTCTACTCGATTCATCTAAACGGATTACTAAATCAAACCGCTTTTCTCCTTCAAACACATTACCTACTGTGCCGCCTGCAAATCCCATTGAAATCAAATTATTTATATCTGAAATATTGAGACCATAACGAGCAATTTTTTGGCGATTGAATAGCACGCTCATTTGTGGCAAACCCTCAACCTTTTCTACTATGATATCTGAGGCACCATCAATATTTTCAACTAAGATTTTAACCTCATTTGCTTTTTGGGCTAAAATGGATAAATCATCTCCAAAAATCTTAATGGCAACATCGGCTCTAACTCCCGTAATTAGTTCATTGAAACGCATTTCTATAGGTTGCGTAAATTCAACATCCATACCTGGAATTATAGAGAGTGCTTCTTTAAATTTATCGGCTAACTCATCTTTGCTTGCTGCTGAAACCCATTCTTTTTTAGGTTTTAGTTTAATAATGACATCGCTTTCCTCCATAGACATAGGGTCGGTTGGGACTTCAGCAGCTCCAATCCTTGTAACCACTTGGTCGACTTCTGGGAAATTATCGAGTAGAATTTGTTCAATTTTTGTCGTGATTTCAATCGTTTTTCCTAAAGACGTTCCTGTTTTGAGGACAGGTTGAATAACAAAATCTCCTTCATCTAAAGTCGGTACAAATTCACCTCCCATTGTACTAAATATGAAAACGCTTGTTGCTAACAAAATTGTAGACATTACAATCATGATTTTTTTATGCGTCAAAGACCAATTGATAATAGGCTGATACCCTTTGTTTATGAAATTCATGAAGCGTACCGAAACATTTTTTGAAGAGGGTTTATGCGGTTTTAGAAATAAGGATGCCACCACAGGAACATAAGTTAAACACAAAATCATCGCACCAATTAGAGCAAAACTAAACGTCAATGCCATAGGTCTAAACATTTTACCTTCCACTCCACTTAAAGCTAAGATTGGAATGAAAACGATCAAAATGATTAATTGTCCGAAAATGGCTGAATTCATCATTTTTGAAGCGCTTTTTAGGGTAATAGCATCAATTTCGGTCTGTTTTTCTGCTTTATTGAGTGTTTTTAGTTTATCATTCTCTGAAATAATTCGAAAAGCAATAAACTCTACAATAATAACAGCACCATCTATGATGATGCCGAAATCAATGGCTCCAAGACTCATTAAATTAGCATCAACACCAAATACATTCATCATAGAAATGGCGAATAATAAACTTAACGGAATCACAGAAGCGACTACCAAACCAGAGCGCAGATTTCCAAGTAATAAAACCACCACAAAAATAACGATGAGCGAACCAAGAATTAAGTTCTCAGAAACTGTAAATGTCGTTTTGTTAATGAGTTCACTACGTTCTAAAAAACCATTGATGTATACACCTTCTGGCAATGTAGATTGGATGGATTCTACACGTTTTTTTACCGCATTGATAATGGCTTTAGAGTTACCATCTTTAATCATCATTATCTGTCCTAAAACTTTTTCCCCTTCACCATTTCCTGTAATAGCTCCAAAGCGTGTCGCACTTCCAAAACCAACTTTGGCGACATCTTTAATGTATATTGGTGTGGTGGTGTTTTTAACTACAATAGTTTCAATATCATCTAAGGTTTTTACCAAACCTTCACCTCTAATAAAGAAGGATTTATCGTTTTTTTCGATATAACCACCTCCAGCAACACTGTTGTTTTTTTCTAGTGCCTCATAAATTTCGGAAATTGAAATATTCATGGCATTTAGCTTGTTGGGATTAATAGCAACTTCATATTGCTTTAAAAATCCTCCCCAAGTATTCACTTCAACAACTCCGGGAATTCCAGAAAGTTGACGCTTCACAATCCAATCTTGAATTGTTCTTAAATCGGTTGCCGAATATTGATCTTCATAACCTGGTTTTACATCTAAAATGTATTGGTAAATCTCACCTAAACCTGTTGTGATTGGTCCCATTTCTGGTGCTCCAAATCCTTGAGGAATTTTCTCTGATGCCGATTTTATTTTCTCGGCAATCAATTGTCTTGGAAGAAAGGTGCCCATCTCATCCTCAAAAACAATAGTAACTACAGAAAGGCCAAATTTTGATACGGAACGGATTTCTTCCACTCCAGGTAGATTGGCCATTTCTAGTTCTACAGGATAGGTAATGAATTGTTCAACATCTTGCGTAGATAAATTACGCGATGTTGTAATAACTTGTACTTGGTTATTGGTAATATCTGGCACAGCTCCAATAGGAATTTGAGTTAGGGAAAGGATTCCGAAACCAATAATAAATGCTGTAAACAGGGTGATAATCAGCTTATTTTTTAAGCTGAACGTTATAATGTGTTCTAACATAATTCAAAAAAATTAAGAAATAATAGAAGCCTATTTAGATGAAATAGGATTAGATCTAATGTGAATTATGCGTGCTTGGGTGGTTGAAAAACAGATGATTTCTCAAAGTTGGTGTGAGATTCTGTGTAATGAAAGTTAAAAGGTATTTTTATAAATTCGTAGTATGACAAATCAAAAGTGACAGTGGGAGTTATAAAGGGAGTGATGACATGAGAACAAAAATGATGCGTGCCTTTAAAAGGTAAATCTTTATGCTCTTCATGATCGTTAGCGTGATCTGCTTTTGTATCACCATAATGCTCTGCCAAAAATTGAACAAAATTATCTCCATACATCTCTTTATGATAGTCCGCATGTTCCAATAACGTACTAAGCTTAGAAAGATCTTCTAAGCTAATATTGAAACTTTGAAAAAGAATCAAAAATGAATATGTAAGAGCTATTAGCTTACTCATAACGTTTACGAAGATACAAATTTTTGTACGTAGTTATGTAATAAAGGTTACATGTAGTAAAAACTAATTTGAAACTGAAATTGTTCTATGTCAGTGATTTAATATGTTACAAAATTCTATTAGCTAAGTAAGCCGCATCTTTTTTTATACCTCCCAAAGTTGCAGAACCTCGTGTGTGTAACCAAGGTAAACCAATAAAATACAGACCTTCTGTAGTACTAATACCTCTATGGTGTTTTGGATAACCATCTTTAGCAAGTTCTAGATCTTTTATCCACTCAAAATTTGGTTTGTAACCCGTTGCCCAAACAATATTTTTTACATCAGTAAGTTTTTTTGTTGCCGTTATTATACATTCGGTTTCAGCATCAAGTGTGTGCCCAACAACGTTTACATTATCTCGTTTTATAATGCTTTTTACGTCTGTTCCTATAATAGGTTGCTTAGATTGACTAATTTTTTTTCCTAGCCATGAGTTTTTACTAAAACTTAAAAATCCTGTAATTGTAAACCACCACCATAATGTTTTGCCGAGGATTTCTTGAGGAAGTGTTCTAATGTCAGTACTTCCAGAAAAATAGGTGGTTTCAGACGTGTTTTTAGAAATTTCGTCTAAAATTTGAAAACCACTATCTCCACCACCAACCACTAAGGTTGGTCCTTCTTGTAATTGGTCTGGTGTTTTATAATAGTTACTATGAACTTGACAAATGCTTTCTGAAATCTTATTATGAAATTGCGGCGTGTATGGAATATGAAAAGGACCCGTTGCAATGATGACATGCTTGCTTAGAATGTCTTGTTGACTCGTTTTTATGATAAAATGATCTCCTTGTTTTTCAATATGTTCAGCTAATGTGTTCAGCTGAATAGGAAATTGAAACGTTTCAACATAGTCTTTAAAATAAGAAGCAACTTCATATTTATCTGGATAGTGCCCTTTTGGTGCAGGAAATGGCATTCCTATTAAATGATTAAACTCGGTTGGAGTAAATAATTTTAAAGAATCCCACCGGTTAAGCCAAGAAGCGCCAATGACTTCCTCTCGGTCAATGATTAAAAAATCTTTCTGTTTTTGTTTAAGAAAATAAGCCATAGAAAGGCCTGCTTGTGCGGCTCCTATGATTACAAAGTCTTTCATTAATGTGTTTTGTTGGTATCTGGACATAATACCATTTTTAACGGTTTTATACAAGTTATGAAGCCTTATAAAACAGTTTTTTTATGTTTTAAAAATAAGCCTTTAATTGTACCGTACCTGTATGGATCATTTTGGAAGTTTCGGATTTTCGTCCAAAATAATTGAGATTTAAGTCTAAGTATTTGGTTAATTTCTTTTGTGCTAACAAGCTCCAGGTAAAGTTTTTTCCAGGTTGTAAACCTTCGAGCATTTGGTAAGCTACCGGTGAATTAGAATTACCATCAAATTCATTTTGAAAGAAATTAAATTCGCCTGTCAATGCAATTTTCTGAGCATTGTTATACGTGAAGGATACACCATAATTATGCTGTGCTAAGGTTTCAAAACTTTCTTCAGTATTTTCTTTAGAAGTATATTGGTAAAATACATCAAACTGTGCGTTTTCACTGAATAAGTAACTCAGTTTTGGTTGAAATTGATATTCTTCAATCGTGTAATTTTGATTCGTAAAATTCTCGCTTCTACTGTCGTTTTCACTTAAGTTGGCTAAGGCGTTTATAAGCCAATTTGTACTGAATTTGTGATTGAAATTAAGCTGATGACTATTGGTTTTATTCTGTTGTAGCCCCGTAGTAAGCAAGTTTCTACTTTTATTTGTTAAGAACGTATAAGAAGAGGTGTAACGTTGTTTTCCTCTATTAAAAAACAATACATTTCTGATGCTGTAATTTAAGGATACAAATTCTTCAGTATCAATATCATCCTTAAGAGCTTCAAACGGATTGAGATTAAATGAATTACCATCCTTATAGGTTTTGCTATCCACAATAAAAGAGGCTTGGTCGTAAAAATGCGACCAAAATTGCTTTGATTTATTTTCTGATACATTCCAAGACTGTGGATTTATAGTCACGGTTTGTCCAAATCTGTTTTGATGGGTTTGAACAAAAACTTGATTAGGCAATAGTACTCTAATATAGCTGCCTTGATCTGTAAATTGTGCAATTTCAAACTCATTTAATTCTTGTATGCCATTTTCATTATAATCAATCCAAGTATAAGCTCCTTGTCCTGCTTCAACTTCAACATAGGTAAAATCTTGTTGTGCTAAGCTACCAGAATTGGTCTCAAAACTGGTATTTGATATAATAAGATTATTGAATAATTTTTGATTATAATTTAAGCGGCTATTTAAACTTTGTTCATCTTCTGTACTAGTATCTTCGGATTTTAAATCTCTGTAATTTACAAATAATTGAAGGGTTGTGTTTTTATTTTGAATTAAGCGCGACTTCAAATAATAAGTGTTAGAACTGTTAACGCGCTCCAAATTGTTATCTCGCAAACTGTCATTAAATCGTTTAATATAACCGACTTCTGCGTAAACTTTGGTGCTGTCTCCAATACCAACAAAAGCCTCGTAAGCTTTATATTTTTGACTTAAAGACGTTAAGGCGTCCGTTGTAATTTCGTGTTGTTTATTGTCTTCTGTAGAGAATTTTATACCAGTCCATCTATTGTCTTTACCGTAAACGATACGGTTAAAAGATCGTAAAAATGTAGAACGATTGATGGTGCTTTCACTATTTAAAAAACTAGAGTTAGAGAAAATAGTAAAATCACCTAAACGCAAATTGGAAGTAATAATATGCCGATTTCCATTAAAGCTATCAGCATAGTTTAAATGTTCAAAATTATAAGTAGCTAATCCTTTTTTAGAATGCGATAAACGTAATCCTGTAGTAAATAATAATTGATTGCCATAGTCGGAGGTGTCGTCAATAGTTTCAGAGGTGTCTAAATTCCAATCGCGACTAAATTCAGCTCTGTATAATCGCTGAATAGTTTCAAAATTCTTTTGAATAAAATCGGCATCAACCAATGCTGATAAATTCCAAAGACTATCAGATTTAATAAGGTTTTGGTTCAACGTGAATTTTCCAGCATAACCATCATTATTGTCATCATCTAAATTTGAAAATAAATTACTATCCTTTTTACTTCCTGCCAATTCAAAAAAGAGATCTGTTTTTTTAGAGGGAGAATACTGGCCATTAACAATGGCAATTTGTAAACGTTCTGGAGCTATTAATTGCGTAATTGGTTCATAATTTCCTTGTGGAACTCCAGAAATGGGTGCAATGTATTCGTAGATATTATTGATAGCATTTGAGTTGCTTAAAATATAATTCCCTAGATTATCGCCTACTAAAGTAAACTGAACACTATACAGTTCATCTTCAGCGTTGTTAGAAAACACAAAAATTTCCTCAGTACCAAGCAGTTCTTTTTTATATAAAATACGGTTTTCTGAATAGGAGGCCTCTGCTGCAGATGACGCTATCATTAAATCTTCATTATCACCAGCATCCGCGAGTATTTGAGTTTGTTCAGTGGATAGATTTTGTTGTAATGGCTGATTTTTGGCATCACTTTCAGAGTAAATTGACACGTTTAACTTTAAAGTTTCGGTTTGAAAATTTGCACCACCATAAACGGTGAATCGTGAATAATTACGTTCGCTAAATTGATAATCTACTGTAATTCTCATTTCGGAAGTCATCGGAAATGTAGAGTTGAAAATAATTTCACCAGCATTATAATCTATAATGTAGTCGTTGTTTTCACCACGTTCTAATGGCACACCGTTCACGTAAACAGTCTCACTTCCAGAAACTACCAGCACGTATAATTCGTCATTAGAGCCCGTTAATTTATAGGGGCCTTGGTTACCTTCTTCCGCTGTAAATTGTGTTGTTGTAAATTGTCCACGTACTAATGCGCCAGATGCATAAATTGATGTTTTGTCGCTGACGTTAGCACTTACCATTAAACCTTGTACACGTTTAGAAAAATTGGCGAAATAACTTTTTGTGTTTTCTAAATCGATGTCTCCTGCGCGAATATTCCAATCATCACTAAACAACTCAATAAACACTTGGTCAAATTCGTCTAAACGTTGTGAATAGCCACTTTCTTGCAGTGGAATATTGGCATCTTGAATAGAGGCTCTTAAGGATACTTTATCGCTCAGTTTTCCAGAAATCTGCAAATCGAGTTCACTATTTAGTACAGAATTTTGATTGTTTCCAATGGTGATACCTCTCGAAATACTTCCAGAAGTGGTTAATCCGTCAAAAGGAGTAAACGTATTCGTGTTAGATGAGCTTTGTAAAGTGTATAATTGCTGATATTCGGAAGAACGTTCTATAATAACAGCATCGTCTAATTGTCTATACGTTTTGGTTAGAAAGTCTGGGTAACGTAAATAGTCTATTTGAATGCTGTCTATGTTAGTAGGATATTTAAAATACAAAGCTGCTTTTGCAAAATCTACAGCATACAAAGTTGAATCTATGATTTTGTTGTCTAATGTTCTTAATTTAAATCGTGAGGGATTAATACTCACAGAATCGATTTGAATAGAATCCGTAACTGCTATTTTCTTTTTTATATAACTACTATTCTGCTCTTGAGAAAAGCCCCAAAAAGCGGATAGAATTAATAGAACGGAAATAGCAATTTTCATGTAGAATAATAACTCTTTTAAGCTAAAAATATTTTATCGTTAAAACATGCTTAAAATAATGGTGTAAAAGTAGCGTATTATTTAATTTAGCGGTTAATCGATTGTTTAACTAAAAAGTGATTCCCTTTTTTTGAGGAAATGTGTATGAAAATAGTTTCTTATAACGTCAATGGTATTAGAGCAGCCCTAAACAAAGGCTTAATAGAATGGCTAACAGCGACAGATCCAGATGTGGTTTGTTTGCAAGAGATTAAAGCGATGGAAGAGCAACTCGATCTTACGTTATTTACAGAAGCCGGTTATAATTTTAATTATTGGTTTAGCGCACAGAAAAAAGGCTATAGTGGAGTTGCTATTTTGTGTAAAACAGAACCCAATCATATAGAATTCGGAACAGGAATAGAATCTATGGATTTTGAGGGTCGAAACATTAGAGTCGATTACGATGAGGTTTCAGTAATGAGCATGTATTTGCCATCTGGAACAAATGATGCAAGGTTATCGCATAAGTTTGAATATATGAATATGATTCATAATTATTTGAATGAGTTACAAACCGAAAAACCAAACTTAGTGGTTTGTGGTGATTATAATATTTGTCATGAAGAAATCGATATTCACAATCCAAAAATGAAAGGTGTTTCTGGGTTTTTACCAGAAGAACGTGAATGGTTAGGAGAATTTATAGATAGTGGATTTATTGATAGTTTTAGGTATTTACACCCTGAACGTCAGGAATATTCTTGGTGGAGTTATAGAGCAAATTCTAGAGCAAATAACAAAGGATGGAGATTAGATTATGCCATGGTAAGTTCCCCTTTACAAGAAAAAATAAAACGCAGCGTTATATTAACAGAAGCGGTTCATAGTGACCATTGTCCAATTTTATTAGAATTGGATATTTAAGATATAACTATTGAAATTACCCCAAATAATAATTAAACTTAAAACAACTTAACAACAACAGCATGATTAAAAAACTTTCAATCCTAGCCTTAACAATCACACTTTTTTCATCTTGTGTGTCCAAAAAGATTTATACAGATCTTGAAGATAAATATGCCGATTTAAAACAGGAAAACCGTGGTTTAACGGATGAAGTAGAGGCACTATCGAGTGATAAAACTAAGCTTACTAATGATTTAAGTCAGTTGCAAGCACTGTATGATGCTGCTGTTGCTGAACGCGATAAACTTCAGGGAGATTATGCAGCATCAAAATCGAATTTAGAAACTTTAAAAGCGTCTTATAAAGCTTTGGAGGAGAATAGCTCAGCCTCAATTGCTAAAAATGCACAAAAGAATAGAGAACTTTTAGCACAATTGGAAGCTAAAGAGCAAGCCTTAGCGGCAGAAAGCGAACGTTTAAATACGTTGAAGCAAGAATTGGAAAGCCGTTCGCAACGTGTCGCTGAATTAGAAAATGTTATTGCGAGTAAGGATGCAGCCATGAACAAATTAAAAGATGCCATTTCTAAAGCGTTGACTAATTTTGAAGGTAAAGGGTTAACCGTTGAGCAACGCAATGGAAAAGTTTACATTTCTATGGAAAACAAATTGTTGTTTGAATCTGGTAGTTGGTATGTGGGATCTCAAGGTAAGCAAGCGGTTAAACAACTGGGAAGCGTATTAGCTGAAAATCCTGAAATTTCGGTATTAATTGAAGGTCATACAGATAATGTGCCATATAAAGGTAATGCACAATTGAGTGGTAATTGGGATTTATCTGCAAAACGTGCCACAGCTATTGTGAATATTCTTAGAGAAAACGATGCTATTAATCCAGAGAATTTAACAGCTGCTGGTCGTGGAGAATTTGCTCCTATAGCAACCAATGACACCACAGAAGGGAAAGCGAAGAATAGAAGAATCGAAGTGATTTTAACTCCGAAATTAGATGAGATTTCTAAATTATTAAACGAGATATAAATCAGAACGTCATTACAAATCAAGCATCCAAGCGTGAATCACAATGACGAATTAACAATTTTTTAGACCTCACCTGTTTTTAGAACTTGTGAGGTCTTCTTAAATTTACGGTTAGGTGGAGCACAGTCGAAACCTAATTTAGAAGCTAAATGTTAAACTAAAATGAGATTCCTGTTTTCACGGGAACTAAAGATGAAATACACAACACTACCACATACAGATATAAAAGTTAGTAAGATATGTTTGGGCACCATGACTTGGGGCAATCAAAACACCCAAGACGAAGGGTTTGCTCAAATGGATTTTGCATTAGATAACGGAGTTAATTTTTTTGATACGGCAGAATTGTACCCTGTTCCAGCGCGAAAAGAAACCTATGCAGAAACCGAACGTATTATTGGTAATTGGTTTGCTAAAACAGGAAACCGAGATAAAGTTGTTTTGGGTTCTAAAATTGCAGGAACTGGAGATTATACGGCCCACATTAGAACGAATGGTTTTAGTAAGGAAGCACTAAATGATGCTGTAAACGATAGTTTAAAACGTTTGAAAACCGACTATATAGATTTATATCAATTGCATTGGCCCGAACGTAATACAAATACTTTTGGAGTACGCGATTATAAGACTAATCCTAAGGATAAATGGGAGGATAATTTTAATGAAATTCTTCACAATTTAGATGAAATTATCAAATCTGGAAAAATAAGACAAGTCGGTATTTCTAATGAAAAAGCTTGGGGAACGATGCGTTATTTAGAAGAATCTAAAAGGCACAGTTTACCTCGAATGATTACCATACAAAACGCCTACTCTTTGATAAATAGAGTTTTTGAAGGTGATTTGGCAGAAGTGGCGCAGCGAGAGAATATTGGTTTATTAGCCTATTCTCCAATGGCATTTGGTGTATTATCTGGTAAGTATGTAAATGGAACTGCGGCTAAGGATGCAAGGTTAAATGCGTTTCCGCATTTTTCAAGATATAACAGTACAAATGCTACGGAAGCTACCAAACGTTATTTAAAAATTGCAGAAGATTATGATATGTCGCTGGCACAAATGTCTTTAGCATTCGTCAACGAACGACCTTTTATAACAAGTAATATAATCGGAGCGACTAATCTTGAGCAATTAGAAGAAAATATTGATAGTATTAATGTGACTTTATCTGAGGAGATTCTGAAGGCTATTGATGCTGTTCATGCAGATATTCCAAACCCAACACCTTAACCATTATATCTTAATTTGTCTATTAATCTGTTCTTGTAACGAAATAAACGTTTCTGTTCTAGAAACTCCTTTTATACTTTGTATTTCGGAATTAAGGACATGCATCAGGTGTTCATTATCCTTTGATAGAATTTTAATAAAAATAGACCAGTTACCTGTGGTGTAATGACATTCAATCACCTCAGGGATTTTTTGTAATTGTTTTACCGCTTCAGGATTGCTAATAGCTTTATCGAGATACACGCCAACAAATGCCATGGTGGTATACCCTAAAGCCTTTGGATTAATCATAAATTTTGAACCCGCTAAAAGTCCAGATTTTTCAAGCTTTTTTATACGTTGATGTATTGCGGCACCTGAAATTCCAACGTTACGAGCAATTTCTAATATCGGAGTTCGAGCATCTTCCATTAATGCACGTAGTATCTTTTTATCTATGCCATCGATATAAATACCATTATCGTTGATTTTCATTGAATTTCTAGTTTAGATCTTAGAAGTTAAAAATAACAATTTAAAATTCAAGATAATATAATGTGATCTAGTTAATTTTCGTATTCTAATTCTGTGAAAGACCCTATTAATGTGGTCGTATTGGCGTCATCTAAAGTACTAGCTGTAATATCAAAATCTCCAGAAATAAGGCGAATTCCAGTTTCTGTAGGATGCGCTCTATTGCTCGTAATAGTTACATTTCCTGAAGAAGAATAATAGCTATTTTGAGGGCTGGCTTGTCTTATAAGTGCATACGTAATAAAATTATTAGAATCTATATCTCCCATGGTCTTTACTGTACCAGAGTCAAAATCGCCAGTACCGTTTAAAAATAGAGTCACCTGATTTCCACTAAGATCTGCAATATCAATACTCATGGTATTTCCATTAGTTCCTAAGGAAATGTTATAAGTTCCATCTGTAAATGTGTAATCGTTAAAAGTCCCTCCGTTTATAGTGGCAGCCATGCCTGGGTTGTCGTTGAGAGGTTGTGTGCTATCATTGTCATCGTCACTACATGACATCATAAAAAGTGCTAAAACGAAAATTTGGAGTAGGTGTAGGTGTTTCATGGTTGTGGCTTTAAAAACTATACTATAGAAGTCACTAGGACGACTAAATTGCTTAGTTAAATTGGTGTAATTATTTGGTTTGGGGCTTGTTAAAGGGTCAATATACAATTTTTTTAATAACTGTTATGATCTCGCTACAATTAAAATAATCACAATGTATTTTAGAGATTAAGCGGGTTATACCCTAAATAAGGTACGTCATACTCTTTAAAAATAATATCATAGGCTTCTAATTCCTTTAAAATTGGAGAATAAACCTCTTTTGTAATTGGAATTTGAACTCCAGGTGTTTTAATGTTTCCATTGAGGATCGCTAATGTGGCTATAGCGACTGGTAAACCAACAGTTTTAGCCATTGCTGTATAGGTTTGGTCTTTGCCAAGTGTCACCATAGTAGCATCAATTTGATGTTTTTCTCCTTTTAGTTCATATCCAAATTTATGGTACATTACAATCATGTCTTTATCATCTGGACTAAGCGTCCAGCTATCCATTAAGATTTTCTGAAGGATTTGCGCAGGTGTTCCTTTATCTAGTTCTACCATTTTTTTAGGATTAAAAATATCGAGCTCTAAGAATTTTTCCCAAACAATATCATCTTGGTCAATTTTAAGGGCATGTCTAAATTTAAGTTCCACTGAATCCGTTGGACTGTACGGTAAAAAAGAATTCACAAAATCACGGTAACTCATATTTATACTATCATCAATAGTGTAACTGTCATCGGTCATTCCTAGTTGTACAAAAACATTCCAAGCACGACTAAAACCAACACGTCTCATGGTGCCACGATATAAGGTTTTTACATGGTCTAATCCATATACATGCTGATATTTTAAGGAATCTCGATTGGCATAACCTTCAAAACGACCATAACCTTCAACATCTAAAAATTCGGTACGTCTAAATAATCGGTTGTAAGGAATATATTTGAATTGGTTTTCTTGTAAAAATTTAGCGGATCCACCTTGCCCTGCCACAACGACGTTTCTTGGGTTCCAAGTAAATTTATAATTCCATAGGTTGTTATCACTTTCCGGAGCTACTAAACCACCAGTAAAGGATTCAAATAAAATCATTTTTCCACCTTTATCTCTAATGCGATCAATAACGTGCATAGCACTCATATGGTCAATGCCAGGATCGACACCAATTTCATTCATAAATATGAGATGGTTAGCTTTAGCATCGGCATCTAAGGCCTGCATTTCTGGACTCACATAAGACGCCGTAACCATATTCTTTTTATAAGTAATACAATCTTTAGCAACTTCAATATGAAAACGTGCCGGAAGCATTGAAACTACAATGTCTGCTTTTTTTACCGCAGCAACTCTAGATTCAGCATTAAATACATCTAAATGAATTACATTCGTATTGGGATGATCGCCAACTAGCTTTTTAGCATTATCAACATTAAGATCTCCTATGGTTAAATGAAGTTTTTCGGTTTCTGATTTATCGAGTAAATATTTTATAAGATAGGAGCACGATTTTCCTGCACCAATAATTAATATGTTTCGCATAATGAGTTTATATAACTAATTTTGTGTTGAGTTGAAAATACTTATATATATTCTTCGCACGAATGTAATAAATACATGATGCATTAAAAACCGAATTAACGTTTTAATTATGAACAAGAAGCTATTAGTAACTGGAGCAGTAGTAGGAATTTTAGGGATTATTTTAGGAGCTTTTGCGGCACATGGTTTAGAGAAATTAGTTGATTCTAACGCTATTAAATCCTTTGAGACCGGTGTGCGTTATCAACTCTACCACGCGTTTTTGCTTCTCATCCTAGGCGGCACATCATTTGTGAGTTTAAAAATGAAAAAAACGATTTTTTATGTAGTGCTTTTAGGTCTTATTTTCTTTTCAGGATCTATTTATGGGTTAGCTACAAATACCCTTTCTAGCTTTGACTTTAAGACTATAGCTATGATTACTCCAATTGGAGGCTTACTTTTAATTATTGCTTGGGTTGTAATGTTAATTGGTATTATAAGAAAACAAGAGGATTAATACCAATCTACCATGCTTTTTCAAAATAAAATTTTAATTTTGCAGCACTAAATAATACATAAATTATGGCAAACCATACCCAATTTACGAAAACGATTTCGTTAGATCAATATGGAATCAAAAACGCAAAAGTAAATTATCAATTATCTTCAGATGAACTTCATGCTAAAACCATCTCTACAGGGCAAGGAGTTGAATCCTCTTCGGGAGCTTTAGCTGTTAATACAGGTGAGTTTACAGGTCGATCTCCATTGGATAGATTTATTGTGAAAGATGATATTACCAAAGACAAAATTTGGTGGGGAGATATCAACATTGCTTTCGATAGTGATAAGTTTCAGAAGCTTTATGATAAAGTAGTTAATTACTTATCTGAAAAAGAAATTTATGTCCGAGATAGTTACGCCTGTGCAGACGAAGATTACAAATTAAATATTAGAGTCATTAATGAGTACCCTTGGAGTAATATGTTTGCATATAACATGTTTTTACGTCCAACGGAAGAGGAATTAGAGAGTTTTTCACCAGAATGGACGGTTGTAAACGCTCCGGGTTTTATGGCAGATCCAAAAGCAGATGAAACACGCCAACACAACTTTGCTATTTTAGACTTTACTCGTAAGATTGCATTAATCGGAGGAACTGGTTATACTGGTGAAATTAAAAAAGGGATCTTCTCTGCTTTAAACTTTATTCTTCCGGTGTTTAAAAATACGCTACCAATGCACTGTAGTGCTAATGTTGGTAAGAATGACGATACTGCTATTTTCTTTGGGTTATCTGGAACAGGCAAAACAACACTTTCTACAGACCCGAATCGTAGTTTAATTGGTGATGATGAACACGGATGGACTAAAGAAAATACCGTTTTTAATTTTGAAGGAGGTTGCTATGCTAAGGTCATTAATTTGTCTCAGGAACAAGAACCAGAGATTTTTGGTGCTATTAGAAAGGGAGCAATTTTAGAAAATGTTATTTTAGATGCTGATGGCAATGTTGATTTTGCCGATACGTCTATTACACAAAATACGAGAGTAAGTTACCCAATTTATCATATTGATAATATTAGAAAACCTTCTGTTGGTGAAAATCCTAAGAATATATTTTTCTTAACTGCAGATGCCTTTGGAGTGTTACCTCCGATTTCTAAATTAACACCAAGTCAGGCTGCGTATCATTTTATTTCTGGGTATACGGCTAAAGTGGCTGGAACAGAAGCAGGAGTTGTGGAACCAGTACCAAGTTTTTCAGCTTGTTTTGGTGCGCCATTTATGCCGTTACATCCAACAGAATATGCTAAGATGTTAAGCAAAAAAATGAAAGAGGCTAACGTTAATGTGTGGTTGGTCAATACAGGTTGGACAGGTGGCCCTTATGGAGTTGGTACACGTATGAAATTAAAATACACACGTGCTATGATTAATGCCGCGTTAAATGGGGATTTAAAGGATTATACATACGAGGATTATCATATTCACTCGGTATTTGGAGTCGCACAACCAAGAACATGTCCTGGTGTACCAACAGAAGTATTGAGTCCAAGAACGACTTGGAATAATGATGAAGCTTATTATAAAATGGCCTTTAAATTATCGAATGCCTTTAGAGCGAACTTTAAAAAGTTTGAATCTTATGCGTCTGAAGAAGTGAGACGTGGTGGTCCACAACGTTACGCGTTTTAGATAGATACTAATTCTTATAAATTAAAAAAGCGATTCTAAATTTAGAATCGCTTTTTTTATAAAGTAATATGTCTTTTATTATTTTCCTTTATTTACAGCATCAATATACTTCTGTAATGCCATAGTCATAGATGGAGTTTCAGGTGTTGGTGCAGAAATATCTACACGCAATCCTTTTTCTTTTACCGCTTTTACAGTGGTGTTTCCAAATACAGCAATACGTGTTTCGTTTTGCTTGAAATCTGGGAAATTATGAAATAAAGATTCTATACCAGATGGGCTAAAGAATACTAGGATATCATATGTGACATTTGATAAATCAGATAAATCACTGATGACTGTTTTATAAAATGTAGCTTGTTTCCAATTAACACCTAAGTTATCTAATAACTCAGGTATAATAGGTTTAACTTTGTCGGTTGTTGGTAATAAAAACGATTCGTCTTTATATTTTTTAATCAATGGCATTAGATCTTCAAACGTACGTTTACCAACGTAAATTTTACGTTTTCTATAAACCACGTACTTCTGTAAATAATAAGCAACAGCTTCAGACTGGCAGAAATACTTCATAGAATCTGGTACTTTAAAGCGCATTTCATCTGCAACTCTAAAGAAATGATCGACTGAGTTTCTACTTGTAAGTATGATGGCTGTAAATTTCGTAAGATCCACTTTTTGTTGTCTCACATCCTTAGAAGATACTCCTTCAACGTGAATAAAGGGTCTAAAGTCCACTTTTACTTTTTGCTTTTCCTGCAAATCAAAGTATGGGGAATTTTCTATTTTAGGCTCTGGTTGTGATACTAAAATTGTTTTCACTTTCATACGTAAACTGAGTGTTTTTAAACGTTATACTCCCTAATTACCTTAAATAAAAGTATATAAGGCCCGATTTCGAGAGCGCAAAGATACAATAAAAAATAGAAAAAATTTGGATTTATTAATTTTTGATGTGTTTTAAATGAAGATAGAAATCCAATCACGTTTATAAGACAAACAATACATAACGCGGTGATTATTACAATATTCATTCTTATATCGGTATATAGCAGGAACAAATTCGCTATTAAAAATATAAGTCCAGAAAAATTCTTGAAGGTTGTTTTTTGAAATAAGTAGTCATCTATGAGGCTATCCATCTCAAAAAGGCTTCCTATTAAGCGCTCCAATAGTGTTTTTATAATTATTATTGTAGAGACGGCAAACATCAATTTTAAGAACGTAATAAGTTCAAAACTAATAGGTGTTACAAAAGCGTTATACGTAAAATAAATAAAGATGCTTAAGGATAGCGAGAGGTTTACAAATAGAAAACTATCAAATTGATCTATGAATTTTTGATCCTTAGCATATATTTTAAGATATTTAGAATTCCCAATAACATACAAGAAATCATTAAAACGCAGCGTATTTAAATATTTTGCAATCACGATGGTAAACAATCCAATGATTGTAAAAATGGTAAACCACTCGTGTGTTATATAATTTCGCATGCCGCTAAATTATAAAAAATTGAGCTGACTATTATAAGTACTATTCATATCTATCAAAAAAGTTAATTCTCGTATTTAATCCGCTAAAAACTTTATTTTTGTTCAAAATATAAAAGTCGCTCAAAAGCGTATTTAAAAGTGAGTTAATGTCTGACGCAATTGTCATAATCCCTACCTATAATGAGATTGAAAATGTAGAATCAATCATCAAAGCTGTGTTTGAACAGCAAAAGGATTTTCATGTGCTTATCGTGGATGATAATTCACCAGATGGAACAGCTGAGACCGTTAAAAATTTGCAACACCAATTTAAGGACCAATTATTTCTTTTGGAACGTACAGAAAAGAGCGGTTTGGGTACAGCCTACATTGCCGGATTTGAATGGGCATTAAAAAGGTCATATCAGTACATTTTTGAAATGGATGCTGATTTTTCACACAATCCTACTGATTTAACAAGGTTATATAACGCTTGCGTTGCTGGTGCAGACATTGCTGTAGGTTCGCGATACGTTAAAGGAATTACAGTGGTAAATTGGCCATTGTCTCGAATTCTGTTATCTTATGGAGCTTCGCGTTACGTGAGGCTAATCACTGGGATGACGGTTAAAGACTCTACGGCAGGTTTTATTTGCTATAAAAAGGAAGTTTTAGAAGCTATTAACTTAAATAAAATTAAATTTGTAGGCTATGCTTTTCAAATCGAAATGAAATTCAAAGCCTATAAAAAAGGTTTTAAAATTGTAGAAATACCAGTTATTTTTAAGGATAGAACCAAAGGTAAATCTAAGATGAGCGGAGGTATTATTACCGAAGCTATTTTTGGAGTTATTAGTTTAAAAATTAAAAGCTTATTTACGAAGTAAAAGATACATGAAGCGAAATACCCTCATAAAAAACGCAAGAATTGTCAACGAAGGAAAGATTGTTGAAGGCGATATTCTTATTGAAGATAATATTATAAAGGAGATTGATATATCTATAAGTGTTAAATCTGCAGATATGTTGGTTATTGATGTTGAAGGAAACTATGTGTTTCCCGGAATGATTGACGACCAAGTACATTTTAGAGAACCAGGATTAACGCATAAGGCCAATATAGAATCAGAATCTAAAGCGGCTATTGCTGGTGGTATTACCTCGTTTATAGAGATGCCAAACACCAATCCGCAAACCACAACGGTAGAAAAGTTAGAAGAGAAATTTGAGATTGCTGCAAATTCATCTTATGCTAATTATTCTTTTATGTTTGGTGGTACCAATGATAATTTGGATGAAATTCTTAAAGTAGATCCTAAAACCGTGGCTGGTTTAAAATTGTTTTTAGGGTCTTCCACAGGAAATATGCTGGTTGATGATCCTAAGGTGATTGAAAAAATATTTTCGAGTACAGATATGGTGATTTCGGTGCATTGTGAAGACGAAGCAACCATTAAAGCCAACTTAGCAAAATATAAAGCAGAATACGGTGATGACATTCCAATGGAAATGCATCCTATAATCCGAAGCGAAGAGGCGTGTTATTTATCGTCTTCAAAAGCAATTGAATTAGCAAAGAAAACAGGAGCGCGATTGCATGTGTTTCATTTATCAACAGGAAAAGAAACGAGTTTGTTTTCTAATAAAATTCCATTAAAAGATAAAAAGATTACGGCTGAGGTTTGTGTGCATCACTTGTGGTTTTCAGATGAAGATTATGCTAAAAAAGGAAGTCATATTAAATGGAATCCGGCTGTAAAAACAGCAAAAGATAGAGACCAACTTTGGAAGGCTTTATTGGATGACAGAATTGATGTTATTGCTACAGATCATGCTCCACATACTTTAGAAGAGAAAACAAATAACTATACAAATGCTCCTTCAGGTGGACCATTAGTGCAGCATGCCTTAATGGCTTTAATGGAAGCGCATCATCAAGGAAAAATTTCTGTAGAAAAAATAGTAGAGAAAGCCTGTCATAATCCAGCTATATTATTCAACGTTGAAAAACGCGGTTATATAAAGGAAGGTTATTTTGCCGATTTAGTAATTGTAGATCCTCAAAGCCCATGGACCGTTAATAAAAGTAATATCCTTTATAAATGTGGTTGGTCTCCTTTTGAAGGCAATACTTTTAAAAGTAGAATTACACACACGTTTGTAAATGGGCAATTGGTGTATAACAATTTTAATGTTTTAAACGTTAAAGCAGGACAACGACTAACTTTTAATAGATAAGATGTTAAAGCGACTCAGTATTATTGTGGTATTAGGTATTTTGATTGTGGCCTGTAATGGTGTTAAAAGACCTGAAAAACCGGATAATCTTATATCAAAAGCGCAAATGACTGATTTGCTGTATGACTTATATGTAATGAATGCAGCCAAAGGAGTGAATCGATCAAGTTTGGAAAAAAATGATCTTGATCCAGAATTTTATATTCTAAAAAAGCATAATGTCGATAGTGCTCGGTTTGCTGAAAGCAACTCGTATTATGCTTTTGATACCGAAGGGTATAAAGAAATTGTTGACAATGTAAAAGAGCGTTTAGAACTTGAAAAGGAACGCTATGAAGACGTGAGACAATTAGAAACAGATTCTATAAAAAGACGTCGAGATTCAATTGCCAAAAAACGACGAACGCCAAAAGAGTCTAATGTAAAGACCAATGCAATAGATACAGCAGATGTAAAGACATCAAAGCCTAAAGGTTCTTAAGGAATAACGTACTAACTTCTTTTATACTTGTGTCAATAGGTTTGAATTCAAAATTGATACTGTTCTTTATTTTTGAAGCGTCATATTTTGTATTGCTTACCGCAGATTTTGCTGTTTGTTTAGATAAACGTCTTCGGCTACCAAAAAGCTTATGATTTAGCCAATCTAATCTCCAACCAATTCCTAATAGCCAAGAGCTTGCTTCTTTTTTTGGAGGTTTAACTCCTAAATTTAATGCTGTTTTTGTAAAAAAGGATTTAAAGCTTAAATTTTCTGAGACTAAAATAAAACCTTCATTTTTAACGCTACTTTTCATTAGCTCTTCCATTACATTGATGACATCCCAAACATCTACATAACCCGTAACACCAGAAGTATAATATGGCACACCGTTATAAATTCGTTGAAAAAAACTGCCACTCCCTCCATCATTCCAATAGCCAGCGCCTAAAATAATTCCTGGATTTACAATCACGGCATCTAAGCCTTCTTGCGTGCCACGCCAAACTTCTAATTCAGCTCCGTACTTGGTAATGGCGTATATACTGTTATCGTTTTCAGGACTCCATTCGGTTTGTTCATCTATTAATTTTTTAGGATTACTATGATGTCCAATAGCAGCAATAGTACTTACATAGCATAATTTTTTAACCTGATGACTTATAGATAAGTTAACAATATTGGCAGTGCCCTCAATATTAACCCGTCTTAAGGCTCTATATTTATCAGGTTCAAAAGAAATGAAGGCAGCACAGTGATAAACATGTGTGATGTTTTTAAAAGCATCCTGAAGTTTAGGGATGTCATTCACATCGGCTTCAACCCACTCAATTTTATTAAAAAGTATGTCAGCATCATCTGAAAAGTAGGAGAAGACGTTTTTTACACGAGATAGCGTTTTATCTCGTCGGTATATCGCACGAATCGGTTCATCACCTTTTAAAAGTTGTAAAAGTAAATGCGAACCCACTAAACCTGTACCTCCTGTAACTAGAATCATTGGGGTAAAGTTAAGTTTTTTAAGCCTTAATTTACATGAGAAATCCGATAAAATAAGTTTCATATTTAATAAATTTTAGAATCGCTAAATTGAATTAAAATTGTCTTTTGTCTTTAAAGGTGGAGACCTATCTTTGCGCAAATCAATTTGAAACTAAAAAATAATGGCAAACAAGTTTGTAGAAGAATTACGTTGGAGAGGAATGGTACACGATATCATGCCCGGAACAGAAGAGCAACTAGACAAAGAGATGACCACTGCCTATATTGGTTTTGATCCTACTTCAGATTCGTTACACATTGGTAGTTTAGTGCCCATAATTTTACTAGTTCATTTAGAAAAAGCGGGTCATAAGCCTGTAGCTTTAGTAGGTGGTGCTACTGGTATGATTGGTGATCCTTCTGGGAAAAGTGATGAGCGTAACCTTTTAGATGAAGTCGCTTTAGCGCATAATGTCGCTGGAATTAAAGGTGTATTATCTCGCTTTTTAGATTTTAATTCAACTGAAAAAAATGCTCCAGTTTTAGTGAACAACTATGATTGGATGAAAGATTTTAGCTTTATTGATTTTGCGAGAGACGTCGGTAAACGTATTACTGTTAATTACATGATGGCTAAAGATTCTGTAAAGAAACGCTTAAGCGGTGATGAAGGTAGTGTGGGTATGAGTTTTACTGAGTTTACCTACCAACTAATTCAAGGGTATGATTTTCACCATTTATACAAAACTATGGGGTGTAAATTACAAATGGGAGGAAGTGACCAATGGGGAAATATTACGACAGGAACAGAATTAGTAAGACGTATGCATGATGGTGAAGACCAAGCAAAGGCTTATGCTATGACTTGTCCTTTAATTACCAAAGCAGACGGTTCTAAATTTGGTAAAAGTGAAGGTGGAAATGTTTGGTTGGATGCAGATAAAACAAGTGTATATAAATTTTACCAATTTTGGTTAAATACGACAGATGTAGATGCTGAAAAATACATTAAGATTTTTACGTTTTTAGATAAAGAAACGATTGAAAATTTAATAGCAGAGCATAATGAAAACCCTGGGTTTAGAGCATTACAGAAACGTTTGGCTGAAGAAGTTACTGTGTTTGTACACAGCCAAGAAGACTATGATAATGCTATAAAAGCTTCTAAAATATTGTTTAGTAAAGATTTTAAAAATGAAATTAAACAATTGTCAGAATCTTTATTTTTAGATGTTTTTGAAGGTGTAAAACATGCTCAGATTTCTAAAACTGAATTTAGTGAAGGTGTCGATATGATTGGTGCATTGGCAGCGAAAACAAATTTCTTAAGCTCTAATGGTGATGCAAGACGTGCCTTAAAGGAAAATGCTATTGCAGTAAATAAAGAAAAAGTGAAAGAGGATTATATCTTATCTTCTGAAGATTTAATTCACGATAAATATATCATTCTAAGTAGAGGAAAGAAAACTAACTTCATATTGGAAGTGGTGTAAATCGTAGTTATAAAATTTAAAATAAATTGAGACTTATTAAGTGTATAAAACCTAATAAGTCTTTTTTTATATAAAAAAAGTGCCCAAAATTACTTTGGACACTTCTAACCAATCAATCAACTTTGAAAATCTTACTTTTTCATAGCTATTGTTAAGTCGTCTATAAATTTATTTCCTTACAATAAAAATAATAAGATTATAGAAGGAGGCGGAACACAGTCGACTTTTCCTTTCAGTTTACATGCAATTTTAGCTTAAAGTGCCATTAAATTACAACCTCTAATATCTGAATTATCGAATCTTCCAATGATTTCAAAAAGGCCATTATTATCGACTTTACCTAAATCTTGAGTGGCGATAAATGAACACGAATTTAAGTTGGCTAAATCAATAACATTAATACCTCCTGTTTTATTGGGGTTTTGGATGGTGAGTGCATCCTCGGTATCACGCGTTAGTATTTTCATCCAAGGTGGACATTCAAAAATACCATGACCTTTAGAATATGCCTGACTTAAAAGTTCGGTCATGCCATATTCGCTATGTATTTGATGGACCCCAAAACCCGTTTGTAAGGTTTGATGTAACTCTTGACGAATAATTTCTTTACGTCTGCCTTTCATACCACCAGTTTCCATAATTGTGGTATGCTTTAAGTCGAATTGATAAGCTTCAACTAAATCTAATAAGGCAAAGGAAACTCCTATGAGTAATGTTTTTTGTTGTTTAGCTTCAAGTACTTTTAATGTCTGTGCTAATTCTTCAAGGTTATTGAGGTAGAATCCACTTTCAGTTTGATTCGACTTCTCAATTAAATCATTGACCATATAGATCAGCGAAGAACCATCGCGTTCTAAATAGGAAGGTAATAATGCCAAGACGACATAGTCTTCAATATTTCCATAAAAGTGCTTAAAAGCTTTAAGGTAACTCTCTTCGTATAGGCTTAAGTCTGACACTAAATGTTTGCTCGTTATGCTTCCTGTTGTACCAGAGCTGCTAAATGTTTTTTGAACCGATGAAGACGTACTTAAAACCTCATGAGATTTAAAAAACTGAATAGGCAAAAAAGGAATTTCAGAGACTTGTTTGATACCTGACGGATGTTTGTATAATAAATCGCAAAAGGAGCGATAGACCTTGTTGTTTTTAAATTGAAATTTAAAAACGTCCAAAGCTAATGCATCGAATTCGGCATTAGATTTTATATTAAAAATAGCATCTTTAGATATCATGCTGCAAAAATATGGAAAATAAAAAAGCGTCTCGAAAATTTTCGAGACGCTTTTAATAAGTGTTAAAATAGATACTTACTTAATTACTAACTTCTTAGTAGTAGAAGCATTGTTTTGCGTAATTTTTACGATATAAACACCAGACTTTAAGTTAGCAACATTTAACGTGTTGTTTGTTAATGTTTGGTTTTTAACTTGCTTACCTAAGATATCAAATACTTGTACAGAAATAGCATCACTATTTGTAGAAGAGATTGAAACTGACCCAGTGTTTGTTGGGTTAGGGTATAAGCTAAATGTATTAGCGTTATAGTTGTTTACACTTAATGGTTCAGCAATATCACTAATATATCTAGGGAAAATTTGATACGCACCGTTAAATTCACCACCTAAACCTGTAATGCTTACTGCAGTTGCAGGTATCGCAGTACCAATTAAATCTTCATCACCGAATGCAACTCTACATACCGTAGTATCAGCACCTTCAGAAATGTTGTAATTCGTGTTGTCTGTAAATGAACCAGAATCAGCAAAAGTAGCACTGTTTATAGTTATTAAACGGCTTTCGTAGTTTTCTCCATTTGTTAAAAGATCAGATACACTAACCACGATAGGAGTTACTGTATTACCTGTAGAAGATGCACTTGCTACATTTTCAGTTGGTACGAACTGAAGTGTTCCAGCGTACTCAGTTAACTGTCCTTTTAATCCTGTAATACCATCACCATAACTAAAAGTAGTACTTAATGTACCAGCAGTATCATCGATTAAGATTCCTGCACCACCATCTTGAATGTATTTTTGGTTTCTTGTACCTTCAGTAACAATATAAGATATAATAGCTTCACCTGTTAATTCGTACGTGCCACCAAGCGTACTTGCTCTCAATTCAGTAATGTTTGCAACTTCATTTAAAGAAGCAACACTAAATGTAATCATATCAGAATCTATACTAGTAACACCGTTCATTAAATCAACAGTAACATCGTAAGTTTCACCATCTGTAGTTGCAATTGTAAATGGGCTTGTTGCGTTTTCTGTAGCATCTCCATTAACTGTTACTGTTACACTTTCTCCACCGGCTAAATTTACTGTAGAGAACTCAACATCTACTGATGTTGTACCCGGAGCGTAAGCAGTGTTTGTAGCAGGGCTTGTTATACTTATACCAGGTGTTGTAACAACTTGCTCTACAAAAGAGAAATCATCCCAGTAAACTACAGCACCACTATAGGTTCTAACTTCAAAATAAAATTCGTTAACTCCAGCAGGAGCAGTAACTGTTACAGAATATTCTGTCCATACATTTCCGTTATTGTCAAAATACCCTGTTTCTCCAACACCTTGTAAAACATCTGCATCAGTAACATGATCTACAGTACCATCTGTTGACCACTTTGACCAGATTCTAGCATCTGTATCATCACCAGACTCAACTTTATACCACATAGAAAGTGTATACATATTTCCTGGAGTAATACCAGCAATAGTTTGTGATAAATCTTTTGTGCCATCTCCAGTGTGTTTTGCAGAATAATCACCACCATGTGTCTCTGAAGATTCTTGATCTACGTTTTCAGCTTTGGTCCATCCTGTTGGATTATTAGCATCATCCCAAGATTCAAAAGTACCATTAACTATTAGGTCCTGTCCAAAAGAAAAGGAAGCTACTAGTAATGTAAATAATAAAAAGTAAATTTTTTTCATAATTTTATTTTATAAATGTTAAGTAACAAATATAACAACAAATCCTCAACTTTAATAATCAGAATCGTTAATACTTGTCATTTTACAATATGATAACATCGTAAATTTCAGGTGTTTCTAATAGTCAAGATTTTAGAATTTCAATGTTAGGGAATTGTTATCAATTACATATTTATCAGTAGTTAATAGAGATATAATTTATATTTACATTTATTTAAAACGTAATTCAATTGAAAAAGAAAGACATTAAAATATTGTTGGTTGATGATGACCTAGATATTTTAGAAATAGTAGGTTTTAATTTATCTACTGAAGGCTATCAGGTTATTAAAGGGGAAAACGGGGAAGAAGCCGTTAAATTGGCGAAGAAACACCAGCCTCATTTAATTATAATTGATGTAATGATGCCAAAAATGGATGGTATTGAAGCGTGTGAACGCATTAGAGAGGAGCCTAATCTAAGTGACACCATTATTACGTTTTTAACGGCGAGAGGTGAGGATTATTCTCAGGTCGCTGGTTTTGAAGCTGGAGCAGATGATTATATCGCAAAACCTATAAAACCAAAAGTTCTAATTAGTAAAGTGAAAGCTTTATTAAGACGTTTGAAACATTCTGAAAGTAGTGTTGAAACCGTTATGGAAATAGGTGATTTAATAATCTATAAAGAGGAATATAAAATTACCATTAACGGTAAAGAAACAGCTTTGCCAAGAAAAGAGTTTGAATTGTTATCTTTGCTAGCAACCAAACCAGGTAAGGTTTTTAAACGTGACGAGATTTTAGATAAAGTCTGGGGAAATGAAGTTGTTGTGGGAGGAAGAACCATTGATGTCCATATCAGAAAACTACGTGAAAAAATAGGAGATAAATCCTTTAAAACTGTCAAAGGTGTTGGTTACAAGTTTGTAGACTAATGCAGCATAAAACCCTTAAGAAATCCTATAAATTTGCTTTGCGAACAGCGCTATACGTTACGTTGTTTACAACGTTACTTGTTGGTGTCTTCTTGCATCATTATCATGTTATTAATTGGCATCTTGTTTTTTATCCGTTTATATGTTTTCCGTTTACTTTTATTATCATTCAATATAGAGTTGAACGTTTTATTTACAGACGTGTTAAAAAAATCTATGATGATCTTACACTACTAGAATCAACGAGCTTAAGGCAGCAACCCATAACTACAGATATGGGGACATTAACCAAAGAAATTGATAAATACGCTAAAAACAAAAAGTTTGAAATTGAAACTCTAAAGATTAGAGAAGAATATAGAAAAGAGTTTATTGGCAATGTCTCTCACGAACTAAAAACACCATTATTTACAGTTCAAAGTTATTTACTGACGTTGTTAGAAGGAGAAATAGACGATGATAAGATTAAGAAAAAGTACTTAGCAAGAGCGACTAAAGGAGTTGAGCGACTAACGTATATTATAAAAGACTTAGACATGATTACCAAACTAGAAGTTGGTGATTTGAGTTTGGAAAAAGAGAATTTTGATATGGTGAAGGTCGTTCAAAATGTGTTCGATCTTTTTGAAATGAAGTCCGCTAAGAAAAATATTACCTTAACTTTTGATATCAATTACCCTGAACCAATTATGGTTTATGCAGATAAAGAACGTATTCAACAAGTATTAACTAATCTTGTAGTAAACTCTATAAAATACGGACGCGAAAAAGGGACTACAGAAGTTAGTATAGAGAATCTTATTAAAAATAAAGCCATTATACGAGTAACAGATAATGGGGAAGGTATTGCAAAAGCCAATCTTCAGCGTTTATTTGAACGTTTCTATCGTGTAGATAAAAGTGGTTCTCGTAAAGAAGGTGGATCTGGATTAGGTTTGTCTATCGTAAAGCATATCATTGAGGCCCACGAAGAAAAAATTTATATAGAAAGCGAATTAGGAGTCGGTAGTGAGTTTTCATTTACACTCGAAAAGTCCAAATAACTTCTTGTAATTTAGATGGTATTCTTGAGATTTAAAACCACTAAACTTATCCATTTCCGATAGCATATTTACATCAAAATCATCTTGAAGACAATAAGGGGCAATACCTTCTGTAGAGAGTCGTTTCGCTAAATACTCTTGTTCAAATTGCCCTGGAGTTGGTATAAAAAATGCTTTCTTTTCAAGTTTTTCTAAATCCATTATAGTGGTGTAACCCGATCTGCTGAGAATTAAGTCACTTTTATTTATAGAGATTTCAAGCTGCTCACTGGTCATGTAATTGTAGATTTCAATATGGTCTACAATCGTTTTGTGTTGCTCAGGTTCTACTTTTCCTTTAACAAAAAGTACACGACCTTCGTAGTGTTTTAATTCTGCTAAAAGTTTTTCTTCTAAAAATGTTCGCTGCGGTTCAGGTCCAGAGAGTAAAACAAGTAAATTGTATTCCGCTTCTACATCTAGCTTTTTAAATCGGGTTAAAGCCCCTAAATATTTAACAGGCGCCATATAATTTTCAGGATGACCTAATTCACCACTCAAATTATTAACTCCCAAATGATCAGGAACCCAACATTCATTAAATTTTGCAATTATTTTTTGATGCAATTTGCTGCTCAGCCAAGTCGTATTTCCACTTAAAACACGTAATTGATGCGTAATAAATACCGAAGGGATGCCTTTATGTCTCACTCCAAATCTATTATCTGAGATGATGCCAGAAATCTGTTCTTTGTCAATTAAGCTTTCAATGACTTTTTTTTCGCGTTTAATAGTTTTTAAAAGATGAGGTGAATCTTTTATCAATTTAATTTTAAAGCCATTTGCTTTTTTAGCATACGTAATGTTGTAGGAAGGTAATTCAAAAGCACTTAGTGTTGGGAATTCTTTTTTTAATAATTCTAAAGCAATACCATCACTTGCAATAACAGGTTCAAACCCATTTTCGATTAAAGCATTTATAATAGGAATACATCGTGTAGAATGCCCTAATCCCCAATTTAGTGGAGCAACTAAAATCCTTTTTTTTGAATTCACCTTATATCAATATTTCTAATTTGTAGATTAGGTTGTGTTTAACAAAGGTAAACCTAAAATGTTTGCTTAATTTTACCGAATTATTAATAAATCGATAATTAGTGGGAAGTAAAAACAAACTTAAACGCTTTAGAGAAAACGAAACCTTTCATAATGTGTATCAACCAACACGTGAAGAATTGGTGGATGCAACGTATAAATTAAAAGGAAAATGGAAATCTGACGTTTTTAAAAACCACAATCCATTGGTATTAGAATTGGGGTGTGGTAAAGGAGAATACACGGTTGGTTTAGCAAAACGTAATGCAGATAAGAATTATGTTGGCATTGATATTAAAGGAGCACGCTTTTGGAGAGGTGCAAAAACGGCAATTGAAGAAGGTATTCCTAATGCTGCATTTATACGAACTCAAATAGAACTTATTGATCGTGTGTTTGCTGAAAATGAGGTCGATGAAATTTGGATTACATTTCCAGATCCGCAAATAAAATACCAGCGTACAAAACACCGAATGACTAATTTGCAGTTTTTAGAGCGCTATAAAAAAGTATTAAAACCAGGTGGATTAATGCATCTAAAAACCGATAGCGAATTTATGCACGGTTACACGCTTGGCTTACTACATGGTCTAGGATTGGAAGTACTATACGCTAATCATAATGTTTATAAATTAGAAGGCAGTCCTGAGGAAGTTACTGAAATTCAAACTTTTTACGAAAGTCAGTATTTAGAGAAAGACAAAGCAATTACGTATATTAGATTCAAAATCAACTAAAGTTTGAGTATAACTGTCATTTTTTTTCTTGGACTTTTTGTCGCTATGATTGGTGTTATTCCACCAGGATTGTTAAATATGACAGCAGCAAGAATTAGCTTAAAGGAGGGTGCAGGTCGTGGCATCATGTTTTCTACAGGTGTTTGCATTGTTGTTTATATTCAAACGTATGTAGCCGCAATTTTTGCGAGGTATTTGTCTAACCACGCTGATATTGTAGAAATCTTAAGACGTGTTGCTTTTGTGATATTTGTATTGATTACCATATATTTTTTAGTATTAGCTTCTAGAGAGGAAGAAGTAAAAGAAGAGGCGGAAATAAAAAGTAAACACGGCAGATTATTGCATGGGATGTTGCTATCCGCGCTCAATATTTTCCCGATTCCATATCAGGCTTATATGACCATTACTTTGGTGTCTTTTGGTTGGATGGATTTTCAAAAATTAAGTATTGTTACCTACGTAACTGGTGCAGCCACCGGTACATTTGTAATGCTATATTTTTATATTTTCTTTTTTGATAAGATAAAAGATAGCAAATTTTCGTCTCAAAAAAGCATGAATCTCAGTATTGGTATTATCACCGGACTTGTTTCTTTAATTACATTTATTAATATCTTAAAGGAATTCTAAATGCAACCTGAAACGCTTAGTTTTTTCGAAAAAGTATATGAGGTCGCCAAGAAAATTCCTTATGGAAAAGTCACCAGTTATGGCGCCATAGCCAAATATTTAGGAGCTGGTAAAAGCGCTAGAATTGTGGGTTACGCCATGAATGGGTCTCATGGAAAAGATGTGCCAGCACACCGCGTTGTAAATAGAAAAGGGCTATTAACAGGTAAGCATCATTTTGAAGGTACTAATTTAATGCAACAGCTTTTAGAAAGTGAAGGCATTGAGGTGGTTGAAAATCAAATTCAGAATTTAGATGCTGTCTATTGGGATCCTGCAGAGGAATTGTAATACTGTTTTAATAGTCAGTTAAAATCTACGAATAATAACAAATTTTCACTCTTATTTAAAAATCAAATTCAGTCATTAATCAATTCAATTTAAGGAGTTCAAATTCTAAACTATTCTAAGTATCTTTGCATTTAGAATTAATCTTAATAAGAAAAATTTAGAATCTATACTTTAGTCTCGTTTTTCTTCAGTCTTAATCATATATGAAACTTAATAAACAAGATATCCTAAAGGCTCTAAAAACCATAACAGCACCTGGAGAAGGTGAAAACATGGTAGATAGTGGTGCCGTTACTAATGTCGTTACTTTTGCTGATGAGGTGATTGTAGATATTACGATTAAAAACCCAAGTCTACAAGCACGTAAAAAAACAGAGGTTGAAATTTTGCAAACCATTCACAGAAAGGTTTACGAAAAAGCGAAGATAAAAGTCAATGTAAAAGTTGAAGCTAAAGCGGCTCAACCAAAAAATGAAATAAAAGGAAAAGCGATTCCGGGAATTCAAAATATTATAGCTGTTGCTTCAGGTAAAGGTGGTGTTGGTAAATCTACAGTAACCGCAAATTTGGCGGTGACATTAGCTAAAATGGGTTTTAAAGTTGGTGTTTTAGATGCTGATATTTACGGACCGTCTATTCCTATTATGTTTGATGTGGCTAATGAACGTCCATTATCTGTAAACGTTGATGGAAAGTCTAAAATGAAACCTGTAGAGAACTACGGAGTTAAAGTATTATCTATCGGCTTTTTTACAAAACCAGACCAAGCTGTCATATGGAGAGGACCAATGGCATCTAAAGCTTTAAATCAAATGATATTTGATGCCGCTTGGGGGGAGTTAGATTTTATGTTAATTGATTTGCCTCCAGGAACTGGAGACATTCACCTAAGTATTATGCAAGCGTTGCCTATTACAGGGGCTGTTGTAGTGAGTACACCACAAAATGTAGCCTTAGCTGATGCTAAAAAAGGTGTGGCCATGTTTCAACAAGATAGTATTAATGTGCCTGTTTTGGGGATTATAGAAAACATGGCGTATTTTACACCTACAGAACTTCCGGAAAATAAATATTATATATTTGGAAAAGAAGGCGCCAAGCATTTAGCAGAAGATTTAGATGTGCCATTTTTAGGTGAAGTTCCATTAATTCAAAGTATAAGAGAAGCGGGAGATTTAGGACGACCAGCAGCATTGCAAACAGCAACTCCTATTGAAGATGCTTTTGAAGCGATTACGCGCGATGTTGTTCAACAAGTGGTATTCAGAAATGAAGCTTTGCCAGCAACTGAAGCGATAAAAATTACGACCATGGCAGGTTGCTCTGCCGTTAAAAAAAATTAAATGAGCACAGAAGAACTTAGATTAAACGTAGAAAAAGCATTGAATGAAATCCGTCCGTTTCTACAAAGTGATGGTGGTGATATAAATTTACTATCTATCGACGATGATAAGCTTGTTAAAGTACAGCTTGTTGGTGCATGCACATCTTGTAGTGTTAATCAGATGACCTTAAAATCTGGAGTGGAGATGACTATTAAAAAATACGCACCACAAATTGAGCAGGTTATTAATGTTGAAAAATAGTGTGACATTTATCACATTCTGAATAAAATCACATTAGTAGTTTTGTATTCGAAATAAAATCTTAATTAAAATAACCTGCAAGGTTTATAAAACCTTGTAGGTTTTAATAAAAATAGAAGCAGTATTCGTGAGATTTCTGCTTCCGCAGGAAGTAAATGATTACAACAGATATACTTATAATTGGAGCCGGACCAACCGGACTTTTTACTGTTTTTGAAGCTGGACTTTTAAAATTAAAATGCCATTTAATTGATGCCTTGCCACAACAAGGTGGACAGTGTACAGAGCTCTATCCTAAAAAACCAATTTATGATATTCCGGCATATCCAGAAATTTTAGCGGGTGATTTAACGGATAAATTAATGGAACAATGTAAGCAGTTTGAACCTGGATTTACATTGGGCGAGCGTGCAGAAACTATAGAAAAACAAGATGATGGTAGCTTTATAGTAACAACCAATAAAGGCACAAAACATCAAGCTCCTGTAGTGGCTATTGCAGGTGGTTTAGGAAGTTTTGAACCTCGTAAACCTTTACTTGATAATATCACTGAGTTTGAAGATAAAGGTGTTGAATATATGATTAAGGAACCTGAAATGTATCGCGGTAAAAAAGTGGTCATTGCAGGTGGTGGAGATTCGGCTTTAGATTGGAGCATCTTTTTAAGTGATATAGCAGAAAGCGTGACTTTAATTCATAGAAGAAATGAGTTTAGAGGACATTTAGATTCTGTTGAAAAAGTACAGGAACTCAAAAACCTTGGAAAAATAAATTTAATTACGCCAGCAGAAATTACAGCGATAAACGGTAATGGGAAAGTGGAAAGTGTTGAAGTCACTAAAAAAGATGAAGAACCAATTCTTGTAGAAACAGACCATTTTATTCCATTATTTGGCTTATCTCCTAAATTAGGACCTATTGCCAATTGGGGACTAGAGATTGAAAAGAATGCCATTAAGGTGGATAACGCATTAGATTATCAAACTAATATTCCAGGAATTTTCGCTATTGGAGATGTGAATACGTATCCAGGGAAATTAAAATTAATTCTTTGTGGTTTCCATGAAGCCACATTAATGTGTCAATCGGCTTATCAAATTATTAATCCAGGAAAACGCTATGTTTTAAAATATACTACCGTTGCTGGAGTTAATGGGTTTGACGGTACACGAAAAGAAGCGCCAAAAGCTGTTGTGAAAGCTATAGATTAAAAAAAGCCCCCTTTAATTCCCCAAAGGGGAAAATTGAAAACGCACATATTTCGATTAGGGATCTAAAATCTTGTAGGTTTTATATAAATTAGCAAAATTACTAGACCTTAAAGGTTTTTACGCTGAACACGTTTCAATATAGAACAGTGAGGTCTCCATAAGTAATTAATTTCTCCTTCGAGAAACTTAGTATAACAAATAAAAGATTCCTGCTTTCGCAGGAAGTATTATGGAACAGGACATAAATATAACAATTATCGATAGAGACGGAGTTAAACATCAAATTGAAGCTCCAACAGATATGGCTATGAACCTCATGGAAATTGTGCGTTCTTTTGAGTTAGCTCCAGAAGGCACCATCGGCATCTGTGGAGGTATGGCTATGTGTGCTTCTTGCCAATGTTATGTATTAAGCGATACTGAATTACCGGAAATGCAAGACGATGAAGAAGCGATGTTATCTGAAGCGTTTTATGTAAAGGATAATTCGCGTTTAGGTTGCCAAATTCAAATGACACCAGACATGGAAGGTTTGGAGGTTGAGTTGGCACCAGAGTCCTAAATTCCTTTGAGAGCAGGGATCTCATGATTATATCAACACGTAGTCTCTTTTATAATGATTAATAATAGAAGTAGAAGAATAAAAGGTGTCGCTGATATAAAAGAAGTATACCAACTATAATACCTTTTATGTTTTAAATCTCCATTATTTTTTTGATAAATGCCGTCAGAGAGTTCTATTTTAGAGCTACCAATAATTTGTCGTTTTCTATATATCTGAAAGCCTTCTTTTTTTGTGATATTTTTAGATAATATCATTACAGCTTTGCAGATGAGTAATGTTATAAATGGCGAAAATGTATAAACTATACATTGGTAACCACAGAGATAATTCCAATCGGTCAAAAGTATTACTATTCCAATTAGACCAATAATAAAAGAAATTTTAAGGTATTTCTTATATCTCTTTTTAGTTTTCAAATCTTCAGTCAAAACTATTATGGGGACGTTCAAAACGCCACAAATAATAATTATCATCCAGAAGTACATTTCTAAAAGTTCCATAAAAATTACTTCGTTTTATAATCAGCTAGCTTTGTTGGGCCTTCCAATAAGAAACGATCAATCTTCAAATTACCATCTTCAGACGTTATAATTTGCCATTTTATTAATGAAATCTCACCATTTTCAATTTCAAGGCCAGTAATACTTCTTGGATGCACACAGCTGCCATCATTAAAATAAGCAATGTCTCCAGGTTCAGGGAAACGTGGTCGGTGTGTATGGCCAACGATGGTGATTAAATTGTTGTTTTCAATAATCCAACGTTTGGTTCTCTTTTCTATTTTAATGAGTTCCGTGTAATTTTTAGCCGGACTTGTAGGATCTGCAATACCCATAACATTCAATGGTTTCCACAACACACGTACCATAAAACGGCTCCATTTCCAAAATAGAAAATTCCACCAATCGGCTTGATGACCATGGGTTAAAAATAACTCTTGATTGGTGTCTGAATGTTCTAAAATAATGCCTTCATGGTATTTAATATCACAGAATAAATCTTCATCATTACCTGTTTTTGGATCGAAAAAAGTATTCAAATGTTTTTCTACATATTTTGGGTCACGATACACCATGTCATGATTACCCCAAATCATATGCAAACGGTTTTCATCATGAAATTGCTTCATCAACATATACACGTTTTTGTGCGCACTGAATATAGACTCAAAAGATAAATTCTCCCAAAGCTCATCACCATCTCCAAGTTCACAATAGCTAAAACCTTCTAAAAAATAATGTCTTAGGGCATGAAAATAAATATTTCGGTTATTGGCAAAATCATCTGCAAAACTATTATCTCCTCTGTGACAATCGCTAAATAAAATAATCTTTGAAGTATCGTCAAACTTAAGACGTTTGGCAGTATTGTATGCGCGATCTAATCTCGTTTTAGAGGACATGAAAAATATTTCAACTAAAATAGTAAATCTTATTCAATTTTTTCGATAGCAATGGGAAGTAAACGATCTACAAATAATGAGTAAGCCAATGATGACGGATGTAAACCGTCTGAAGCGACTAGATTAGGATTATTTAAGCCTTCCCGTGTAATATCCGTAATATTTACAAATGTTATATTTTGCTGATTACAATAATTTTCAGCAAACGTATTGTATTGATTTATTTGTTCTGAAATGGTTCCTGAATTACTACTATTTTGACCAAATGGTGTAAATGCATAATCTGGAATAGAAACCACAATCACATCTTTATCATTTTTAGCCAATTGAATCGCTTCTGAAACTAAAACAGGAAACTCAGTTTCATAAATTGAAAAGGGTTTATTTTGATATTGATTATTCACACCAATTAAAAGTGTTACCAAATCATGATTGTTTTCAGGGTTTTCAATTGTTATTGCATTAGTTAGATTTGTTGTCGTCCAACCTGTCTGCGCAATAATATCAAGGTTAAAAGTATCGTCTTCTGAAAATTCAGTTATTAACTCGGATTTTAATTGCTCTGGAAAACGACAGGTGTTGCAAACGCTTTGTCCAATGGTGTAACTGTCTCCGAGAGCAAGAATGTTAAAGGTTTGTGGATCTGTTAGTTCTTCATCTTCATCCTCGTCATCGATAATGTCTTCTATGATGTCTTCCTCTTCTTCTATGGAATTAATAGTCTCGCTGGTGCAGCACGTGAGAATCATAAATAATCCGTAAAAAAATGTTTCAGCTAATCTTTTCATAATCTATATACGGTTTTAGAGTTATATAGGTTTTTATAATATAAAAAATGCTTCCCAATTAAGTGAAGCATTTTCATAATTAAAGTTTATTTAGTTAAGCGTTAATCATAAATATTCAATAGGCTATTTTAGTTTTTATATAAAGGATCAACACCTATTGTCCCCACTAAACGGTCAATATAATCTGGTGATTTTACAGTGTCGTACAGTTTTTGAGTCGTTTCTAATCGTGAATTTAACTCCATATCATCGACTAAGATATCATTGTTAGCGTCATTAATGAATGATTTTAAATACTCAATTTGAGAGCCGTAATAGGCAATATCCTTTTGTTGTTTTAATACTAATCGTTCCTTGTACCAATCTGAATTCACAACATAACTTCTGTCAAAATAATGTCTTAATTCTGGATCGCTAATAGCTTTACCTTCATAATGACCGTAGGCCATAATGTTTAATAGAATTTTTAACGGTGGAATTGCAGCTTCAATACTACCATCTTCAAAGTAGTTTAAAGCCACTTTTTGTTGGGCTTCAACAATATTGTTAATCCCATCGACAAAATCTTCTAAGTTTTGTAATTCAGGCTTCAACATGCGCTCATTAAATACCGCTGTTGGTTCATCAAATAAGCGATTTAAACATAGTAAAGAGAACCTTTTGGTTATTCTGTACCCTAATCGACTTGCTAAGACCTTTTCACCATTATGCTCAAAATCTTCAAGTTTTTCTAAAGATTTATTCGCTATTAAATTTTGAGGGTCTCTGTCTTCAGGTGCCATTCTGGCCCAAATCTCAGGAATTAACAAACTCACATCATGATCTATCTTGTTTTCGGAGCCAACATAACCGGCAGCTGTGCTAAACCCGTTAGATTCAGTCAAGATGTGTGATAACAACGCGTTATTTAAATCCGTAGTTGGTGTCAGCATATTAAAGGGAGCTTTGGTTAAGGCTCCTTCCGATCCTGCACCTGTTGTTGATGGTGATTTACCTGTAAGACTACAAATAAAATCCATAAATAACTCTGGAGTTTCCTGATAGTGGATAGGATTATAAACCGCTAAAGGTCTAATACCAGCTTCACGGTCTGCAGGATTATTTCTTCGACCTGGTAAAACAGCATTTACGACATGAATTACGGGGTCTTCAGGCTTAATTCTTCTACACAGACGAACTCCTATGTCTGAAATATATGTAGCTTCTGTCTCATTATAGAACTTATTAGGTTCCAAATAACGTGGGTTTTTAGTTGGTTCTCCGTCTACAATTCTTGGGTGAGATGGTAAAACAAATTGGATATCCTCATCATCAGAATCTATAATTTCTTTTATAAAATCTTTTACAGGCTGCGTGTATTTATCATAATTTATGGTGTCCTCATAAATGGCAACAGCATCTTCTTTGGTTAACATTTCGTAATTCGTTAAGAATCTGCCGTCTGATATAATATCTAATTCTGCAAGTTTATCATAACCTCTAACAATAGCCTCATCGGGTCTTTGAAATAAATGTGCTTCACAGTTGGTTAACACTTTGACACTTTTGTTAGGATATTCTGGATTTAGATTTTTAAAGCGTTCCTTTGGAAGGGTGATGGATGCTGTAATATCGTCTTCTGTCTGAATTTTTTCACAAGCAGAAAAATCTGAGCGTAATTTATTCAACATCCAATTGCCATTCTGATTAAAGCCGATTCTTACGTAACTACCAACTACGGGAGTATGGTTGTAGTTTAAAGCCGTTCCTTTAACACCATTGATAAATTCAACAGACATCATGTCTTTCCAATTAAGGTTAGCACCATGAGCTTGTCTGAATAAACGTTTTACAAATAAAACAAGGGAGCGAATATGAACTGGAATATTTTTCAGAAATGCATTGAACTCATCTGAATTTTCTTCATTCGGAGTTAGAAGTTTTACCACGGAACCGAGTGTTCGTTTTTCACTTAAAAACGATCGAGATTTAGGGCGGTTAGGATCCTTAATTTTCCATCGTGTTGAATAATCGTACTCAATGATTTCGTCCGCTTTCTTAAAATCTTCATCAATATTATGAATGTTGAAGGCGTTATACGTGATTGCATTTTGCATAGATTTAGAAATCTCTGATTTCCCACCTCCTGAAACCGTACATGGCTTATGGCAAAATACACCTTCGGGATAAGTTTCTATCATTCGCCATAAATCTATAGACTTATGTTTTTCTAGTTTTAGCTTATTTCCAGAGGGATGAATATAAGTTTTAAAAGGGGATAGGGTGAGTTTTTGTTCCTTGCCTTTATAATGCCAAGTAATACTATTGGTTGCGGTATTAAAATAAGAGGATTCAGGAACATAAACGATATTTGGGTATGCTTTATCCACGGCATAATTTTCTGGCATAACCTCAATACGATCGGCTATTAAGGTTTTAATATCTTCAAAAGTATGATCTAGTCCATAATATTTAGAGTAGTCATTACAATCAACAGTTTCACCCATAACACGTCTGGCATAAGCTATTGCTCCACCTGCGTGTTCTTCTTCTGCTAAGCCAAAAAGGTTTGCTGAATAACTGATTTGCGTTTTTATTTCTTTTTTGGAATAGCCATAGTAGTTGTCGGCAATTAACGTAATTACGACACCACGCTCATCTCTACACGTAATTTTAAAGGCTCCACCATCATTATAAAGTTCATGTTCGTTGGTCCAACACATGCCGTCTCTTTTCTGACGGTCGGTTGCATCGTTGTAATGAGGCAGTCCTACGTCTTTCTTTTTTAAGGTTAATAGTTGAGGAGCAAGAACAATACAACCTGTGTGGCCAGTCCAATGTTCTGGGTCTAATGCCGCATCATTATGTGCTAAATTAGGATCGCCAGCATTGCCAAAAATAGACTCTACAAAATCTAAATTGCTCACTAAGTTACCTGGTGCAAAAAACCGAACTTCTAAAGATTTTTGAGAGAGAATTCCTTTCACTTCAGGAGACACCACAGGTCGCAATAACATGGACACCATGGTTTTTGCTTTGTCTTCTTGGTTAGATGTGAATGGGAGTATTTTTAAATCATCAGATGGATTAAAGGCGGCATGTAAAAAATGCGCTAAAACGACTTTAGGAACCTCTTGCTTGTCTAATGGCACAGGTAATGGTCCTTCTACAATATGAAACGTCCCTTTAGTAGTTCGTTTATCGTGTAAAGGATTGTTTAAAATACCTTGCTTAAGACGCTTAGTGGTGACCAAATCACTTTCAAATGAAATGCCATCTGGTGGTAAACTTACTTCTCTGGCTTGACCTTTTCGAGATAGAATTAAGGTGTTATTCGGAATAATATAAGATTTATCAATGCTTATATCTTTTAAATAATCATCTATAAAATTTTGAATTCTAGCGTCTACAGGACAATGATGACTTGCTAAAAGTCGCGATTTCTCACGTAAACTTCTAATAAGCCCATTGGATAGCGCTTCAAATTTAGGATCGCAAAATTTTTCCTTGCTATCTTTTGCATCTTTAAAAGTGGGCTGCCCAATAGCTGCTAACTGTAAATTGATAAATTGAATTAGTTCATTTCTTTCTTCGTCCATAACACTTTAAACTTTAGGATATTAAATATATCAAAATTTAAAGCAAATTTAGGATTCAAAAACTTTTAAAAATATGCTAAATATCAGTTAGTATGCAAAAATTAAACCTTATGTTGGAACGCTAAATTTATTTAAAAGCGTTTAATCCTGTAATATCTAATCCAGTAATGAGTAAGTGAATATCATGAGTACCCTCATAAGTAATAACGCTTTCAAGGTTCATAGAATGACGCATAATGCTGTAATCACCAGAGATTCCCATACCACCAAGCATTTGTCTTGCCTCACGAGCAATGGTAATAGCCATTTCTACATTATTACGTTTTGCCATAGAGATTTGTGCAGAGGTTGCTGTACCAGCTTCTCGCATGACACCAAGTCGCCAGGCTAACAATTGTGCTTTTGTGATTTCAGTAATCATTTCAGCAAGTTTCTTTTGTTGAAGTTGAAATTGACCAATTGGCTTTCCAAATTGCATACGTTCTTTACTGTAACGTAAAGCCGTATCATAGCAATCCATAGCAGCTCCTATGGCTCCCCAAGCAATTCCAAAACGGGCAGAATCTAAACAACCTAATGGTGCTCCTAATCCAGATTTATTAGGTAATAAGTTTTCTTTTGGCACTTTTACATTATCAAAAATAAGTTCGCCAGTAGCTGAAGCTCTAAGGGACCATTTGTTATGTGTTTCTGGTGTAGAGAAACCTTCCATACCACGTTCTACAATAAGTCCGTGAATTCTACCTTCTTCATTCTTAGCCCAAACCACTGCAATATTACAGAATGGTGAATTACTAATCCACATTTTGGCGCCATTTAAAAGATAATGATCTCCCATATCTTTAAAGTTGGTAACCATACCACCTGGATTAGAACCGTGATCTGGTTCGGTTAATCCAAAAGAACCGATCCATTCACCTGAAGCTAATTTTGGTAAATATTTGTTACGTTGTGCCTCGTTACCATATTTCCAAATTGGATACATCACTAAAGATGATTGTACTGAAGCTGTACTGCGAACACCAGAATCTCCACGTTCAATTTCTTGCATAATTAAACCGTAAGAGATTTGATCTAATCCTGCTCCACCATATTCTTCAGGAATATAAGGCCCAAAAGCTCCGATTTCGGCTAAACCACCAATGATAGATTTTGGAAATTCTGCTTTTTGTGCTGCTTCTTCAATAATGGGAGAGACATCGCGTTTTACCCACGCTCTAGCGGCATCACGAACTAATTTGTGCTCTTCCGTTAATAATTCATCAAGGTTATAATAATCTGGTGCTTCGAATAAATCTGGTTTCATTCTAATGTTGATATTAATAGCTTCTGATTTTGAGAATTTATCAAAATTGAAGTGGTTATTTTATAAGTTTAACAAAAGTAACGAAAACGTTATCATTGCCCAACAATAGAATTACATTTTCAGGTAAAAATCTTTGGTCAAATTAATATAATCTTCTGTGTACTGATGACGTGAAGTTTCAATAATTAATTCAGATGGTTGAGTTTTGGTTTCTTCGAAAGAAAATTCTATTAAACTTCTCTTAATTTCTGAATCAGGGTTTCCTTTTACATGAAGTATGCGATTAGGGAACAGACCAACTTTTGAAGCTAAATTAATTAAATGGGGTTCTTCTTTATATGGAATCACGACTGAGAATATTCCAGAATCGGATAATAACTTGACTACGGCATAAATTAAATGTTCAAAAGGCATGGCGTCATTGAAACGTGCTAAATCTCGAGATTTGTTGTCTGTTTTATAGTCTTCAGAATAGAATGGAGGATTACATATGATAAGGTCATATTCATCTTCTATTTCTTCAGCAAATTCTAATAAAGAAGCATGATAACAAAACAAACGATCTGCCCAAGGTGAATTTTCAAAATTTTCAGAACATTGTTCGTAAGCATCAGCATCAATCTCTAAAGCTTCTATAGTTTCTGCAGGGCTTCGCTGCGCTAGCATTAAGGCTAAAACTCCAGTTCCTGCGCCAATATCCAAAACTGAAAATGGCTTATGATGCACAGAAGTCCAAGCACCAAGTAAGACTCCATCGGTACCAATTTTCATGGCACAACGGTTTTGGTTGACTGAGAATTGTTTGAATTTGAAGGGTTTCATTATCGTTTTGTCATTCCTGAGAAAGCAGGAATCTATTTTTGGAAAAGATTTATATTAATAGTTTCTAATTATATAAGGATGACAATTTATTCTTCTAGATATAAGTCTATAAGTCCTTCCGGAGTATCAACTTCTATCGTTTTATGTTCTCGATCGACTTTAATAATAAATTCATCATTCATCGGAATTAAGATTTCAATACCTTCTCGGTCAATTTCAAATAAAGCTTGTGCAGTTGAGTCATTAATACCTTTTAAAACACCAACGGCTCCAAAATTTTTATCTGTAATCGTAAAACCTATAACTTCATGAAAATAAAATTTATTGCCATCAAGTTTCGGCAATAAATCTAGTGGTAAATACAATTCAGTTTTCATTAATGCATCAGCATCAGCTTCGGTATCGACATCCTCAAATTTTAAACGCAATAAATCCGATTTATGTAACTGTGAAGATTCAATAAAGAACGGTACCAAGTTACCCCTAAGATCAATGAATATGGCATCTAAGTTATCATATAAATCAGGTTCGTCAGTATCTAACTTGGCAAGGAGTTCTCCTTTAAAGCTGTACTTTTTTACAATTTTACCTAAGTAAAAACATTCTTCTTTTTTCAAAATAATCTTGTATTTAGTATTTCCGTGGTTCTATAAACTAAAAAACCCAGACTATTTAAGTCTGGGTTCAAAAGTATAAAAATAAATTTTTTACTCTTCTTCGTTAGAAGCTGCTGTTTCTTCAGTTGCAACATCTTCTGCTACTTCTTCTTCAACAACTGGTGCAGCTGCAGCGATACGTGCTTCATTTACTGCTTTTTCAGCTTCAAGTGCTTTAGCTTTTGCATCAGCATCAGCTTTAGATAAACCGTCAGATTTAGCTTGTACTTTAGACGCCTTTTCTTCTAACCAAGCTTTGAATTTTTCTTCAGCTTGCTCTTCAGTTAAAGCACCTTTTCTAACACCACCAGCTAAATGATTTTTCAACATAGCACCTTTATAAGATAAAATTGCTTTTGCTGTGTCAGTAGGTTGCGCACCATTTTGTAACCAAGTTACGGCACCATCAACATCTAACTCAATAGTTGCAGGGTTTGTGTTTGGATTGTAAGCACCTAATTTCTCTAGGTATTTACCATCTCTTTTAGCGCGAGAATCCGCTGCTACGATCCAGTAATAAGGTTTTCCTTTTTTACCGTGTCTTTGTAATCTAATTTTTACAGGCATAATAATTAATTAGTGAGGTTCTCGACCTCTGTTATTAATGAGGGCGCAAAGATACTATATTTTTTTGATTTATGATTATTTAAATCATTTTAACTTGCAACAAGTTCACTTTAGCTAAAAGAAAAATGAGAGTTACGCTCATTATTAAAAATTATTATACTTTTGACATTCATGTTTCGTTATATTTGGAGCATAGATAAAAGACATTATTAAATGATGAAAAAACTAATCCTCTTATCTCTTGTTTTTTTAGCCGTATTCAGCTGTGGTGATGAAGTTCAATTTAACTCACCTGCTTTTCAGGGAGATCGTGAAAATGAACTTTGGAGAGCTAAAGGCTTTTCTGCAAGTATTGAGACTAATGGGTTCTTAACCATTACGGGAACTAACGCTGCTGAATCAGTAATACTTACTGTACCATCTGTAATAGAATCAACTTTTATTGTGGGAGATATAGATGTTATTGAAGCACAATACATTAATAGTTTCGGAGACACGTTTTCTACAACGAATAAACCTGATGAAAGTGTTTCGATTTATCCTGAGTTAGGGGAAATTATTATTGAAGAAATAGATGTCGTGAACAGAACCTTTACAGGAACATATCGATTTTTGGCGTTTGATGCTTCTGGATTAAATTCTGTAGGATTTACCAATGGTATTTTTTATAAAGTGCCTTTGGTGTCAGGGGAGTTTCCAACAAATCCAATAACATGTGCTGATGTACAGGCTGCTGCGGATGTTGCCCAATTGGCTTATGAAGCGACTTTTGCTTCGGATTTAGAATTTGTAGATAGTGAGGCTTATTTAGCGGCTTGTAATGCGTATTCAAATGCCTTAACCGAGCAACGTACGTATTGTGGAGATACTGATGGATCATTGCAAGCGATTATAGATGGTTTAGGTGATTGTGAGATTTCTTGTGAAATTGCTGAAGCTAATGTGGTAGAGGCAAATTCGCAATATGTCACTGCAACTATTGGTAACTATAATGAAAAATGCGCACAATATTTATTTTACTTACAAGAGCAAATCGAATTTTGTGGAGATGACGATGGAAGTATCCAAGTAACAATAGATAATTTAGATTGTAGCGATGCGGATGGAGATGGAGTGCCTGATGCTTATGAAGATTTTAATGGAAATGGAGATCTTGATGATGATGATACAGATAGTGATGGCATTGCGAATTATTTAGATAACGATGATGATGGTGATGGTGTTTTAACACAATACGAAGCGCAAGATGCAGACGGTAATCCTGTGGATTCAGATGGTGATGGTGACGTTGATTATTTAGATGATGATGATGATGGAGATACATTGTTAACCATAAACGAAAATGCAGATCCAAACGGAGATGGTAATCCAGATGATGCTGTAGATACGGATGGTGACGGAGTACCAGATTATTTACAAGGATAAAATTTTTATATCAAATTATTAGAGCGTTACTCGTTTTTGAGTAGCGCTTTTTTTATGTTTAAAACTCTTTATAAATTCATTTCAAAAAAGCTTAAATTCTCCGTAATTTTATAAGCTAAATTTTCAGGGCATTCCACTTATTTTTTTATCGTGATAAACGCCATCGAGGTAGTTTGAAAGAGCAGTTTTCATAGGCGCTTAAACGTTGCTCATAGTGATATTCAGAAAATTTTAGATTAACAAATTTTCCTTTCTTTGGGAAATTAAAAAGGACTTTTTTATGTACTTAATATTCGATACCGAAACTACAGGATTACCAAAACGTTGGGATGCACCAATTACGGACACCGATAATTGGCCGAGATGTATCCAAATTGCATGGCAATTGCATGATGGTATGGGAAATTGTATTGAACATCAAGATTATTTGGTACAACCTGAAGGGTTTAATATTCCTTATGATGCTGAGAAAATACATGGTATTTCTACCGAATTAGCGCAAGAACAAGGTGTGCCACTTGCTGAGGTTTTAGAGAAATTCAACATTGCCTTATCTAAAACTAAATTTGTTGTTGGGCAGAATGTTAAGTTCGATTTAAATATTATGGGAGCGGAATTTGTGCGTGAAGACGTTACAAATCCATTGCAAGAATTACCTGTTTTAGATACCTGTACGGAGCATACTGCTAGTTTATGTCAGATTCCTGGTGGACGCTATGGGAAATTTAAATTACCAACCTTAACGGAATTACATGAGTATTTATTTAATAAGCCATTTTCAGAAGCACACAATGCTACTGCCGATGTTGAGGCGACTACACGTTGTTTTTTAGAATTAATACGGCGAAAACAATACACTAAAGAGCAGCTTGATGTTGAGCCAGAATATTTTGAGAATTTTACGCAAGAGCATCCTGCAGAGATTCAACTCATTGGATTAAAGCATATCAACCTTAAACGGGAGAGTGCTAAAATTAACGCACGCCTTCAAAAAGAACAAGCTACACCAACGGTAGTTGATGAAGAAGCGGCCTCGCAAATAAAAGATGCTGATTTTGCGCATTTGCATAACCATTCGCAATATTCCATCCTTCAATCTACCATTAGTGTTAAAGATTTAGTAGCTGCTGCAGCTAGAGAAAATATGCCAGCCGTTGCCATGACGGATCATGGAAATATGATGGGGGCCTTTCACTTTGTAACTGCCGTTTCCAACCATAATAAAGGAGTAAAAGCACAACATAAACAAGCAGAAGAAGCAGGTTTAGAAAAGAAAGGGAAACTTATTAAGCCCATTATTGGTTGTGAGTTTTTTGTATGTGAAAACCATGCAGACAAAACTCGAAAGGATAATGGGTATCAAATTGTCTTGATGGCTAAAAATAAAAAAGGCTATCATAATTTGGCTAAATTATCATCAGCAGCCTTTACAGATGGATTTTATTATGTGCCAAGAATTGATAAAAAACTCATTGAGCAATACAAAGAAGATTTAATCTGCCTTACAGGGAATCTTTATGGCGAAGTACCAAGTAAGGTATTGAATGTTGGTGAAAACCAAGCTGAAGAAGCGTTGTTGTGGTGGAAAGAAACGTTTAAAGATGATTTGTATTTGGAAATCATGCGTCACAATCAGGAAGATGAAAATCGTGTAAATCCTGTGTTGATTCAGTTTTCAAAAAAACATAATGTGAAATTGGTGGCAACAAATAATACCTATTACGTTGACCAAGAAAATGCCAATGCACACGATATTTTATTGTGTGTAAAAGATGGAGAAAAGCAAGCCACACCAATTGGTCGTGGACGTGGTTATCGTTACGGATTACCTAATCAGGAATATTATTTTAAGTCTTCCGACGACATGAAGGCCTTATTTAAAGATGTACCGGAATCCATTGTTAATATCCAAGAAGTCGTAGATAAGATTGAACCATATGAATTAGCGCGTGATGTATTATTACCTGCGTTCGATATTCCTGAAGAATTTAAATTTGAAGAAGATTTAGCAGATAATGGCAAGCGCGGGGAAAATGCTTTTTTACGTCATTTAACCTACAAAGGTGCTAAAATCCGTTACGGTGAAATTACACCAGAGATTGAAGAACGTCTCGATTTTGAGTTAAGCGTCATTGAAAAAACAGGATATCCAGGATATTTCTTAATTGTAGAAGATTTTATTCGTGAAGCCCGAAAAATGGATGTTTCCGTAGGTCCTGGCCGTGGATCTGCAGCAGGATCGGTGGTTGCCTATTGTTTATGGATTACCAATATTGACCCGATTAAGTACGATTTACTTTTTGAGCGTTTCTTAAATCCAGATCGTGTAAGTATGCCCGATATAGATATCGATTTTGATGATGAAGGTCGAGGTCGTGTGATGCAATATGTAATTGATAAATACGGCGCCAATCAGGTTGCGCAGATTATTACCTACGGTACCATGGCTGCCAAATCCTCAATTAGAGATACAGCCAGAGTGTTAGATTTACCTTTAAATGAAGCGGATCACATTGCTAAATTGATTCCATTGATGTCTAAACTCGGTAAGATTTTTGGTTTAGATGAAAAGGAATTGGCTAAAAAATTCCGAGCAGAAGATTTAGAAAAAATTAATGAGCTTTTAAATATTTCGGATGGTGATGATTTGCAAGCCGAAACGCTAAATCAGGCACGAATTTTAGAGGGCTCTGTGCGTAATACAGGTATTCATGCTTGTGGTGTAATTATAACACCAAGTGATATTACCAATTATGTCCCAGTATCTTTAGCAAAGGACTCGGATTTGTATGTCACCCAGTTTGATAACTCTGTTGTTGAGGATGCCGGGTTGTTAAAGATGGATTTCTTGGGATTAAAAACCTTGACTTTAATTAAAGACACGGTTAAGATTGTAAAAGCCAAGCATGATATTTTGCTCGACCCAGAAAATTTCCCGTTAGATGATGTAAAAACTTACGAGTTATTCCAGCGTGGGGAAACGGTTGGTGTGTTTCAGTATGAATCACCTGGAATGCAAAAACACATGAAGAATCTGAAGCCTACGGTTTTTGATGATTTAATTGCCATGAATGCCTTGTATCGTCCTGGTCCGATGGAATATATTCCAAGCTTTATTGCGCGTAAACATGGTGATGAGGAAATAGTGTACGATTTACCAGAAATGGAAGAATACCTCAAGGAAACCTATGGAATTACAGTCTACCAAGAGCAAGTAATGCTACTGTCTCAAAAACTCGCAGATTTTACCAAAGGTGAAGCCGATGTTTTGAGGAAAGCGATGGGTAAAAAGCAGATTGCGGTTTTGGATAAGATGAAACCAAAATTTATTGAGCAAGCTGGAGCTAAAGGATTAGACAAAACAAAATTAGAGAAAATCTGGAAGGATTGGGAAGCCTTTGCGAGTTATGCCTTTAATAAATCGCACTCTACCTGTTATGCATGGATTGCCTACCAAACGGCTTATCTAAAAGCACATTATCCAGCAGAATATATGGCCGCGGTGTTATCTAATAATATGAATGATATTAAATCTGTTACCTTCTTTATGGAGGAGTGTAAGCGGATGCGATTACCTGTTTTAGGACCCGATGTGAATGAAAGTTTTTATAAGTTTTCTGTAAATAAAGATAATGCGGTTCGTTTTGGAATGGGAGCTATAAAAGGTGTTGGTCATGGAGCGGTACAAACTATTGTAGATAACCGAAAAGAAGGGGGGCATTATAAATCTATTTTCGATTTCGCAAAACGTATCGATTTACGTGCAGCTAACAAGAGAGCTTTTGAAGGATTAGCCAATGCAGGAGGATTTGATTGTTGGGCTGATACGCACAGAGCACAATATTTTGCTCATGATGGTGATGGTATTAGCTTTTTAGAAAAAGCGGTAAAATATGGAGCTAAACATCAAGAGAATGAAAATTCGGCTCAAGTAAGTTTATTTGGGGAAGCTAGTGATGTTCAGATTGCAGAACCCATAGTGCCACCTTGTGAAGATTGGGGAACGATGGAGAAGTTATCGCGAGAACGCGAAGTCGTGGGAATCTATATTTCAGGTCATCCACTCGATGATTTTTCAATTGAAATGAAAACCTTTTGTAATGGTGTGGTAGCCCATTTTAATGATTTAGAAGCTATTGTTAATAAAGAAGTGACCTTTGGAGGTGTGGTTACAGATGTGCAGCATCGTGTGAGTAAACAAGGTAAAGGTTGGGCAATTTTCACCATTGAAGATTATACGGACAGTCATGAATTCCGAATTTTTGGAGAAGATTATCTAAAGTTTAGACATTTCTTTGTTATCAATTCTTTTGTCTATGTCAGAGCCTTTGTCCGAGAAGGTTGGGTTAACCGTGATACGGGTAAAAAAGGAGATCCAAGAATTCAATTTAATAGTTTTCAATTGTTACATGATGTGATGGATACGTATGCTAAGAAACTTTCCATTCAGCTTAATATAAGAGATTTAGAAAAAGATAAAATTTCAGTTTTGTATGACTTGATTAAGTTTCATGAAGGCACGCAAACCTTAAATTTTGTGGTGTATGATAATGCTGAGAAAATAAAAGTACAAATGCCAAGCCGTAAAAATAAGGTGAAGATTTCCCAAGAACTTTTAAATGGATTAAAGGCGAACGATGTGATGTATAAGTTGAATTAATTTAAAATTTCTACTCATCTTATCATTTACAAATATGAGATAGCAAAAATTAATAAAGACCATTGGAAGGTTGGGTTTATTTTTGAAATTGAAGTTTATGAGTACTTAGAATTTGCGCAAAGGATGGAAGTGGCATCCTTTTTTGCCATTAAAAGCAAAAAAGATACAACGGACAGCCTGGTTTATGCGCCCAAAAAAGTGTATATATAAACCATCTATGTGGCTATAACCAAAACATATATAGCCATTGTAAGGTTTGCCAAATATTTTGACTAATTTTGCAGTTGCATCTGTAAAGGGTGCATAAAAATGAAGTACAATACAATTAAAAAATAAATATTATGGCATTAGAGATAACAGATGCGAATTTTGAAGAGACAGTATTAAAGAGTGACAAGCCTGTAGTAGTTGATTTTTGGGCTGCTTGGTGCGGACCTTGTCGTATGGTTGGACCAATCATTGACGAAATCAGTACAGAATACGAAGGTAAAGCTGTAGTTGGTAAAGTAGATGTTGATGCAAACCAAGAATTTGCAGCTAAATATGGTGTGAGAAACATACCTACTGTATTAGTTTTTCAAGGAGGTGAAGTTGTTGGTCGCCAAGTAGGAGTGGCACCTAAGAAAGCTTACTCTGACGCTATTGACGCGTTATTGTAGTCAATACTCTAAAAGAAGTGATAAAAGGTTTGCCTATATGGTGAACCTTTTTTAGTTTCGGTAACTGATGGATTTACAACAAGAACTCAATAAAACAGGAGGTTTTAAAAATCTCGAATTACTAGCGAAGCAAGTCGTAGAAGGCTTTATAGCTGGCATGCATAAAAGTCCATTTCATGGGTTTTCGGCAGAATTTGCTGAACATAAAATTTACAACCCAGGGGAAAGCACCAAACATATCGATTGGAAACTCTATGCCAAAACAGATCGTTTATATACGAAGCGCTATGATGAGGAAACTAATTTACGTTGTCATATCATACTAGATAATAGTCGTTCGATGCATTATCCTGAAACGGCTGGGACTTCTATAGATCATCTTAATAAAGTTGCTTTTTCGGCTTTGGCTGGTGCTTCCTTAATGCATATTCTGAAAAAACAACGTGATGCTGTTGGCTTGAGTATTTATAGTGATAATTATGATTTTTATGCGCCTGAAAAAGGGAGTGAGCGTCATCATCAAATGTTATTACATAAATTAAGCGATGCTGTGGTTTCTAAACCAGAAACAAAAACAACAGAAACCTATAAATATTTACATCAAATTGCAGAAAAAATCCATCGTAGATCGTTGATTTTTGTGTTCACCGATATGTTTCAAACGTCGGAAGATGACGAAAAACTGTTTGAAGCCTTAAGACATTTAAAACATAATAAGCATGAAGTGGTTTTATTTCATGTTTTTGATAAAGAAAAAGAGTTGTCTTTTGAATTTGATAATAGGCCCACGCGATTTGTAGATGTGGAGACTGGAGATCATATTAATTTATATGCGGACAACATTAAAGAAAATTATGAAAAAGCTGTAAATGACTACTTTGTAAACTTAAAAACAAAGTGTGGGCAATACCGAATTAAGTATGTGGAGGCTGATATTAATGCTGGTTTTGATGCCGTATTAACGACCTATATGATAGAGCGGCAAAAATTTATTTAGATTATTTATTATTTTTTTAGCTTTTTATTTGTGGAATTGAAAATGCGGTGTATATTTGCACTCGCAATTAAGCAACGGTCTGGTAGTTCAGTTGGTTAGAATGTCGCCCTGTCACGGCGAAGGTCGCGGGTTCGAGTCCCGTCCAGACCGCTAAAATTGCAAAAAGAGCTTCAAGAAATTGAGGCTTTTTTTTAGCGATTTAAAGACGTTGTGTTGTTCCAAGAGGAATCTTGGAAGTAGTTTACCAGAGTAATTTGGTATTCCAATGAGAAGCTTTCCTTTCTTTCTGAATAAGAAGATTGGGATGCTTTTTTGTTTTAATCAAAATGTTTTGAGTAACTCATGTGACTTTAGTAAAGAGTAAGTGTCTTATAGATGCTATTAATCATTAAAAAAAAGTGCAGCAAGAAATTGTTGCTCTTTTTTTTTGTTATATACTTAAATTAAATCAATTTGGTGGGTTAAATACTATATAATTATGTAAAGCGATAATGTTAATTAAAATTCAAGTTTTCAACAACTTACCAACACCCAAAAGGCTTTTTATCGATAAATAAATACGTTTAATCTGATATTTATTAGGAATTTAGGTAAATACGTTTATATTTGTGTTTTCTAAGTAAGTCTTAAAACGCTGAAAATTGAAATTTAGTCCATTTTACTATTAGACATTAACGTGTCTATAAAACGTCCCTCGTTTTAAATTTTAGTATTGTTTTAGGTTTCCCCTAAAATAGTTAATAATCCATTCCCTTCCCTCAGTGTATCGCCTAGCGTTACCGATTTTGATATTGACTAATTTTAACCCTAACAAATAGAATACTTATGAAAACCCTAAAAATTACTCTTGCTTTATTATCTGTTTTATTATTAACTATCTCTGGTGTACAATCTGAGTCCGTTATAGCCGATAATGAAGAACCGACCTATGAAAGCTATGAAAATTATGATTTAATGGCACACACAAAGGATAAATCGAAGTTAAAGACTAACGGATAAACTTTTTTTTTAAAATACATTATAAAAAGCTCTAATTACTATTAGGGCTTTTTGCCTTCCACATATTTAATATACCTTTGGGTAAATACTTATAATTACATTGTTGAGGGCTTTAATTTTATTCTTATTTATATGCGCAAAAACTTTTGGTCAAAACTCTGACCATAAAAGGATAATGTTTCAGATAGATTCACTTATAGAAGAATCGAAGAATACTAATCATTCTCAAAAGGAACGCCTCATGATCAGTCTCCAATCTATGAACATTGCTAAAGCTTCAGATATTGATTCGTTAGTTCTAAAGGCCAATCGAAATTTATCGTTACACTATTTTTATGCTGAGGATTATGATAAATATGTTTCATTAAATCAAATCAATTATAAATTAGCAAAAAAACTTAACGACACTACGGCACTTGCAGTATCTGCAGGAAATTTGGCTAGCTATTATAAGTTTTTTAAAGTTAATGACAGTTCTTTTTTCTATTTTTCTAAATCCCTAAAATATTATTCGTCTTTAAAAAATTATAAAGAAGAGGCGTATTCGTTAATGAGTATTGCAGATTTACAATTTTACGAGAAAGATTATACGTCAAGTGAGACCAATGCAATTTTAGCAATTAAGCTTTTGAATAAATTACCTGAAAATGAGGATAATTTAGACGATCTATGGATATTGCATAATAGAATAGCAGCGATATTTTCTGAGCTGAACCAATTTGAGAAATCGATTCAGTATCATGATAAAGCCATAGCTATAGCTAATAAAATGAACGATGGTTTTCTTAATAGCATATTTTCTATTCACAATAAAGCTTTTGTTTACAAGAAAACGGGTGATTATGCTAAGGCTATAGAATTATATAGTGGACTATTACCATTAAGGTCAAAGTACCAAGAGGAAGACCCTACATTTTATGCTCTTATTGCAAGTAACCTTGGGCATACTAAATTACTCAACGGTAATAGAGATTACTCAGAACTTTCAAAAATATTTCACGAAGCACATGATTTAACTGTGGACTATAACGATGACCTCATTAGAATTGCTGTAGATATTGATATGTCTAAGTTTTATCTTGAATTTGAGGAAAATGATTCGGCTTACATCTATGCAAAGGAAGCTTACGATATATCTAAAAAGTTATATGCCAATAATTATACGTTGGAAGCACTAATGTTACTTTCGCAAATTAAAAAAGGAGAAGAAGGTAAGCGCTATTTAAATGAACATATTAGATTAAGTGATAGTTTAATAAATATTGAACGAAACGTTAGGAATAAATTTGCAAGAATAGAATACGAAACCGATCAGTTAGCAGCAGAAAATAAACAAATCTCTAAAGAGAATCTCTATTTATTAATCTTATCTATTGGACTTTTAGTGACGGTTATATTAGTTTACATCTTAATTTCTCAGCGTGCAAAAAATAGAAAGTTGGAATTAATGCAAATTCAGCAAAAAGCTAACGAGGATATTTATAATTTAATGCTAGGCCAGCAAGATAAAGTTGAAGAAGCAAGGGCTAAGGAAAAGACAAGAGTTTCAAAAGAGTTACACGATGGTGTTTTAGGCGGACTTTTTGGCGTGCGATTAAGTTTAGATAGTATTAATTTCCAGGAAGGGAAAGAAGTGATGATGACACGAGCGAAATACATCAGCCAACTTCAAACAATAGAGCAAGATATTCGAAAAATATCGCATGAGTTAAACACCGATTTTGTGTCGGGATCTGGTTTTATGGATATCGTTAAGGAATTAATTGAAACTCAAACTCAAGCTTATAATTTAGAGCACAAATTCAATTTTACAGATGATATCAATTGGGATTTAGTGTCCAATAAAACAAAAATAAATATTTATAGAATTATCCAAGAGTGTATGCAAAACATCTATAAGCATGCTAATGCAACAACTATTGAAATTAGTATTTCACTAGAAAAAGACTTAATTTGCTTAGATATTATGGATGATGGATCTGGTTTTGATACCTTAAAAAGTAGAAAGGGTATCGGTTTAAAAAATATGAGTTCTAGAGTTGACGATATTAAAGGTAGCATAAACTTTATATCTCAATCTGGAAATGGTACAACAGTTAATGTAAAAATTCCCTATACAAATTAATTTCACATGGAACACATCAACATATTAATGGTCGATGACCATCCTATAATTATTGAAGGCTATCAAAATGTGTTAATGGCAACAAAAAAAGAGGATCAAAACTTATATATAGATACAGCCAATAATTGTGATACTGCCGTTGCGATGATAGAACGTGCGGCTCAAAAATATCCTTATCAAGTCTGTTTTTTCGATATTAGTTTACCAGGTTCAGAGGATGGTAAGTATACCTCGGGTGAAGATTTAGCACTTTTAGCAAAAAAATTAATGCCCAGAACTAAGATTGTGATTCTTACCATGTTTAACGAAACCTACAGAATTCATAATATTATAAAAGAGATTGATCCAGATGGATTTCTTATAAAAAGTGATTTAACATCCATGGAATTGGCTGATGGTTTTCAGCAAATATTGAAGTCTCCACCATACTATAGTAGCACTGTAAGTAATTACACAAAAAAAACAATTTCTAGCGATATATATGTAGATGATATAAATCGAAAAATTTTGCACTTATTATCCCAAGGTATCAAAACAAAAAGTCTAAATGAATACATAGACATCTCTACAAGTGCTATTGAAAAACGAAAAAAACAGCTTAAAATTTTGTTCTCTGTTGCTGATGGAAAGGACGAAACCTTACTAAAAGAAGCACGAGAAAAGGGTTATTTATAAAAAAGCGAAGAAAAACAGCATTTTTAAGCTTTTTAAAAACGCTTGAAACTACTGTCAATTAAAGAAACTACGGTTTTACCACAGCAAGTTTACGGTTTTACCACAGCAAAGAGTGAAATCTGTTCTATATATTGCACCTGTCAGCAAGAGTTAATTAATCCCTTATTAAGTTATTGTTGAATTAATAGCAAGAATAAAAACCTAGTCTCATTTTATGTGGCTAGGTTTTTTCTATTAATACCAACTCGTATTATGTTCCGATAATTTTACAATGAAAAAGCCCAAGTAAATAAGGGCTACAATAAACTTTAAAAAGGTTGATGCTATAAATCCTAAGAACGAGCCAAAAGCAGCTTTTAAAGCTTTATTGAAATCATTTCTGTGTATAAGTTCTCCAACTAAAGCTCCAACAAATGGCCCAATAATAATACCAAACGGAATTGGAGAGAGCAACCCAATAATTAAACCGAGGGTTGTGCCAATCATTCCGGCTTTACTACCACCAAAACGTTTGGTGCCAATGGCGGGAATAATATAATCTAAGACATAAATAAAAATAGCGATTATAAGCGTCGCGATTAAAAACGTCTGACTCAATTCTACACCTTCTGTAAAATGAAGCACCAAAAGACCTGCCCAACTTGTAAGTGGTCCAGGTAAAACGGGAAGAAAACTCCCAAGCACACCCAAAATCATTAAAAGTAGTGCCACAAGCACTAAAAATAGTTCCATATAAATATATTCAATTCATTAATATGACGTCATAAGTAAGTAATTGTTACAATTTTTAAACTAAAAAATTAGTTGAAACTAAATTTTTAGTTATATTAGCGGTGTGATTTGAAAATGTCATACAACGTATCCTGAATTTGTTTCGGGATTTCAAATTAGTATTAAAAATGAATTTCATTATATATTAATGAGATTCTCAAACAAGTTCAGAATAAAATGAAACAATTAACAAAAGCCGAAGAGGAGATTATGCATGCCTTATGGCAACTTAATAAAGCGAATGTAAAGTCTATAATAGAAACGTTACCAGAGCCCAAACCGGCGTATAATACAGTTTCTACCATCGTTAGAATTTTAGAATCGAAGGGTTTTGTAGACTATGAGAAAAAAGGGAAAGGCCATGTGTATTTTCCGATCGTGGCTAAGGAATCTTATAGTAATCAATCGATCAATAAATTAGTAGATAATTATTTTCAAGGCTCTTTTAAAAGTATGGTGTCCTTTTTCGTTCAGAAAAATGATGTGGATGTTAAGGATATTGAAACCTTACTGAATGAAATCAATAAAAAGGACTAATTATGTTGTATTCTATTCTTCAAATTATCGCGTTTCAAGCCGTGTTTTTATTGATTTACGATTTGTTCTTAAAACGAGAAACCTTCTTTAATTATAACAGAGCGTATCTCATAATGACATCGGTTTTAGCACTGGTATTGCCTTTTTTAAAGTTTCCAGAATTAAAATCAATGGCGACAAAGGATATGGTAATTCATTTGCCAGAAGTGTTCATTGGAACGAAAACACCAACGGTTTACGACATGCAAACTGCAGAGCTCGCAGGTATTGTATTAGAGCAACCACAAACACCAATTTGGCAAACAATTGCATTAATAGGTGTTGTAATAGCATCCCTAATTTTTTTAGTAAAAATCACCAAGCTATTATGGTTAAAATATAAAAATCCAAAACGTTGGAAAGGGAATGTGCTTATCGTACAATTAATAAAAAGCAGTGCTGCGTTTTCATTTTTCAACACTATATTTTTAGGTGAACGCATTACAGAAACTGAAAAACCAACCATTTATGAGCACGAGTTGGTTCATATTAAAGAATTTCATACGGTAGATTTATTGTTTTTTGAGTTGCTTAGAATTGTGTTTTGGTTCAATCCGTTAGTGTACATCTATCAAAATAGAATTAAAGAATTACACGAATATATTGCCGATGCCAAAGCAGTAAAACAAAGCGGGAAAACGGAGTATTATACAAGTTTACTCAATCAAGTTTTAGACGTTAATCATGTCTCTTTTACGAATACATTTTTCAATAAATCATTAATCAAAAAACGAATCACTATGTTACAAAAATCAAAATCAAAACAGCTTAATCTCATCAAATACGCGCTGTTAATTCCTATGGTATTTGGGATGTTAATTTATACCTCTACTGACGTTAGAGCGCAACAAAAGACGACGCAACAAGAACAAGCTGCTAGTCAAGAACTAACAGACGAAGAACTAATTAAGAAGTACTATGATGAAATAGCAGCCATGAAGCAAGCAGGAGCTAATTTTTCTGAGGTTTCAGATTACGCAGGATTTTCTGAAGAAACTCGGTTGAAATACATGCTTTCAAGAGAAGAGTTTTTGAAATCAATTGCATTTAATATGTTTGTTGCAGATGGTAATATTCAAAGGAAGTCAGAAGATGGAAACTTAACTCAAGATGATATTAACCTCTCCCAATTTATGAAGGAAAGAAAATATCGAGATTATCAGGAATATAGAACTTATAAAAACACAAAAGAAGCGAAAGAATATTGGGAATTAAGTGCCCATGATGGTGTGTTAAAATTGTTTGTAGAAGACGCAGGTAATAAAACTAAGGAAGAAACAAAACGTTTTAATGCCTTAATAGATCAGCTAGAGAACGATGATTATTTTAAGAAACTTGTTATTTCTAGTAATAGTTCAACCATAATCATAGATGCACCAAATACTCAAAACCAAGAAATCCATGTGCTTAAAGATGTGTTTAAAGGAGTAGAAGTTCCTTTTTCAGTAGTCGATGAAAGTCCTACAACCTTTGAATGTAAGGATTTAGAAAGTAATAGTGCTCGAAAAAATTGTATGAATAGTTTTATAAATAAACACCTTGGTAAAAATTTCAATACAAGTGTCGGAGATAATTTAAGTCCAGGACGAAAACGTGTTTTTGTACAGTTTAAAATTGATACCGATGGTAGTGTTAAGGATATCGTAGCGAGAGGGCCAAGCCCAATGTTGGAGGAAGAAGCAAAACGTGTTATCGCAACCTTACCTCAATTTATACCAGGGAAACAAAAAGGAAAAGCTGTTATAGTGCCTTTTTCTATACCAATTGTTTTTCAGGTTGCAAGTAAAGGAATTGATACTACAAATGTTGATGAAACAAAAAACTTGAAGGAGGCTTTATATAATTCGTCAAATAAAAGTAACAAAAAAGAACTTGTAGAATTTTTAAAAGATGAAATCAAAAAACTAGAAAAAGATATTGAAAGATCGGAAGCTGTGCCCTTTAGCGAAGTAGAAGTTGCACCCATTCATCCCGATTGCGAATCGCTGTCTAACACTATAGAACTAAAAGATTGTTTAGCTCATGCTATTAATAAGCTCGTTGGAAAAAATTTTGATACTAATATAGCAAATTCTTTAGGTTTACCAGCAGGTCAAAAACGAATTTTTACACAATTTATAATTGATAAATCTGGAAACGTTACCAATATCGTAGCAAGAGGACCACATCCTAAATTAGAAGAAGAAACGGTTAGAGTTTTAAAATTATTGCCAAAGTTTAGACCAGCGACACAAGAAGGTGAAGTTGTAGCGGTATCGTATTCATTGCCAATTGTTTTTCAAACTCATGACATTAAAAAAGACTAATTGTAATCCGTATGAAACTATTCTTTTTCTTTTCATGTTTTACTGTTGCACTTAGCTTATATGCTCAAAATTCTAAAGAAGAGGCAGATCACCTTTATAATACAGGTAATTTTACAAAGGCCATTGCGACCTATAAATCATTAGATCATTTAGATCCCGTTTACTATGAGATTGCAAAGTCATATATGGCTATCGGTAATTATGGGGAAGCTATAGTAAATTACGAAAAAGCGATTACAGCCAATCCAGAAGACCTTTTGTTACAATATGAATACGCTAAACTTTTATCTCGAACTAAAAAGTACGATAAGGCAAATCAGCTGTTTTCAAACTTAATTGCATCCGATAGTTTAAATCCCAATTACTATTATGAGTTAGGTATTGTATTAGAAAAGCAAAAGGATACTACGGCATTACAAGAGTTTATTAATACTTATACTCTAGATGACACCCATCAAAAAGCGATTTTTAAGATTGCAAAACATCATTTAATAAAACGAAATTTTGTAGAGGCTCATGGTTATATCGATCGCGGTTTAGAAAGTTATGAAAATAATGTAGAGCTAATTAGCTTGAAAGCACAAACCTATTACCATCAAGAGTATTATACGCATGCTGTAAGTTGGTTTAATAAGTTGTTAGATTTAGGTGAAAAATCAGAGTTTATTCATGAAAAGTTAAGTTTGAGTTATGCCCAAAATTCAGATTATGAAGATGCGATTTACCATAGAAAACAAGCTTTAAAATATAGTCCAAATGATGCCAATGCTATTTTTGTAATTGGTAGTTATTATCAAAGCTTAGAAAATTTCGAAGAGGCTGAAAAACATATTTCATTGGCTTTGGTGCTCAAAGATCTCCCGCTTTCTGACGAATATCAACAATTAGGCACCATTTTTAATCGGCAGAAGAAATACGATCAAGCTATTAAAGCCTTTCAAAAATCGTTAAAAGAAGATCCTACTAATATGATGTCTGAGTTTTTCTTACTGAGAACTAAAGATGAATATTATGCTGATGTTGATAGTAAAATTAAGCTGTACGAGCAATATATTGAGAAAAATAAAAAAAGCCCATTTTTGAGTTATGCTCAAGGGAGATTAAAAGAATTAAAGGAGGAAAAGTTTTTAGAAGGAGACTGAAATTTCCAATACGAAATACAACCAACACCATTCTTGTTTTTATTGTCTAAAAGCGAAGTGGTCTAGCCTCATTTTGAATAAAATATCGTACTTTTCGCTATTAGAATGCTAGTAATGAATCGAATTGTTTGTCTTTTAATCTTGCTTGTCGTCACCTCGTGCGATTATTTTGAAAATAAGAAAGTTTATCCTGAAGAGCTTCTTGAGGAAGAACTTCAAACGTTTAATTGGAACGAGGTTGATACCTATCCAACATTTACCAATTGTGAATCTTTGACTGAAAAAGAAGAACGAAAAATCTGTTTTCAGAACACCTTAATTACTAATGTCAATCACTATTTAGAATCACAAAATTTAGTAGTTTCTAATGATGTTAATGATACCATTACGTTAAAAATTATAATTGACAAAACCGGATTTTTAGAAGTGGAATCTATTAATGTCCATCCTGAAACGGTTCAAGAAATTCCTGAAATTGACAGTTTGCTACGTCAGAGTTTAAAAGGTGTTCCTAAAATATATCCAGCCATTAAAAGAAATCAGCAAGTCACCACTGCGTTTGAGTTACCAGTGATTGTGAGAATTAATTAGAGTTCTCTAGCTTCCTTTGTACGATTTTTTAAACCCTATACACAGTAATTTCAAATAAGAATAATCAAAGCTGTTATTTAGAAAAGCGTCTTCCTTTCCATTCATATGTTTTAAAGAAGGATAAAAAGGCGATGTAGACGTTAAAAATTGGATATACAAGACTTGAAAACACAAAAGAATATAAAAGTACTTCCTGTTTAAAAAAACGTACTGTTTTAAATAATAATAAGAAATCAATACTCCATTTAATAATAAATAAAGCAATGGCTATTTTAAGTGTGATACTATTGAAATATACGGCTGGAATTAGTCCTAAACACACCAAATTTCCTAAAAACACTATTAATCCAACGACTTTCGTAAACCAATTTTTATTTTGACTGGTTTTAGCAGCCCAACGCAAACGTTGCTGAATTAAATCTTTAGTGCTTTCTGCAGGATTTGTGGTGACAATCGCATTATTAGATTTTAGATAATGTACGTTTTGAGCATCTTGTTTTATAAATTTTTCCAGAAGAAATATATCATCTCCACTAGCAATAGTATCATTCCCTTCAAAACCATTAACCGAAAGAAATTTTGATTTTTGGTAGGCAAAATTAGCACCATTGCATAGTATTGGTTTTTTAATTCCGAAACTACCCATTGTAGCACCTTGTAAGCTTAAAAAATCTAGAGTTTGAAAGCGATTTAGAAAAGAGGTATTTCCATGATACGTCACAGGAGCAACGATACAATTTGGGTTGTTCTGTTGAATGAATTCATCAAAAGTATCGAGCCAGTATTTTGGAAGGATACAATCGGCATCTGTTGTTATTATCCAGTTGAATTTTGAAACTTTAATAGCTGATGTTATCGCATCTTTTTTAGGTGAATTTGAAATTCTCTTATTTTTAATAATTTGAATATCTCCAAATCGAGTATCATCCGTTTTGCTTGATGTACCGAGATAATTTTCTATAATCGCAACCGAATCATCTTCAGAATCATCATCAACCAAAATAATTTCAAACATAGACTTTGGGTAATTCAGTTTTAAAATTGATTCTAATACCTTCGGAAGGTTTTTAGCTTCATTTCGAAACGGAATAATAACAGAGAATTTCGTTTTAGGAGGTAAATCTTGTACTTTAAAATCATCAACCTTATCAAACCCATAACTCAGCCAACCTATAATACATAGATAGATAATTATGGCAAAAATGAATATAAATGATACCATTATTCTATTGGTTTTGGAAGTTTAAAGTTAAGCACAAAATAACTTCCAAATAGACTCGGAATAACAAAATTGAGTAGCCACATGAGCGTTGTAATAGATAAAACGATAAGCTCATTCACATCAAGATAACTAAACAGAAATACGGCAATACTGCCTTTAATCACCATGTCAAAAATTGAAATGGTGGGCACAATCGACGCCAATAAGTACATGCTTGTTATGACGATCATAGCCTCATCATAATTGATGTTAACACCAAAGACAGTAAGCAAATAATAAAACTGAAATGAGAAGATTAAATATCGAATTAAAGACCATCCTAAATTTAAACCATGCACTTTTAAAGGAATCGATTTTATAAAATTGAGTATAGAAGCGATTGAAAATCCTTTTACTTTGAGACGTTTTTGAGTCATGCTCAAGAAAGCAATCAGTCCAATCAATAAAATAAGGGTTCCAACAGTTGCAACTTTCCTATAATTTATATCAAGTTGGTAACGATTCACAAATAGTATAAAACCAACACCACCTAAAATAGTGGTTATGGTCATTTGCGCCATGTTGCCTAGGAGGTTGAGTAATATAATTTTTGTTCTAAAAGTTTTGGTGTAGTAAATGGCTTTTGCTCCATAATCTCCAATACGATTTGGTGTGATTAACGAGGCTGTTAAACCGCCTAAACTTTGTTCTAATGCTGATTTAAAGGAAATAGATTTAACAATGTTGACTAATTTTTGCCATTTTAAAATTTCGAAAAACCAGTTTAAAAGACTTAAAACAATCAATATAATGGTGTTTTTTAATGAAAAAGTATCATTTTCGTTCAAAAAAGTCACAAATTTGTTGAATTCTAAATTTTCGTTTTTAACAATTTTAGAATAAATAAAACAAAATGCGCCAACTACAATACTCAACTTAATAAGTACAAAGAAGAATTGTTTAATTTTGTGAGGTATATTGTAAGGCATACTACAAATAAAATCAAAAACTAACAGATGCAATACTATTTTAAACAATACCTTTTCTTTTTTGTTGTCGTTTTTATAACGTTAAATAGCCAGGCGCAACTAAAAGACACTGCACAATGGAAAGCGATGTTTGCTGTAGGGATTAATTACCCAACAACAGACGGATTTGTAAAAGGCTCTTATGCTAAGGCTGTAAATTTTCCAACTGTAAATTTAGGAATTCAACATATGCTAAAACGTCAATATGGTGTAAAACTAGATTATGGTTTTAGTCGGTTTAAAAATGATGACGATTCACCAGATTTTAAAATTAATTACTCCAGAATTAACGCTCAGTTTGTTTTTGATCCTTCAGAGTACATAGGTTTTTTGCCCATGCGCTTAAGAACAGTTGTGCATGTTGGCCCAGGTATCACCTTTGTAAAACCATTGGGAACATTAGGAGACAATAAACAGACGTTTATGAATCTTATAGGAGGTGTAGAGTTGCATTATGCTATAAACGAAAAAGTTTCCGTTTACACCGATGTTGCTTACGTTTATGGATTGACGTCTTTAGATAATTACGAACCTGCACTGAATGGTTTAGGAGCTTTTAATGGCAGTGTTTTTAACCTTACCTTTGGCGTGGCAGTTTCGTTAAGCGGTTGTCGATATTGCGATTAACTAATAGGATACATGAGCAAAGAAAAAATTATTTTAGGCATAGATCCTGGAACTACAATTATGGGGTTTGGACTCATAAAAATTGTGGGTAAAAAAATGGAATTTCTGCAACTCAATGAGCTCATGTTAAAAAAATATGATGATCATTACCTTAAGCTAAAACTTATTTTTGAACGTACTGTAGAACTCATTGATACGTATCATCCCGATGAAATTGCGATTGAAGCTCCGTTCTTTGGTAAAAATGTACAAAGTATGCTCAAATTAGGACGCGCGCAAGGTGTGGCTATGGCAGCAGGTTTGTCTCGTGAAGTTCCGATTACAGAATATGCTCCCAAAAAGATTAAAATGGCAATCACCGGAAACGGAAATGCCAGTAAAGAGCAAGTCGCTAAAATGTTACAAAGCATGTTAGGACTTAAAACAATTCCTAAAAATCTAGATTCCATGGACGGTTTAGCCGCAGCCGTTTGTCATTTTTATAATGAAGGTCGTGTTGAGGTTGGGAAGAGTTATTCTGGTTGGGCTTCTTTTGTGAAGCAGAATGAAGATCGTGTTAAGAAGTAAACAGTTTACAGTCGTAGTATTCCGTAAAAAATAGTAAATGAGAGTTATTATCTTACTTTTAATATGTAGTCAGTCGCTTTTGAGTTTTTGTCAAGGGCAAGTTGAAATGAATGCTGTTGCTCAAGAAGATTGGTATCAATCTCAAAAAATTAAAGATTCATTAATTCTTGAATTAAAAATTCTAAACAAAACGGACTCAACATTTATAGCTTCTTTTGAAGCCTCAGAGAAACTTTGGAATACTTTTGTTGAAGAGCAATTTAAACTCAAATTCCCAGCGTATGAATCTTGGGAAACAAGACGAGAAGTTTACGGAAGTCAATTTGATATGTTGCATTTTAATTTTTTGAAACTCTATTGCGATTTAAGAATTTCAACGTTGTATGACTTATTTGAAGACTAAGAAAAAAATTGAATGAAACCCACTGCAAACGGGGATTGAATACTGAAAACTAATATGAGCGGCATCTACATCCACATTCCATTTTGCAAGCAAGCATGTCATTATTGCGACTTTCATTTTTCAACCTCTTTGAGGAAAAAAGATGAACTCATAAATGCGTTATGTCAAGAATTAGAACTTCGTAAAGATGAATTCCAAAATTCCAGCGTAGAAACAATTTATTTTGGAGGTGGAACACCAAGCTTATTAACTAATGAAGAGTTAGAATTTATTATAGATTCCGTTTATAAAAATTACAAGGTTTCTGACACCCCAGAAATTACACTTGAAGCCAACCCAGATGATTTATCTAAAGACCGAATAATAGAACTTTCTAAAAGTTCCATCAATCGTTTATCTATCGGTATTCAATCTTTTTTTGAAGCCGATTTAAAATTGATGAATCGCGCACACAATGCAAACGAAGCTAAAGAATGTTTGTCTGTGGCGACGCGGCACTTCGATAATATTTCTTTAGATTTAATTTACGGCATTCCAGGATCTTCAAACGCGCAATGGTTAGAAAATATAGAAATGGCATTAAGTTTTAATGTGCCCCATATTTCAAGTTATGCCTTAACCGTTGAACCAAAAACAGCGTTAGCGTCATTCATAAAAAAAGGAATTATTAATAATGTAGATGATGAGCAAGCGCATGAGCAATTTCATCTTTTGAAAGCTAAATTAGAGGCTTCAGGATTTGTACATTACGAGCTATCTAATTTCGGAAAAGAGGGTTATTTTAGTAAAAATAATTCGGCCTATTGGCAAGGGAAATCTTATTTAGGAATCGGACCTTCGGCCCATTCATTTAATGGGAAACAACGAGGCTGGAATGTCAGTAACAATTCAAAATATATTAAAGCAATTCAACAAAACGAGTTGCCAATAGAAATAGAAACTTTAACCAAAACAGATCAATATAATGAATATGTAATGACGGGTCTACGAACTATTTGGGGAGTGTCGTTTGATAAAGTTGAAAGCGATTTTAGTAGTGCTTTTAAAGATTACTTAATTGAACATTCCAAAATTTTTATAAATCAACAATTATTGTATATTGATGATGGGCATTTACGCGTCACGAGAAAAGGTCAATTTTTATGTGACGGTATTGCTAGTGAATTATTTAAAATCAACTAAGCGTGTTAGCAACAATAAAATTCAAATCAAAAAAAAGAGTCATAGATTTATCTCAACCCTTAGATATTTCAATTCCAATTACAGGACAACCAAATAATGTTAATGCTTGGTATGTAGATCCCCCTAAGATTGTACCAGAAATTATAGATGGGGAAACAATTAGTGTAGCCGATGGTGCTGCAGTTAATTTTAACACCATAACTTTTAATCCGCATTCACATGGTACGCATACCGAAACGGTTGGTCATATTACAGAAAAATTCTATTCTATAAATCAGCATTTAAAGCAGTTTTTCTTTTTGGCAGAGGTCGTAACGGTTGCACCAGAAAAGTTAGGTGAGGATTATGTGATTTCACGTAAACAATTACAATTTGCATTAGGTAATAAAAAGCGCGAAGCCATTGTGATTAGAACCATGCCAAATACGCGTGAAAAACACACTAGACAATACTCAGATACAAATCCAACCTATTTATTGGAAGAAGCTGCAAATTATCTAAAATCTAAAGGGATTAAACACCTTTTAATAGATCTACCAAGTGTAGATAAGGAACAAGACGAAGGTGAACTTTTAGCGCACAATGCGTTTTGGAACACCAGTGGAAAACTACGACTAGATGCTACAATAACCGAATTTATTTACGTGTCTAATAAAATTGAAGACGGAGAATATATGTTAAATCTTCAAATTGCACCATTTGAGAATGATGCAAGCCCGAGCAAACCAATTTTATATAAAGTAATAGACTAATTACATGTGACATTAGCCTTGTGCAAGTGTCATATACTTAAAGACGCATGGAAACATTTTTTATAATTATCATTAGTATTTTAGTAACCTTAGGTTTGGTGACTATCTACAACCAATGGAAAACTAAAAAGGTTTCTGATGAGCAATCGATTTTAATATTAGACAAAATAAAACGGGTTTGTAAATTTGTAACCGTCGAAGGTGATTTTGCAGAAATATACCATTATGAAGACGTAAAAGCGAAATTCCTAAAACTTATATCTAGTCGAAAAAAAGCATTAGTGGTGATAAATGCCAAAGCACACATTGGATTTGATTTGAGTAAAGTGCAGATGTCTGCTGATTCGGCATCAAAAACAGTGACATTTTCTCATTTTCCTCAGCCTGAAATTTTATCCATAGAAAGCGTATTAATTATTATGATAAACGCGATGGTATGTTCAATAGGTTTGAAGCGGCCGATTTAACCGATTTACACACTAAAGCAAAAGCACATATTTTAGATAAAATTCCCGAAAGTGGACTATATAATATTGCAAAACAAGAAGCCTTAGAAGCCATTCGTCTGATTGAAAATTTAGTGGAAACTATTGGGTGGACCTTAGATTATTCTGCTTTGAAAATTGAAGGAGATGGTGATAAGAAGTTACTAAAATGAACATAGAAGACTACAGAAACTATTGTATGAAAAAAAAGGGAGTCACCGAACATTTTCCTTTTAATAATGATGCACTTGTATTTAAAGTCTGTAATAAAATGTTTGCACTAACCTCCTTACAGCGCTGGGAAAATGGAGAAGCTTTTATCAATTTAAAATGCGATCCAGAATATGCTCAAGAACTACGTGCCGAATACGATAGTATAAAACCAGGTTACCACATGCACAAAAAGCAATGGAACAGTGTTTATGTACATTCTGGAGAGCTCTCTCCAAAACTCATAACAGATTTAATAGACCATTCTTATGAGATGGTAGTGAAAGGACTTCCAAAGAAATTGAGGGAAACGCTGTAAAACGGCTTTTCCATTCGTCGACACTTATCTACCATCCGTCTATACTAAATAGCGCTCAACCGAATTATAAAATGCAATCTAATCAATTGATTTATCTTGCCATGATACATATAAATTTAGTTGTAAATGAAAACCCTCAATATTTTACTTATAGAAGATGACATGATTGAAGTGATGAAGCTTAATAGAGCTTCTAGTTCGCTTCAATTGAAGCATAATGTTACCGAAGCCAATAATGGTGAAGAAGCTTTAAGTTTACTTGAAAATAAAGATAGTTTACCCGATATTATATTGTTAGATTTAAACATGCCAAAAATTAGTGGTATTGAGTTTTTAAAGATTTTAAAAGCTGACGATAGATTAAGATATATACCTACTATTATTTTAACCACCTCAAATAATCAAAGAGATTTATTAGAGTGTTATGAAATAGGCATTGCTGGTTATATTTTAAAACCATTAAAATATGAGGATTATGTTTCTAAAATCGAAAAATTATTGTCGTATTGGAGTATTAACGAATTAATTACCGCATAATGAAAGGAATCGTATTTACAGAGTTTTTAGATCTTGTAGAGGAGAAGTTTGGATTAGAAATGGTGGATAGAATCATTTCAAGTTCTGAGCTAGAATCCGACGGAATTTATACGTCTGTTGGTACGTATAGCTTTTCTGAAATGTTACAACTACTGCAGCATCTTAGTGAAAATACTGGGATTTCAATAGACAATTTACTGTTAGTATATGCAGAACACTTTTTTAGTGTTATTGAAAACAGCTATCCAGGACTTTTAGAAAGTTACAGTGACCCCATAGAAATGTTATCTTCTATAGAAAATCATATTCATATAGAAGTACGAAAAATTTATCCAGATGCGGAGTTACCAACGTTTGAGGTTATTAAAAAAACTGAGAATTCATTAGTTATGGATTACAATTCTAGTAGAGCCATGCATCATTTTGGATTGGGTTTAATGAATAAAACCTTCGAATACTTTAATGCTACAGCAACGATAGATTTAGAGAAAATAAAAGAAGACGGCACCAAAGTACGATTTACTATTACTAAAAATTAATGAGTCAAGATCAAATTGATATTTTAAAACGCACACTCGAAAGAGAAAGGAAAGCGAGAAAAGCCGCTGAGAAAATTCTTGAAGAAAAATCAAGAGAACTCTACTTTACATCACAAAAATTAGAAAATTTATTAGATGAAAAGTCCTCTCAATTACAAGGTGTTTTCGAAAATATTATTGATGCTTTTGTCCTAATGGAAATTAATGGCACCATTTTAAAATTTAATGATGCTGCTACCAAATTATTTGGTTACGATATAAAAAATGATACTGTTAATGTTTTAAGTTTGGTTCATAAAGATGATTACCAGTATGCTATGGCCTCTTTTGAACAACTTAGAACAAAAGGCTACTTTAAGAACTACGAAGCCAGAATCTATACAAAATCTAAAGAGGTTAAATGGGTACATATCAATGCGAGTTTAGTATATGATAGAGATAATAAACCCATTGCAGCTCAGGGAATTGTTAGAGATATCACTCAAGAAAAGGCATTAAAAAAAGAGCTAGAGGATCAAAAGAATCAGCTGAGTATTATTATTAATAACTCACCTATTGGAATCTCACTTTCCAAAACCGGCTACTCAGGTTTACTTCAAATTAATCAGTCATTAATTGATATGTTGGGGTATTCTTCAGAGGAACTAAAAACAATGCGAATTCAAGATATAACGCATCCCGAAGATGAAGAAAGGTCTAAAAAAGCAAGAACACAATTAGTTAATGGAGATATTGATAAGTTTCGCTTAGAAAAACGCTACATAAAAAAAGATGGTAGTATTTTTTGGGCAAAGACCAATGTCACTGCAGTAAGAAATAGTTCTGGAGCTATCGATTACCAAGTCGCAACTATCGAGGACGTTTCAAAAGAACGCGAAGCCAAAGAAAAATTAATTGAGTCTGAAAATAGATTAGCCACACTAGTTTTAAATCTAGATAGTGGTATTATTTTAGAAGATGAAAATAGAAAAGTGGTGCTCACAAATAATAAGTTTTGTGAGCTTTTAAATTTTAATAGACCTGTTGAAGAAATCTATGGTATGGATTGTTCTGATGCTGCACAACAAAATAAAGTGCTCTTTAAAAACCCAGAAGCATTTGTAGAACGAATGAATGCCATTGATGAAGCCAAAGTTGAGGTTATAGGCGATGAGTTAGAAATGAAAGATGGTAAAATTTTAGAACGAAATTACCTACCTATTATCATTGGAGAACAATCAAAAGGATTTCTATGGACCTTTACAGACGTTACTTTAAAGCGGACATACCGTAAACGTTTAGAAGCCCAAAAGCAAAAATATTACAGCATTATTGCCAACATGAATTTAGGGTTGGTAGAGGTAGATATCGACGAAAAGATTCTAATGGTGAATCAGAGTTTTACTGAAATGTCGGGTTACGATGAGGCTGAATTGTTAGGGCAATATGCCAGCACTATATTTAATACCGACGAAGCAAAGGATACTATCGCTAGTGAAAACGAAAAGCGTAAACGAGGCGAATCTAATTCTTACGAAGTTAAAGTTAAAACTAAAACCGGAGACGAAAAGTATTGGTTTGTCAGTGGCGCACCAAACTATGATATGAATGGCAATGTCGTTGGGTCTATAGGTGTTCATATCGATATAACAGCGTTAAAAACTTTAGAACTTCAAAAAGAAAAATTACTACTAAAATTAGAACGAAGTAATGACGAACTTCAAGAATATGCGCACATCGTTTCTCACGATTTAAAATCACCATTACGAAGTATTGATGCTTTAGTAAGCTGGTTAAAAGAAGACAATAAAGGGAAGTTAGACGATATGAGTATGCGCAACTTTGAACTCATTGAAGCTACACTCGAAAAGATGGAACAGTTGATTTCTGATGTGCTCGATTACTCAAGTGTTGGCACTGAATCAAATCAAAAAGAAGGGGTTGATTTAGAAAAGAAATTGAGCAATATTCTATCTATGCTTTACGTGCCAGAGCATATTCAAATTAAGATTTTAAAACCACTACCAACCGTGAAAGGTGATGCTACCAAATTGCAGCAGTTGTTTCAAAATTTAATTAGTAATGCCATTAAATTTATAGATAAAGAGGAAGGAAAGATTACCATAGATTTCGATGACTTAAAAAGTCATTACAAATTCTCAATTACAGACAATGGTATGGGCATTGAGAAAAAATACCACGATAAAATTTTTAAAATTTTCCACGCTTTAAATAAAAGTAAAGATTCTACAGGAATAGGATTATCTATTGTTAAGAAAATTGTGGACTTACATGAAGGTCAAATCTGGCTAGAAAGTGAACCAAAAGTTGGGACCACATTTTACTTTACCCTTAAAAAATAAGAATGAAAACAGTACAGTTAGTTAAACACGCCAATGAAGATTGGGTATATATTGGTGAAAATCAAAAATTACAAAATCCTTTGGTTATCGTTTTTGGGAATCGACTATTGTTAGAAGCGACTTCTATTTACGAAGAGATTAAGGCATTATTTCCAGATGGACATATTGTTTTTGGTTCGGCTTGTGCTGAAATTTCTTCAAATACAGTGAATGAAAATAGCATAACGATAACGGCTATCGAATTTGAAAAAAGTCAATTTATCATTAAGACCAGTAATGTTCTTAATACCGATTTAGACAGCTTTAAAACCGGAAATGATTTAATTCAACAGTTTCCTGAAGACGGTTTAAAATATGTATTTGTTGTTTCGGAAGGGAGTTTTATCAACGGAAGCCAGTTGACCAAAGGCATGAGTGCACCTAGTAATAATAATCTTTTAATTACAGGCGGTTTGTGTGGTGATGATACCCGATTTGAAAAAACCTTAGCATCCTATAACGAAAACCCTAAAGAAGGCGAGTTGGTTGCTATTGGTTTTTATGGCGACTCCTTAGAAATTACATTCTCTATTCATGGTGGATGGACGCCTTTTGGACCTGAAAGAACCGTAACAAAATCAGAAGGCAACGTGCTTTATGAATTAGATGGCCAGCCAGCTTTAGATTTATATAAAACCTATTTGGGAGATAAAGCCAAGGATTTACCTGGTGCTGCTTTATTGTATCCGTTAAATGTGAAATCTACAGGCGATGAACAATCTATAGTACGTTCTATTTTAAATATAAATGAAGACGACAACGCCGTTATTTTAGCAGGTGATATCAAAGAAAATTCTAAAGTGCAATTAATGATGACTAATGTCGATAATATTGCTAATGCCTCAGAACGTGCAGCCACACAGGCTTTAGAATTTAGGAAAAACAAACCCGACATTGCTTTTTTAGTCAGTTGTATTGGTCGTAAGTTAGTTTTAGACCAGCGTGTAGAAGAAGAAATTGATGAGGTTATAGAAATTTTAGGAGAAGGCACAACGGTAACTGGGTTTTATTCTTACGGAGAAATAGCCCCTTTTCATGGAGAAACCGCTTGCCAATTGCACAACCAAACCATGACGATAACATTAATAAGTGAATAATGAATTCGTTATTAAAGCGGCAAATACGAAAATATTTAAGTGAAGATTTAAAAGCGAACAAAGACTTAGCAAAATTTCTTTCTGCGGTGGATAGTTCTTACGATAATTTTGATGAACAATCCACCATGATTCAAAGAGCCATGTCTATCAGCTCTGACGAATTATACGCGGCTAATAAAAAACTACAAAACGAGGCTAAAGAACAAAAAGAACTGATAGATAAACTAAAAGATGTTATAAATACTTTGAAGTTTTATAATCTTAAGGATGATGAAAAAGCAGATGCCGTGCAGTTAACGGGCTCTGAATTGGTTGATTTTATTGACGATCAAACCAAAGAAATCATTGAGATGAACAAACAAAAGGAATCGCTTTTAAATGAATTAGCGCACCAAAACCAAGAGCTTAGTGATTATGCGCACATGGTTTCTCACGATTTAAAATCCCCTTTACGAAGTATAGATACTTTGACGGCTTGGTTAAAAGCCGATTATAAAGATGCTTTTGATGCGCATGGCGAAAATACACTGAATCTTATTAGAACGAATGTCGAAAAAATGGACACCTTAATTAACGGTATCTTAGAATATTCGACTATTGGTAAAGATCAGATGGAAGTATACGATGTGGATTTGAATAAGTTGGTCGATAATATTTTAAGCATCATTCAAGTGCCTAGTCATATAAAAGTGACACGGACAGATTTGCCAATTATTAAAGGTGACAAATACCGATTACAACAGTTGTTTCAAAATTTAATAGGAAACGCTATCGCATACAACGATAAAGCCGAAGGTACGGTAGACGTAAGCTTTGCAGATAAAGGTGAGTTTTGGGAATTTCAGATTAAAGATAACGGTAAAGGTATTGAAGATATCTACTTTGAGAAAATCTTTAAAACATTCGAAAAGCTTGAAAATAACATAGAATCGACTGGAATTGGTTTATCTATCGTTAAAAAAATTGTAGATTTATATGGTGGTAAAATCTGGCTAAACTCAAAAATAAATGAGGGTACTACTTTTTACTTCACATTAAAAAAACAACCTCATGGAGCAGCCTAATTTATCGTATATTCATAGTATGTCTGGTGGAGACAAAGCCTTTGAACAAAAGTTAATTGCTATTATAAATGCAGAGTTTCCAGAAGAAAAGAAGGAATACTTTAAAAATCTTGCCGCGAAAAACTACAAACTTACTGCAGGAAACGTTCATAAACTTAAACATAAAATTAGTATTTTAGGCCTTGAGAAAAGTTATGAGACTGCAGTAGCATTCGAAACTAATTTACTAGAAGGCCGTACAACACTTCAAGACGAATTCGAATCTATTCTAACGACCATGACTAATTATTTACAACAGTTATAATTAGGAACGCATGAATTGTATTATTATTGATGATGAGGCTACAGCAAGAGCAATCATAGGGCAGCTGTGCTCTAACGTAGATAGCTTAACTGTTTTAGAAGAATTTCCTAATGCGATGCAAGCTATAAAGTACTTAAATCAGAATGAAATTGATTTAATATTTTTAGACATTCATATGCCCGATTTTACAGGTTTCGATTTTATTGAGACTTTAAAAAATCCACCAAAAATAATTCTAACCACTTCAGATCCTAATTTTGCTATTCAGGCGTTTGAGTACGATTGTATTGTGGACTATCTAGTAAAACCCATAACACCAGCACGTTTTCAAAAAGCCATTCAAAAAGCAGAAGCAACACCCAATAAATCTTCTCTTACTGATGAGTCGTCTTCAGAAAAAGTAGAAAGCAGTTCTGGTAATGATTTGTATGTGAATATCGATAGACGTTTAATAAAAATAGATATCCCAAGTATTTATTTGGTAGAAGCAAAGGGCGATTATATTCATGTGAAAACTGAAGATAAAAATTACACGGTGCATTCAACCTTAAAAAAGATAGCTGAAAAACTTCCAGATAGTATCTTTTTAAAAGTGCATCGTTCATATATTATTAATGTCGATAAAATCATTGATATCGAAGACAATAGTGTGCTTATAAAAAAAGATGTCATTCCTGTGAGTCGTTCTAACCGACCAGAACTTATGAAACGTTTAAACTTGCTGTAATCTTAATAGTTGCAGATTTTAAATAACCATTGGTCGTCACAAAAACGTCATCCGACGACCTTAAGATTTCAGTCAACGAAATAATAAAATTATATAAACATTAGTCCATAATTTTGACCCATGTTCATCAGATACGTGGTTAATATATGATGATTAATTGATGGTTTAGTTTTAAGAGCAAAAGAGCGATCCTTTGCTCTTTTTTTTTATGCTCATTTTTTTTTGAAATACACCATAAAAACCACTCGTCGATAGTAAATAGCAAACCAACGTGCTAGCGTTTGTAACAATCGAAAAATAAAATTTAAGGGAGCTTAATCCTTTAATTTTGCTTCAGAATCTAATAAGAAACAGAATATGAAAACTTTTTACACTTTAAAAAATCAATTACTACTTATCGTTTTAGCGGTATTTAGTTTGAATAGTCAAGCACAAGATATTCCTTTTGATTGCGATTATAATGCTTATTTATTTCAGTATAATGATGTCTACGCAATTGACTTAGCATCTGGGAACTCGTATTTGGTAGCAGAAGATATTATGCCAGGTAATATTAATGGTACAGCCTATAACCCTGCCGATGGTTTTATTTGGGGGTATTTAAAGTCTCCGTCAAAAACAATTGTTAAAATTGGTAAAAACTTTTCAACCACATCGTATTATATAGATGAATTATCTGATGGTAGCAAGTATATTGGTGATATTAGTGCTGATGGTATTTATTATTTAAAAGGTGGTGGTGCATCGTATTTTAAAATAGATTTAAACCCAGAATCAGAAAACTATACGCAATACCAATCCACTGCGACCTTATCTCAGAATATTACTATTCACGATTGGGCATTTAATGCTGTAGATGGTCAATTATATGCCGTAGAAAAAACAAGTAATATTCTATACCGTATTAATCCAGAAACAAGTGCGGTTACCGCTTTAGGTGTCGTACCAATCTTATCGGGATTATCGTATACCTACGGAGCGGTTTACTTTGATAATGAAGGTCGTTTTTATGTTTCGGCTAACGAAACAGGAACTATATATGCAATACAAGCCGTTCAAGATTTAACAGGACTAAATGTTATTGATGCTAATTTATTTGCTTTCGGACCGTCTAGTTCTAGTAATGATGGAGCACGTTGCCCAACAGCACCAGTATTACAAGAAATTTGTGATAACGGGATTGATGATGATGGCGATGGACTTATAGATTGTGAAGATCCTTCATGTTCTGGTTTTGGAATGTGTGATGTGATTGAAGCACCAACATCGAGTTCAAATTCTGGTGGCTTAGAAAGTAACAGCAGATTGTCTGAGCAAATTAATGCACGTAACTTTAAAAGAGCAAAAACAGGTTATAAATTTAATGCGGCAAAAGCACCTAAAGTAAAACGAAGTCTTACGTATGCTAGCAAAAATGCTAATTCTAGTTTTACATTACAAGATTTTGTGCCATTGACAAGTATTAATGAAGATGAAGCTGTTGAAGCATCACCATCAGATTTAATAGGTATTACGAATGCGACTGAAATTTACGCAGTAGATTACTTAAAAAACAATAGTGCTGTGGCTTCGGTTTTAGCTTTAAAAACAGAAAACGGTGTTTACGAACATACCAAATACATTTGCGACCGTTTGTTAGGAGCCGAATTAATTTCAGTATCTACCATAGATATCAACGAACAACAATTTATTAAATCTATAATTAAAAATGCAGATGGCACCTATGAATTTGTATTAAGCCTATCTGCCAAAGTGGTGAATAACGATGCTAATTTTGCTGTAGAGAGCCACTGGAATTTAGACCAATACGAAGCTGATGTGACCTTCTATAATTTCCAGATTTGGTCTAACACCATCGATGATTTGTATACGCTAGGACAAGAAGTGTTAAACTTATTAGACATTCAAAAACCTATTGAAAGTTACAACAACTCAACACCACCAACCGTGTTTGTGAGAAAAGGAAGTTATACTAATGGAGGTTTAGATTTACAGATCATTAATACTAATGCAACAGAGAGCGTGACTTTAGACGCAGGTTACCGCAACACGGAAACAGAAGATTTTGATAATCTTAACGCAACTATCGATTTAAACGGTAACTATATTACCAACATCAGAGTTGATACTGGAAGCCTTTTTGATATCGGGTTCAGAATTGGAGATGGTATGGCAACACCAGATGATTTATTTATGTCTGATGGGCCCTGGGGAGTTGATGATTCTCAAGACGGAACTGAGGTTAGCTTATATAATGTGACGAGCAATGACTTTGATTTTGAAAGTACAGATTACCCAATAGAACGTAATGTAGAATTAAATGCAACAACCAGTACTTATGTTGGGGTCTATAGAGCATTAACACCACGCTTTAAGGCTGTAGACGTTACCGATTATAATAGTTTTAAATTTAGTGCAAGTGGTACAGGAAATCTTGAAATTACCTTTGTAAAAGAAAGCATTACTGATTGGGAAGCGCAGTATAAAACAACGGTGGCTTTGACCAACGCCCAGCAAGAGTTTACCATCAATATTGAAGACTTACAAAACAACACTACGAATGCAGCCAACTTAGACGATGTGGTTACCTTAGTCTTTACCATGGTATCAGAGGATGGTACCACAGCATCTAAAGTATTAGATTTAAGAAATATCCGTTTCTCACAAACTAGTGCGTTATCGGTGAGCGATTACCAACAAGATGTTGCTACACTGACGGCGTATCCTAATCCAATGACCACGCAGACAACAATACAGTTTACTGCAAATCAAAGTGAAACTGTACAGTTTGTAATGTACGATCAGTTAGGAAAGCAAGTTTATAAGCAATCTTATAGCCCAGTCACAGGAAAAAACAGTATAGAAGTGACACGAAATCAGCTAACTTCAGGCTTATATTTCTGTAGAATTATAAGTAGTCAGTTTAACTATGATACGTTTAAATTAATTATTAAATAACCCTTAGATTTAATAGTTCGGCATTAGGCAAAAGCGAAAGCTTTTGCCTTTTGTTTTTTGTGGTGGTTTGGTTTTTATTGGTATATTTAGGAATCAAGTTTCATTCAAATTAGTATTGGAATTTAAAATGAATTTGAAACAATTAAAAAAAAAAACCGCATACATAAGAAGGATATAGACAATTGATTATATTTAATTGTTACCTGCAAGTTGAAAAAACCGAACCGAATCCAAATCAAATATGAGTAAAAGACTTTATCTGAATTTATTTTTGAGTTTACTCATTTTACTAATAGGTTATTATTTTTCTTCTGGACTTAACAACTTTTGGACAAGTAGAATTATTAATATTTTGTCAATTGTTTTAGCTGGATTTTTCCTTATTAAATTTAATCCAAGCTTGCTTCCGAAAAAAGAAAACTCAACTTTCCGAATTATATACCTTTTCCCAATTATTATCGGAATTATTGGACTCTTTTTAGCAACTTATTTTATTCCATTATTAGTTTATAATTTAATGGAATGGCAATGGTCTGACCAAATTAGACCAACGCAGTCTGAATTACCAAGATATTTGATTTTACTAACTCTTTGGGTTTTTTTCGAGGAGATATACTTTCGTAGAATTATATCACAGAAATTATTTAACAAAAAAGGATTTTCTAAAGCAATCTGGGTTTCTGCTTTAATTTTTAGTGTTGCTCACATTTTTTCAGAAAATGGTTTGTTTGGACCTTTTATTGGCGGAATAGTTTTGGGTTATATTTATTTAAAGACAAGAAATATTTGGTTGAGTATTTTAACACATTTAGCTTTTAATCTGACAAGCTTTTTTGTGTCACCAAAGCTAACTGAAAATCTTGCTGATTTTAATTCTTATCAAAAAATATCCCTTATAATAATATTAGGTTTTGGACTGATTTTGACAATGATTTTGATTATAAAAAAACAGACAAATAATAAACAAACGGAATTAAAAACCAGCAGGTAACACCGTGTATAATTAATTGCTGTATTCTTCTCTACTTGCGAAAATTCCTGCGGAATTTTCACGGGTTCGTAAAAGTTTGCTAACTTAGTTGCTTAACCACGCAACTAATCATAGACAAACACGTTAGCAAAAACCAGTGAAAAGACAATTAGCATATTTAGGTGAATCTGAAATCCCACCTAATTTCTCGCCTATAAAAGAGATAAATGAAGAGGAATTTTTAATGTACCAAAATTGTAATCAAATCATAGATGAAACTCAACATCTTATGGACTTATTCCTTGTGCATAAATTAAATTATCAAGAATTAATTGACTTTCAAACTCAAGAGATTAACGAAATTTTGAGTGACACAAAACACTTTATGAATATTGGAAATGAAAAATACACATTTCTAAAAATTGAAATTAATAGATTATTAATTAATTATTTAGGTTCATATAAAATGTTCATTGAACATTGTGAAAAAAAAATCAATAATCAGTTTGGAGCTAAATCCCAAGAATTTAGAGATTTTAAATTAATGACAAATAAAGCGTATGATAATTTATTCTCATATCGCTTTATATATGAACTTCGGAATTTTTGCCAACATTGTGGAATTGCAGTAACTGATTTGGAGTTTAGCAATCAAAATAAATGGATTGAAGTTAACTTTCAGTTTGAAAAAGATTATTTATTAAAAGAGTATAAAAAATGGAAACAAAAGGTCAAAAGTGATTTAGAGAATATGGAAGATAAGTTTAATATCAATCCTATTATTAACACTAATTTTCAAGCAATCGAAAATTTTTCGAAACAAATACATCTGCTATATCAAGAGAAATTTATGAGTAGCTTAAAAGAGCTCAATAATTTCACTCAACCATATAGAAAAGAAAGGAAAGACAAACGAGTTTTGGTAATACTTACTGAAAAAAATAAAACAGATTTGGGAATGCAATTAACTATTAATAAATTTCCATTTGATATTATTGACAAGTTCATAAATGGCATTTGCTAACACCGTATTTAATTTATTGCTAGTTATAGCCTACTTACGAAAGTCCTCGCGGTCTTTCTATCTGTGATTTATTTGCTAACTTTAGTGCTTAAACACGCAACTAATCATACACAAAACCATTTCCCAAAACCAACTTACTTCATAAACTGCCATTTAAAACGTAGTCCTACTTCAGTGAATGTGAAACCAGCAGCCGTTGCAGAGGCAATATTACTATGGGTGCCATACACATTTAATAAACTACGTTCCGAGAATTTATACCCAAATGCTCCTTGAAAACGATACGTGCTTTGTTTTTCATCGTCTTCAATAAATTGGTAACCATACGCCGCCGTTAAATTGTAAAACCATGATTTAGGTTTTGAGCTGTCTTCATTCTTAATCACGTTCATAAACACCTCATACACATTAAATTTTTCAGGACTAAAATAGATGGTTGGTACTTGTTCTTTAAACGTAATGTGTTGGTAATTCACACCTACTTTTAATGCTGGTTTTGGTAGTAAGTTATAATACAATGAGGTAAATAATAGGTTTCTTTTATTCCCATCATTTTGTGACGTGTACATGAGTTGTGTAAACCAACCTAAGTTAAAATTAGTACTTAAGTTATAGTTAGCGTAAAAATTGTTTTGTACCAATTCTTGGTCTAGTAATTCGGCATTAAAACTTTCAACCTGACGTTTGTAACCAATATCTAAGGTCTGACGTTTAAAAGACTTGATATTAAAAGAAATGTCAGTCAACAGTTGTGTGTAATCGGTGCTTTCTGCTTTTGCAGCGGTAATGCCTGCGGTACCCTTAAATGTAATACTTGGTAAAAGTTGGTAACCTAACCCTAAGGATAAATTGTTAGAATTGGCGCTGACATCCGTTACGGTATTGCTCGTAGTTCTGTAATTGTAATTACCTAAAAGCTTAAACTTGGTAGATAAAGGAAATTCTACAGCGTTAGAAAAAGCGAAGGCTTTGTTATCACCATTATCATAAGTATGTGATGCGCTAGATTCTAGAACGGGAGCAAAGCTATGATCCAATTTACTGATAAAATTAACCGCATCTTTCTGGTTGTCGTAAAACTTTAAGGTGTTTTCTGCTGAGGTATAGGCATCATCATAATATCCTAAGGCTTTTAGCACGTTGGCTTTTCCTAAGTTACCATCAAACGACGTGCTGTCGTTCGCCAAGATCGTATTGTAATCCTTTAAACTTTCTTTAAAATTACTTTTATAAATGTTTAAAGTGGCACGTAAGGCCAATGCCCAATTTTCATTGGAGTGCTCTGTATTTAAAGTGTCTATTAAAGTGGTGGCCGCTTTGAATTTTTTATTCCAGATTAAAGCTTGTGCATAACGTTCTGTGGTTTGTTGGGTAATATTGCTGTCTGTAGTTGTGGTTAAACTCTTATAGGCTTCAGTACTTAATTCTAAAGCTTTCTTTTCTTTACCATTTAAGTGTTCTACTAAAGCTAAGCCGTTTAAAGCAATAATTTTATGCTCTGGTTGTTCAGCTAAACGGTTGTACATGATTTTCGCACTGTCGAGTTTATTCCATATTAAATAGAGATTCGCTAGATTTAATAAAGTGTCTTTATCATCGCCAAATAATTCAAGGTTTTTGGTTAAAAGTAGTTCAGCCTTATCATAATTCTGAGCTTGTTGGTTTTGGTACGCATAGCCTAAATAGATATACTTTTTAGAGACTAAAGCATTTGGGTTGCCTGGTGAAACTTCTAAAGCATTAATCACCATGGTTAAAGCCGCTTCATATTCCTTTAAGTTAGAAAGGGTGTTAGCAAAACCTAATAATGCAGCAAAACTCTTTGGGTCTTCATTCACTAAACCTTGGTAATACACTTTAGCATCGGTAAAGTTGCTGTTCCATAATAAGGACTCACCATAATTTAGTTTTACTTCAAAATCATTTGGGTAATCGGCAAGTAAGTCAGTGAATAAGGTATAGGCTGCTTCGGGTTGTCCATTCAGTCCAATAGCACGACCATAACACAAACGTGCCGTCTTATTATTAGGATAGTCCTTTAATATGGTATTAAAAAATGTTTCGGCCTGCTTGTATTTTCCGGTTTCTAAATAGGTAAAACCCTCTTGCATGTTTTGTGCTGACGCACTACATACGATAAAAAATAAGGCTACATTAATAAGTGATTTCAAAGTCATAATTTCTCTTTGTTTAACTAAGTGCAAGTTACGGCGCATATGTCCTCCATTCACCTACAGCAACATGCCATCCATCGAAATATAAAGAACATACATGGAAATACCTTGGATATTTGCGTCAGATTTAAACGAATAACCATTAAAAATTATGCAATTATTAACTTTAATCAAGTCTAGAAAATTAACACCAGAACAGTTATTTATGGTCAGTGTTTTGGCCGTTAATGGTGGTAACTATCTCTACAATCTTATATTGGGGCGTGTGCTAGGACCAGCACAATTTGCAGATGCTGCAGTGCTCATTACATTTTTATTGGTACTCTCTTTTATGGCCATGACGTTTCAATTGGTGACGGCAAAATTTTCCGTGTTGTTCGAGAATGCGGTGTTTACAAACTTTATAGCTAAAGTGTACCAACAAGCCTTTGTTGTTGGTCTGTTATTAGGATTAGCAATTATTGTCTTTTCATCGCAATTAATGGCCTTGTTTAATACCTCATCGTCTACCATGTTTATCATTTTTGGTTGTGGTGTACCACTTTACTTTTTAATGAGCGTGAATAGAGGCGCCTTTCAGGGGAAAAAAGCATATAAATCTTTATCGATAACCTATCAAGGTGAAATGCTAAGTAGACTGATCATAACCTTGGGTTTAATATTTCTATTTAATATACAATCATCAGCAGTGATTGCTATAGGTATTGTAATTTCTTTTGTTTTTGGAATGTTTCCTTTTAAAATGAAAGACATCACGCTAAAGAAAACAAAACCACTAGCGCAAGATTATAGCAAACAAATTAAGAACTTCTTTTTGCTTACGGCTTTTTATGAGCTGACTCAGATCATTATTAATAACAGTGATATACTATTAGTCAAACATTATTTTGAATCTTACGAAGCCGGTTTATATGCATCCTTAGCCTTAATTGGTCGTATCGTATATTTTATAGCTTGGATGTTTGTGATGTTATTATTGCCAGCTGTTGTCGAGTTGAAAAAAGAAGGCAAAGAAACAGCTTCCGTTTTATTTAAGTATGTTGGTTACATTGCTGTGATCTCTATCATTATTGTATTAACCTGTTTAAGTTTTCCAGAATTAATAATTAAAATACTTTTTGGTGAACACTATATTGCCATGGCACCACTTTTATGGAAATATGCCATCGCCACGTCTATGTTCGCTATATCTAACATCTTCGCGTATTATTATTTGTCTTTAGATAAATACGTGCCAGTGATTATTTCTGGTGTCTTCGGTATGCTACAAATGCTATTAGTCATCTTTTTTCATGATAGTTTAGAACAAGTAGTGCACATGCAAATTGTTGCAATGACTTTGTTGTTAATCATACAGTTAGTGTTTTTTAAGCTTGAAATATCGACTCAGAAAAAAGCTTTATCTAAGGATTAATTCCATTCGTCTACACTAAAAGTCGCCCTATCGAAACTCTCAAAAATCTGCCGAATAAAACCTCAAATTTGCATTGTAATTAATTAAAACATTTAAAAATACCATTATTATGAAACTAGCAATTGTAACCGCATATCCACCAAGTAAAGTCACTTTAAACGAGTATGCTTATCATTTAGTAAAGCAGTTTAGACAAAAGGAAGCTGTTACAGAATTAATCTTATTAACCGACAGAACTGAAGGAGCAAAGGATATAGAATTTACGGAAGAAGGTTGTAAGATTACTATAAAAGAATGCTGGTCGTTTAATAGCTACAAAAATTTGTTTTCAGTAACAAAAGCCATCAATACCACAAAGCCAGATGCTGTATTATTCAATCTACAGTTTATGAAATTTGGTGACAAAAAGATAGCAGCTGCCTTAGGATTAATGTTACCATTAGTATGCAAGTTGAAAAAGATTCCTAACATCGTGTTGCTACACAATATTCTAGAAGAAGTCGATTTAGGAAGTGCAGGGTTTACCTCAAATAAAATCATGCAGAAGATCTACGGATTTATTGGCACAAGTTTGACAAAGCTTATTTTAAAAGCTGATATCGTTGCAGTAACCATGCAAAAGTATGTGAATATTTTAGAGATAAAATATTTGTCACCTAATGTAAAATTAATTCCACACGGCACCTTTGAAATACCAGAAGAACCAAATTATAGGTTACCAAAAGGACCATTACAAATTATGACCTTCGGAAAATTTGGAACCTACAAAAAAGTAGAAGGTATGATTGAAGCTGTTGAAATGGTGAGAGCTAAAACAGGTTTAGATTTAGAAGTGGTAATAGCCGGAACAGATAACCCAAATGTACCAGGATATTTAGCTAAAGTAGAAGAAGATTATAAGCATGTGCCTCAAGTCCGTTTTACGGGTTATGTTGAAGAACATGAAGTCCCAACCTTATTTAACGAAAGTGCTGTGGTAGTTTTCCCTTATACGGCTACAACAGGAAGCTCAGGAGTGTTGCATCAAGCTGGAAGTTACGGAAAAGCAGTAGTGATGCCAGATTTAGGTGACTTAGCCTTATTAGTAAAAGATGAAGGCTATAGAGGCGAGTTTTTTGAGCCTACAAGTGTTGAAAGTTTGGCTTCTGCTATAGAAGCGATAGTAACAGATGAAGCATATAGAGTTAAGCTTTCTAAAATTAATTATGATGCTGCAACAGCGCATCCAATGTCTCAAATAGCAGATATGTATTTAGAGAATTTTCAAGATATCATAGATGAAAAACGCATAACATTCCCTAATGTTAATGCTGCTGCGCAGAAGCCTTCTTATTAGTAATAAATAAAAAAGAAGGTTTTCTAATTCCATTTTCATCTATAAATCCAAAGTGCTTTTGAGCATTTTGGCGCCAAGGAAGTCTCCCTACGACTTCTTTTGGTATTTTACCAAAGTCGTAAAGTGTCCAAGACATAAATTGCAAATTATTAGCTGCAATATGTTCTTGGATTTTTTTGTGGTAATTAGCTTGGTCTTCGTCTGAAGCTCCATTAGGTTTCCATAATCCTGAATAAGAGGATAGCCCGAATTCTTGTAATACCAATGGTTTATTCGGGATTTCGGTTTTCAGGGTTTTTATAGCGTCATTTAAATGCTCTAAATTTTCGTAATAATGAAAGGAAACGATATCAACTTTATCTTTTAAGATTGGTGCACTTTGGGTATTAGACCAGCCAATAGTTACAGGGTGCGAAGCATCTACAGATTTTACAAAATCTATCATATTATCTAACCACGCAATAACATTAGGTTTACCTCTCGATTCAAAATCTAAATTGGGTTCGTTTTTAATGTCCCAAGCAAGAAGTGCCTTGTGGTTCTTAAATGTTGATACTATAGCTTCGGCATGATGCTGATTTAATGTCCAATCCATCACCGAATAATCCCCATAAAAATCGAATAAAGTTAAGACAACTTTTAAACTATGAGCTTCAGCTAAATCTAAAGTTTGTTTTAGTTTTTCTAGCTTTTCGGGTTTTACGTTTGCTTTGCCAAAATCTTCGTATTGTACAAAAATACGCACCGAATTTAGTCCAGCATTTTTAATAATGTCAAAATCTTTTGATAGGATTGAGGTCGAAAAATCGTCGCCAAACATATCCCAAGGATTGGCTTGCGGATAGTAATTTATACCTTTAATATCTAAATTAGCCGTATTGATTGGTTCGGTATCAAATGTGTAAGGTTCACTGTGTTCTTTAACCAAATGCCGAATGCGCCAAAAACCATCTTCTAGTAAAACCACCATTTTATAGGTCGAAGTTTCTGTGGTTTCCAAAACCAATTGTTCCGCTTTAAACACGCGTTTGTATTCTACCACATTTCTATCTGTAATAACAGCTAATTGACCATCTTCACTAAAAAATTCTAAAGTCGGATTGTGCTTTAAAGTGGTAGCATCAATTGTGATGTCTTCCGCTTTGTTTAAGGCTATAAAGTCGAACAGGTTTTTTCGAGCACTATCGGTATAATAGTCTTTGATGCCTGCTGTTTTATTGGTTTTATAAGCAATTTGTTTTACATACCACGCATCTAAATAATCGTTTTGTAAAGCATTTAAGTTTTCGTTATCCATGGGACGACCCTCGTTTTGTAAAGGTTCCCACACCAATTGAGGCATGTATTGTTCAACTTTCTGAATTTCGGTATGTAACATGCTGCTTCGGTCTGCACCTGTATTGAGGTAGCTAAATACAGCGCTAAGGCCCGAAATAATTAAGGCAATAACCATAATATAAGAGATAATTAAAATGGTACGTAGTATATTTTTATTAAGACCTACCATAGTTTTTTAGTATTGAATTGTTTTGTTATTCCAGCCGTTTCTATACTGAAATTATAGTTGCCATTACTATAAATAGCGGGTTTTAAATTGAAATTGGCATACCCATTAAACGATGTTTTGGTCAGAGTTTCAATGTGTTTATTTGCTTTATAGATATGAAGTTTTACATGTAAACCATCCGGAATCATTTGTCCCATAAAACTTTGTAAAGGCCCAACCGTAATGCTTCTGTTTTGCTTTGAAAATTTTACATTATAATCTTCAATAACAGATTTGTATTGTAATGCAATACTTTCACTTTCTGCCATACCATCGACGTAGGCTTTAACAGTCCAAGCATCTTTATAATCTGGATGTATAATTTTTGCTTGGGCAATACCATCAATAGTTGTTCCTGTGGTTTTTAGAATATTTTGTTTTTGATTGGTGATAAAAAACGTAACATATGTACCATCACTCACTACATTATTCTGTTTGTCTTTTATAATAGATGTTGAAAATGTTGTAATCTGATTACCGTCGGCATAGGCATGAGGACGTGTTGCCGAAATAGTAAAATCTGTAGGAATGGCAGCAGAAACATTAATCGTGAATTCTTTAGAGTTGATGCCTAAACTTTCTGAAGACACTAACATACGTCCGCTTTCTTGTTTAGAATATATGTTTTTATACGCAATTAGATTCTTAGTGAAAATGTCTGTAGTTTCTTCTGATGCTAAAAATTGATGCTTAGCATTTACCAAAGTATTTGTCGGCACCGGATTGTCTAATGAATCGGTAGGAATGACGACCAACATGGTATAATCTGTACCACCAGCTTCTATACTTGGCGGTCCAATATAGGTTTCCATAGTTGCCACTTCAGCTTTTGGATTCATGGTAAACGTCCCTGATAGTGACGTTGTTTTATCTAGTAATTTCCAACTCACAGCACCTATCTTTTTAGTGATGTTTTCTGGAATTTTATATTGAAGGGTATTTGCATTTAATTCGGCAGTCACCAAAGTAGACCCATAACTGTTAGAACAATAGAGTAGTGGGTGTTCGCCTTCCGAAGTAGAGAATTTTAAAACTACACTATCACCAACGTTATAATCGGTTTGTGTGGTAATCAATTGGATAGGTTGAGTCGTTTCACTGTCTTGTACTACAGCAAAAGATGATAATAGTATCAATCCTAAAAGGAACAAATATGTGTGTTTAAATGGCATTAATTCGGACTTCCTATATATGTGTTTATGTCTATTTTAATATAACTAAAATCGGGATGTTCAATTTTTTGTAATTGAGATGCTGAATGATTTTCAATTCTATTGGGTACTATTTTACCAGAAATAGCAGCGTTAGGTAAGCCGTTGACAAAAATATTAGTCATATCATCATTTATCAACGTCACTTTGCCTGCATGCAATATCGGATATTCAAAATCTTGTTTCCGTTGTTGTCGTACCCCTTCTTTTACAAAAGCATGGTCTACCCAAAGCATGTTTTTCTGCTCATCGTAATACGTAATTAATAGCTGAGGTATCGTAATTTCTTGAATGCCGCTATTAAATAAGTTTCCACTTATGGTTTTATCTTTAATATTGATAGCGCTTAACACGACACTTTTATATAAATCGGACCCAGAGACATTTCCTGCCGCTTGTAAGTTAAATTTGGTAGGTTGTTCTTCAAACTCTACAGGTGTAAATTCATCCGGATTAAACGTATCTGGAATAGAATCTTGTGTTTTAGACCAGGCAATACCTTCAAAATTAATACGGAAACTGGTCGACTCTTTAGGCATCAACTTATGTTTCATATGGTATTTAGCATTGTAAGTCGCCAGTTCTTTATTATCGTCGTTATATAAGGTGCCTTTTAAAATCACGTCTGCTGGCACATTATCTATATTTTGAATTTCACCAATAATGGCATAATGTCCATCGTATTGCACCAATTTAGCCAAAACGACTTCTAAAACAGGTTGTTTTAAAATGTCTTCGTGATGGGTTTGTTCGGTGGTAATACGGCGTCGCCCTTGATTAAAATATTTAGTGGCATTAGCCGAGTACAATTGGTCTGGTGGTAAATCGTTATTTAAATCGTCGGGGTGTAAATACCATTTTTTACGATGTTTAGATAGGGTTTTATAATCTATCTTTTCAATTTTTTCTAAAGGTGTTATCCATTGGGTGGTCACTTTTGCAGAAGCCGTACTATCGTTAAGTTGTGTGATTTCTGTTTCAATGGCATCCATTTTAGCATAACTGCTTAATAAACCATCAGTCACAGAAATTTCCAACATATACTGTGCAATTGGCAAATTACTATTGGGATCTATCAATTGGTGAGCTTTTTCAAATTCCTTAAAATCTAAAGCATCGTAATAGGCGATAATGGCATTTTCAGGACTGCGTTGTGAGTCATTTTTAAGGTAGAATATATAGAGACCATAACATAGTATAATCGCCAAAAACACCGACCAAATATGCGTGACACGCAGAACGTTCCTGTTAAATTTATGGTAGCTCACCGAGTATTTTAAAAAATCTGGAATAGGTTTAAAGCGCGTTTTTAGCATGTTTACCCATAGCATTTGTATGTTTAACACAAAAGCGATTAATACAGTTAAAAATGGTACTATTCCCCAATGAATTTTAAGCCATTTAGCCACATCTTCTTTGGGTAAAATAGATGACACTGGCGGAATATTAAGCCGTTCCCAAACCATGATGCCGTTTTCTAATTGGCGTAACCGTTGCCAACCACAGAAGTAGAGGATAGGGTCGTAAAACTTATCGTTAGAAAAAATGTATTTGAGATTGTATTTTTCAGGCGTCGTTAAAAATTGTTGTAGGGACCCAATGCCGGCCACGCCTTTAAACTTCGAGTTTTCTAAACGTTCAATAGGTCGTGTGGTGAGTTCTGGTAAACGTCTCGCTGAATGGTAATTGCCATCTACTGTCATAGCATTGGTTTGTGCACTAAGCCAAGCCATTTGGTCGCCAAAACCAAGCGTTAAAAAACGCCATTTATCATGGTCATCTTGGTTTAAGAAATTCACAATAGGTAACATCTTAATTTTCTGAGGTTGCGATGGCCTAAAGTAATTTAAACTCATGGTAAACACCACCATAAATACAGCTAATCCGGCTAAAATGCCACCTATAATTCGGTGATAGACCGCACCAAATTTAGACTGAATCAATTCTTTTAAATCGCCTTCAACAAAGCGATAGGTAAATTCACCCATTAATGGGATAGATAAAATAGACGCCCAAAGTGTAAAGCGGTCTAAAGTCAAGATATTAAAAGCGGTTTCACCTAACATTTTTAAAGGAATAGGCGTGGTGCCACCAGTACCTAAAATGGTACAAATGGTAACCGATAACCCAAAAAACAGATAGCGTTTACTGTAGTATCTGTAAAAGATATACGGTAATAAGACTAACAAGATTCCCCAAGGAATTAAAAAGAACACGAGTCCTGAGGATGTGATTTCTAAAAAATTATCGCGAGAACCATGCGGAATCGGCACTTGTGTTATAGGATTGGCTTTTGAGTTTAACCAATACGGAAAAATACAACCAATAATTAAAACTAAAGACAACATGCCGAAGCTTACAATCCGTTTAAAAAGTTTGAAAAAGCTATTTAAAAAGAGTTTGAAGGTGACCTCTTTCATAGAATTCACTTGCGCTCTCGAGACATCCATAATTACCATACCTATTAACGGAAAGATAAAAAAGACCATCCCAAAAATAGGAGTCACATGATGTGATGTTACGGTAACGGCAATAAGAGACAAACTGGTTGCTAAATACCATTTCTTACCGGTTTTTAACCATAAATAAATTTCGGGTAAGGCATGCATTAACACCGAGACACCAACAATGCTAGGCAATTGCCCAAAAATATGAAGGGTTTCTACAAAAGAAGATGAAAATACAGCCAAAAGAGCGGCATAACCCGCTACGGTTTTGTTACCCGTCATGAGTAATGAAAACCGATAGGCACCAGTAATAAATAAGACTATTGCAATTAAGGCGACACTAAACATTCCAAACTTTAAGCCACCAATCATAGAGAGTAAGGCAATAGATTGATGTACTAAAGGCGGATAACTTTGCACTGTAAAACCCGTATACCATTCGTAGTTCCAAGGTTCAAACCAACTATTCGCATAATGGTCTGCAAAGAACAAATGGATTAAGGCATCATAAGTAGTTTCCAAAGTAAAAAATATGGAGCTGCCATGAAAAGCCAATCCTAAAAGTAGGGCTGCAATTAAGTATTTATTTGAGGTTTCCTTCATTTTAAAGCCTAAGCGATAACGATAGGGTAAAGATATATAATTTAAATAGGGCTTCGTTTTTTAATTAACTACAGAAAACTTCCATTCGTCTACACTAAGTATGAGCTTCAGCTAAATTTAATTTTTACAAGCGTCTTGTTAGGTAATTTTGACCTGTAAATAAGAAATAAAAACGCATTCATTATGAAAATATTAGCCATCGACGATCAACAATTAGTTTTATTGCCTTTAGAGAAAAGATTATTAGAACTGGGTTATGATGTAAAAATTGAAACCAATGCTACTAAAGGTATAGAATTATATGAAACTTTTAGTCCAGATTTAGTAATTGTTGACATTAATATGCCTGGTGTAACAGGTTTAGATGTGGTAAAACATATTAGAGCTTCTAAAAATCCAGGAACGCCAATCATGGTTTTATCAGGAAATACACAAGATGATATTATAACAGAAGGTTTTGAATTAGGAATTAATGATTACATGAAAAAACCTTTGAGTCTTAATGAAATTAGTGCTCGCGTTAAACGGTTAATTGGTGCACCCGAAGTTGTAAACAGCATTACAAATAGTGATGTAATGATTCAAGAACGTTGTGTTGGTGTTGTGATTCCTTGTTATAATGAAGAAGAGCGTTTGTTGAGTGATGAGTTTTTAACCTATATCGATAAAAATTCAGGATATCACTTATGTTTTGTAAACGATGGTAGTAAGGATAATACTTTAAGTGTTTTAAAAGACCTTCAAAAAGGAAGAGAGGATTTTATTACAGTTTTTGATTGTGAAAAAAATGGAGGTAAGGCTGAAGCGGTTCGTTTAGGTATGTTGCATATGGCTAAAAAAGAAGATTTAGATTATATAGGTTTTTTAGATGCGGATTTATCGACTGACTTAGCCGATTTTGATGACTTAGTTAAAACCATTGAAACATCAGATTTTAAAATTGTAAGTGGTTCGCGTATCTCTAGAATGGGAGCAAACATTACGAAAGAATCCGCAAGAAAGATAATCAGTTTAACCATCAACTTTATCATTAGAAAAATCTTAAGAATGGATTTTAAAGACACACAATGTGGTGCAAAAATCTTTAGTAAGGATGTTATTGATGTTGCGTTCAGTGAAAAATTTGTAACCCAATGGATTTTTGATGTCGAAATATTTAAACGAATGAGTATTCATTTCGGACTGAAAAAAGCAAAGGCTATGTTATGTGAGCAACCTTTAAAACGTTGGATTCATGCGGATGGTTCTAAATTATCGATGAAGGATTCAGTAAAAATCGTTTTTCAACTAGGACAAATAGCGTGGGTTTACGGTGGAAAAAAAGAAAGTAAAAAAGTAGCCGTTTCAAACCATTTAGAAGTCGTTTAATTACGGTCTTTATCAAATTTATACGTCATGAAAGCAGGTATCATTATAATATTTCATAATAATGAAAACGATATGGACACCACTTATTTTATTGAACAAATTCAACAGACGCCTAAATTAGAATTATGTCTGGTTAATAATGATAGTAAAGATGCTACTTACGACATGTTGAAAGAAGTCAAAGAAGAGTGTAGTAATGTCTCTGTCGTTAATGTGAGAAAATTTAAATCAGATATTGCCGCGGTTAAAGCTGGAGCACGATTTATGTATAGCGAATTCGATTTAAAGCATTTAAGTTATGTTTCCGTCAACTTGTTAAATCTTAATGAACATGGGTTAAATGGTTTAATAGCGCTTATTAGCGAAAATCAAAATGCTATTTTAAATTATAAAATCAAGACACTAAAAAAGAGACCAACGCTGTTTCAGAGTATATTCTCATTACTAGATTATCTCAAAAAAATAATAGAAGACAACCATTTTGTGAATCTTCAATTTCAAAAACAGCTTTAAATAAAAGCATCATGCAAGCATATCCAATAAAATTCGCACCTATACTTAAAGAAAAAATTTGGGGAGGTGAAAAGTTGTCTAAACTATTACACAAAAAAACCAATTTAAATAATGTTGGTGAAAGCTGGGAGATTTCTGGTGTTGAAGACAATATTTCTATAGTTTCAAACGGACTTTACAAAGGTCAATCGTTAAACCATCTAATTGCATCGCACAAAAGTGAATTTTTAGGAGAAAAGAATATTGCCGTTTTTGGTGAAAACTTCCCTTTACTTATTAAGTTTTTAGATGCTAAAACCAATTTATCTGTGCAAGTACATCCAGATGATCACATGGCAAAAGCACAACATAATTCTTTTGGCAAAACAGAAATGTGGTACATTATGAATAGCGATAAAGATGCCGAGATTGTATTAGGATTGAAAGATAATGACGTCGATAAAAATGTGTTGAATTCTATAAATGCATCTAATGTTGATGCTGTTTTTAATACAGAAAAAGTAAAACAAGGAGATAGTTATTTTATTCCAGCCGGAAAAATTCATGCTATCGGAGCAGGTGTTTTAGCTGCCGAAATCCAACAAACTAGTGATATAACTTATCGTGTTTACGATTGGGATAGAACGGATACTAATGGTCATCAAAGAGAATTACATACGGATTTTGCAATAGCCGCAACAAAATCATTTCCGTCTAATGGAAAACGTAATTACCAATTAAAGGCAGATCAAACGAGTAATTTGGTGGATTGTGATTTTTTCACGACTAATATTTTTGAAGTCAAATCAAATCAAAAACGAGATTATCGCAGTTTAGATTCTTTTGTCATATTTATGTGTGTTGAAGGTACTGCGGAGGTTACCATAAATAATGTGACTGAAATTGTAGACATGGGAGAAACCATTTTAATACCAGCAAATACAGATTCAGTAATATTTAATTCTAAAAGCGCAAAACTACTTGAAGTCTATATTTAAGGAAATTGTAGTATAGTTTGAAAGCCTTTCTGAAAAAATGATAAAAAGTCTTAATTAATTTTACATTTGCAGTATAATTATACTTTATTATGTCATTAGAAAGAGAACTACAAAAACGAAGTGGCTCAAAATGTGAGCTTAGTGGAAGCGAAGAGAATTTATCTGTTTATATCGTTCCAGATATACCAGAAAATGGATTGAAAACAGCATTATACGCGTCTAAAACCTGCATAGAACAAATGAATGATGCAGATGCTATTGACCCTAACCATTGGAGGTGTCTTAATGATAGTATGTGGAGTGAGCACGATGCTGTGAAGATTATGGCATGGCGAATGCTGAATCGTATTAAAGCCGACTGGACACAAGACTTGTTAGGTATGATGTATATGGAAGATGAGGTCTTAGAGTTAGCTAAAGCTTCTGGTGATGACGAAGATGAAGCTGATAAATTAATTCACAGAGATGTTAATGGGGTAATTTTAGAACATGGTGATTCTGTCGTTTTAATAAAAGACCTTAAGGTAAAAGGCTCTAGTATGGTGGCTAAACAAGGTACTGCGGTTAGAAACATTAGATTAGATCACGAAAACGAAACTTATATTGAAGGTCGAGTGGATGGACAGCAAATTGTAATCATTACAGAATACGTTAAGAAAACTTAATCAGAATCCTTCTTATTAAAAAAATCAAAACTCAATGGTATTAAAAATACCATAAACAAATATTGCCCAGTTACTAATCCATAAATTGTAATTGCGGCTAATATTACCATTATTATAATCTTATACTTGTATTGCATAATGCAAAAATATAAATTTTGAGCTGTGCGACAAATAAGACTCATACGCGAAAACTGCTTAATTCATTGTCTCTAGACGCTGCAGAAGTAAGGATTCGCATATGCGAATGCACTTATTGTATAGACGACGTCTTATTGTAAGTTAAATTATAGTCGGTAATGTTTAAAAACGACCTGTTCGATCATCTAATGTACTTAAAAAGTATATAGTTTTTGAAATCATTGTGGTCTAACCTATGGTTATGTGAATACATCTATAAAAGCTTGATTCTGAATTGATTCAAGCTTTATTTTCTTACAATTTATTGGATTTAAAACATGCTGTTTATCGAGACAATCAACCGACTATTTCAAATAATCCATTCAATGTAACGGTTCATCGAATATATCTTAAAATAATGATATAAATGTCTGATATTGTGGTCATCCCTCTAAATAATAACACAAAGTTTACTGATTAATAGCCTCAAATTAGTGTGAACGCTTAAACATTATTTATTATGGATTTACAAATTTCAAATTACAACAATCGTTTTCAAATTAAGGGAGCTTTAAATAAGCTGAATCTAAAAACCTTTGACGCACATTTTTCAAACGTATTTGATAAACTTGATAGTATTCTACTGGATATTGAACAGGTTCATAGTATTGATAGAGCAGGTGTAATGGCCTTAGCAAAATTACATAATGAATCCATTACAAAATCAAAACAACTATCTATAATTGGTATTGGCTGTAAAGAACTATACGAGCATTTTAAATCTGAGGAACCAAAACAAACCATGGTTGATTCACATGCTGTGGTTGCGGCTTAACTATAAGTAAATTTTACTATAAAGTGTTTCCAAGACCGCTGTGGTGATAGATGGCTATTTCGGATGCACTTTATTTTTTTGCTTGTTGAATTTACTTAACAAGACATATCAGCGATAATTTTCCATTCACCTTGTATCTTTTTGAAGATTATCATAAAAACACCGTTGGCATCTCCAACTTCACGTTTTAGATGGTATTCACCCATCACCCAATAATTATCACCTTCAATTTTTGAAATATCATTAATGACAAACTTTAAGGTGCCGCTTTCTGCTTTTGTAGGATACCCTTTTTTATAATTGGCTAAAGTTTGATCCCAACCATATGTCAGCCCACTACTGCCGTAAAATTTTAGGGAATCACTTTTCCAATAGCCTTGCATAAAACCTTCTAAATCATGATTGTTCCAAGCAATCTCTTGTGCTTCCATTACTAAGCGTATGCCTGCCTCAGCAAGTTCGTTAGATTCACTTTTGTGCGTTGTTTCTGTGGTCACATCAGCCTTAATACTAATACAGCTAAAACACGATAGGACTATGGCAATGGCGAGAATATATTTCATAAGAATTGGTTGTTGTTTATCATTTAAAAATAACAACTAATTTTCTAAAGTATACCTTTTTGTTGTTTTAAAAACGCATCGGCTTGATTTTGCATAAGAATTCTTGCCTGTTTTCGCTTATAGTTCATCACGTCTTCTTCATCTGCAATTTCAGTGTAAACTTTATTGTTAATGTCGTTATCGGTTTTTAAAAGGAGTTGGCGTTCAGCAACCTTTTGCATGGTCCAGGTTTGAATAGTGGTTTCTTGGTCTTGTAGTTTATAATCAAACTCGCCTTTTGGTGCTAATAATTTGGCTATGATTGGCGAGGTTTCAATCGCCAAAAACAATAGAAAAATAAAGAAGGATGGTAGCCAAGGTAATTCTCCTAAAGCGGTGATACGCGCCATTAATCCATCAAAATTATCAATAATGGGTTGTGTGATTTCAACGTTAGCAGCATAATCGTCTTGAAGCGTTGCTATTTGGGTTTCAAGCGCTTCGATTTTAGTTTTAGTATCAGATTTTAATTGTTGTAACTCGGCTAGTCCAGCATCATGTTTGTCGCGTTTTTCCTTATACACAGGACCTTTGCCTAAAAGTTTAGAACCCGCTGTGCCTTCAGCTTCTGAAATATAAGTATCATATAAACCATTGACTTCCGCTTCTTTGGCATCAACTTGAGCATTTAAGCCTGAAATTTCATTGTCAAGCGCAGCAATTTTTGGACTAAATTGTTCAGCGATTTGATTCTGGTTCGCTAAGGTTAAATCATTTTTTTGTTCCAATAAAACTTGATTGATTTCTTTTTCAAAAATCTTTAATTCTAATGGTTTTGAAATGACGACAGCAATAATAAGTGCTAAAAAAAGTCGTGGAGTCGCTTGAAGGATTTCATCTAAAATATTGTCACGCTTTTTAATCGTTGAAACAATATAGCGGTCTAAATTAAAAATGAGTAAACCCCAAATGAGTCCAAAGAAAATTGAAGCATAGAGATTGTCAAATACGGTAAAAAGCGCATAACTGGCTGCAATGGTTGCCATAACAGCGGTAAAGAAAACGGTAGCTCCAATACCAGCATATTTGTTCTGCTCACCAATGGAGCAGTCGTTTAAAATGTCGGTGTCAGCGCCAGAGCAAAGGATAAAGAATTGCTTTAACATAAGTGTTTGTTTTTTGATTGACCTAAAAATTAGGCTGATTGATTGACTATTAGAACGCTAAAACATACTTTTTGTTACATGTTTAGATGAAAAAAGCCTCAATTAAGAGACTTTAGTCATGAAAATTTAAAAATAGTGGTACTGCAATTATATTTAATCCGTGACAGTAATAACTATAGGTGCTATCTCTGAGTTAGAACCATCTTTGAGCGCAAACAGCACAAGCTGATCATCTTTTTTTGCACTTTCAAGATGTTTTAGGGCTTCAGCATTTAACACATTACTCTTTATATACTGCGTTGGTTGACCAGGAATTTTAAACTTAAATTCAGTTACTTTTCCATTTTTAGTGCTGAGTATTATATCCTTAATCTCATTTCTTGTTAAAGCTATTTTTCCTGTTTTAATTGTTTTACCATTAATGATGGGTAAAATGCTTTCTTGTTTTTTAACTTTTTCTTTCACTCCGATAAGAATTGGTTTCTTGGATATATAAATCAAAGGTTGATCTGTATCGGTTTTTTGAGCATTGACATTCAGTTCTGGATTCTTTTTTAACAAAGCAATAGCTTCATCAGATGAGATTGATTTTCCCTCATTAAAGAATTTTGCATTGCCTTTAGCCATTTTAATGACATAGTCTAATGTTGCTGCAGATTTACTCGGATACCCTTGTACTGTGATTGGTTCTAGGTCTTCAGGTTTACTTGAAGAAGAATATGCTTCTGCATTATTTTCTTTGGCTTTATTAGGAGAAGAATAACCTATTACAATCTTCTCTTTTAAATCTTGAGATTTAGTAGGAGGAGGTGGTGGTGGAAATTTTAAACCTGTATTTTTTAATTCATCATCCGCAATTGGTAATTCTACAGAATTTTCTTTCTGGGTTGAAGTCTTACGTTTGTAGATTCCAACATATTTAATTAAGTCTTTTTGTTTTACAATAGGATAGTTGGCAGTTTTGCCATTGCGTTCGTCTTCTTGAGCAGCCAGCGTTTCTTTTTTTAGTTGTTTAGCCCAATCATTGTATTCTGCAACTTCTTTTGCTGTTGGTATATCTTGAATAGTAACGTGACTTTCAATGGCAAAAGGCGTATTACCTTTCGCTCTATTTATTTCTTGATTTGGTGCTATAATACGATAAAATCCGTAATCCTGAAGCGAATTATATATAAACCAAACTTCCTTATTTGAAATTTCTTTGGAAGATTTCACATGAATATTCATATAATTTTTACGCTGCTCTGGAGTAATATCTTGATGTAATTGATTAAATACATCTACAAATGTTTCTTTTGTTGCTTTTATACCATCTATCAAATATGAATTTTCATTTAAAACTTTTAACTCAATACTTCTTGCGTAGATCTTTTTTTTCTCAGCACTTGAAAGTTTAACTAAATAGTTGCCGTTAGCATCTTTTTGAGTTGTCATATTGGTGCGTTTGCCCTTGTTGTTTATGACAATAGCTTTTGCTTCTTTAGCAGAAATTTCTTCATCATCTAAATAGAAAGAAGCACCTTCGTTTTCCATCTCTATTATAAATTCTAAAAAGGAAGGATTGTATATACTTTGAGTGTCACCAACGTTTGGACCTCCTTTAGATGTTTGTTTTACAGGCGGTGGAGGAGGTGCTATTAAGGATGCATCAGCTTGAATAATCTTAAAGTCATATTTTCTAACCAAAGCGATTACGTTTTCTAATATCTTTTCTGAAGCATCACTTTTATCGATTCTGACGAAAACTGAGTTAGAATCATCAAAGGACTTCGATAATGTTTTTAGTTTCGACGCAATGCGCTCTATAGAAGTATTATTGTCTTTTACCATTAATTCCCCATTTCTGTTTATCAAGATTTCCATGATTGGTTTTTCTTGATTATTAGAATTGGTGTATTGGGCTGGCACAGGTGGTGCCATTAAAATATTATGCTTTTCTATCTCCTCTTTTGTAAATGAATTATAGAGTTTATCAATTTGTGCCTTTAATATTTTAAGTTCAGAATTATCTGTTTGTGATCCTTTTAAGTATTTTGATATTGCATTTGAGTATTTTGAGGAAGCATTATTATAACGATTTAATTGTGAATCTTGATATGTTGCTTTAAATCCAGCTTTTGTATATAAATGATATTGATTTGGCTGTGGAAACTTTTCACTGCGAGCGTTTTTATAAACTTTAGAGCCTATAAAATGAACAAAGTCATTTACTGAATAGTTATTTAAAATAGAATTAGGAACGAGTTTACTGTCAATCCAAATTGCATATTCTTGAGAGTTTTTAAAGGATTCAAATTGAGCAGATGTTGGCTTTTTAGGTTCAACTTTAGATAAGTTTCTTAGTGGAAACCTTTGTTCAGGATATTTTTTAACTGTAGCACGTTGTGCATTAGACATTAACTCATCATAGATAATAACTGCTCTTTCATATGTATGACCAATAATGACATTGGTGTCATTAAATTTTGTCATAAAATCACGATACTCTTGCATTAGTTTTTCAGAAGCTTCATCAACATATTGCATTTTTAAGGAGTTAGCCTTCTGTAATTCCTCTTGTATAGCACTAACAGTAGCAGTGGTCTCTCTTTCAACATATTCCTTTTCAGCAAAACTGTAAAAAAGAACAGCAATAATTGGCAGTACTAATATGGTACTCAACCAAACTCTAGTTTTTGATGTTTGTGTTTTCATAACTGTAAATCGTTTTTTGATGGATGAATAATTGATGGCACTCGATAGTTGATGATTTTGAGTGTTTGATGAAAATTGTAATAATATATTTTGATAGGTTTTAGTGTCCGTTCCTTGTTCTAAAACGGCTTGGTCTGCTAAAAATTCATGATTAAGTTTTACATGATGTTTTAATATGTAAATTAAGGGATGAAACCAAAATATAATGTGAAGCAACTCTAGAATGATAATGTCTAAACTGTGTAATTGCCTAGCGTGAGTTTCTTCGTGAACTAAGACTTCTTTCGGAATGTTATCAGATTCATATCTTGTTTTATTGAAAAAGATATATCTAAAAAAGGAATGTGGAATTGTATTTTCATGTAATAAAACATAAATGAAAGGGCGCTTGTTGATGTTTTCATTTTTAGAAATGCGTCGTTGCATTCTTATAAGATTTATAATAAACCGTGACGTAAATACTAAAACGCCAAGTTCGTAAATTAACCAAAGTGTGGTTTCTAAATTGAAGAAAGGCGCTTCTTCAATAGTTACTTCTTCTATTGCTAATTCTATTGAAAAATATTCAGGAGCCGTTTCAAAACTGGTAACAAAAGGTTCAACATATTCTGTTATGGTTAACGTAGGAATTACTAATGCCAAGATTAATACACCTAGTAAATAAAAACGTTTAAAACGGTGCATGTTTTGCCGTTCTAAAAAGAGCACATAGACTAACCAAAATACAGCTAAACACGCCGAAAATTTTAAAATATACGTTTCCATAATTATCGGTTTTTTATTTCTGTATCTATAATTTTCTTTAGTGCTTCTAACTCTTCTTTAGTTAAATCGGTTTTTTGCGTGAAAAAGGAAGCAAATTGCGAAGCGCTATCATTAAAAAATGTTTTAATGAGTCCATTAACGTGCTTTGAGAAATAATCTTCTTTCTTCACTAAAGGATAATATTCTCTAGATTTCCCGAAGGTTTTATAATCTACAAAACCTTTACCAATCATACGTTTAAGCAAAGTGGCAACTGTTGTGGTGGCCGGTTTTGGATCAGGATAGATATCTAAGAGATCTTTCATAAAAGCTTTTTCGAGCTTCCAGAGGTACTGCATTAATTGTTCTTCGGTTTTTGAAAGTTGCATGCTCTATGTATTTAGAATTAACTCTACAAATGTAGAGTATATGTTTTAATTCTACAAGTGTAGAGTTAAAATATCAATAAAAAAATCCGTTCACGCGGAACGGATTCTGTTTTTTTGGGTCTAAATGTATTGTGTTAAATAGGTTTTAGCAATCCTGAACCACTGATCATTTTTTATCTAGTTAAAGATTAAAACCCGGCAATTCCATTGCAGTTAATTTAGTTTCTATAAACTTTTAACCGCAACTTGTCATTCCTGCGAAGGCAGGAATCCATTAATATCCTACATTTTTAGATTCCTGCCTTCGCAGGAATGACAAACGATTTTTAAAAAGAAATTCATTCTTTATCAAAACTACGGACTTCTAGTCCGTCGTGGTTTATTTTGATAATTCTGTAAAATATTTATAAAAATGCGGAATGGTTTCAATACCTTTTAAGTAATTCCATACGCCAAAATGTTCATTTGGAGAGTGAATGGCGTCACTATCTAAGCCAAAGCCCATTAAGATGGTTTTACTATTTAATTCTTCTTCAAAAAGCGAGACAATAGGAATACTTCCTCCACTTCGTTGAGGGATTGGCGTTTTTCCAAACGTTTGTTCATATGCTTTTGAAGCAGCTTTGTAACCTAAACTATCAATAGGAGTTACATAACCTTGTCCTCCATGGTGTGGTGTTACTTTTACAGTAACGCCTTTTGGAGCAATATTTTCAAAATGTGTTTTAAATAATTCGGTGATTTCTTCCCATTCCTGGTGTGGTACTAACCGCATAGAGATTTTAGCATAAGCCTTACTAGCAATTACTGTTTTGGCACCTTCACCTGTATAACCTCCCCAAATACCATTCACATCTAATGTTGGTCTAATGGAATTACGCTCGTTAGTAGAATACCCTGCTTCACCATACACAGCATCGATATCCAAAGATTTTTTATAAGCGTCTAATGAAAATGGAGCTTTTGCCATTTCAGCACGTTCAGCATCTGATAGATCTTCAACCTTATCGTAAAATCCAGGAATGGTAATATGATTGTTTTCATCGTGAAGCGACGCAATCATTTTAGTTAATACGTTAATCGGATTGGCGACAGCTCCACCGTATAGTCCAGAATGTAAATCACGGTTTGGTCCTGTAACTTCAACTTCAACATAACTTAAACCTCTTAAACCGGTTGTAATGGATGGAACATCTGGCGCTATCATTCCTGTATCTGAAATAAGAATGACATCATTTTTTAGTTTTTCATGATTGTTTTTTACAAATGTCGATAAATTAACACTTCCAACTTCCTCTTCACCTTCAATCATAAATTTCACATTACATGGCAACTCGTTATTCGTTGTCATGTATTCCATAGCTTTAACGTGCATGTACATTTGACCTTTGTCGTCACAAGCTCCTCTGGCAAAAATGGCGCCTTCCGGATGTAATTCTGTTTTTTGGATGATAGGATCGAAAGGAGGTGAATTCCATAAATCTAATGGATCTGGTGGTTGCACATCATAATGGCCGTATACTAATATGGTGGGTAATTTTTTATCTATAATTTTCTCGCCATAAACAATAGGATAGCCTTCAGTTTCACAAATTTCCACATGGTCGCATCCTGCTTTTTCTAGACTTAGTTTTACAGCGTCTGCTGTTTTTAAAACATCTCCTTTATAAGCAGAGTCTGCACTGATGGATGGGATTTTTAGTAAATCGATAAGCTCGCTAAGAAAACGGTCTTTATTATCGTCGATATAAGATTTTATGGATTGCATAATAGTGTTTGATTTTACTCAAAAATATGAATTTAAAGACGAATATATGGATCTGTTTAAAAATTTAAGAAATGATTTAGAATTCTTGAAAATTTACTATTTGTATATTCAAACTATTGTTTATATTTGCAACCCAATAATTATTGGGTGAATGCAGGCGTGGTGGAATTGGTAGACACGCTAGACTTAGGATCTAGTGCCGCGAGGTGTGAGAGTTCGAGTCTCTCCGCCTGTACAACTTGACTAAAACGTTTCTTTTTTAAGAAACGTTTTTTTTATGCCATAAAGTGTATGTAAGAAGTTTAGGCTATGTACAGTCGAAGTCAGTTTCTCTGCATGTAGTACGAAAAAAAGCTTTTCATTTTGAAAAGCTTTTTTATTAAGATCAGAATAATGTAGTCGGATACTGTTGTTTTAAAAATCAAAACCCATTCCAAAGGTAACTCTAACACCATCGGAAGAATTAAATACACCTAAATTAGCAGCTAATATATCAATGGCATTAATGAAGAAGCCACCACCATAGGCATTGTGCCATTTTTCAGATGTATCATCTTCAGTCCACACACGACCATAATCAAAGCCTCCATAAAGTCCTAATTTGATCGGAATTAATTGTGTTTTAATACGATTAAAACTATATCTCAAATCGGTATTTTGATAAAAAGCATTCTTGCCAGTAAAACGTTCGTTTCTATAACCTCTTAAACCATTAAGCCCTCCTATGGAAGCCGCTTGATAGAATTCAAAACCACCTCCAAAATTTAAATGACTCTTAAATTTTGTCGCGAAAACTAAACGTCCGGATGGATTTAGTTGTCTTGCAAACCCTAAATCTGTTATCAAATATCCAAAACTGCGATCGCTGACCTCTAGGTTGTTTTTATAACCTGTTTCCATTGAGATATGCATACCATTGGTTGGGTAGACATTATTATCGTAATTAGCATAGTTATACGCGGCATTTACGCCCCCAAAATGTTCTTCGTCAAAAATGTTTTCAGGTAATAAGTTGTTATCCGATACAAATCGATTGTCAGTATTATGAATTTCATTCACTTCATAACTAATACCAAAATGGATTATGCTTCCGCGTTTAGAATTCCAAATCAGTTGAGGACTAAATCTAAAAATTCGAGTTTTAACGCGATAGTAATCTAAACCTAAATCGTCATCATAATTTTCAGTTTCATTACCGTAACCAAAGAAGTTGACGCTGTAATTTGGACTTTGGAAATGTGCTTGAAATCCTAAATTGAGTCCACCAATAACATTTGCAAATTCACCTTTGTAATCTAATTCATAGCCTTCAGTTGCGAAATAATAAGCGGCTTTAAATTGGTGTTGTGATGTAAACGGATTACGTTCAAATCCATAAGTCGTATACGTATCTGCAAAACCTAATTTAAGTCCATCATCAGGGTTGGCGCCGACTATAGGAACAATTTGATTTGTATTATTTTTCAGCTTTCTATAATCGTACACATTGGTGTTGTAATCGTCGGTTAGTTTAATTCGCGCGTTTTTAGCCGCTGTTAAATCATTTTTCTTCGATTTGTAGTCGTATATCACTATGTTTTTACCATGCTCAACTTTGTAATCATCATTGTTTTGTCCACCAATAAAACGCACTTTAATTTTAGAAATTTTGCCTTCAACTTCAAAACTATCATCGTCGTCCAATCCGTATATCCAGATTTCTTTTGTGGTTTGTGGTTGATAGATTTTATGATGAAAACGATCTTTAATGGTGTCATCTTTTTTGCGGTAAAGTGATACTTCGACTGCTCCATCTTTTAAGGCTTTCACATTAATATAGTCATCTTTATTGGTTCCGGTGATAACGGCATATTTGTTAATTAACTTAATATAGCGATCAGAAATTTTTTGAAGATTAGCACGTCGATCTTTTAAAATTGATTTAATAGCAGCAATATTATGGGCATTGACTTCTTTTGGGATATCACTAAAAGCACTATCGATAACGTCATCTGTTATTTGAGCTTGAATAAATTGTACTTGTTCATCCCAATCAGCTATATTAGCTTCTTTAATAAAGGCGACATCTAAGGAAAACCCAGAGACGTTAAATCCTTTGACGTCTTTTAAATCTGGTTCGTATTTTCTGTATTTTCTTGCTGCGGGAATAAGTTTTACGCCTGCTCCAAATAAAAATCCGTCAGAAACTTTAGAAAAAGCGAAGTCTCTATCTCGTGGTAGCGGTTTGTAAATTGTTTTTTTGTCATTCTCATAAACTAACCATCGCCATTGGTCTTGGTGTCTGTCAGGATCACCGATAAGCATATCAAATAATCGTGCTTTTATAAATTCTTTTTCATCAATAATTTTAGATTCATCACTTAGCACATCTTGTAGCATATCTACGGTACTTACAATGTCTCCTGAAAAATTTCCCGTTCCTAATTCTGTATGGCCATCAGAAGGGTGTTCTTCAAAGAGATAGAGCTCATTTCCAAAATCGTCGTTATATGAACCTAAAGCTTTTTGTTTTGGGATATAATATAATTTAGGATTTAAATGTGAAAGATTAATGGCATCTGAAAGCGTTCCTATGGTGAATGGAGCATATGGATAAGCGCCAGCAAAAACGTCTTCTAATAAATCTTCGGTAGTGGTATTTATAAATTCACCTTCTACATATTGATCTTGTAAAATTGCAGCCTGCATAAACTGATCGGCTTGCTTTTTCATGGCGCGCATAACATAGCGCTTGCCATCAGCAGTTTTTAAATGTAGTGTCTTAGATTGTGTGCCTCCACCTTTTCTAAAGGGTTTTAAGCCACCCATTAAGGTGTCTAAACTAACGGTCTTGGCTTTAACTTTAGTACTGTAATCATCGCGATAACGTTCGCCCCAAAGAAATTTATAAAAACGAGATTTATTGGTGTCGTCCTTGGTGTAAATTGAGGCGCTTACAGAGTCTAAAACTATTTCAGGATATTTAATAGTCGTACCTTGTTCAGCTTGTTTTATTTGTTTGTAAAACTCAACTTGCTCTGTAACTGAATTATAATATTGAACATCTATAGCTTTGTCATTTCCAATATTTAATACCGCATAACCCGGAACCGAATGGCCATAATTATTTGGATTACGCATTCTTACAGGTGTTGTTTTAGAACCAGAACCACTTACAATTTGCGTCACATTTTCAAGCTCTAAATATTGTAAATTATGCTCATGACCTGAAAGAAAAATAACATTCTCATTCTGTTGTGCAGCGACTACAAGATTTTTTCGGAGTTCATTGTAAAATTGATTGGATAAATCGGCATTTACGATTCCGGTAGTGGTTCTTAAAATATTTTTTATGGTACCAAGCACAGGAATTGGTGACATGTTTTCCTTTACACCATAGCGTCCATTATGTGGCCCATTACTATACATGGGATGGTGAATAGCAACTAAAGTTGTTTTACCGCGTGCTTTTTTTATTTCACTTCTGAATTCGTCTAAAAAGTCAGCTCTTGTTTTAATTTCACAATCATCATTAATAGTAGGGTGGTTATTCCAATTGGTAATATACCAGTGCGAATCTACAATGAGCATAATAATATCGTCACTGAGATTTACTTTCTCAATAGGACAGCCGTTTTCAGGTTGAAACGTGTTTTTTCCTAAGGCCTTCTCGACCATTTTTTCTTGTCGTTTCAAGCCCTTTAAGCCGCTGTACCAATCATGATTTCCGGGAAGAAAATAAACACTTCCAGGAAATGTTTTAGCGACTTCTAATTGAAGGTTTAAAGCATGTTCAGCTTCTTTAATGGCTGTATCATTTTTTAGAGGAATCCCTTTAGGGTAGATGTTATCGCCAAGAAATAAAAGCACATCATTTTTATTAGCCTTACCAAATTGACGCTGTAATTTTAGTAATGATTTTGGTGCGGTGCCATCTGCTTCAGGTTTACCTACATCGCCTATTAAAAAAACGTTGGTCGTGGTATTATCTATACGTTTAAGTTCATCATAACTTGAATTCGCATTATAGGGATTATAGGTGGCACAACCACTGATAAGAAATCCAGTAATCATAAAACCGAATAGTAATTTTGCTTTCATAAAATCGTCCGTTTTTACACGCTTTGTAAATCTTCTATGGTAAAAATATCGGATACTTTTTGAAGCTTTCTATTTATATCTACTCTAATAGCTTTTATGCCACTAGCTCCTTGAAGTTCTTCTAACTCTACGATTTCTAGATTATTTCCGATGTAATTTTTAGCTTGTAAAAATTCGAAATAAGCTAAATATTCTTTTTCCATAGCGTTGCTTGAATACACTACAGAAAGTTTATGCGGTTGTGTAAGCCTTTCATTGGTGTTTTTTATAAGAGCTTTATCGATGCGTTTTTTTATCATTTCGTATCGGACGTTATAAGCACCGTCAACATCAAATTGTTTTTCGTCTATGCGATAGCGAATGGTGATAGGAACGTCATAAGCAAGAATTAATGAGGCCACTTCTAATTGTAAAGGAAACTCTTTCTGTTTTTCATAATACATCGCCTCCATTTCACAAGCCACTTGCAGCTGCCATAAGCGCAAGTTGTATAAAACCGTAGGATGGTAGTTTAGACGGTTAGTAATAGATTGTCCAATATAGAGATTGTGTTCTATACCATCGGTTTTAAATTTTTCAAAATAATGCGGAAATATGTCTTGTGCCTTTAGTTGTTGTTGATCTAAAAATGAAGACAACGCTTTGTTTCCTAGCTCAATGGTTACATCATAAGCCTTTCTGGCATCGTATAAGCTACTAGTTGTTCTATCGATTGTTTTTAAGAAGTCGTCAACGTCTGTACTACTCTTAGAACTACTCTGAAAAAATTCAAAAAGTGGGAACAGTTGTTTTTGAAAAAAGATATTAATTTCTTGTTCTGTATTGGTATGGAAATTTTGTTTTAATTCCAGTAAATATTTATCAATTTGGTAAATTAATTGTTCGTAGAACGGTAAATTTATTTTAATTCTATGGCGAAGTATTTGTTTACTTTTTTCTAATTGTCTTTCTAAATCTACAATTATGGCTTCATTTCTAGCGTTTGATGAACCAACGACATCAATTTGACCAAAAAGCGGTACAACATCTTTGAAAACAATTTCTTCAAACACAGGGTTTTCACCATAATTTCTTTCTTGAATGTATTTGTTGGCTTCTTCCTCAAAACGCCATTGCACAGAAGGGTGAATTGCAGTACATTCTTGTTGTATAATAGCACTAATTTCGTTCTGATGTTCTGAAAATGTCCGTTTAGAATAGCTTAAAATAAAAGGCAAAATAGAATCTAACTTCACCATATTAACGGCATTGAGTTGATTCACTTTAAAGGCCGCTAATTCTATAATAAAACCTAATGCTCCGTTAATAGGAACAGGAATAAGCGCCACACTTTTTAACCCTTTGTTTAATAATGTTCGGCTAAGTCTATTGCCATTAGTCTGGTTGTGATACGTTTCTACATTTGAAATAATAATCGGTTTACAGTCCTTAAAAAGTTGACAATTAATATGTTCGCAACCATAGTCGTTAATGCTAACATCTTCGTTTTGTACTAAGGTTAACGTATTGAAATTTCTGTCAAATGGTGAAACAATTTTATTATGATCCACACTATAACTACCGAGTTGCAAATCTGGAATATTAAAAATGCGTCTAATATCTTGTATAAGGTATTGAAAGCTTTCGCTGTTAGGTTGTATTAAATGCGTTTTAAAATCATCTATGCGTTCATCTAGCGAGGTGTCTATGAGGTTTATAATTCCGAAGCCGTCAATAGTCCAAGAATCTTTTGGAAAGTATTTTTGCCAGATTTCAATTGTATTGGCGTTGCTTAATAATTCGTCTACAATATCCTCGGTAATGTCAATCGCGTTTTCATTGGGATAGATGTTGAGAAAATCAGCATTAAAGGCTACACGATAGCGCTTACTTTCTCCATTTTTATCAGTAATAGATAAGGTTTTTGGTCGTTCAAAATCGACATTAAATTTGTAATAAACATTTAATATGATAGCATAGGTCAATAAATCGAAAGAGTCTTCGTAATCCTTGTAAAGATTATTGAAAATATTTTCTTGTGTATCAGCATTCGCTATTATATGTTCTAATCTTGAGCTACAATGCAAAATATCGCTTGTATAGGGTGTTACAGCAGCTTTGATTTCATTCTCAGTTAAAGCAGGTGGGAAAATATAGGACATCAACTGATCTATAACAGGCATATTACTTAAAAACTCTTCAGTAGAAGATGTTCCCGTTAATAGTATAGGATGCTTGTCAAATAATTCTAAAGCTTGCTTGGCTTGCAGTTGAATCGCGGCATTATTAGATTTTAATAAATCTTCAAACTTATCCTTTAATAAACGTAAAGATATATTTACCTTAAAGGGTCCTGTAGTTTTATTTTTCATAGTGTTTAAATTAAAATTACAAAGGCATGTTTATATAGTAACTATAGATAAATGATGCTGCCGATATAATAATTCCGAACATAAAAACGGTATACGTGATTCGTAGTAATTTATATTTTCTATTAAGCACTAATCCTAAATAATACAAATCTTTAGTAAGCGAGTTATATAATGTTTCTTCATTGTCCATTAAGTAGTCGATTCCCCATTCAAAATCTTTCAAACTCATCTTATGAAAATTTCCAAAAAAGAGAATATTTGTCTTTTTCTCCTTAATCATACCTTTTGTAATGGCGACATTAGATATTTTAGGACGCGTCGATAATACCGATAATACTACTGATGCCACACTAAAAAGCATTAAGATTAAAGTAGGGTATACCAAAAATAAATTTGAGGGGTTATCTAACTTAGGTATTAAATTAGACAAAGCAACAGAAATGATAATAGCATTTACAGAGAGTAGGATGTTCGCTTTGGTATCTGCAATAGCACTTAATTCTATGTGGTTTTTTAATTGTACACGATACATCGTTTCGACACCTCTGCCAAATCTTGATTTTTTATTTTTTTTATTTTTCTTTTGAGATAGCTTGTGTAATTTTTTTTGAATTTCTAATTGGTTGATTTCCTTTTTAGATTGCCAAAGTTGTTTAGCCGAATCGGAATAGAAGGTGTGGTTTTTAAGAAACTCGAGATTTTGTTGCATCCATTCCTTATCAGAAAGAGGCTCTTCATTTTTAGCATTCAGTTCTTTTAATAGATTTTCTGAAATGTCTAAATAATTATCGGAAGTGATATGACCACAATCAGCATCCTTAATAATAGCTTCTAACATATTGGTCGGTTTAATGCCTTTTTTTGTAACCAATATTAATTGTTCAACTTGGGATAGAGTGTCTGGTGGTAAGTTTTGCTCTTTTAAATACGATTGCGCAATCTTTACACTTTCTTCTTCATGACCTACATCAGTATAAATAAATCCAGTATCATGAAACCATCCAGCTAATAACAAAACGAAAGTCTCTTGTTCTGAACATTGTTCACTTTTAGCTAATTCAGTTATACTAGCAACAACCTTTCTAGTATGAATAGCATTGTGATAATAGTTTGTTGGGGCGAGCTGTTTATTTAACAATTCGGCAACATATATTTCTACATCGAGTAAAAGCTTTTCTTCCATATTACAAAGTTACGTAGTTTTTAATATACGAAATCATTTAAAGAAATTATGAACTTTATAACCCCTTTTTTATTCTTGCTATATGAATAACATAGGTTAATAGTGGTTCTGTTGAGTTATATCATTTATGACTTTTATGTAAGTCGAAGAGCTAAACCCGACCTTTCACTGTTATTTGTGAAAATAGAGAGAAGGATTCTTATTTATTACGGAATTAAAAAGACTCAGTGAAAATGACGTTTAATTTTTATTAATCTATCTACTCATAAAACATAGGAATTCATCTCGGTCTTTACATTATTACCATAGAACTATGCAATATTACCCGTATTGTGAATTTGTGGTTTACAAATAGTTAAAATAATATATAAATACGATAATGGTGTAATGTTCTAGTTGCTTATATCTTCCGAAATTTGTCCCAGAGATATTTCATATTTCTTTAATAAATTTAAAAGTATACATTATGAAAAATATAACAATTAACCCAACAATTTGGCAGCCTGTAACTTTAGGAACAAAAACTGAAAATACATCAGAATCTTCTAAAGGAATGAAAAAAAAGCAGACATCTAATAAAGTGTATTTAGGATTAGAGAATTTATACTCTAAATTTTATATGGTTTTTAAAACATTTGTCGCGGGAACTGTAAGTGATAATTCTAGAAGTTTTACCAATACATTCCAAGTATAATATTAGAGTTAATTTTAGTTAACGGATATAAAAAAGGTGCTCATTTGAGCACCTTTTAGTTTAAATACTATAGAGATTTCACTAATTAAAGTTTTATTAGTTTCGTTGTTAATGTACGGTTATTATCATTTTGGACTTTAACCATATAGATACCAGAATTTAAAGACGAGACATTAAAAGTATCTACACTTGTAAAATTGCCTTTATATGACTTCACTAATTTTCCGGTTAAGTCGTAAACTTCAACATTTGAAACATTAGCGTTTATACTAAATGTTGTTTGTGAAGGATTCGGATAAATACTAAAACCTAATACGACTTCATTAGTAACACTAAGGACATCTGAAGCTTTATTTCCTAAGATTCTAAATTGACCGGCAGGTATTGTTATTGCTGAGGTAGAATTACTAACGGTTGTGTTTCCTGTTGCATCCATGAGATCATACCATGTTGAAGTAACACCAGTTGGGAAATTAGTGTCGATACTTTGTGACACCACATCAAAATTTGCAAGAATAATTACATTTTTTAATTGTGTTGCTGGTATAGAGTTATCAAAAATATCAATTCTTGGAGTCAAATTTCCAGAAGTGATTTCATAATCTCCTTCAAAAACAGGTTCATCAGTTTTAAGTTTGTGGAGTTTAGACCAATCTTCATAAATCTGAGCTCGTAACGCTTCTGTTAACCAGTTTTCTACCCATTGTGGTTGAGGTTTTGTATCTAATTTACAACCATCATTATTGTAGCTTCCATCGTTGCATGTGAAAATTGAGTTATCCATACCAAGTTCGCCGAAGTGCCAAATCATTTTTGGGCCTGGTACCATGGTAGAAACAGCTGCTAATGCAGACATTCTTGATAATGCAATATTTAAATCTTGAACATTATGAGCAGCATTGCTCGTATTGCCATAGGCAACGTTTTTATACATTAAACGTTCTTCATCATGGCTTTCAGGATAACCAACAACTCGAGGTCCATCAAAACCTGTATGCGCATTGTGGCCTATTCTATCAATGTTTTTATCTCCATCTTGGCCCATAGTTAATTCATTATATGGTTCTGTCATTTTTCCCCACATCATAACACCTTTACCTTCATCTAAACGATAGTTAGCCCATTCTTTTTCTTCTACATCTGAGCCTAAGTGTTCAAAAATTACGTAGTGATCTGAATCTATTGACCAAGAATAGTCAGCATATGCTTTTAATATGTCTACACGATCTTGCTGATAACTATTAGTGCAATTGTCGTTTCCAGCAGTACAGCTTTGTGTAAACCCTTTAGTTAAATCCCAACGGAACCCATCAATATTAAATTCATTTATCCAATATTCTACTGTACGTTCTACAAAATCTTGAGTTCTAACATTAGAATGATCAAAATCTTCTCCAACACTATAACTGTGTAATGCAATTTCATTAAAGTAAGGGTTCTCAGAACTTGGTGATCCCCAACCATCGCCATCAGGATCATCCATCCACATCCTAACCATAGGGTTTCTTCCAAAGGCATGATTAAATGCGATATCTAGAATTACGGCAATACCATTTTCATGGCAAACATCTACTAATTCTTTAAACTTATCCGCTGTACCATAGAATTTGTCTAATGCCATATGAAAAGAGGTGTTGTAGCCCCAACTTTCATTACCTTCAAATTCCATAACTGGCATTAATTGTATAGCATTAACATTAAGGTTTTTAAAGTAGTTGATTCGGTCTATGATGTCTTGGAAATTTCGGTTAGCATCGAAATCTCTAACTAATACTTCGTATATAATTAAATCTTCTTTACTTGGTTTATTGAAATCAGTTATTTGCCAATCGTACGCTGTTTGACCGGTTTCTAAAACCGTTACTTCTCGTTCTTGACCTACAGGATATGTAGGCAAGTTAGGATAGGTTGTTGCAGAAATATAAGGATCATCATAAGGGGATAAAACTAATGTTGAATACGGGTCTGCTGTTTTAACTAATGACGGTGAGTTAGCAAGAGGAGTTTTATCCACAACCCAATATTGATATGTTTCAATTTGTCCTGGAGTAAGATTTGTCAATTCTATCCAGAATTTATTGTTTCTAGTTGGGTCTTTTCTCATGGCATACGATGCGTCTGGTTGCCAATTGTTAAAACTTCCGGCGACGTATACAAAATCTTTTCCTGTAGCATATAATACTAGTACAGCTGTATTGTCATCTATGTAGGTAATTCCATCTTCGTAGGTTGTTGGCATTATGCCAATGTTAGTTCCTGGGTCTACAATGACATTGAACGATTTAGATATAACAGTCCCATTAAATTCGGCTGTTAATTCATAGTTTTTATTTGTGGTAATATTAGTATCCACAAAACTGTAATTATTAGTTGAAGCGTTGGTGTCTATTACAGAACCATCTGCTGTTAATGTATAACTTGCATTGCCGCCAATATTCGTAGCAGAAATGGTTAAATCTTCACCAGAATTTAAAATAGTAGTATCACTACTTGGAGATGTTAAGCTCACCTGAAATGTTCCTACTTCAAAAATAAAATCACTACATCCACTAGCTTTTAATTCTTCAGAGCCGTCTGCACTTCTAAATACCATGCCCATCTGAATAACATTTGCCGCCTGTACTGTTGTTAAGCTGTAGTAAGTCTCTGGTGTTATTGTAATACTAAATATGCCACCACCTTCATTAGTCATTTCTCCAATACCATCATCTGCGCCCCAGTTTCCAACAACGCTTATACCAAAAGCGTTAGATCCATCACCAACACCAGAGTGCATGTATACCTTAGATGGATTACTAAACCCATTACAATCAGTGTCGTTACTATTGATGTCTAAAGTGATTGTAATACTTTCATCTATTTCAAAAGGATTAGGTGTTATTGTAACTTGTGCGAAAGTAAATAACGATGCACTTATACATAAAAGTGCTAAGTAAATTTTTTTCATAAGTTTTTATATTTAAAAAAAAGGGCTGATAAAAATCAGCCCTTTTAGGATTTAAGGGAATGTTTTTTAATTATTGAATTTTATTCAACATATAAGTCCCATTAGCTGTGTCCATTTGTACTCGGTATAAACCAGCAGTAACTACAATATTGTCTCCACCTGCATCTAATGTACCATCAGCACCAGTATCACCAAAATCAGATGCCCAATCATTATTTAATCTAAATTTAATTTCACCATCTAATAAGGTTGCAATTTCACCAACATATAAATCTGGTTGAATTTGTGTCAATGCGAAATCAGGAGTAGCTCCCCAATCGTTATAACCAGATCCCACAATACCCCATACATCAGATTCTTCCATTGTGTATGTGTTATCTGTTAAATTAATTGAAATAGAATAGTGTCCTGCCGCAACAGTAATATTATCATTTGGAAATGAAGTGTCCCAGGCATTATTAAGTCTAAATTTCATTTCACCATCTAATAGTTTAACGTCTACTTTAAACATATCAGTAGTATAATCATAGTAAAATTTTGCATCTGGAGTCGCCCCCCAATCATTATAAGCATCACCCACAACTCCCCAAGAAAACTCTTCCATAGTGTATGTTGCCGCGGCTGTATTTAATGTGATTTTGTATGTACCTGCAGTAACGGTAATATTAGCACCACCAGCTTCTACTGTACCATCAGCATCATTATCACCAAGATCACTAGCCCAATCGTTGTTTTCTCTAAATTTAATTTCACCGTCAATTAACGTTACATAAGCCACATAAACATCGGCTTCAGTGGTGGTGTAGAACTGGCCATCTGAACCTGCACTTCCCCAATCATTATATCCTGATCCAACAACACCCCAAGTTGCTGGTTCAATATCAGAACCTCCACCTGTAGTTTCTTCTAATAAAGTCACATTTAGTTGTTGTACAGAGGTAAACATTTCTGTAGTAGATGAAGTATCCCCAGGATATGCACGAACTCTAAAGTTTAAAACTCCAGAATTAGGTGCTACAATTCCGTATTCTTCCGCTAATGTTTTTAGCGTACCTATAGAAACTTCAATTTGATTGTTAGCGTTAGATAATGCAGATACCATTGTTGCATCTGTAAAATCCCCTAATATTGAGGATTGTAATTCATAAGACACATTGGTTTGTACATCAAAATCGGCTTCGTTAAAAGAGAATATAGCACCAATATTACTGTTGGTAGTAGATTCCGCTGGTAATACATAGTCTGAAAGAAAAGTATTATTGAATTCAAAATCTCCCTGTGGAGCCGCAACAAAAGTTAAGTCGTCATCAGTTTCACAAGATGAAAAACTCAAAAGAAGTGTAAAGAAAATTGCGAGTGTTTTTATTTTATTTTTCATGTTTATTTAGTTTTTGTTTAATAGCCAGTGTTTTGAGTTAAATTTGGATTAGAAAGAATTGTATTCGAAGGAATAGGAAATAAATTCCTAAAATCTGAAACAGAAGTTCCATTTGCAGAATTTCCTTTAAAAGGCCATAGATAACTATTTGTAGTAAAGTAGTTGTATCTTACTAAGTCAGTTCTACGTTGTCCTTCCCAATAAAGTTCTCTCGCTCTTTCATCTAATACAAAGTCTAATGTGAGATCACCTGTTAAAATATTTCCAGACGTGTCACCATAAGCTCTTTCTCTAAGTTCATTGATTAAATTTACAGCTGTTGTGGTGTTTCCACTACCACCTCTTAAGGTTGCTTCAGCGTAATTAAGGTAAATTTCAGCAAGTCTAATTAAAGGTAAATCAATATCAGTAAAGTTTCCAGAGGCATCTTTACCTTGGTTTCCTTCAGAATCTATATTAGAGAATTTAGTAACAGCATAGCCATCAGTAAATGACGTAAGATCTGAAATTTCTAAACTTTGACCATCTGTGTAGAACATAGCTCGTGAATCTCCAGCTCCCATTTTATTAACCAAAGCACTTGTGGTTCTGTTGCCTCCCCAGCCACCATTAACACCAAAGGCGCTAGCATCCATGCTTCCACCAATGGCAGCATGCACTAAAAAGGTTGAACCACCATAAGTTTGGCTATTGATACCATCGAAGTTCGCCGTAAAAATAAATTCAATTTGTGAACCATTTGTATTGTTATCAGCTAAGAATAAATCGTCGTATGCAGAGCCATTATTATTAACATCGGTTGTATGAATACTGTAAGTAGAATTTATTACAGCTTCTGAATACGTTACCGCTTCATTGTATTTTGAGGTCGCTGTCCATACTTCTGCATTTAAATATAATTTAGAAAGTAATGCCCATGCCGCGACTTCGTCTACACGACCATATTCATTAGAACCACTACCAGCAAGATCATTTTGGATTTCCAATAATTCAGCTTCTATAAAGTTAAAGACTTCTTCACGAGTATTTTGTGAAGGTAATGATGTTTCAATTTGAGTGACTAATGGCACATCACCATATAAATCAATTAAGTTATAATACGCATAAGCTCTAATAAACCTAGCTTCTGCAATATATTCTATAACAACATCGTCACCTAAACCAGAGGCATTTTCAATAAACGAATTAGCAAATGATACCGATTGTGCTAAACGATTATACATGGCATCAGTAAAATCGTTACTAGACGTCCAGTACATGCCGTGTAAATCTTGTAAACCAGCATCACCCCATGCAACGACAGCATTGTCGGTTGTAAGTTCATTAAGGTTAAATAACATTCTGGTGAATTGAGAAAAACCTTCGTCTACGTTAGATATATCGGCTTGACCTGAAGGTCCTTGCTGACCGGTAAGTGCTAAACTTGCGTAAACTTTTGCAAGGGCACTTTTAGCTTCTTCTGCATTTGCAAATACATCCTCCTCTGTAAAACTATCTGGGTCAATAGGAGACTGATCTAAATCATCATGGCAACTAACAACAACAGTCATTATAGCCAGTGATAGGAATAATTTTTTAAATATATTTTTCATTTTTTATCTTTTTTTAAAAATCAAAATTAACACCTAAGACAAAAGACCTTGGTCTTGGGTAGAAACTATTATCGATACCACCTGAAATTTCTGGGTCAATTCCACTATAATCAGTGAAAAGAGCAACGTTCTGTAGTGAACCATAAAATCTTGCATCAATACCATTAAGGATTTCTCTAGCGTTATAACCTAACGTTATATTGTCTATTCTAAAAAATGATCCATCCTCTACAAAATGATCACTTAATGCATTGGTTTCTTCAACATTATAGAATCCAGTATTGTTAAAATCTGATACAATATTGCTTAGATAATCGTTTGTTGTTGGCACCACATTATTTAAGAACCCTTTTGAAGCATTATTATCATTATAAACATAGTTACCAATACTCGCTCTTGAGACCACAGCTAAATCCCAGTTTTTATACCTGAAATTTGTGTTAATACCCATGGTAACATCAGCAAGTGCGTCTTTATATAAGTACTTGTCAGCGTCGGTAATGATGTTGTCTCCATTTAAATCTGCGAAGGCACCTTCAATTGGTCTACCGTTAACATCATAAACTTGTTTGTAGACGTAATAGCTATATGGAGATTCTCCTTCACGATTAAGTTGTACTGTATTACCAGTGCCTGTAGAAATGCCTCCAGTTTGCTGATCGTCTGGTAAATTGGTTACCTCATTTTGATTAAAGGCTACATTGTAATTAATAGACCATTCAAAATCATCGGTTTGAACAGGAATCACATTTAAAGCAAACTCTAATCCTCTGTTTTCCATATCACCAATATTCGCTTGAATAGTGTTTGAGAAATTTGTGAAAGGATCTACAGTTGTCGTAGCAATTAAATCTTGAGTTTCTCTGATGTACGCATTAAATAAACCATTAATACGGCTATTAAAGAACGCAAAATCAATACCTATATTTAGCGTTCTACCAACTTCCCATTTAAGGTTTTCGTTAATCGCTTCTGGTCGATACGTTTGGTAAAAAGAGTTTCCAAATTGGTAATTAGCGGTGTCAGTACTTCCTGTATATCTAGTTAAGTAGAGATAATCACCTAAACCATTAACATTACCTATTTCACCATAACCGACTCTTAGTTTTAAATTGTTCATAATTGAACCATCCATAAATGATTCGTTTGAGATGTTCCAAGCCATCGCTAACGAAGGGAAGTATCCCCATTGATCATCAGGATTAAGTTTAGAAGAGGCATCAGCTCTTAAACTTGCTGTTAACAAGTAACGACCGTCAAAATCATAGTTTAAACGTCCAAAATAAGAGAGTAACACACTTTTACTCTTATCGATGAATTCAAATTCAGTACCGTCTTCTTCATTTTCACTATTATAACTATACCCTTCGTATTCGAAAGATTGATATGAATATCCAGCAACAGTTGTTAAATTGTGCTTATCATTAAAGGTATTGCTATATGTTAAGTAAGCATCTAATAACTTATTAGTAGATTCTTGTTGGTAGGTTGTGTATGAGCCATTCCAATCTGTATCTACAGATGATAAATACTGTGATGTTCTAGTTCTACCATGACTGTTAGACTTATCAAATCCTAAATTTACAGTCGCAGTAACTTCTTTTAAAAATGGTAAATTGTAATCCGCCTTAGCATTTCCTAAGAAACGTCTGTTTTCTGCTGTATCATCTACTAAATCTAATAATGCAACTGGGTTTGTAGGTGAAAGCGCAATTTGAGAATATCCCAGTGGAGCGGCAGAGTTCTCTTGTATCCAGCCAGAATAACCTCCAAAAGGAGAAGCGCTATCATATACCGGTTGTGTTGGGTCATAGACCACAGCACTACCAATGGCGCTACGATTAGCAAATTGATTTTCGGTATAACTTCCTTTAGCGTTTAATTCTATTTTTAAATCGTCATCTAATAATTTAGGCGAAAAACTTAATGATCCTGTAAGACGTTCAAAATTATCACCTTTAAGAATACCATCATAATTAGAGTAGGATGCAGATGCTCTCATTGGTACACCATAAGCACTACCTAAAGCACTAATGCTGTGGTCTTGTCCAAATGCAGCAGTATAAATCTCATCTTGCCAATCGGTGTTAGCATTTCCTAATAAGGATGCAGTTGTGGCATCAGCATTAGAATCTAAATTAATAATATTTCTAAATTCGTCAGCACTTAGGACATCTACTGTCTTAATGTAATTCTGTACAGTAGTTGAAGAACTTAGGTTAAATTGAAATTCTCTGTCTTTACCTTTTTTAGTTGTCACTATAATAACACCATTAGCACCTCGTGAACCGTAAATGGCTGCTGCAGAGGCATCTTTTAATACCGTAATGCTTTCAATATCATTAGGGTTAATTAAATTCAGAGGGTTACGTGTTCCTCCTATGCCATCATTATTAATAGGGACACCATCGATAACGTAAAGAGGAGAGCTTGTTAAGCTTAGAGATCCTGTTCCTCTAATTTTTATGTCTTGTCCTTCTCCTGGAGCACCACTGCCTGAAGTTACGGAAACACCAGCAATTTTACCACTAATAAGTTGTTGTGCAGAGACGATAGGACCATCATTAAAGTCTTTTTCAGTGACAAGATCAACTGTTCCTGTTAAATCTTCTTTTCTAACAGAACCATATCCAATTAAAACAACTTCATCTAATAGTGCAGCGTCTTCTTCTATGGCGATATCAATACTAGCTTGTCCTGTGAACTCAATTTCTTGAGTTGTATAACCAAGGTAAGAAATGACTAAAAATTCACCTTGATTTACTTCTAAGGTATATTTACCATCGAAATCCGTAGCGGTTCCTCTGGAAGTACCTTTAATAATAACATTTACACCTGGTAGAGGCATGGCGTTTGCTTTGTCTGTAACAGTACCCGTGACGGTAGATTGTGCCAGCAACGTTGCCGGCAGCATAATGAGACAGAATAGTAAAGCATTTAAAACTGTTTTCATAAAATGTTTTTAAATTAATTGCTTAGTTATTTGATTTATATTTTCACTTCTCGGGATAAATCTATGTAAATTTAGTGTGACTTAACATTAAAATAACATGACGAAAGTCACGAAAACGTTTGCGTGTTAAAAACTTTTAAATAAAAATGATATTATTAAGAAAATAATGGAAAAAATATAAGATTTATACTTTTTAGAAGTAATATTGGGATATTAATAATATTCCGAACTTAGTTCTTAACTTTATTAATTGCAAATTATTAGCGAGAAATGAGAAAAAAAATAACCTTAAAACAAATTGCTAGAGAATTAGATGTTTCAATATCTACGGTATCAAAAGCACTAAAAAATAGTAAGGAAATTAGTGCAGATACAATTCAAAAAGTACAGGCATTTGCTAAATTATATAATTATAGGCCAAATAACATAGCGTTAAGTCTTAAAAATAGAAAAACGAACACCATTGGGATCATAATTCCGGAAATAGTGCATCATTTTTTTTCCAAAGTTATTAGAGGTGTAGAGTTAGTGGCTAATCAAAGAGGATATAATGTTATTATAGGTTTGTCTAATGAATCTTTTTCTAAGGAGGTTATAAACATGGAAATGCTTGCCAATGGCAGTATTGATGGGTTTATTTTGTCAATGTCCAAAGAAACTTTATTACAGCAAGATTATCATCACTACAACGAAACTATGAATCAAGGGATGCCCATCGTTATGTTTGATAGAGTTGTCTCTGAAATTAAATGTGATAAGGTTATAGTTGATGATTTTAACGGTGCAAAAAATGCTGTACAGAAATTAATTTCAAACAAATGCGAGCATATAGCCCTAATCACAACTAGAGATTACGTTAGCGTTGGTAGGCTTAGGACCCAAGGGTATTTAGAAGCATTGGAAGACAATAATATAACACCCCAGGCAGAATTAATTCTAAAAATGGATGACACTTTAGATTATGAAGTTCATTTAGAGAAATTAGAAGGTGAAATTGAGCAACTTTTTAAGGCTCATAAGGAGATTGATGGTGTGTTTGCGGTTAATGAATTGTATGCGTTATCGGCTATGAAAGTCGCGAGAAGGATGGGACTAAATGTGCCAAATGATATACAGGTTATTGGGTTTACGGACGGAGTGCTTTCTAAGCATTCAACACCGAGTTTAACTACAGTTAGTCAACACGCACAGTTAATGGGTGAACGTGCAGCGGACCTATTAATTGATAAAATTGAAGCAGAATTTGAAATTGAAGAAGAACAGTTTCAAACTGTGGTAATTAACACCGAATTAGTAGAGCGAGAATCGACCAAATAAATTTTTTTCTTGTTGTTTTAAAATCTTTTATATCTTTGTACCATAATCGAAACTTATATTTTCACTTCTCAACGAAAATAAGTTTTGATAAGCTAAGCTTGTCAGAATAGTATTAACTCTAATATACTATTTCATGGAAAAGCGTAGAATGAGTTTCTGGCAAATCTGGAACATGAGTTTTGGATTTCTAGGAATACAGATGGGTTTCGCCCTTCAAAATGCCAACGCAAGTAGAATTCTTCAAATTTTCGGAGCTGATGTCCACGAGCTGTCATGGTTTTGGATTATTGCACCCTTAATGGGGTTAATTGTTCAACCTATAGTTGGTCATTACAGTGACAAAACTTGGGGAAAATTAGGCAGAAGAAAACCTTATTTTTTAGTTGGTGCTATTTTAGCGTCTATTGGTCTTGTGCTTATGCCACAAGCAGACATGTTTATTGCATTTTTACCAGCACTTTGGGTTGGAGCAGGAATGTTGATGATTATGGATGCGTCTTTTAATATTGCCATGGAGCCGTTTCGTGCTTTAGTTGGTGACAATCTAAGAACAGATCAACGCACCGCTGGATTTAGTATCCAAACAGCTTTAATCGGTTTTGGTGCCGTAATTGGGTCGTGGTTACCTTATGCTTTAACCAATTGGTTTGGTATTTCAAATGAAACAGTTGCAGGAGTAGTTCCTACCAATTTAATTTGGTCCTTTATTATTGGTGCGATTATTTTAATTGTATCCATTTTAGTAACAGTTATAACTACCAAAGAATATTCACCAGAAGAACTTAATAGTTTTGAAGATGAACATTTAGGTTCTAAAGTGTCAGTTAATGATGCAGAAAAGGAGTCTAGCTTGTTTGATATTTTTGAGGACTTCAAAAAAATGCCTGCTACGATGCGCCAATTAAGTTGGGTGCAATTCTTTTCTTGGTTTGGACTTTTTGGAATGTGGGTATTCGCAACACCAGCAATTGCACAACATATTTATGGTTTGCCTTATACGGATAGTAGTAGTTCTACATATCAAGATGCTGGAGATTGGATTGGTATTCTTTTTGGAGTGTATAACCTTGTTTCTGCATTTTTTGCTCTTGCACTACCTTATATAGCTAAGAAGATAGGAAGGAAAAATACACATGCTATCTCGTTAGTCATAGGTGGTCTAGGATTACTTTCTATTTACATTATGCCAGATAAAAACTGGCTTATCGTTTCTATGATAGGTATCGGAATTGCTTGGGCTAGTATTCTTGCAATGCCTTATGCTATTCTAGCAGGTTCTATCAGTCCAAAAAAGATGGGAGTTTACATGGGGATTTTTAATTTTTTTATTGTAATTCCTCAAATAATCAATGCCTTAATTGGCGGACCACTAGTGAAGTATGCTTATGGAAATCAAGCCATATTTGCGTTAATGATGAGTGGTCTTAGTTTTTTAATTGCAGCGGCACTAGTATCAAAAGTTAAAGATGTTGATGACGTTATTCAAAAATAAATAAATGAACAAAAAAGGATTCATATTCGATTTAGATGGTGTCATTGTAGATACTGCAAAATATCACTTTTTAGCATGGCAAAGACTGGCTAAAGATTTAGATATTGATTTTACGGAAGAAGAAAACGAACAATTAAAGGGAGTTAGCCGTGTACGCTCGTTAGAAAAAATATTGGCTTGGGGGAATAAAACCATATCCCAAGAGTTGTTTAACGAACTCATGGGGAAAAAAAACGAGGAATATTTAAGCTTTATCGCTGAGATGGACGACAACGAAATTTTACCTGATGTTCCTAGAGTTTTGAATCTTTTAAAAGAGATGGAACAACCGATTTCTTTAGGTTCAGCAAGTAAAAATGCACGAACAATTTTAAAACGCGTGAATTTACTATCTAGTTTCGATGCTATCGTAGATGGAAACGATGTCACTAAAGCAAAACCAGATCCTGAAGTGTTTTTAATCGCTGCAAAAGAGATTAATGTAAAGCCAGAAGATTGTATCGTCTTTGAAGATTCAGTGGCAGGTGTTACTGCTGCTAATACAGCAAATATGATTTCCATCGGAATAGGAAGCAAAGAGGTCTTAGGACATGCAACATATGTATTCAGTGATTTTACTGAAATTTCAGACGATTTTATAAAATCTCTGATAGAAAATTAATCAAAAATCAAACGTCTCAATTAGAGATTTTTAAACAATTTAATAATGAACCTAGATTACATCATCCCAAACAACTGGTCAATTTTAGAAGAAGGATTCGACCCAAATCAGGTTAAGGCATCAGAAAGTTTGTTCAGCATCGGAAATGGTGCGATGGGACAACGTGCTAATTTCGAAGAAAAGTATTCAGGGCCAACCTTTCAAGGTAGCTATATCGCTGGAGTTTACTATCCAGATAAAACCAGAGTGGGTTGGTGGAAAAATGGATATCCAGAATACTTTGCTAAAGTGTTAAATGCACCAAGTTGGATTGGTATAAACATCACTATCAATAACGAGCCACTCGATCTATTCGCTTGTAAAAACGTGAAAGACTTCCGTAGAGAATTAAACATGAAAGAAGGTTGGTTGTCTCGTAGTTTTATGGCAACACTTCAAAATGATATTGACGTTGAGGTTAAAACAAAACGTTTTTTAAGTTTAGATTTGGATGAAGTTGGTGCGATTCAATTTAATATTACATCTTTAAATTCGGATGCCGAAATTACTTTCGAACCGTATTTAGATTCAGGTATTACCAATGAAGATACCAATTGGGATGATAAGTTTTGGGATACTTTAAATGTCAGTCATGAGAATCATCAAGCCTTTATTCAGGCTAAAACTATGAAAACAGATTTTTATACCTGTACGTTTATGGAATCTGAGGTTTTTATTGATGGGAAATCTGTTTTAATAGAACCAGATTTTACTTCAGATGCCAATTTAGCGTCTTTTAAATATTCGTATAAGGTAAAGCAAAATGAGACCTATACCATTCACAAATTTGGTGGGTATACTGTAGATCGTGATCACGATAAAAATGAATTAGTGTCCGCTGCAAAAGCCACCTTAGTTAAAGCGAAAACAGCTGGCTTTTCAAAGTTATTAGACGATCAAAAGCAAGCTTGGGCCCAAATTTGGGACATGGCAGATATCACTATTGAAGGAGATGTCAAAGCACAACAAGGTATTCGGTTTAATATTTTCCACCTGAACCAAACGTATCTAGGTACTGATGAAACGTTGAACATCGGTCCAAAAGGATTTACTGGAGAAAAATACGGAGGAAGCACCTATTGGGATACCGAAGCCTATTGTATTCCATTTTACATGGCTACAAAAGACCAAAGTGTCGCTAGGAAATTATTGGCATACCGATATAATCATTTACCAAAAGCGATTGAAAATGCGGAGAAATTAGGCTTTACCAATGGAGCAGCATTATATCCAATGGTGACTATGAATGGTGAAGAATGCCATAACGAATGGGAAATTACCTTTGAAGAAATCCATAGAAATGGTGCCATAGCATTTGCCATTTTCAACTATTACAGATACACAGGTGACTTTAGTTATATTCCAGAAATGGGACTTGAAGTTTTAATCGGAATTGCACGTTTTTGGCATCAAAGAGCTAATTTCTCTTCCCATAAGAACAAATACATGATTCTTGGTGTTACAGGACCTAACGAATATGAAAACAACATCAACAATAATTGGTACACTAATTACATTGCTAAATGGTGTATCGATTATACCTTAGAAACGATTGAAAAAGTAAAAGAAGGTCATAGTAATGATTTTGAAAGAATTTCAGGGAAAACAAAAATCACACATGAAGAGTTAGCACTTTGGAAAGAAGTAGCTGATAACATGTATTTCCCATACTCGGAAGAACACAATATTTATCTTCAACAAGATGGTTTCTTAGATAAAGAATTAATTACAGTTGCCGATTTAGATAAATCACAACGCCCAATTAATCAGAAATGGTCTTGGGACAGAATTTTACGTTCACCTTATATTAAGCAAGCCGATTTACTTCAAGGCATGTATTTCTTTGAAGATCAATTTACAACCGAAGAACTAGAACGTCATTTCGATTTTTACGAACCATTCACAGTGCACGAAAGTTCATTGTCACCTTGTGTACATAGTATTCAGGCAGCGAAGTTAGATCGTATGGATCAGGCTTATACGTTTTATTTAAGAACATCGCGTTTAGATTTAGATGATTATAATCATGAAGTTCACGAAGGTTTACACATTACCTCAATGGCTGGTACTTGGATGAGTATCGTTGAAGGTTTCGGTGGCATGCGTATTAAAAATGATACCTTATCTTTTGAGCCTAAGATTCCAGAACAATGGGAAGGCTATTCATTTAAAGTGAATTTTAGACATCAAATTATCACCGTGAGTGTTAGTCAGAATAAAACACAATTTAAGCTTGAAGGCGATAAAGATTTAACCATTTTTGTGGATGGAAAAGAAGTGACTTTAAGTCCTAATAATATGGTCACTGTCTAATTTAACTGACCTTGCATGTTTTAAAACTTGCAAGGTCTAAAATAAAAAATAAATATCCTGCAAGACATGTACTGAACTTGATTCAGTATCTAACTTGTAGGTATTTGTTTAAGGTTGCAATAACGATTTGTTTCATTTTTTAAATAAATTACAATGAAAACGCTAAAACTAACCCTATTAACGCTACTAGTTGCAACCGTGTTTTCCTGTCAAGAAAGCTCATCTGAGGTAAAAGTGGTTTCAGAACCTGTAACTGAAATTCAAAACGATATCGAAAAAGTTGAGCCACCTCATTGGTGGATTGGCTTCAAAAATCAAAACCTTCAACTTTTAGTTAAGCATCCTAATATAGGAACGGCTACACCTAAAATGTCTTATCAAGGTGTTTCTATAATTAAAGTTCATAAAGCAGACAGTCCTAATTATCTCTTTCTAGATTTAGAGATTTCTGAAACGGCAAAAGCAGGGCAATTCAATATTAAATTCCAACATGAAGACGGTTCAGAATTAATTCAAACTTACGAACTAAAATCTCGTGAAAAACCGGCAGAAGATTACGTTGGTTTTGACAGTTCAGATGCCATTTATTTAATCACTCCTGATCGTTTTGCGAATGCCATTCCTCAAAATGATAGCGTAGAAGGATTACTTCAACAAGGCATAAATAGAACAGATAATTATGCAAGACATGGCGGAGATATTCAGGGCATCACTAATCATTTAGACTACATTGAAGATTTAGGATTTACTGCCGTATGGCCGTGTCCACTATTAATTAACGATATGCCAAGTGGATCCTATCATGGTTATGCGATGACCGATTTTTATAAAGTGGATCCACGTTTTGGAACTTTAGATGACTATCGAAATTTAGCCGATGATTTAAGGTCGCGAAATATGAAACTCATCATGGATCAAGTAGCCAATCATTGTGGTTTAGAACACTGGTGGATGAAAGATTTGCCATTTAAGGACTGGGTAAATTATCAAGAAAATTATGAGAAAAACAAAGATAATTGGAGTGGTAAAACAACCATAATTTCTAATCACAGACGAACGTCTAACCAAGATTTATACGCTTCTAAAAAGGATAATCAAGGCATGACAGATGGTTGGTTTGTTTCTGGTATGCCAGATTTAAATCAGCGCAACCCGTTTATGGCCAACTATATTATTCAAAATAGTATTTGGTGGGTAGAAACAATAGGACTTGGGGGCATTCGTCAAGATACCTATCCTTATCCAGATAAAGATTTCATGAGTCATTGGGCAGGTTCAATTATGGAAGAATACCCGAATTTTTCAATCGTAGGAGAAGAATGGAGTTATAATCCATTGTTAATTGGGTATTGGCAAGATGGTCATAAAAATGTAGATGGTTACGATTCTAACTTAAAGTCGACTATGGATTTTGCTATGCAAAAACATATAGTAGATGCCTTAAATGAAGAAGAGTCGTGGGACAAAGGTCTTGTTAAAATGTATGAAGGTTTGGCTAACGACTTTGCTTATACGTCGCCAAAAGCTATTATGGCATTTTTAGATAATCATGATAAAAGTCGTGTGTTTACAGAATTTAATGGTGATGTAGCGAACACCAAAATGGCGTTAAGTTATTTATTAATGCTACCAAGAATTCCACAAATTTATTACGGAACTGAAATCTTAATGGACGATTTTGATAATCCCGGAGACCATGGTTTAATAAGAACTGATTTCCCTGGCGGATGGGAAGGTGATACAATTAATGCTTTTACAGGGGAAGGACTTTCAGATGCTCAAAAAGAGATGCAATCTTTTCTCAAAAAAATACTGAATTACAGAAAAACGAGTGAAGCCATTCACAATGGAAAAACTATACATTTTGCACCACAAGATGGAGTTTATGTTTTGGCCAGGATTTTTGAAAATGAAACTATTGTTCATGTGATTAATAAAAATGAGAATCCGATAGAACTCAGTTTGGAACGGTTTGAAGAATTAGAACTCCAAGGAAAAACCTTAAAAAATATTATTTCCGATGAAGAAATAATTTGGGGTACAACATTAGAATTAAATCAAAAGGGAAGTGTAATTTTAACCACCAAAACTAATTAGAATGAGAATCGTATTATCATTTTTGCTGTATTGTTTGTTCATGGTTTCATGCAAAGAAGACACAAAAACTATTGAGGTCAATGACACTGAACCTGAAATTGTAGTGGCTAAACCAACTCCCAACTTTATACACGTAAAGAGTGCTTCTCTTTTTAAAGGAGATATTTTACGTGTTGATAGTTTTCCTTCAAAATATATTCAACCCAGAGCAGTAGATATTTGGATTCCTGAAAGTTATGTTGAAACTAAAAAATACGCCGTGTTGTACATGCATGATGGTCAGAATTTATTCGATGCTACCACCACTTGGAATAAGCAAGAATGGAAAGTAGATGAGTGGGCATCAAAGTTAATGGCCGAAGGAAGCGTAAAGGATTTTATCGTGGTTGGAATCCATAATATTCCTAAAATTCGCTGGCAAGATTTGTTTCCAGAAAAGGCATTTGAAATGTTAGATGAATCTGTTCAAGAAAACTTATTAAAGGAGGCTGTGAATGCTAATGCAGATTCAAAATTTAATGGTGATAACTATCTAAAATTTATTGTCGAAGAACTAAAACCCGCTATTGATAAATCCTATCCCGTAGCTACAGACAAGAACAATACGTTTGTAATGGGTTCTAGTATGGGAGGTCTAATGTCAATGTATGCCGTTTCAGAATATCCTGAAATTTTTGGTGGTGCAGCCTGTTTATCAACTCATTGGGTTGGTGCAGCACCAAGAGAAAATAACCCTTTTCCTGAAGCTATTTTTAAATACATGGAGGCCAACTTACCACAGGCTAGTTCTCATAAATTATATTTCGATTATGGTAACAAAACCTTAGACGAACATTATCCGCAATACGCACCACGAATTGATGCCATTTTAAAAGCCAAAGGCTATACAGATAAGGATTCTAAAAATTTATTTTTTGAAGGTACAGATCATTCTGAAAATTCGTGGAATAAACGATTAGATCAACCGTTAACATTTTTATTAGATAAGTAAAAACTAATTAAATTAATTAGACCTGATCTAGCAGGTTTTTAAAACCTAGCAGATCTAAAATAGTATCACAGAAACATATCCTGCAAGGTTTCCAAAATCTTGTAGGTATAAAAGCTAAATATGAAAACATATATTTTCTTAATCCTAAGTCTATTTTTCACGGTTTCAATTACGGCTCAAAATGTAGAAAGACAATTTATTGAAACTGCTAAACAAGACAACAATTTTGTTGTTATGGTAAATGACGGTATTTATATTTTTAGATTTTATAGTTCAGAAATTGTGGAAACAATTTTTCGACCTAAATGGGATAAAAATCCCTATGACACTATTTCGCATGCAGTAGTCAAAAAACCAAAATATTCAAATTACGAGGTAATAGAAAGTGTTCAAGATATTCAAGTGAAAACTTCTGGTGTGAACATTACCATCACCAAAACCCCATTTCAAATTTCCTATTATTACAAAGACAAACTAATCATTTCCGAAAAAGCAGGTTACGTTAAAAACGACAGTCTAGAAACTATAGAATTCAACCTTACAAAAGACGAGGTGCTTTACGGAGGAGGCGCAAGAGCTTTGGGTATGAATCGTCGTGGACATCGACTGCAACTCTACAACAGAGCACATTACGGTTACGAAACCCATAGTGAATTAATGAACTTTACCATGCCCATCGTATTATCCTCAAAACAATACATGATTCACTTTGACAACGCACCTATCGGCTTTTTAGACTTGGATAGCAAAGGAGATAATACGTTGAAGTACGAAACCATTTCAGGACGAAAAACATATCAAGTGATTGTCGGTGATTCTTGGTACGACATTACTAATAATTACACCGACTTAACTGGGAAGCAACCCATGTTACCACGTTGGGCTTTAGGGAATTTCTCAAGTCGTTTTGGCTACCATTCTCAGGAAGAAGTAGAAATGACCATTGCTAAATTCAAAGAAGAAGAAATTCCCGTGGATGCTATTATTCTCGATTTATATTGGTTCGGAAAAGACCTAAAAGGCACCATGGGAAATCTGGAAGTGTTTAGAGATTCGTTTCCAGATTTTGAAGGCATGGTAAAACGGCTAAATGATAAAGGTGTAAAAACCATTACGATTACTGAACCGTTTGTTTTAACCACGTCTAAAAAATGGGATGAAGCTGTTGAAAAAGATGTGTTGGCTAAAGATTCTGTTGGGAATCCGGCCAAATACGATTTCTATTTTGGTAACACCGGACTCATAGATATTTACAAACCCGAAGGCGAACAGTGGTTCTGGAATATTTATAAAGACATCGCCAATATGGGAGTTGCAGGCATTTGGGGAGATTTAGGAGAACCCGAAGTGCATCCAAGTTGGGTACAACATCACACAGGTTCTGCAGACGAAGTTCATAATATCTACGGTCACGATTGGGCACGGTTAATTCACGAAGGTTATCAGCGTGATTTCCTAAATACAAGACCCTTCATTTTAATGCGTGCAGGTTATTCGGGCTCGCAACGCTATGGTATGATTCCATGGTCTGGCGACGTGAATAGAACTTGGGGTGGTTTACAATCTCAACCAGAAATTGCCCTACAAATGGGCATGCAAGGATTAGCTTATATGCATTCGGATTTAGGTGGATTTGCAGGAGATAATTTAGATGATGAATTGTATGTACGTTGGTTGCAATACGGTGTGTTCAACCCGATTTTTAGACCACATGCTCAAGAAGATGTGCCAAGTGAGCCTGTTTTTAGAAACGAGAAAGCAAAAGCTTTAGCTAAAGAAGCGATTGAGTTGCGTTATAAATTGCTGCCCTACAATTACAATTTGGTTTATGAAAATAACCAATTCGGGAAACCGTTGATGCGACCATTATTTTTTGAAGAATCTGATAATCCTGAATTATTCAATTACTCAAAAACCTATTTATGGGGAAATGATATTTTGGTATCACCTGTTTTGGAAGCTGGTAAAAAAGAGCAGGAGGTTTATTTTCCAAAGGATAATGTGTGGTTTGATTTTTATACTGATAAAAAGATTGAAGGCGGACAAACAAAAACGGTTCAACTAAAAGAAAATTCTATTCCGACGTATGTTAGAGCTGGTGCATTTATTCCAATGGCTAAATCGATGCAAACGACATCAGATTATAAAAATAATGATATGGATTTGCACTATTATCATGACTCAACTGTGCAAGGAGGAGAAAGAGATATTTATCTAGATGATGGAAAAACCTCAAATGTATTTCAAAAAAACGCGTTTGAAATATTAGAATTCGAATCTGAATTTAATAGAAATAATCTAGAATTGAAACTGGATTACAAAGAGGAATATGATTTTCAAATTAATAAAGAAAATGGTTCTGGTATTATTTTAAAATCTGGAAATAAATCAGTTGAAGTAGTGGTTCACAACATCCTAAAAGAACCAAAAAATATTAAAGTAGACGGTAAAAAAGTTGAAGTAAACTGGAATTCAGAAACCAAAACTTTAAATATTCCTATAGCATGGAAAGCTTCAACTGAAAAAGAAATCAAAATCAAATTAAAAAAATAATGCAATGCATATAAAAAATCTTATCTTAATTGTTTTAGTTTTTATGGTGTTTGTGGGTTGTAAAAACGACATAAAAGAGTTGCCTAAATCAAAAGAAATTATACCAGAAATGAAGAAAAAAGAAGTCGTTTATCAAGTTTTTACACGTTTATTCGGAAACACCAATACTACAAATAAACCTTGGGGAACTTTGGAAGAAAACGGTGTTGGTAAATTCAATGATTTCACAGACAAAGCCTTAAACGAAATCAAGGACTTAGGTGTAACACATATTTGGTATACAGGAGTGCCGCATCACGATGTCATTACAGATTATACCGAATTTGGCATTTCTAACGATGACCCTGATATCGTAAAAGGTCGTGCAGGTTCACCATATGCGGTTAAGGATTATTATAATGTGAATCCAGATTTAGCAGTCAATGTAGACAACCGATTAGAAGAGTTTGAAGCCTTAATTGAGCGTTCTCACAACGCAGGTTTAAATGTCATTATAGATATCGTTCCTAATCACGTCGCTCGTAATTACCATAGTATCACTAATCCGGAAGGAACTACCGATTTTGGAGCAGAAGATGATAAAACAAAAACCTACGACGTTAATAACAATTTTTACTACAATCCGGGTGAAGCCTTTAAAGTACCAGAATGGAAGAATGGCTACCAACCTTTAGGTGGAGAACAGCATCCAATGGCAGATAGTAAGTTTGAAGAAATTCCTGCAAAATGGACAGGAAATGGCTCGCGAGCATCGCAACCAGATATTAACGATTGGTACGAAACGGTAAAAGTTAATTATGGAGTAAGTCCTGACGGAAGAAAAGATTTTGACGAGTTACCAGAAGGTTTTGATAATGAAGATTACAAAAAGCACTTTGAATTCTGGAAAGATAAAACCGTTCCAAGTTCTTGGATGAAATTCAAGGATATCGCGTTGTATTGGACGGCTAAAGGTGTGGATGGTTTCCGTTATGATATGGCAGAAATGGTGCCAGTTGAATTTTGGAGTTATATGAATTCAGCTATAAAAATGGAAAATCCAGATGCCTTTTTATTAGCTGAGGTGTACAATCCAAGCTTGTACCGCGATTATATCAGAAAAGGAAAAATGGATTATCTCTACGATAAAGTTCAGTTATACGACACTTTAAAACACGTGATGCAAGGGCATGGAAGTACAGATAATGTGCCACCAATTTTAGATGATTTACGGGATATTGAGCACAATATGCTTCATTTCTTAGAAAATCATGATGAGCAACGTATTGCAAGTCCAGACTTTGCTGGAAACGCAGTTAAAGGAAAACCTGCCATGGTGGTTTCTGCAACGTCATCAACAGCACCAACCATGATTTATTTCGGTCAAGAGTTCGGTGAGCCAGGCGCTGAAGATTTAGGATTTGGAGATCCAACAAGAACGTCTATTTTCGATTATGGCTCAGTGCCAAGTCAGGTGCGTTGGGTTAACGATAAAAAGTTTGATGGCGGCCAATTAACTGAAGCCGAAAAAGAACTTCGTGATTTTTACAAACGCCTGTTGAATTTCACCATCAATAGTTCGGCTTTAATGGGCGACTATCAAGATATTCAGCATTACAACCAACAACATACGGAATGGTATAATGATAAAGTGTTATCATTTGTCCGTTGGAGTGCTGATGAAAAACTGATTATTATTTCAAATTTCAATGCAGAAAACACCTATGGCTTCGAATTGCAATTACCTGAAGATTTAGTTCCGAAATTAGAACTTCAAGACGGAGACTATGAGGTAAAGGACCAATTGTATAATCAATATACGTCAACCTTAAAAGTTGAAAACGGTAAAGCAGAAGTCAGAATAGATCTTAAACCTCTAGAGTCGTTTATATTAAAAATTAAATAAAGTCTTAGCAGGTTCTAGTCCTCGGAGGTTTAAAAAACCTTGCAGGACGTACGATAATAAAATAAGAAATAAGCAATCGTCACTTCGTGTGAATTTGTAAAGTATGAGCAAATTTGTATCGAGAAGTCATTAAGAAAACATACAAGATTTTTTAGGTTGTGAAAAGCTGAGAGGTCTAATATATTATCCAACCTGTAAGATTTCAAAACCCTTGTAGGTTTTAAAAAGTTGATTTAACCAAAAAAGATCCCTAATTATGTGGGCAAAATACATATGAAAAAACTATTTTTATTAACCTTAATCCTAATCACTTTGAGTTGTAAAAACACCGATACGGAACAAAAGGTTGCAGTTGCAGAGCCAAAACACACTATTGAAACACCTTTTGTTTGGGAAGGTGCTAACCTTTATTTTTTATTAACGGATCGGTTTAATAACGGAGATACGTCTAATGATGTTAATTTCGATAGAACCAAAGAAACAGGAAAGTTAAGAGGTTTTAAAGGAGGAGACATAAAAGGGATTACTCAAAAGGTAAAGGAAGGATACTTTACCGATTTAGGTATCAATGCCATTTGGATGACACCAATTGTTGAACAAATCCACGGAGGTACTGATGAAGGTACAGGAGTGACTTATGGTTTTCATGGCTATTGGACTAAAGATTGGACAGTGATTGATCCCAACTTTGGAACCAAAGCAGATTTACATGAATTGGTGAAAGAAGCACATGCTAAAGGTATTAGAATTGTATTAGATGCCGTTATCAATCATACAGGACCTGTAACTAATAATGATCCGGTTTGGCCAGAAGAATGGGTGAGAACAGATAAACAATGTTCTTACGATAATTATGAAAATACAGTAAGTTGTACCTTAGTTGCTAATCTTCCAGATATTAGAACGGAAAGTAATGCCAATGTAGACTTACCACCACAATTAGTAGAAAAATGGAAAGCAGAGGGTCGTTACGAACAAGAAGTAAAAGAACTCGATGCATTTTTTGAAAGAACTGGTCACCCAAGAGCACCTCGTTTTTACATCATGAAATGGCTAACGGATTACATCACAGAATTTGGGGTTGATGGTTACAGAGTAGATACGGTAAAACATGTAGAAGAATATGTTTGGACGGAATTTAAAGTGGAATGTGATTTTGCCTTTGCCGAATACAAAAAGAACAATCCTGAACAAGTATTGGATGATAACAATTTTTATCTGCTTGGTGAAGTCTATAATTATGGAGTTAGTACAGGTCAGGAATTTGATTTTGGGGACAGAAAAGTCAATTATTTTGATCCACCAAGTTTTCAAAGTTTAATTAATTTTGAATTTAAATACAACTCAAAAGACAAAGGTTATGAAGATTTATTCACGCATTATAATGCCATTTTACATGATGAATTAAAAGGTTACGGCACCGTAAACTATTTAAGCTCGCATGATGATGGTCAACCTTTTGATGCCCAAAGAAAAAAACCATTTGAAACGGCTAATAAACTATTGTTGTCACCAGGAACGTCTCAAGTGTATTATGGAGATGAATCATCGCGTTCACTTGTTGTGCCAGGAACAGAAGGTGATGCGACGTTGCGTTCTATGATGAATTGGGATTCTATTGCCAAACGAAAAAGACCAAAAGAAGTCTTATCGCATTGGCAAAAATTAGGTCAATTTAGAGCTAAGCATCCTGCAATTGGTGCAGGAACCCATCAAATGATAACTGAACAACCATATTACTTCAATAGAAGCTACGAAAACGAAGATTTTAAAGATAAAGTCGTTATAGGTTTAGATCTTGAAAAAGGTAAAAAAGTAATCGATGTCTCTAAAGTTTTTGAAGAACGCGTCATGCTCCGTGATGCCTATTCTGGAGAAATAGCAACCGTAGAAAATGGAACAGTTACTTTAAATACAGAGTTTGAAATCATTCTATTAGAAAGACAATAGTGAATATAATAGCCTACAAGGTTTCAAAAACCGTGTAGGTGTAAACTACAGACCTAGCAGGTTTTTCAAACCTAGCAGGTCTAATATAAAAATGAATAAATAAGCTAAATTTAACCTATTAGGTTTTGACTTCGACGACGCTCAGTCATCGCAAAATCTAATAGGACTAAAAATATATATACATGAAAATCTACATTTCAATTTTAGTAATGGCATTAGCATTAGTCTCATGCAATTCCGAAGAAAAACAAACCACAGAAATCAAATCACCTAACGAAAAAGTGATAGTAGATTTTAATGTTAATAAAGAAGGTCAACCCTATTATCTCGTGAAATTCAATAACAAAACGGTTGTTGACACCTCTTATTTAGGTTTCGAATTTAAAGATGCACCAGCCTTTAATAAGAATTTTAGTATTAAAAATACAAGTACATCAACGTTTAACGAAACTTGGCAAATGCCTTGGGGAGAGCAGATAGATGTGTTCAATAATTACAACGAATTAAAGATTGAACTCGAAGAAACTTCTGAACAAAACCGACAACTAAATATCGTTTTTAAAGTGTACGATGATGGTATCGGATTTCGATATGAATTCCCTGAACAACCCAACTTAAAAGGCGATGTTTTTATTACAGAAGAACATACCGAATTTAATCTGACTGAAGATTATAAAACCTTTTGGATTCCTGGCGATTGGGATATCTACGAACATTTATACAACACCTCGAAGTTGTCTGAAATTGACGCTTTACAATTCGCTAACCATGAAAATTTAGCCCAAACTTATATTCCTGAAAATGCCGTGAATACACCTGTAACGATGGTTGGTTCTGATGGCACACATTTAAGTTTTCATGAAGCCGCTTTAGTAGATTATTCGGGCATGACCTTAAAGGTTGATATCGAAAATTTAAACTTAGTTAGTAACCTTGTAGGTTCAGAAAATACCGATTATAAAGTGAAACGTACCATGCCATTTAATACACCTTGGCGTACGATTCAAATTGCAGACAATGCACCAGATTTAATTGAATCTAAACTCATCGTTAATTTAAACGAACCGAATAAACTAGGTGATGTGTCTTGGTTTAAACCTATGAAATATACAGGTGTTTGGTGGGAAATGCACTTAGGTAAATCTTCTTGGGATTATGGCATGACTCAAGATATGAGTACTTGGACAGACGGAGGGACCTCTAATGGCACCCATGGCGCCAATACCGAAAACGTAAAGCGATTTATAGATTTTTCAGCAAAAAATAATATGGGCGGTGTGTTAGTTGAAGGCTGGAATACCGGTTGGGAACATTGGATTGGTTTTGAAGACCGCGAAGGTGTTTTCGATTTTGTAACTACCTATCCGGATTATGATATTGATGAAGTAGTCCGTTACGGAAAGGAAAAAGGAGTTGATATTATTATGCATCACGAAACGTCTGCAGCTACTGAAACTTACACCAAGCAACAAGATACCGCTTTTGCATTGATGCAGAAGTACGGGATGCATACGGTTAAAACAGGTTATGTGGGTAAAATTCTTCCAAAAGGGGAGTATCACCATGGCCAATATATGGTGAATCATTATAATAATACCGTTGAAAAAGCAGCGAAATATGAAGTGGCTATTAATGCTCACGAACCTATTAAAGCTACAGGTTTAAGACGTACGTATCCTAATACAATTTCGAGAGAAGGGTTAAGAGGGCAAGAATTTAACGCTTGGGCAAATGATGGCGGTAATCCACCAGAGCATTTACCGATTGTAGCCTTTACAAGAATGTTATCAGGACCAATAGATTTTACACCAGGTATTTTCAATATAAAATTTGACGAGTACAAAAAAGACAATCAAGTCAACACCACGATTGCACAACAATTAGCCTTGTATGTGGTGATTTATAGTCCAGTACAAATGGCTGCGGATTTAGTAGAGCATTATGAGGCAAACCCTGAACCACTTCAGTTTATTAAAGCTGTTGGTGTCGATTGGGAAACTACTAAAGTACTCAACGGCGAAGTAGGCGATTATGTAACCATTGCTAGAAAAGAACGTGAAACAGGCAATTGGTTTGTTGGAGGTATCACCGATGAAAATGCAAGAACCTTAGATATAGATTTCAACTTTTTAGATGAGAACCAAGACTACGAAGTGATTATCTACAAAGATGGCGAAAACGCGCATTGGGATAACAATCCATTAGATATTTCTATTGAAAAAATTGAAGTTAAAAAGGGTTCGACATTAAGCGTACAATTAGCCGAAGGTGGTGGATTTGCAATTAGTCTTATGAAAAAGTAATTTGAAATCGGAGCTATACTGTTGTTCAATATTTTAATCGTTTTGTAGTGTAACTAACGCTCTCATTAGAGGCTTTTTTGCTTCATAATTTTAGAATTTTAACTAAAAAATTACAGTGCTCAATCCGTTGAATTAGCATTTGAGTTAATATGAAATCGTATTTTTATAAACAATTGTAATATTAAATGGTTTATTGCAATGCTAAAATTACGTACCATATTTAAGTCACTCAAATGCTAAATTAGATAGATGAAGTTACACATAAAAGACACCTTTAGTAAAGAGTTACCTTCAGATTCTAATACGGATAATAGCAGACGTCAAGTATCAGAAGCCACACACTCTTATGTTAATCCAAAAGTACCTTCATATCCTCAATTAATTCATGCGTCAAAAGAGATGGCAAATGCCATTGGTTTAGAGGAAGAAGATATCAATTCAAAAGACTTTTTAGAGGTTTTTTCGGGCTCTAAAGTTTATCCAAAAACAAAACCTTATGCTATGGCCTATGCAGGGCACCAGTTTGGCAATTGGGCAGGGCAATTGGGAGATGGTAGAGCAATTAATTTATTCGAAGTTGAGCAAGACAATAAACGTTGGGCAATTCAACTAAAAGGGTCTGGTGAAACACCCTATTCAAGACAAGGTGATGGATTGGCGGTTTTACGTTCTTCCATTCGTGAGTATTTATGTAGCGAGGCTATGTATCATTTGGGTGTGCCCACTACAAGAGCGTTAAGTTTAATGTTGTCTGGTGATGACGTGTTACGCGATATGCTTTATAACGGTAATGCCGATTACGAAAAAGGCGCTATCGTCGCTAGAGTTGCACCGACTTTTATTCGGTTTGGTAATTTTGAATTGTTTGCGGCTCGAAACGATATTAAAAACCTCAAAAAACTAACCGATTACACTATAAAATACTTTTATCCAGAATTGGGTAAACCTTCAAAAGAAACCTATATCAAACTTTTTGAAGCCGTGACACAACGCACGTTAGATATGATTATCCATTGGCAACGCGTTGGTTTTGTGCATGGAGTGATGAATACCGATAACATGTCCATTCTTGGTTTAACTATAGATTACGGCCCTTATGGTTGGCTCGAAGATTTTGATTTTGGCTGGACACCAAACACCACAGATAAACAAAACAAACGGTACCGTTTTGGGAATCAGCCCAACATTGGGCTTTGGAATTTATTACAACTCGCTAACGCCTTATATCCGTTAATTGAAGAAGCCGAACCGATTGAAGCTATTTTAAATCAGTATCAAGTTGATTTTGAAAAGCAATCCCTTCAAATGATGCGCTCTAAATTAGGGTTGCAAGTAGAACTTGAGGACGATGCAAAATTGATACAAAATTTTGAAGATTGTTTATTGTTGTCTGAAACCGATATGACGATAGCATTCCGATTATTAGCGAACTATAAGAAAGGCAATCCTGAAAACGGTGTTGAAATCATTGAAAAAGCATTTTATAAGCCCGAAGAAATAAAGGGTGACAACCTCATGACATGGAAAGTTTGGTTCAAAGCTTACGACCAACGCTTAGAGAAGGATACAATTACAGATTCAGAACGCCAACAAAACATGAATGCTGTAAACCCAAAATATGTGCTTAGAAATTATATGGCGCAGTTAGCCATCGACCAAGCAGATAAAGAGGATTATAGTATGGTAGATGAATTGTTTCAATTACTAAAAAAACCATATGATGAGCAACCACAGCACGAAAAATGGTTTACTAAACGGCCAGAATGGGCACGACATAAAGTAGGTTGCTCTATGCTGAGTTGCAGCTCTTAATTTTTAATTTAAAAAAACAGAACTATGGATTTTTCAAAACTTAAAGTATTATACATCAATTGCACATTAAAGAAATCACCTGCGGTAAGCCACACCGAAACGCTGATGGAGGTCTCTCAAAATATTTTAAAAAAGGAGAACGTATCTTTTGAAACGGTTCGACTTATAGATTTAGATGTAGCCGTTGGTGTGTATCCAGATATGACGGAGCATGGTTGGGAGAAAGATGACTGGCCAAGTATTTACGAAAAAGTGAGTGAAGCCGATGTTTTAATCGTAGGAACACCAATTTGGTTAGGAGAAAAATCTTCTGAAGCGCAAAAGTTAATTGAACGTTTGTACGCCATGAGTGGAGAAACGAATGATAAAGGCCAATATGTGTTTTACGGTAAAGTAGGAGGATGTATGGTAACGGGTAATGAAGATGGCGTAAAACACTGTGCTATGGGAATATTGTATTCGCTGCAGCATGTCGGTTATTCTATTCCACCGCAAGCCGATTGTGGTTGGATTGGAGAAGTAGGACCTGGACCAAGTTATGGCGATACCAAATGGAAAGATAAAAGCATTAATCCACCCGTAGGTTTTGATTCTGAATTCACCAATAGAAACACCACATTTATGACTTATAATCTTTTACACTTGGCAAAGCTATTGAAAGAAAATAAAGGCTATAGTAATTACGGTAATTCTCGAGAAGCATGGGACAGTGGTACACATTGGTCTTTTGAAAATCCGGAATATAGATAGAAATTAAGCATCCACAAATGGAGCGAGATTAAAGTTTCTGTTTGATAAAAAACAATAAAGATGAAAGCAATTTGGAATAATAAAGTCATAGCAGAAAGTAATGACACTATAGTCATAGAAAGAAATCATTATTTTCCTCACGAAAGTATAAAAAAGGAATTTTTTAAACCAAGTGACTTAAACTCTGTATGCCCATGGAAAGGCACAGCGTCGTACTATACTATAGAGGTTGATGGTAAGGAAAATAAAGATGCTGCTTGGTTTTATCCAGAAGTGTCAGAATTAGCAAAAGGGATTAAAAACCATGTTGCTTTTTGGAGAGGTGTAACAATTGAAGATTAAAATTAGGTTATGAAAAGCACAAAACTCAAGATAAAAAATCGAAAAGGAATTACTCTCAATGCCAATTTAGAATTGCCAGCCAATCAAAAACCAAATTACTATGCCATTTTCGCACATTGTTTTACCTGCAGCAGCAGTCTAAGTGCTGTAAGAAATGTGAGTAGAGCATTAACTCAAAACGGATTTGCGGTGTTGCGTTTCGATTTTACAGGTTTAGGTCGAAGTGAAGGCGAATTTGCGGACAGTCATTTTTCTGCAAATGTAGATGACTTATTAGATGTTCATGAATATATGGAACAACACTATCAAGCGCCAAGTTTACTTGTTGGACATTCTTTAGGCGGAGCAGCCGTATTAGTGGCGGCTTCAAAGCTTGAAACAGTAAAAGCAGTTGCTACTGTAGGTGCGCCATCAGCAGTAAATCATGTAAAGCATTTATTTTCGCATCAGGTTGAGGACTCTGCAGAAAAAGGAGATGTAGAAGTAAATATTGGTGGTCGTCCATTTGTTATCAACCAAGATTTTGTTGAAGAATTTGATAAAACGGACTTGCCTACCGTAGTTAAAGATTTGCGTAAACCTTTATTGATTATGCATGCGCCTTTCGATAAAATAGTGGGTATTGAAAACGCTGAGCAATTATACAAAAAGGCACACCATCCAAAGAGTTTTGTAACTTTAGATAATGCGGATCATTTATTAACTAAAGAAGAAGATAGCCAATATGTTGGTGAACTTATAGGCACGTGGGCAAAGCGTTATTTTCCTAAGGCTAAAAATAAAATGTTAAGTACCGAAGGTGAGCAACTCGTTGGACACTTAAACATTGTTGAAAACAACTTTACCACGGAAATCCAAACTAAAAATCACGCCTTTATTGCCGATGAACCTGCAAGTGTTGGTGGAAGTGATTTTGGTCCCTCACCATACGAATATCTCAATGCCGCATTAGCAGCTTGTACGGTAATGACCTTGAAAATGTATGCCGAACGAAAAAAATGGGATTTAAGAGAGGTCTATGTTTATATCTCACACTCAAGAAAACATAGTGATGATTTAAATCTTGTTACAGAGCAGCCTAAATACTTAGACCACATTAGCAAAAAATTAAAACTGATTGGTGATTTAACAACTGAACAAAAAGACCGTTTAAAAGGAATTTCCTCGCGTTGCCCTGTGCACAAAACCATTGCAAGCGAAGTCATTTTTGAAACTGAAATACTATAGATTAGACGTGGAAACAATAACAAACCATACCATAACTAAAGAACGCTTCTTAGACGTTAGGCATCAAACAGAACTGATTTGTAAATCGCTTCAGGCGGAAGATGTATCCATCCAACCCGCAGAATTTGTGTCACCACCCAAATGGCATTTGGCACATACGACTTGGTTTTTTGAGCAATTTATACTTTCTGAATATAAAGCAGATTATAAAGTGTTTAACGATGATTTCGCCTATTACTTTAATAGTTATTACAATAACGTTGGCAAACGGGTCATGAGAGCTGAACGTGGCTTAATGACACGGCCAACATTGCAAGAAGTTCTCGATTATAGAGCTTATGTAAACGCACAACTTTCAGAATTTATTTCTAATGGAACTTCTGAAGACATTTCAAATATTATAGAGATTGGTTTACAGCACGAGCAGCAGCATCAAGAGTTATTACTTTACGATATCAAATATATTTTCGGCAATCAACCGTCATTTCCTGTTTTGGATTATAAAATCCAGTTACAAGCCGACAATGACCCACAAGAATTCCTTCAAATTAAAGAAGGCGTTTACGAAATTGGTCATAAAGGTGAGGGCTTTTGTTTTGATAATGAATTAGGAAGGCATAAAGTGTATCTTCATGATTTTGAAGTCTCAAATCAACTCGTCACCAATTCAGAGTATATTGAATTTATAGCTGCAGGTGGTTATAAAGATTTTAATCATTGGCATGCTGAGGGTTGGGATTATGTTCAAAATAACAATTTAGAAGCACCTTTATATTGGCATCAGGTCGATGGAACATGGATGCACTACACACTTAATGGTTTTGTTGAGGTTGATGGTGATTTGCCGGTAACTCATATCACATTTTACGAAGCATATGCTTTTGCACAATGGAAGGGGATGCGTTTACCAACCGAGTTTGAATGGGAAGTAGCCTCACATAAATTTAGTTTTGGCCAGCTTTGGGAATGGACTAATAGTGCGTACTTACCTTATCCTAATTATACCAAGGTAGACGGTGCGCTTGGCGAATATAATGGTAAATTTATGGTGAATCAAATGGTATTGCGAGGTGGCTCAGTAGCGACTTCAAAAAACCATTGCAGACCAACTTATAGAAACTTTTTTCAGCCAGACATGCGTTGGCTATTTTCAGGAATTAGATTAGCAAGATAAATGACAGATAACTTCGCAAATGATGTGCTTAAGGGCTTAACTGCCAAAAATAAACACTTGCCATCTAAGTATTTTTACGACGATAATGGCAGTCGCATATTTCAAGAAATAATGAATATGCCAGAATATTATCCAACCAATTCAGAGTTTGAGATTTTGTCTATGCAATCCAAACAAATTATTGAAGCCTTAAAGTTTTCAGGGCCTTTTAATATTGTAGAATTGGGAGCGGGTGATGGTTTTAAAACATTTAAACTCTTAGAATATTTGGTGCAAAACGAGGTAGATTTTCACTATGTACCAATAGATATTTCTCAAGAAGCCATTGATATCCTCACACAGCGACTCAAAGAAAAATTACCAAGCTTAAAAATACATCCTAAAGTCGGTGATTACTTTGAAATTTTAAAGGAGAATAAGCAAAGTGATTACCCTAGTTTGTTATTGTTCTTGGGTGGTAATATTGGAAATTATCTAGAACATAGAGCCAAAGAATTGCTGCAGCTTTTTAACGAAAACATGAAAACTGGTGACAAGCTGTTAATTGGTTTTGACTTGAAGAAAAATCCAATTATTATTCATAATGCGTATTATGATAAGCATGGTATTACCAAACGGTTTAATCTGAATTTATTAATTAGAATTAATAGAGAATTAGATGCTGATTTTAAAATTGATGATTTTGATTTTTACTGCTATTACAATCCAACCACTGGAAATGTAAAAAGCTACATCGTTAGTCTTAGAAAACAAACGGTGCATCTTAAGGCCATAAACGAGGTTGTTCATTTGGATTATGATGAATTAATCTGGACCGAATTGTCTAAAAAATATGCCTTAGAAGAGATTAGCGAGTTAGCAAACCATGCCGAGTTTACTGTAGAAAATAACTTCTTAGATTGTAAACATTACTTCACAGATAGTTTGTGGACAAAATGATACCGATTAAAACCTAATGCGTTTGGGTTAAGTGATTCACTTATAAAGGTGTTTCTTGAGGCTGAATTGAAAATTTTTTTCAATGATGACTAGTGTTATAACTCTTAAGCGTGAAGAAGTACATTTACAAAATCCTAAAATCATTAGATAAGTTAGAAAGTAATATTGCTTTTTATCCCTCAATTATTAGTCTTTTTGGGATGCTTTTTGCATTCTTCATGATTTATTTAGAAAGTAAGGGTATCTCTAAATACCTCGTTGAACATGCACCAATTTTAGTGGTTAATAATACGGAAACCGCTAGAAGTTTACTCACCACATTTATTGCAGGCCTAATTTCAATAATGGTGTTTAGTTTTTCAATGGTAATGATTTTATTGAATCAGGCGTCAAGTAACTTTTCACCGAGATTGCTTCCGGGATTGATTTCCAATAGACGACATCAAATTATTTTAGGGATTTATAATTCCACATTATTGTATTGCATTTTCACCTTGGTGTCCATAACACCTCAAGGTGACAAATACCAACTGCCTGGTTTTTCTGTGTTGCTAAGCATTGTGTTTATGACTTTGAGTTTGGGGTCTTTCATTTATTTTATCCATTCTATTTCACAAGAAATTCAGGTAAATACCATAATGGATAAAATCTTTAAGAAAGCTAAGGTCCGATTAGACAAATTGATTGAAGACGAAAAACATAATGACACAGCGTTTGAAGATACTTCAAATTGGAACCACGTTATGGCTGATTCAACAGGTTATATGCAAGATGTAAGTTTAAATTCTTTAGCCGATTTAGCAGAAGAGCATCAGTTAAAAATTGAGATTGTGCCTATTAAAGGAGCTTATGTTTTAAAAGGTATCCCAATTCTGAAATATAAAGGTCATAGCGATGATGACTTAGAAAAACAATTAGCTAAAACCATAACATTTTCTAATAGTGAACTAATAGAAGATAATTACGTGCTTGCTTTTAAACAAATCACTGAAATTGCTCTAAAAGCCATGTCACCTGGTATTAACGATCCAGGAACCTGTATTAATTGTATCGATTATCTCACTGAATTATTCGCATTGCGGATGACGAAGAAAGATAAAAGTTATTATTTTAATGAGGATGATACCGCGCTTATATCTATAAAAACGGTAAGTTTTGAGCAGTTGCTTTATAACGTAATGGCATCGCTTAGAACCTATTGTAAGCACGATATTATTATTGTACAGAAGCTTTTTTTAATGCTACAATATTTACTACAAAACAATGATGTGTTAATTGAAAACTACAATGAAATCATTGTTAAGGAAATACAGAATCTCGAAAAAGATGCCTTAGACAATCATAAAAATGAAGCCGATATTGAAGTTATAAATGCTTTTGTTTTAAAGTTACGACAAGTGAATACTTCGGGAAATGAAATATAGGTTAATTCAAATTGAAAGAATAGATATAGCCTCCTTCTGAATGTCTTCTTTCGTCTGTAATAATAACCGTTGCGTCCGTTTTAAAACAAATGCCTTCTTTTTGTGAGTCGTGGTCAAAGTCTACTTCAGTGATATTGCCAGAGAAAAACGCATCATTTTCAAAATTAGTGATTTTCCACAATTTATCGTGATTGAGAAGAATAACGGTTTCACCATCTTCGCTAATATCAGCTGAGGTAATTTTATTGTTTTTGCCTTTCAGTTTATATTCAGAATGTACTTCAGCGACCTGTGTTCCTACACTATTTTTAACTTTTAAAACAACAAACTTTTTATTCTCTTTACTAAAAATGTAGAAGCAGTTATTGTAAATGAAAAAGGACTCGAAATCTTCAGATTTTTGATGTTTAGGAAGGGAGAATTCAATGACTTCAGCGACAGCAGATCGTGCATTTAAATCGTTGTCATTAACCTTATAGATTTTAAATGTTTTGCGTTTTTTATTATTGTTTCCAAAATCGCCTATGTAGATATGACCTTGGTTGTCTGACGTTAAATCTTCCCAGTCTTTGTTTTTGGCATTGCTGATATAGACGTTCCTAACGATGTTTCCGTTGTTATCTAATCCTATGAGGTTATTGTCGTTGCCTGCATCTTGAATCACCCAAATGATGTCAGAGTCGTTACCTGTTTCTGCAGCCGATACTTCTTTTAATTCCTTAGCAATGCGGTTCTCAATTTTTAGCTGTCCTGTAGATTGACAGGAGCTCACAATAAATAAAAGAAATATTAGTCTTTTGATGTATATCATTGTAATTTTATACTTTGACTCAAAGTAGTACTCGTCATTAAATAACACAAATTAAAAATCACAAAATCTTCTTAAGATAATAGTTTGAATACACAAAAAGATATTATAATTATTGGTGGTGGAGCTGCCGGTTTTTTTGCGGCCATTAACATCGCAGAACAGCATCCTGAATTATCGGTTGCGATTTTAGAACGCGGCAAAGAAGGTTTGCAAAAAGTGAAAATTTCTGGTGGTGGACGCTGTAATGTGACACATGCTGAATTTATACCATCAGAATTGGTGCTCAATTATCCAAGAGGAGAAAAAGAACTTTTAGGCCCTTTTCATACGTTTATGACAGGTGATACTATTACGTGGTTTGAAGAACGTGGAGTGGAATTAAAAATAGAAGAGGATGGGAGAATGTTTCCGGTTTCAAATTCATCGCAAACGATTATTGATTGTTTTTTGAATGAAGCAGAAAAACACAAAGTTGAGGTGCTTTATAATCATTCCGTAAAGTCAATTCAGGCCTTAGAAAACAATTTTCTAATTGAAACATCACAAGGCGAATTTCAATCTGAAAAACTATTAATCGCCACAGGAAGTAATCCTAAAATCTGGAATTTGCTCGAAGATTTAGGTCATACTATTATTCAACCTGTTCCATCATTATTTACGTTTGATATTAATGATAAACGTATCAAGGATATTCCTGGTGTTGTTGCAAAAAACGTAGATATTAAAGTGGTTGGAACCGATTTAGAATCTAATGGTCCAGTGTTAATTACACATGTGGGTATGAGTGCACCAGCGATTTTAAAACTATCAGCATTCGGAGCTGTAGAATTGGCGAAATTGAATTATAATTTTAAAATTGAAATTAATTTTATTCAGTTAGATGTAGAAGCTTGTTTAGAACAACTCAAAGATTTCAAACAAGAATATGCTAAAAAGACGGTTGTTAAATTAGCGCAATTTGATTTACCAAAACGATTATGGACACAATTGGTTTTAGCTTCAGATATAAATGAGACAATGCGATGGGCAGATTTGAATAAACAGCAATTAGAGGCTTTAACTCAACAATTGACTAAGGCCATTTTTCAAGTTACTGGGAAAAGTACATTTAAGGATGAGTTTGTAACGGCAGGAGGTGTAGATTTAAAAGAGGTGAATTTTAAAACCTTTGAAAGTAAACGTATTCCAAATTTATATTTTGCGGGTGAAGTTATTGATGTGGATGCCGTAACTGGTGGTTTTAACTTTCAGAATGCTTGGACCTCTGCTTATATTGCTTCTACATCTATAATGTTACGCTGATTATGCTTATTGCCATAAGATGTAATAATGGCTTTAAAATCGTCAAATATATAGGGTTTCGTAATTATTTGATCTATACCAGCAGCTTCTGCTTTTGTGGAAATTTCATTAGAATTTAATGCCGTTAGAGCCAAAATAGGAATATGAGAATTGAACATTCTTATATGTTTTGTGACTTCATAACCATCCATATCAGGCATGTTAATATCCATTAAAATTAAATCGAAATCTTTTTCCTTTACAATAGATATAGCTTCTCTACCATTTGATATGGTTTGACAACTATAACCTTCTATTTTTTCAATATTCTTTTTTGTGATTAATAGGTTGATTTTGTTATCATCAACGATTAAAACATGCATCTCTCTTTTCGGTAGTACGGCTATTTTGAGTTGGTTTTCTATTACAATTGAAAGTTGAAACGTTATTTCGAAGAAAAAACAAGTGCCTTCATTAGGGGTGGAAACAAAATCAATATCTGAATTATGACTTTGTAATAGCGTCTTTACGATATATAATCCTAAACCAGAACCACTACTGTTTTTATTTAAAAATGTTTTATTTTCAAAAGCGCTAAAAACCACAGAGCGATGTTCATCTTTTATACCAATACCAGTATCTTTTACTTCGAAACGTAGTGTAATATTTTTGTCATCTCTGCTTTTCTCAAATACATTAATCGCAATATATCCTTCTTTGGTATACCGTATAGCATTGTACGCTAAATTAATTAATATCTGACTAAAGGCTACTTTATCGATTAAGATATGTTCATTTTCGTCAGAATCATCAATATGAACTTTTAGGTCTAAATCTTTATTTTTAGCTGCTATGGCAACGGTACTCATAACATGACTAACGATGTCTTCTATTTTACTTGGTTTTAATCTAAGATTTCTTTTTTCAAACTTTAATCTATTGGCTTGAAGTATGTTGTCTATTAATATAGATAGGTAATTACTAGATGATATCAATGAATCTAAATACGATTGCTTTTTTGAATCATCATTTTCTTGATTGATAAGTGTAGCTAAACCACTAATGCCATAAATTGGTGTTCGTAATTCGTGACTTAATATTGAGAAAAATTCTAACCGATCTTTATCAATGGCAATAAGTTTAGTGTTAGAGTCTTTTAGAGCTTTATTAACTTTTACAATATTTTTTCTGGCCTTAAAATAGAAGTAAAATACCGTGAGTATTATAATTAAAGTAATACTCGTAATAATTGTGCTTAATAAGAATATTTGTGAGTTTAATTCTTCTTTTTTACGTGTTTCATTTGCTAAAGCTAACTTCTGCTCGGCATTTATAATTTTATTTACTAACTCACCATTTCGAATATTCTTTTGCTCCATATTATTTAGCGCTCTGTACTTGTAAGTATCAGATTTTAAAAGATATTTGGTGGCAGAATCTAAATTTTTCTTGCTATTGGTGTAATAGAGATACTTATAGTAGTTTAACGAGGCTAATTTTCTGTAAGAATTAAAGTCTGTAGAAATAGAAGCTGCAAGTTTATCTTCATCAATTAAAAATAAAGCTTCGTAATCTTCTGGTTTATAGTCTGATAATTTAATGCGTGCTATGGCATTATAGTATTTATAAGATTGAAATAAATTCTCTTTTAGATTTTCGGTTCGGTAACTTTTAGAATAATTTAAGGTATTAAAATCAGAGTTTTTTAAATCTGTTAAAGCAATGTTGCTAGATGTAAGCATACTCGCATTTTCAAAACTATAGTATTCCTTTTTTATTTTATACTCAAGATTTATAAAGTATATTTCACTATTAAGTTTGCTAGAAATGTCTTGAGCTTTAGGATATAAACTATCAAATTTTGAATAGTTTTTTCCCATAACATACGTATTAAGTAAACCAGAGTAGGCAAGGTCTAAGCCTTTGTCTATTTTAAGGGAATCGTAAATTTTTAAAGCCTTTTTGTGGTAATTTTCGGCTTTAGCAAAATTAGACATCTTAGTAAGTACTAATCCAAAAGCATTATAAGATTTAGCTTCAGTTTCTTTGGAATTGAATTGCTTTGAAAACTGTATAGCATCGTTGATGAGAACTGTAGCCTGATAAAGACTATCGTTTCTTACGAGTAAATCTAGCTTTTGACTATTAAAAGTGCAAGTACTGCTAACGGTATTTATAAGAGACTCTTGTGATTGTGCAAAAGAGCTTGTAATAAGGGTTATAAATAAGACGATAACAGTGTTCAATTTGGGAAAACACATGTAATATTACTATTAGTGCTGTAAAACTACATTTTTTTATCAAAGTAGAGTTATTTAAACGGATTTATTTGCATTTTGTAGACCTTTTTGGAATGTTTCTAATTTGTGAGAACTCGTACTTCTTTCGATTTTTTTTTAAGTATTGTAGTTATTAGATATTATTTTTGAGTCATTAATCTAAGTATATATGATGACATACATTGCACTGTTAAGAGGAATTAATGTTGGTGGACACAAAAAAGTGCCAATGGCGGAATTACGAGAATTACTGACAAATTCCGGATTACAACATGTTAAAACTTATATTCAAAGTGGGAACATTATTTTTCAGTCCTCAGTAAATGATACGAACTTCTTAACAAACCAAATTCAAAGCTTGATTTTAAATCAATTTGGTTTTGAGGTTCCAGTTATAATAAAGTCGCAACAAGAATTAAGAACCATATATAATAATTGTCCCTTTTCCGAAGACAGAAAAGTGGAGAGTTATTTTGTGATGTTAAGTAAAGCACCTGATCAAAAATTGGTAGACGTAGCGTCTAAAAAAAAGTATCCTAATGATGACTATGTAATTCTTAACGATTGCATTTATTTGCACTGCGAAAAAGGCTATGGGAGATCAAAATTTAATCTTAATTTTTTTGAAAAGAAACTTAATGTCAATGCTACAGCTAGAAATTATAAAACAATAGTAAAACTCTTATCTTTGTCGGATATTTAAAATGCCATGACAGAACAAGACTTTATTCTCAAAGCCTACCACACCAATGTTGAAACGGGTTCCGTTAAATGGGAATCACCAAGTAACATCGCGTTGGTAAAATATTGGGGAAAAAAGAAACATCAAATTCCTGAGAATCCGTCCATTAGTTTTACGCTTTCAAATTGTAAAACAGTCACGGAAATCACGTATACTAGAAAGAAAACAAAGGAGTTTAGTTTCGATATCTATTTTGAAGGAGAAAAAAATGAAGCGTTCAAACCTAAAATTCAGACCTTTTTTGAGCGTATTGAAATCTATATGCCTTTTTTGAAGGATTATCATTTTAAAATTGAAACATCAAATACATTTCCACATAGCTCAGGTATTGCATCTTCGGCTTCAGGTATGAGTGCTATAGCCTTATGTTTAATGAGTATTGAAGAAAAATTAAAAGATAATGTCACATCAAGCGCAGTCGAAAGATCTGGAGATAACACATATTTCAACCAAAAAGCATCATTTCTAGCGCGTTTAGGTTCCGGAAGTGCCTGTAGAAGTATAGAAGGTGAACTCGTTGTTTGGGGAGAAAATGAAAGTGTTGCAGCAAGTTCTGATTTATACGGAGTAAAATTTGAAGGAGATGTGCATTCAAATTTTAAAAATTACCAAGACACGATATTATTAGTCGATAAAGGTGAAAAACAAGTCAGCAGTACAGTGGGACATCAGTTAATGTATGGCCATCCATTTGCAAAAGAACGTTTTTCGCAAGCGCATGATAATTTAGCGAAGTTGAAAACTATTTTAGCTTCAGGTGATTTAAATGAATTTGTGAAAATTGTAGAAAGTGAAGCCTTAACACTTCATGCTATGATGATGACGAGCATGCCGTATTTCATATTAATGAAACCAAATACTTTAGAAATCATCAATAAAATTTGGGCATATAGATTAAAAACAGATTCAAAAGTGTGTTTTACACTTGATGCTGGAGCCAATGTTCATGTATTATATCCTGAAACTGAAACTGAAACTGTCCTACAATTCATTAAGAATGAATTAGCTAACTATTGTCAAAATGCACATTATATTTGCGACCAAATCGGACATGGTGCCAACCAATTATGATTTTAATCCGTATATTTGTTAAAGCTATGACTAATATTATATGAAGGGACCACTATTTTATTCTAAAATACTTTTGTTTGGTGAATACGGAATTATCAAAGATTCTAAAGGCTTATCTATTCCTTATAATTTTTATAATGGAGCGTTAAAAAGAGATGAGAATCCAAGTGAAGAAGCGTTAAATTCTAACAACAGTTTAAAGCGTTTTGCGACGTATTTAAAAGGATTAGACACAGATTTAGTCGTTTTTAATATCGATAAATTAGAAAGCGATCTAAATTCAGGTATGTATTTTGATTCTTCAATACCGCAAGGCTATGGAGTAGGAAGTAGTGGAGCATTAGTCGCTGCTATTTATGATAAATATGCTAGTGATAAAATTACAGTTTTAGAAAATTTAACCCGTGAAAAACTGTTACGATTAAAGACTATTTTTTCGGAAATGGAATCGTTTTTTCATGGTAAATCTTCAGGTTTAGATCCTTTAAATAGCTATTTAAGCCTACCAATTTTAATAAATTCAAAAGATAATATTGAAGCTACAGGTATTCCGTCGCAACAGGCAGATGGAAAAGGAGCAGTCTTTTTAATAGATAGTGGTATTGTGGGAGAAACAGCACCAATGGTGAGCATTTTTATGGAAAACATGAAAAATGAAGGTTTCCGTAGTATGCTTAAGGATCAGTTTATTAAACACACAGATGCGTGTGTAGATGATTTCTTAAAAGGTGATATGAAATCCTTGTTTAAAAATACAAAGCAGTTATCTAAAGTTGTTTTGAATAATTTTAAACCTATGATTCCGTCTCAGTTTCATGAGTTATGGAAAAAAGGATTAGATAGTAACGACTATTATTTAAAACTTTGTGGATCTGGTGGAGGAGGTTACATCTTAGGATTTACTGAAAACATTGACGTTGCAAGAGAAGCATTGAAAGGCCAAAAATTGGAGGTCGTTTATAACTTCTAAAGTTTGCTATTGAGGAACTGCACTGAGTTGAAGTCGTATTTCGGAATTTTACAGCATCAAAATAATGTTAACAAGACGGCAGAAACACATTCTTCTTAAATTTTTCAGCCTATTTTCAGTAGTCAGAGGTTATAACATTTTAGTTGTGGTTATTGCCCAATACTTAGCTTCTGTTTATATTTTTGCGCACGATAAACCGGTTAAATCAGTACTTTTAGACCTCAATCTTTTAATGTTGGTTTTAGCATCTTCGGCAACTATAGCTGGTGGTTATATTATTAATAATTTCTACGATTCCGAGAAAGATTTAATCAACAAGCCCAGAAAAACTATGTTGGATCGTTTAGTGAGTCAAAACACCAAACTATCGTTTTATTTTGTGCTCAACTTTTTAGCAGTCGTATTTGCGAGTTATGTGTCGTTTAAAGCAGTTTTGTTTTTTTCAATTTACATTTTTGCTATTTGGTTTTACTCTCATCGTTTAAAGAAATTACCGATGGTTGGTAATATCGTGTCTGCGATATTAACAGTAACACCATTTTTTGCGATTTTTATTTACTATCAGAATTTTGAATTGGTAGTTTTTGCACATGGTATATTTTTGTTCTTATTAATTTCTATGCGAGAATTAACGAAGGACTTAGAAAACATAAAAGGGGATTTAGCTTTAAATTATAGAACAATTCCTGTGGTGTATGGTGAAAGGGTTTCAAAGTTAATGTTAAGTATTGTTGGAGTTTTTACGATCATTTCGGCGATTGTACTCGTCTTGTTTTTTAGGATTGGTCATATGTATTGTTTCTTTTATCTGAGTATCGCTTTGTTGTTAATTTATCTTATTATTCTATTAAAATCGAATACTAAAACCCATTACTTAATACTTCATAATATTCTTAAATTCATTATTGTAACTGGTGTTTTTTCAATTTTATTAATTGATGTTACAATTGTTTTAAACAGAATTTAAAAGGAATACACTCTGTTTTTTTAAGTTTTAAAAATCATAGCAGTAAACAACTTAAATAATTAAGCACTAGATATAAACTATTGTTTACCTTTGCAAAAATTTGAAACATGAGCAGAAATCAAGATAGCAAAGGAAAAGGAAAGACTTCAGGAAGAGGAAATGCTAATAGCAAAACGAATAGTTATGCTAGAGGAAACGCTCCTTTTAATAAGAAATCGTCATCCGCAAAGAAGGTCTCTAAACCTTCTAAATCGTCTAATCCAGATGAGATGCGTTTAAATAAATATATTGCCAATAGTGGTATGTGTTCTCGACGAGAAGCCGATGAGAATATCGCTATAGGATTGGTTATGGTAAACGGTAAAGTGGTTACCGAAATGGGTTACAAAGTAAAACGTACAGACGAAGTACGTTTTGATGGCCAACGTATTACTCCAGAGGCACCAGTTTATGTTTTATTGAATAAACCAAAGGGCTTTGCAACTACTACAGCTGAAGGTAAAGGCAGAACGGTTATGGATTTAGTAGCCAACGCCACTAACGCAAACATTAAGCCAATTGGTCGTCTGGGTAGAAACTCTTTAGGTTTACTATTGTTTACTAATGATGATATCGTTGTTCAAAAATTTACAAATTCTAAAAATGGAGTTGCGCGATTATTTCAAGTAGAACTCGATAAGAATTTAAAATTTGAAGATTTAAAAAAGATTCAAGACGGTTTTAAAATAGAAGGTAAATTAGTTGCTGTTGAGGAGATCAGCTATATTCAAGGTGAATCTAAAAGCCAAGTTGGTATTAAAATTAAAAATACAGGTAATACCATTTTACGTGCAATATTTGATCATCTTAACTACGATATTGTAAAAATTGATTGTGTAGCGATTGGTCATTTAACAAAAAAAGACATTCCTCGTGGTCATTGGAAGCATCTTACTGAACAAGAGGTAAATACCTTGAAGATGTTGTAATACTTGGCGTCATCGCCTTACTTCATTAATTATAATAATTGCCGTTCGTCGAATAAATACACTTTTTATCGAGGTTTTGTTTGTTTTTTCTATATTGCAGTCCCAAATAGATAAAAATAACCTACTTATGAAAAATGTAAGACTCATTTTAGTGCTTTTACTTATGGTAAATTGTACAACGGATTCTTCGGATGTGTTAGAAATTCAAGATGATTTAAGTCCTCAAACCCTTAATTGCGTCGATGATTTACCTCAAGTTAAAATAACTAACCAAAGTGCACTTGATTTCGATTTAATTATCTATGGTCAAGATTATAGCCAATTACACACCCAAAGTTTATCTGCTGCTGGAGCAACAGATTGGTTAGAACTTACCAATGGTGACATTATTGTAGTTGCAACAAATACTGATATTTACGGTCAAAAAATTCAATTAAGTATTCTTCCATGTGAAAGCATTGAAATAGAGATTGACGAGTTCAATAACTTAATAATTATAGGGATATAAAGAAAATTACTTTATATTTTACGGAATCATCTTGTCGCTTTAAATGATGTGAAAGTGCGTTGAATTAGAGGTGTACTTTCACATTATTCTAAGTTAATATTGAGGGTGTATTGAACGGTCCTTTACAACGGTTTAATAACGTATTCTAAATCTTCATTTAACGTAAAGTATAAAGGTATCTGTTATTTTTGAAGTGTAAAGTGTTGTAAGGCACATCTTCACATTGACTTGGTACGTAGCAACATGCCATACAACGTATTAGAAATCTAGCATCCAGATCGTGGATGCTTTTTTTATTAAGACAAACTGATATCTCGCTTATATTCTAGGTTTTAGCACGTTTTGAATAATAAAAATAACGGTGTGTAAAAAAAATAAAAAAAAATACAACATATTAAAAAATAATATACATTTGTATTGAAATTGGTGCAGATCTTAAAGGATTTTAAAACCAATTTTAGCTGAACAAATTGAAACATGTTTTTATGTTCGGGTTCTTGAAAATTAGGAAGTCATATTCAAGAGCAGCTTATAGGATAAGTAACCGAATTTTAGAGCTAACTTCCGCTTCTGCGATTGCTGCTAGTCAGCATATATATGGATTTGTACCTACTACACAAAGCCAGATTCAGGTATGAATATAACGTAACCTTAACAGGAGTTACGCTTATATTTTTTAATTTATACTTGAATATTTAATTTACAACATGAATAATAAATACATTGATCTCATCGATCAATCCTTTCACTTTCCACAAGACGAATTTAAACTTGAGGACAAAGAGCTGCATTTTCATGATATCGACCTAATGAAATTGGTTGAAGACCATGGTGTTCCTTTAAAATTCACCTATTTACCACAAATATCTAATAACATACAACGCGCTAAAACTTGGTTTGCAGATGCTTTTAAAAAGCATGATTATAAAGGCAAGTACAATTATTGCTATTGCACTAAAAGTTCGCATTTTAAACACGTTTTAGATGAAGCTTTAACTAATGATATTCATATTGAAACGTCTTCTGCTTTTGATATCGATATTGTAAAAGCGCTTAAAGAGGAAGGTAAAATCACGGACAAAACGTTTGTATTAAGTAACGGTTTTAAACGTGAACGCTACATTACTAATATTTCCGACCTTATTAATGACGGACACAAAAACTGTATTCCTATTATAGATAATTATGAGGAAATCGATTTATTATCTGAAGAAATTGAGGGGAAATTCCAAGTTGGAATTAGAATCGCATCCGAAGAAGAGCCTAAGTTCGAATTTTATACATCACGTTTAGGGATCGGTTACAAAAACATTGTACCTTTTTACAAAACTCAGATTCAAAATAATAAAAAAGTTGAGTTGAAGATGCTCCACTTTTTTATAAATACAGGGATTAGAGACAATGCGTACTATTGGAATGAATTGCACAAATGTTTGAAGGTTTATACGGCTTTAAAGAAAATTTGCCCAACCTTAGATAGTTTAAATATAGGTGGAGGTTTCCCGATAAAAAACTCATTAGCTTTCGATTTTGATTATGCCTATATGGTTGACGAAATCGTGAATCAGATCAAATTAGTTTGCGAGGAAGAAGAGGTGGCTACACCAAACATTTTTACAGAATTTGGCAGTTTTACAGTAGGAGAAAGTGGAGGAGCATTGTATAAAATCTTATACCAAAAACAACAGAATGATCGTGAGAAATGGAACATGATTAATTCCTCATTCATTACGACCTTACCAGATACTTGGGCAATTAACAAGCGTTTTATAATGTTGCCGCTTAACCGTTGGAATGATAGCTACGAGCGTGTGCTTTTAGGAGGTCTTACTTGCGATAGTGACGATTATTACAACAGTGAGCAGCATACAAATGCTATTTATTTACCTAAATACAATAAGGATAAACCGTTATATATTGGCTTTTTTAATACGGGAGCTTACCAAGAAACTATTGGTGGTTTTGGAGGGCTTCAGCATTGTTTAATACCAACGCCAAAACATATTCTAATTCAAAAAGATGCGGAAGGAAACCAGAGCACTAAGGTATTTGCAGAACAACAGAAGAGTGAAAACTTGTTGGGTATTTTAGGATACTGATAGTTATGAGTTGTTAGATTAGAAAATTTAAAACAATAGACTAACCTAAAATGAACCTAAATGCTAAACCAACCTACAAATTATTTTACTTATAAAATGAATTGAAACGAAGGGTTAAACAAAAATCGTCGTATTTGTAAAATTGATTAATAATTGAATTTTAATCGCTAAAAAGATTAATCCTATGAAAAAACCAACTTTATTTTTGTGCCGAAGAGAAAGAAATTTTTAGTAAAATAATTTTCAGTTTTGATTTTTTTGCTTCGTTTTTTTATCAAGAAAAAAATGAAGAAGTTATAATAAAAGAAGTGTTACTCTGTGCTTAGTTTAAGTGTAATACTATTTTTATTGAATAAAGTAAATAAACAACAACTTCCATTCAAATGGAAAATAATATAAAATGAAAACAAAAACTTACGCTGGTATTCCAGAAGAATTAGCAAAATTAGAAACGGCTAAAATCGTATTAATTCCTGTACCTTATGATGGTACAAGTACATGGCAAAAAGGCGCTGACAAAGGTCCTGATGCTTTTTTAGATGCTTCAGCAAATATGGAGCTCTATGATATTGAAACCGATTCTGAAGTGTATCAACAAGGTATATTCTTAGCGGATGCAGTTACAGAAAATGCGTCGCCAGAAGCGATGGTTGAAGCCGTTCACGAAGCCACAAAAAAATACATCAAAAAGAACAAATTTGTAACTGTTTTTGGTGGTGAACATTCGGTGTCAATCGGTACTATTAGAGCATTCAATGAAATGTTCGATGATATTACAGTGTTGCATATTGATGCACATGCCGATTTACGTGAAAGCTATGAAGGTACAGCTTGTAACCATGCATGCGCTGTTTATGAAGCGAGTCAAACCACTAACTTAATTCAAGTGGGTATTCGTTCTATGGATATTCTTGAGAAAACCGTTATGGATGAAGACAAAACGTATTTCGCTCATGACATGGCGCAAGATGACAGTTGGATGGATGCTGCGATAGATCAAATGACCGATAACGTATTTATCACATTCGATTTAGATGCGTTTGATCCTTCCATTATGCCAAGTACAGGGACACCAGAGCCAGGTGGTCTATTATATTACGAAACACTAGAGTTCTTAAAACAAGTATTTGAAGAAAAGAATGTAGTTGGTTTTGATATTGTAGAATTATGCCCAAATGAACATGATAAATCATCAGATTTCTTAGCGGCTAAATTGTACTACAAAATGTTGAGCTACAAATTTCAAGATCAAAATATCGAAGATGGTTTTGAAAGTAACTTTAACGATTCAAAAAACACAGGAAACAAAAAATCTAAATTCAACACAGAAGATGACTACTAATAAAGGAGAAATTTCAAAATTTATAGAGAAGTATTATTTACACTTTAATGCAGCGGCTTTGGTTGATGCGGCAAAGGGTTACGAAGATCAGTTAAATTCTGGTGCGAAGATGTTAGTCTCTTTGGCTGGTGCCATGAGTACTGCCGAATTAGGTAAGATTTTTGCAGAAATGATTCGCCAAGATAAGGTACAAATTGTGTCTTGCACAGGAGCAAATCTAGAAGAGGATATCATGAATTTGGTAGCACATTCACATTACAAACGTGTACCAAACTACAGAGATTTAACACCTCAAGATGAATGGGATTTGTTAGAGAAAGGGTTAAACCGTGTGACCGATACGTGTATTCCTGAGGAAGAAGCTTTTAGAAGAATCCAAGAACATATTGTTAAAATATGGAAAGAAGCTGAAGCAAACGGAGAACGCTATTTACCACATGAATACATGTATAAATTATTACTCTCAGGTGTTTTAGAAGAGCATTACGAAATAGATTTGAAAGATTCTTGGATGTATGCGGCGGCAGAAAAAAACCTACCTATTGTTTGCCCAGGTTGGGAAGATAGTACCATGGGAAATATCTTTGCCAGCTACGTGCTTAAAGGCGAATTGAAAGCAAGTACCATGAAATCTGGGATTGAGTACATGACATTTTTAGCAGATTGGTACACTGATAATTCTGAAAATGGTATCGGGTTCTTTCAAATTGGTGGAGGTATTGCAGGAGATTTTCCTATTTGTGTAGTGCCCATGTTATATCAAGATATGGAACGACCAGAAACACCATTTTGGAGCTATTTCTGTCAAATTAGTGATAGTACAACGAGTTACGGATCGTACTCAGGTGCAGTGCCAAACGAAAAAATAACGTGGGGGAAACTAGATATTAATACACCAAAATTCATCATTGAAAGTGATGCGACCATTGTGGCGCCTTTAATTTTTGCTTATCTTTTAGATATGTAACCATGGACGAACAAAAAATTGAAAATATAGAATTAAGCTATCTAACGGTTGGCGATTTTGAGGAATTAAAATCGGCAACCCTAGAAGCCTATGGTGGTGTTTTAAATTCTTATTGGAAAAAAGATCACATTGCACGTTTGACTACTATTTTTTCGGAAGGTCAAGTGGTCATTCGTATCGACGGTCAATTGGCAGGTTGTGCGTTATCTTTAATTGTGGATTACGATAAGATTGATGATAACCATACGTACGCTGACATTATTGAAGGTGATAAATTTAAAAATCACGATCCTGATGGTGATGTGCTATATGGTATTGATGTTTTTATAAAACCAGAATTTAGAGGCTTACGTTTGGGGCGTCGTTTATATGATTACCGAAAGGAATTATGCGAAAACCTAAACTTAAAAGGAATTGTTTTTGGAGGTAGAATGCCAAATTATCATAAGTATAAGGATCAGTATTCACCAAAAGAATACATTCAGAAAGTAAAGCATAAGGAGATTCATGATCCGGTTTTAAATTTTCAAACCTCTAATGATTTTCATCCGATAAGAATTATAAAAGGCTATTTAGAAGGAGATACCGCATCTAGCGAATATGCCGTTTTAATGGAATGGGATAATATTTATTATACCAAACCCAATAAAAAAGCGAGTAGTGTAAAAACCGTGGTGCGCTTAGGCTTGATTCAGTGGCAAATGCGTCCGTATAATGGTTTAGACGATTTAATGCAACAGGTGGAGTATTTTGTAGATAGTGTGTCTGCTTACCGCTCTGATTTTGCTGTATTTCCAGAGTTTTTTAATGCGCCATTGATGGCAAAGTATAACCATTTGCACGAGCCGCAAGCGATTAGAGAATTGGCAGGTTATACACAAACCATTGTTGAAAAAATGCAGCAGCTGTCTATTTCGTACAACATTAATATTATTACAGGTAGTATGCCAGAGGTGGTTGATGATGTGTTGTATAACGTGGGCTATTTATGCCGAAGAGATGGAAGTTTAGAGCGTTATGAGAAAATTCATGTGACTCCAGATGAAGCTAAAGTTTGGGGAATGCAACGTGGTCATCAATTAAAAACTTTTGAAACGGATGCAGGGAAAATTGGAATTTTAATTTGTTATGATTCCGAATTTCCTGAGTTATCACGCTTGTTAGCTGATGAGGGTATGGATATTTTATTTGTGCCTTTTTTAACCGATACACAAAACGGGTATTCACGTGTAAGGCTTTGTGCACAGGCGCGCGCTATAGAAAATGAATGTTATGTGGCCATAGCAGGTAGTGTTGGGAATTTACCGAATGTGAATAATATGGACATCCAATATGCGCAATCAGCCGTATTTACTCCATGCGACTTTTCATTTCCTAGTAATGGTATTAAGGCCGAAACCACGCCTAACACAGAGATGATTTTGGTAGCAGATGTAGACTTAGGCTTATTGCGAGAATTGCATTCCTTTGGTGCTGTAAAAAATTTAAAAGATCGTAGAAAAGATGTTTATGATGTTATTCGAGTAAATAAATAAGTATTATATTTAAAAAAAATTAGCTTTAGAAATATTATTAAGGAATGAAACCAAAAGACGCACATTTAAAACGAGTTATAGTTGATTTTAAAAAATTGACACCAGAAATTTTAGCACTTCTGGTAGACAAATATCCTGATGGGTATGATGATGATAATGTTATCTCGTTTAAAAATGCAAAAAATGAAATAGTTGAAGCTGTAGAAGTGACTACTGAAGATACCAAATATTTGGTTAAGGTAAGTACGAAGCTAGAACAAACCATGGAAAATTATGACGAAGAGGATTATGAAGACTTTGAAGATGATGATCCGGATGCAGTCGTAGATCCAGAATTAGAACCTGGTGCTGAGGACGAAGATTTTGACTAAACTTAAGTTGCTCGCTTAAGACTATTTTGTAATTTACTGTGTATTAATTTTTTATAAATTTTAAATGGTTGAATTATGGAAACAGCATTTCACATGTCTTTACCATGTTTGGATGTAGATGATACTAGTGATTTCTACGTTAAAAACATTGGTGCTTCTCTAGGTAGAACTGGAGATTATTGGTTGGATATAGATTTATTTGGTCATCAACTAACATTTATTCAAGTCGAAAAATTTAATTTCAATAGCCCCAATTATGTATTTGAAGGTAAGTTATTACCATCCTTCCATTTTGGTGTTATTGTTAATGAGAAACAATGGCAAGAGCTCTATACAAAGCTGAATAATTTGAAGCTTAAAGTGGTGACTCAAGCGACATTTTTAAAGGATAAATCAGGAGAGCATTTATCATTTTTTATAAAAGATCCTAACGATTATATGTTAGAATTTAAAAGTTTTAAAGATTCTAAGGAGATGTTTAAAGCGTAATTCAGATTAGCACAAAAATAAATTCTTCACAACGGACCACAGTAATTATGACCAAGAGGTTGTAATCTAAAAGCATTTGGGCTTGAGGTGGCAAACTCCCAAAACCACAATCTAAAATTAATACATGCTGACAAATTCAGCATAAAAATTAAACGCGATGAATACAAAAATTTATACCGTATTTGTGCTTATGGTCATGGTTTTAAGCGCAAATGCATATTCTAAATCTCATAAGAATAGTCAAGACAAGGAAAAAATAACCACGAATGCAATTTTTGATGGTTACGATGTAGATGATGGTTATGCTTTTCTAATTAATGCGGATGAAGATGACGAAGACAGTGAGGAAACAGTATATTTTATTGAAATTATAGAGGAAGCTCTTAAAGCTGCCAATCTAAAATCTAAAGATATGATTGGTAAGCGCTTTAAAATTACTTATGAAATTACTGAGCATGAAGAAGAAGATGAAAATGGTTTTGTTGAAGTTTACGAAACGTATAAGATTATTTCTTTAAAGAAGTTATAGTTAAACTTCGATTCTTAAAGTTAGACTGCTAGGAAACTGGCAGTCTTTTTTTTATAAATACTTCCCAAATAAACACGGAAAACACAAGAATATATTCTAAAGCGATAATCCAAAGGTTTTCAGAATTATCAGCATTGGCATAGGCCAAATAGCTCAGTATAACCACCAAGGACCAAACCAAGGGAAATTTGTAATTTGTAAACACACAAAAAATGACTAGTGTTGCAATATACCATGGATGAATAGTTGTGCTTAAAAAGAGATATAACGTAAAGACTAATAGCATTGAGGTTATTAGTTTTGGTAAACTGTTATTGGGTTTAAAGAATGAAAATCCTAATATAATAAGCACCGAAATGGTGGGTAATATTTTTCCAATAATTGCAATTTCGTTATAACCTGTTATGGCGTAACCAATAGCTCTAGCGAGATAATAAATACTTGCATTAAATTCAAAATTTCCAAACCAAAGTCCAACAGTTTTAGAGTAATTAGTGATAAATTCCATTGAAAAGAAGGGGAGGAAGAGTAGAAGTATTGTGATTCCAATTATGATATAAAAGATGATTAACTTCTTATAATTTAAATGTGTACGCTGGTCACCTAGAGCAATTTTGAAAGGATTTTTAGATTTCTCGAGGGTACTCAAATTTACAGAAGTCTTCTTAAACCATCCAAAAAACAAAGGCAATAGCATTAGTGGAATCAACTTTACAGAAATAGAACACGCCAGAACTACAGCTGCCCATTTCCATTTTCCGGAATGTAATAAATACAAAGACCATATTAGGAAGAAAATCATGACTCCTTCAAAATGAAGATTTCCTGTTAATTCAATAATAATAAAAGGGTTTAGGATATACCAAAAAATTCTATTAGGTGGTAATTTTAAACGTTCTAAAAGTTTCTTTCCAAAGTATAAGGTTCCTATGTCTGCTGCAATAATGATAAGGCGCATTACGACTACAGAACCCAAAATACTATTACTAGAGAATAGCGCAGCAATAGCGAAACAAAGTTGATTAATCGGTGGATAGTTTGTAAAATGCGATGCACTTAAACTTCCCATACCATCATATAACTCTTGCGCTTGTAGAATAGGAAACTTTCCGTTTTGAATAAAGGAATCAGGTGTAAATAAATAAGGATTTAACCCTTCAAAAATCATACGTCCATCCCAAATAAACCGATAGAAATCTTGTGATAAATTCGGGATTGCAAATAAAAATAACAACCGAAATACAATAGAAAAAATGACTAATAGCTTGAAGTTAAAGCCTGTTTTCTGAATAATTTGAAAAGCAAATATAAATAATGCAATATATAAAAGTAGCAGTTGGATAGTTTCAACGCGGGTTATATTGTAAGCAAACCATACATATAAGATGCAACTAACAATGAAAAATAGAAATGGAATTTTGTGATATTTCCAAAGCGAAATCACACTTTCGAACTTAAGGACTTAAAAAATACATAGCCAAAGCCAATAAAAAGCATTAAGTGAAATGGAAATAAACCGAAATCACCACCTTGGTCACCAACTACAAAAGCGCTATACATGCCAAAAGCAAAATAAAGCATTAAAATACCTTCAATAATAACGTGAGGTGACATCTTTTTCATGATGTATTTATTGCCTTTCCAAGAATCTCTAATCGTGCTAATATTAAATTTTGGAGTACGCACAAACTCACTACGTTTTCCAATATGGCCTTCAATAACGGCAATAGAATTATGTAGTGAAAAGCCCATAGCTATGGAGAAGAATGTGAAAAACATCCCGATATAGTTGAAGAATTTTTTAAATCCACTGCCATAAATACTGCGGTACATAAACCAATAACAAACAAAGAAAATAATAGTACTCATAACAAAGAAACTCATTACGTAAAAGTAGTTTCTTAAATGCGCATATTCATTTTTAATATACAACATAGGGATACTTAAAATAGCCACAGTAAATATGCTCAAAAACATGGTGCTATTTAATAAATGTAGTAAACCGTGTACTTTTGTTTTAGTTGATATGTTGTCCGATTTTATAACACGCCATAACATTTTTCTAAAGTTTTCTGCACCACCTTTATTCCAACGGAATTGTTGAGAACGCGCGGCACTAATCACTACAGGTAATTCTGCAGGAGTTTCAACATCTTCTAAATATTTGAACTCCCAATTTTTTAATTGTGCTCGGTAACTTAAATCTAAATCTTCGGTAAGTGTATCTCCTTCCCAGTTTCCGGCATCAATAATACAGGCTTTTCTCCATACACCAGCAGTACCATTAAAATTGATAAAGTGCCCTTTACTATTTCTACCTACTTGTTCTAAGGTAAAATGAGCATCTAAGGCAAATGCTTGAATTTTGGTCAATAAAGAATAATCGCGGTTAATATGTCCCCAACGTGTTTGGACAACACCGATTTTTTCATTCTTAAAATAAGGAATGGTGCGTTTTAACCAATTAGGTTGTGGTAAAAAATCAGCATCAAAAATGGCAATAAATTCACCTTTGGCAATTTTTAAACCTTCTTTAAGTGCTCCAGCCTTAAAACCACTTCTATCGGTTCTGGTGATATGCGTAATATTTAAACCTGTTTTTGCTAATGCGTCTATGTGTGCTTTCGTAGTTTTAACTGTTTCATCTGTAGAATCATCCAAAACCTGAATCTCCAACTTGTCTTTAGGATATTCTAAAAGCGCAATATTATCTAACAACCGTTCCATAACATACATTTCATTGTAAACAGGAAGTTGAATGGTAACAAGGGGAATTTCATCCGAATTTGAAAAATCAAAAGTGTCGCAATCTTGTCTTTTCTTTTTCGAAGATAAGTAGTTGTACAGGAGATTTAATTGTGCCAGAGCATACATGAATATAAGTACAATGGCAATGGTGTAAATAACAATAACGATTGATTCGAGAATCATTTTTTAAAACTGTATTTAAAAATCCAACCTAAGATTTTTATACCTGCAAAGATAGCACCTTTTATCGTACCTGAAACTTTTGAGACACCTATTCTGTTTCTATAATTAACAGGAATTTCCCTATAGCTTAATTTTTGCTTTAAGGCTTTAAGTTGCATTTCTACGGTCCAGCCGTAAGTTTTGTCTTCCATGTTAAGTCCCAAAAGCTTATCATATTTAATAGCCCTAAAAGGGCCTAAATCTGTAAAGGTTGATTTAAAGAATAGTCGCATTAAGCTTGTTGCTAACCAATTACCAAAAATCTGAGGAGTAGTCATTGAGCCTTCTTCTCGTAATGTTTCAACACGAGATCCGACTACAAAATCAACATGATCTTCTATAATAGGTTGCACTAATTTTACTAATTCTTCAGGGTAATCACTGTAATCTCCATCTAAAAAAACAATAACATCTGGTTTATTTTTTAGTTTAGAAATGTAATCCATGCCTTTTAAACAGGCATAACCATAACCTTTTCGATTTTCGATTAACACTGTAGCACCAGCATTTTTAGCATTGATTTCTGTGTTATCTGTAGAATTGTTGCTAACTACAATGACTTCATCAACTATTGTAGGAATATCTTTTATAACCAGAGGAATTGATTCTTCTTCGTTATAAGCGGGAATAATAACTTTTATGTTGGGCATTTAGTGCGTTTGAAGGTGCAAAAGTAAGAATTAATGTGTGTAATGTCACAGAGTCATAAAGTGATACTGAACAATTTTAAGTATATGTACTATAATAAAATGGATTCTAAATTTAGGCTTAGCATTTACTCCACACTCTCTGTTTAAACTCAGTGAGTCGCTGTGTTATAATATTTCACGTAAAATGGAGTAGTCGTAACGCTTAATAAATACAAAGCATTCATTAGATGCCTTGAAATTTATGCCAGATTTTATGTCTTTTTACAGCGATAGCAACTGAGACTAAATCCTACTTGTCATTCACCAAATCCATCAAATCTACATCATTTCCTAAAAGAATTTCAGTCGGATTGATACGCCCTTTCATACTATCATTTTCCAATTTTAAAACCCCTCTTGGGCAAACCGCAGAACAAATACCACAGCCAACACAACTAGAACGCACTATATTTTCACCCTTTTGAGCATAATGTCTGACATCAATTCCCATTTCGCAACTGTTGGAACAATTACCACAAGAAATACATTGCCCGCCATTAGTGGTAATTCTAAATTTAGAAAATAAACGTTGTTGGAATCCAAGAATGGCAGCCATCGGACAACCAAAACGACACCACGATCTATTTCCTAAAATAGGGTAAAAACCTGTACCGATTACACCCGAAAAGATAGAGCCAATGTAAATACCATAGGCAGAACGCAAGGCTCCGGCTTTAACATAAAATAGGTGGTCTGTTGTACCTGTAAAGTGCATAATAAGTAAAAGTGCGATCACAATAAAGAAGCCAATGGCTCCATATTTAGCGTCTTTGCCTAATTCATTACGTTTAAAAACCATAACAGCCGTAAAAACTAGCGTTAAAAATCCAATAACTAAACTGATAAAAACACCTCGAGTTAACCAAAAGTCATTCTTGTCATAGCCTAAATACGTGTAAACCACAGCGGTTGTCATCACAATAGAAAATACTAATACCACATGAATTAACCAGCGTTCTATTTTCCATGCGTACATTTTTTTAGACGATAATTGTCTAAAAGAATCACCAGCCGTTTCAGCTAAGCCTCCACAGCCACATACCCATGAACAGTACCAGCGTTTACCATATTTGTAGGTTAGTATGGGTGTAAAAACAAAAATAGATAAGATTCCAAATAGAAGTAAAGCTAAACCAATATTTCCATTAGATAGAAAGCCATTAACAGACCATTCATCAAAAATGTAATAATTAAGAGGCCAAATACTTTTAAGGTCGTAGTATGGTAAGTCATTATTCATAACGTACATAAATTCAGGAATCAAAAAGGCAAAACCTAATTGAAAAAACATGACTGAAATTGTACGTAATTGTTGATAGCGATTATGTCTGTACTTCAATATAAACTTATAGCCGAAAGCTAAAATTGCAACGGTGTAAAGTGTGCCATATACAAACCATTGACTCGCATTTCTGCCACTTAATAGCTGACTTAATGGGTCAAAAAGACCTATTAATCCGGTGTTGGCTTCTCCGTCGGACCCTAAACCTAAGTATTTTGGAAAGAAGTAAAGTACGATATAGAATGTTGTTAAAATCACTCCAACGATCCAACCCCATACACCACGAGATGAAATGGATTTAAACCAAACTCCATCGTTTTTTATACCCTCTAATTTGGTTAAGTAGGCTTCTCTAGAATAGACGATTACACCACCAATTATTAATCCTAAAGACAAGGTTAAAAAGACAGCTTTATTTGGGAAATTAGTATTAAAAAGGGCTAATGCGAGGATGAATAATCCGATAACTCCAATAGCAAGTGCTACTTTTTGTTTCGCTGAAATGTCTAAAGCATCAGGTTTAGCCAATGACATACTGTGATTTAATTTATTGCTCATTATTATGCAGTTTGTAATTGGTTAGTGTAGGCTTTTAAAATTTCGTTTTCAAATCTTGAATAAAACTCAGGATCAAAATTAGCTTCGCTTAGATGATGCATTACATAATCTATGTCCCGTTTTTCGGTGAGCCATCGGTCAAAAACTTCATGGCGCATTCTAATTCCGAAAGTATTTATTCCTAAAAACTCATTGGTGTCTTTATGAAACGCAACGGTAATACACTTGGTGTCGTCTTCATGTTTCCAATGGAAATGTTTTTCGTATTCTGGTCGTCCGCGTTCGCCAAATACCCAACCATAAGTTTGATATTCGATATCTAAAAATTTAGCAGAATTAAACCAATGGCCTGGGTTGTATGCCATTTTATTTCCGCAAATGGTTTGTGCTAAAGTTTCACCCATCATACGACCTGTGTACCAAACGGCTTCAATAGGGCGTCGGTTGCCAATGGCTTCATGCTGCTCGGCACAATCACCAATAGCATAAATATCTGGGATGTTCGTTTCTAAATACCGATTCACTTTCACTCCACGTCCTAATTCAATTTCAGAATTTTTTAAAAAATCTATATTCGGAGTCACTCCTGCGGTTAATCCAACCACATTGCAGTCGAGTTCTTCACCTGTTTCTTCAATGATTACAGATTTGACGTTTCCGTTGTCATCCGACTTTATTTCTTTTAAGTTGGTAGATAATCGTAAATCGATATGATGATTTTTGATATGTCTATTAATCATTTCACTTTCACCTTGTGGTAAAACACCATTCCAAAAACTAGATTCACGAACCAAAAACGTTACAGGAATACTTCTAGAATTCAACATTTCTGCTAATTCAATGCCGATTAATCCACCACCAACAATTACAGCGCGTTTACACACGTCTTTGTTAGGTGCATAGGTTTCAAGAGCCTCTAAATCTTGTTTATGATACATACCCATAACTCCATTTAAATCTTGCCCTGGCCAACCAAATTTATTCGGTTTACTTCCGGTGGCAATAATTAATTTATCGAATTGAAGCGTATCTCCTTCAGCAAAATGAAGTGTTTTGCTAGCGGTTTCAACTTGTTTTACATACCCTTTTTTGAGTTCTATTCTATTCTTTTTCCAGAACCAGTTTTCGTAAGGTTGTGTGTGTTCAAACTTCATATGACCCATATACACATACATTAAGGCGGTACGTGAGAAGAAATAATCGGTTTCGGCAGAGACGATCGTTATTTTTTTGTCTGATAATTTTCTGATATGTCTTGCGAGCGTAACACCAGAAATGCCGTTGCCAATAATTACAATATGTTCCATTAAAAAGTTGTTATTAATAGGCTATAGGTCGAAGCTTTTGTTAAAACCTTATTCAAAAAGCCGAATTTCTTTAAATTTAGGCATAATTTTACAGTATGCGAACTCTTTTTTACATCCTTTTTAGCGTCTTTTTTATAAGTTGTTCAGCGGCAAAATACAAGCCTTTAAAAATAAATGGTGTCAGTTTTGTGGCGTCTAGACACGCTATTGATAGTACACATACCAAACCTGTGGTGAATGTAAATGCCAATGCTGCTGCCATAATGCCTTTTGGATTTATAAGAGATATAAATCATCCTGAAATTATACATAACACCGATCGTCAGTGGTTTGGGGAAACTAGAGCTGGTGCCAAACAGTACATAGAAGCGTTACACAAAGAGCATATTGAAGTGATGATAAAACCGCAAATATGGGTTAGTCATGGTGTGTTTACGGGCTTATTAGAAATGAATTCGGAAGCCGATTGGAAGGTTTTTGAGACCTCGTACTCTAATTTTATATTGGAATATGCCGAATTAGCTGAAGAATTAAACGTGGAAGTATTCTGCATTGGTACCGAACTTGAAACATTCGTTAAAAACAGGCCAGAGTATTGGCATCAACTTATTAAAAGTATCAGATCGGTTTATACTGGGAAATTAACTTACGCAGCCAATTGGGACGAATTTTGGAGAACACCTTTTTGGGCTGAATTAGATTATATAGGTATCGATGCTTATTTCCCGGTGAGCGATATGCAAACCCCTTCGATAGAAGATTGTTTAAAAGGATGGGAAAAACATAAAATGGGCTTAAAGGAATTTTCAGAAAAATTAAACCGACCAATTGTATTCACAGAATTTGGCTACCGCAGTGTTGATTATTCAGGAAAAGAACCTTGGCGATACGATCGTTCTATGACGTCTGTAAATCTAGAAGCTCAAAGTAATGCTACGCAGGCTTTGTTTGAGGCTGTTTGGGATGAAGAGTGGTTTGCAGGTGGTTACTTATGGAAATGGTTTATAAAACACCATGACGCTGGTGGTATGAAAGACAATCAATTTACTCCACAAAATAAACCTGTGGAGCAAATTATTAAAGTACGTTATCAAGAATAGTGTGATTCAAACTGTCCTTTTGAAGCGACTACAAGGATGCTTTTTTAGAAAAATGGTTACATGCATATTGATTTAGTCCTCACTTTCTAGCACCTTAAAATCCTTAATCGCTTTATTAGGTTCTATAATATTATAACCTTTCCAAAACTCAGGATCGTATTGATTGAGTTGGGTTGGTGTAACATATGCTTTTTCTTTAAAGGTATTAAAATCAGATTCAGAAATAGCATTAGTTTCAAAAACGATGAGTTCCGTTTTTTCAATGTTTTTAACGATAAAATGAATATCACCTTTGAGTTCATTTTGTTTACGTCGGCCTTTTACATTTTTATTCTTTTCAACAATTTTAAAAGGACGCTTTATTCCTACTTGTTGCCCTAAAGTTTCATCTCTGTATTTTAAAGTGTATTTGTCATTGTCATTTTTCTGAAAGATTATAGTGCCTTCTTTTAAGTATTTCCGCATCGAAATGCCAAGTAAAGAAAACTTACTAAGTGGATTTACATTTTTATAATCAACTCGTATCACGGCGAAATCTTCTGTGTTGACATACATAGTACCAGCAAAATCCTCATTTCGTTTTGGTTTAAAAGGAATCACATACACAAACATATCATTGATATACGCATAATCTGCTATTTCAAAGTCATAGCGTCGTGATTTATGTATAAAGTTGAGGTCATTGTCCTCATCTATAAAATTATTGTTTTCAAAATTATGAATCATCATCTTTTTCCAATGTAAAAAACCGATTTTCCGAATGGAATCTTTTTTCTTTTGTTCCGCCAATATAGCATCAGTTGCGGCTGCTTCTTTCTCATTGTCATCTCCAAATAGCGAAGAATCCATCTCTTCTTTTACACTAAACCAACCCGATTTAATTTTAAAATACGAATCGCGTTTTACATACTTTCTGAAAATTTCGTTGAACCGTTTTTCGTAGTTATCTAAGTTAATATCCTTTGATTTATCATATAAACGACAGGCCTTAAGGATGTCCATTTTTTGAAACGATTCAGCTTCTATTTCACCATAGAGTTCACCTAATATTTCAGTATGATTACTGTTCTCTTTAGGCATAATCTGAAGTAAGCTATCTATAAATTGCTGATTAAATTCGGGAATTGTTGATGTTTCTATATTAACATCATATTTATCCATAGCTGTGTAGTAAGATGTCCGGTAAAACAGTTTTCGTTTATTGTAACTGTAATTGTAATTAACGGCCAATCCTGCTTTTATTTTATCTAGGATTTCGTCTATCGTGTAGGTTTTATTAGTCACTAATACTTCAGATAGATCGAAGGTTTTTGAGGTTAAATAAATCGTGGAATAGTTAAAATTTAAAAGGGGCACGCGTTTTTCTTCATATCCCAAACAACTTATCATTAATGAGTCGGTTGCTTTTACAGCACGATTAATACTGATGTTAAACTCTCCATTATCATTACTTATGACTCCAGTTTTAGAATTAAACTGAATGGTTGCAAAAGGGATGGGTAACTCTGTTTTTGCATCTAGTAAAGTTGAAGAAAAGGTTTGCTGTCCGTAAGATTGCGACGCTAATATTAGCGCAAGTGCAATGATGATTTGATTGATTTGCATGATGATGTATGGGTTGGTTGATTGACAGCCAAAGTATTAGATTTGTAGAGTTTAGAAACCCGATTTAATGTTTTATTAAGTTAGTTTTATCTAAAGTTTAACAACTTTAAGAAAAATTAAGAATTCAAATTAAGTCTGTCTTAATTAAAAATTAAATTTTAGCTTTGATGAAAATCGAAATTATATGCGAACGTTAGCAATAGGAGATATTCACGGTGGGTTAAGAGGTTTAATTCAGGTCGTAGAACGCGCAAATGTGAGTTCTGATGATGCATTAATCTTCTTAGGGGATTATGTGGATGGTTGGAGTGAAGCGGCACAAGTCATTCAGTATCTCATTGATTTATCTAAAACAAACACATGTATTTTCATTAAAGGTAATCATGATATTTGGTGCGAACAGTGGTTGGCTTATGGTACCGTGAATGATGTTTGGTTTAAAAATGGAGGTAAAGAAACCATAGAAAGTTATGATGGATTTTCTAAGGAAGAGAAATTAGAGCATCTCGATTTTTTTGAAAGCATGCCTTTATATCATATGGATTCAGAAAATCGATTATTTGTGCATGCCGGATTTACGTCTATGCATGGTGTGGAACGCGAATTGCACAAAGAAAACTTCTATTTTGATAGGACGCTCTGGGAAATGGCATTAACGATGGATCAACGAATAGAGAAAAACTCTAAACTTTATCCCAACCGGTTGAAGCATTATTCCGAAATTTATATTGGTCATACACCTACCATTAATTTTGGTAAAGATAAGCCTATGCATGCTGCTAACGTCTGGGATGTAGATACAGGCGCAACGTTTACAGGAAAATTATCGGCTATTGATATTGATACAAAAGAAGTTTTTCAAAGCGATAAGCTTATGGATTTGTATCCTGATGAGTTGGGCCGGAACAAAAAATAGTCAAACCTGCAAGGTGTTTCCGAGGTACGAGGACTCCTTGTAGGTTTCATTGAGTTTGCTGAGACATAAATAAACCTCTTAATAAGTGCCTTTATCCTACAAGGTTTTTAAAACTTTGCAGAACAATTTAACACACATACTTCTTATAATAAGCCAGCAAATCATCAGCCGAAGCACCAAACCATTTCTTTACATATATCATCCAGAAGTGATACTGCAATGTCCAAACTCCTTGTTTACGATAGAGTCGTGCTGAGGTAATAATTTTTTTATTGATAACCACATATTCTTTTCGCGCATAGAGCTCGTTAATTAATATGTTGTCTTCATAAATGATATAATTTTCGTCATAACCACCAATGTCGTTAAACAGTGTTTTGGTTATAAACTGACTTTGGTCTCCACCTCTGCAAGCACGCCAAGAAAATTGAGTGAACCAACTCGCTAAACGCAGCCACCAATGATTGCTGTCAAACTGCATTCTAAAGCAACCTGCTTTATTCCCTTTATTTATTTCATCTATAATGAGTTGATCAAAATGTTTTGGAGGAAAAGAATCAGCATGAAGAAAATATAAAATATTTCCAGTTGCAAGCTTTGCGCCAAGGTTCATTTGTTTTGCTCTGCCTTTTTCTGAATGAATGAGTTGTATGTCAGTTCGAGTGAAATTATTTTTTTGAAATTTTGTATCGAGAACATTCCCATTAGCTTCTCGATACAATTCTTCACGTTGTTTAGAATCGCTTGAAGTAACAAAGTTTTTAACCATATCCTGAGTCCCATCCGTACTTCCACCATCCACTACAATAATTTCAGAAATATGAGCAGCATCAGAATTCTCAAAAAGATGCGTCAATACATCACCAATACGTTCAGCTTCGTTTAAAACAGGAATAATAATACTTATCATATTGGTATCTACGAAAAACTTGAAGTCTTAGTTTTAATCATTCAAACCCCAATTATAATCCGTGTAACTTTTCTTAGCCGAATCTGAAATTGTAACGTCTGAATATTGATTTAGAAAATCAATTAAACTTCCATTTTGCTCAAAATCTTTTTTAAACCACTTAAATATTTTTGAGATTTTTATGTCGTCTTTTGAAAGTTTGTTTTTAGTTGAATCCGCTAAAAATTCTTTTGTGGCTTTGGTTAATTGTGCGTCCAAGTTTGAAGCAGTAAAAGCTTCATTTTGCAATTTCGGACACGATATAGACGCACAAACAATAGCGAAATGTATTCTAGGTTCATCCATGTGTCTAAGAATCTTATGCTCAATATCATTTAGATTTTGCCAGTTATCACCAAATTTCCATAAGCGTTGATCCCAAGGATCTTTAATGTCTTTAATGCTTTTTGTTGGGTAGTTTCTTAGAATTAAATCTATGGTTAAAGCATTGTAAGCGTTAATCCAATAGGCGAGTTTTTCTTCTCTAGAAATTTCGTCTAACCTTGGGTATAATTGACTCAAGATGCTGATATATCCAAGTAACTGACCATGAGACATTTTGAAACCAACATAATCTACATTACCGTTTTTAGAAACATATTTTTGTAATAATTCATCAAATAATGTATGCAGATCACCTTCTTTCTTTGTAAGATGTTGACGAAATTCTAATGAATCTGCGACTTCGGTTTTATGAATTGGATTTTGAGTTACTTGTTGCAATCCACAACACGGCAAAGTGAATATTAAAGTGATAATTAATACTGATAAATATGTCATATATTTTTTATTATTTCGTTTTCCGCTTGCGTTGAAATGCAGGATATGCAGATTGACTCATAAAATCTTTGGGGAAGTTTTCATCATCCTCAAAACCGATTTCAATATCTCTGCCATCATGTGGAATGTAATCGGTTTTAAATAAATAATCCCAAAGGCTTAAGGTGATTCCAAAATTCACACCAAACCGTTCTCCTTTCGGTAATTCTTTAACGTGATGCCAAATGTGCATCTTTGGATTGTTGAAAATGTATTTTAAAATTCCATAATCCCAGCCCAAATTCGCATGGTTTAAATGGCCAATAGCAATATTAAAGAAATAGACGATGGCCACATCTTGCGCGTCAAATCCGCCAATTATAGCAAGCGGAACGTATAATATGGTTTTATAAACAATAGGTTCCATCCAGTGATATCGTAAATGCCCTGCAAATCCCATTTCTTTTATGCTGTGGTGTACTTTGTGGAAATTCCAAAGCCATTCAAAACGGTGTAAAAGCCGATGCGTATTCCACTGCACAAAATCCGACACGATAAAAAGGATAAATAAGCCTAACCATTTAGGTAATGTTTTCACATCAAAAAGTTGAAAACTTGAAAGTGACAAGCCAACAACTCCTAAAATATCATTGAATACTTCCGAAACCGTATTCGACAAAGCAATGAGTATAATGAGATTTAAAAGAAAGAAATTGAAGAACATATAAAAGGTGTCTAACCAGAAATCTTTTCTAAAAAGCGCTTGCTCTTTTCGCCATGGAAACGCTATTTCTAAGAGCCATACGGCAATTGAAATTATAATAAGGCCATAGAAAAAATTGTCCCAATGGTTAAGATCAATGAGTTCATATTTCAGGTAGTTCCAGTAATTGGAATATGATTTTGTGAATATGTCTAGGTATTTTTCCATTTCTCATTCCTGCGAAGGCAGCAATCTCTTTTTATGCATTTAGACTTGCTAGATTTTTAAAACCTGCTAAGTCCTTAAATAATTAAATGGCGATTATCGCCTAACAACAACCTCCATCATCGTAATGGAACGTAGATTCAGAGAAATAAATATCATCTCTACCTATAGCTTGTAATGCTCCAGCTGTTTTATCGCAAATTGCTAAGGGCTGATTTTTTAATAAAATATGTCCTGCGTTATCATCAAAATAGTCGTCGTCTCCATAATAAATGGCGGCTTTTCCTGTAAAAACACATGGTCCATCTTCTGGCATTGGATCTTTAATAGCTGCGACTTCTATGGATTCGATATAGATCAATTGATCTGTTGGGTAATTTTTAGGATCAAGAATTCTATATGGTTTTCGGGCTCTAATTTCAATAGTACCAAAACCAGCATCCGTTAATGCTTTTACGTAGTCTGCAATTGGTAAACTTCCACTTAAACAAAGGGCTCTCAGACGATCGTCGTTTCTTAATTCGTCATTCATGGGTTGCTCACAAGTAGGATCGCTCATTACTAAACGACCATGAGGTTTTAAAACACGATACATTTCTGCAATCGCTTTTTTTAAATCATCCGCTTTAAAAATGTTGAATAAACAATTTTGCGCAGCCACGTCGATACTATTATCTTCGACCGGAAGATGCATAGCATCTCCTTTTTTAAGATCTACAAATTCAGAATGAAACCAATCGTTTTGTGCTTCAGCTTCTTTAAAATTTTTACGAGAGGCTTCCAACATTTCATCAACTACATCAATTCCAATTACACCACCTTTTTGTCTGTTGAAATATGAGAATTGTAATAACTCCATGCCACCTCCAACACCAACATAAAGCATTTTTGGGTTGTTCGTTAAATCGCGTGCATGGACTGTAGAACCACAACCGTAATTCATTTCCTGCATGATTTTAGGAATTTTTAAACCTGGTAATTCCCAAATCGGATTTGTAGTACAACATAAGCCTACATCAGGTGTCAATGCGGCTTCTTTGTATAAATTGTTTGTTGCTTCTAGGTAACTCATTGTTTCAGTCTTCAATGTTTTAATCTTAAGTCTTCAGTCTAAAGTTGCGTATCAGTGAGACTGAATACTGCAAACTGAGAACTGACAACTTTTAAAGTGTTTTTATCAATTCCTTAAAAAGTGTAATCATATTCGGCTCCGCTTTTCCTGCCATAGCAATAATTTCAGAAATGTCAACAGGTTTTAAGTCGTCTGGATTACATTCATCCGTTAAAACAGAAACCGCTGCTGCTTTTAAATTTAAATGATTAGCCACAATAATTTCGGGTACTGTACTCATACCAACGGCATCTGCACCAATCGTTTTTAGCATGCGGTATTCTGCTCGTGTTTCAAGCTGAGGACCAACAACAGACGCATAAACACCTTTATGTAATGTGATGTTATGGTCTTTAGCAATATTTTCAAATTTCGAGTTGATGTCTGCATCATAAGGTGCACTCATATCTGCAAAGCGCTCGCCTAATTCTGAAACGCCTTTAAATGCTAATGGCGAACCACCTTGAAGATTAATATGGTCGTCTATAAGCATTAATTCGCCTTTTTTATAATCGAGATTAATAGCTCCAGAAGCATTAGAAACCAATAAAGTTTTGATGCCTAACTTCTCCATAATCCGCACAGGAAATGTGACGTCTTGAAGTGTATAACCCTCATAAACATGAAAACGACCTTGCATTACCACAACTTTTTTACCTTCAAGCATTCCATAAATCAGTTTGCCCTTATGAAATTCTACAGTAGCCGTTGGGAAGTTAGGAATGTGATTGTAACTGGCTTCTGCAATGATGTCTAATTCGTCAATCAACTGGCCTAATCCTGTTCCTAAAATGATGCCGATTTCAGGGGTTTCAAAACCTTTACTTTGTAAATATTCGGTGCTTTCTGTTATCTGTTTAATCATTGAGTTGCTGTATTTTTTCTTGTAATTTTAAATTCGATTTATAAAAGTCTGAAGCAATTAAATCTTCATACGTATCAATATCGTTTAACGTGTCTAAGGTATTAACTGAAATTGTATTACTCTGTAACTCTTGTAACGTTAGCTGCAATAAATGGGGTTGACTCCATGGTTTATTGATGAAAATTTCGGGAATCAATTTAGACATGCCAACCAAATAATAGCCACCATCTTCGGCAGGTCCAAAAACGACTTCATTGGTAGTTAACGCCTCTAATCCATTTTTAATTTGTGTGGAATTTATATCTGGTAAGTCAGAACCAATAAGGACAATCTTTTTATAGCCAGATTCAAAACCGTCTTTAAAAGCGTTCATCATACGCTCACCTAAATCAACTCCTTTTTGCACTGCTTTAAAATCATGTTCCCATTGTGAATCCACTATAGTATTAGAAAAATAAATGCGTTTGTCCATGTTTAAAGCTTCAGTTGCTTTTTCGGTAATCTTAACCAATTCGGTATATACTTCAAAGGCACCAAAATCGCCAATAGTTTTAGCGAGTCTGGTTTTTACGGTTCCTAATTTTATATTTTTTACAAATACAATTACAAGTGTATCAGTCATATATTTTCTTTCCTTTTATAAGCCATTGGCTCCATTCTTTTGAAAATGCATGTACATTTTCAGTGGGTTTATTTTCAATATCGTAAACCGTGAAATCTTTGTTCTTCCATTCAAAAATACCACCAAATAAATTATAGACATTGGTGTAGCCTACTTTTTCGAGTTGTTCTGCGATATCTTCAGAGCGAATTCCTAAGGAACAATACACCACAATTGTGGTCGATTTATCAGTTATGCTCGTGGTAATGTTTTCAATATTAAACTTATCATAACCAACATGAATAGCGTCTTTGAGATGACTCGTTTCATATTCAGTTAGTTCTCTTGAATCTAATAAAATAGCGTCTGTTTTTGGCATGGCCAATTCTTGTACAGAGATATACGGAATGCTTTCTTTATTATGTGTCTTTAGCAACTTTTCAATTGATTCTTGGCCATTTACCAAAAAGCTTAAGAGTAAAAATGATAATGTAAAGATTTTATGCATGCCTTTTTAGTGCTATTAATTAAGGTAACCTTACAATTCTATAGGTTGTCCTTGCTGTTTTTTTTCAGTCTCAGGTAAAATTTCCATATTGTCCCAAAGACCAGAAACGATTGTTTTGGCATAAGATTCTGGAAGTAATCCATTTAACATGAGTTGATTTGCTAGTGTATGATTGTACTCTAACTTACGAAAATTCACCTGTAAGGGTTTTACAGAATCATCCAAAATTGCAAACCAAACATTGGGTTTTCCATCATTGGCAGGCATACCAATGACACCAGGATTTATCCAAATTTTATCGTTTTGTTCATGTGAAAATGGTAAACCACAATGCCCAGCAATAATGATATCACTTTCGGTAGCTTCAAAATTAGATTGTTTAGTAGCCCAAGGTGTTGACTTAAAAATAAATTCTGAAACATTAAAATACGAACCATGAACGACAGTCACCTTCTGATTCCCAATGGTGAATTTTATATGGTCTGGAATCGTTTCAAGATAGTTAAGAGAATCTTTAGATAATTTACTCTTGGCATACGGATACCATTGTTGCGAAAAACCATCGCATCGCGACCCTTCTCTAAAATCGCAGCCACAATCGTCTTCATCATCACGTAATTGTATTTCTACATTACCAACAATGCTTCGGGCATTCCAATTTTTAAAGGTTTGCATGGTTTCTTCGGGTTGGGCGCAATAGCCAACAATATCGCCAGTGCAAATACAATTTTCAGGCGGAATACCTTCAGATTCTGCCACGGCAATTAGTGCTTCAAGGGCTTGAAGGTTGCTGTACACACCACCAAAGAGTAGTACTTTACCTGTAAGTTTTCCTATGTCAACGACGTTTTTATTCATAACAATTTTTACACAAGTGAATCGCTCATTTTTTTAGATAACCATTTCGGTATGAAATATAAAATATTACAACTTAAAATTCCCCAAATATTAACCCAAAGTAAATCGGCATACTTGCCTTCTGTAAAAATTAAGGCTTCTGGGAATACCTCAAAAACGAGTAAAAATCCAAATACTAGTCCTGTAATAACACTGAGATAAAAACTCAGTTTTGGAACTTTAATATTCCAGAATAAAAATACAGGTGTTAACCCAATAACCATAGTTCCAGATATGGTGGTTGCGGATAAAATTTCTGCTTCAAGAAAAACAGGTAGTGTGCCTAAAATCGCTATGGCAGCCATGGATGCTCTTCCAAAGGTTAAATCGTTAACCATACCTAAATCAATCGCTAATAATTTTGAAAAGGACGAAAATGTTGAGTCTAGAGTGGAAGCGGCTGAGGTTATCATTATAAAATTAATGACTAATAAAATAACCACTCCAAAGGCTTTACCAACTTCTACAGCTGCTTGACCTTTAAAACCTTGTGTTTGTGCATAGACTCCAATAACACTAAATAATATAATACAAATGGCACCTAATAAACTCGCCCATAAAAAACTTTTACGAGTTACTTTGGGTGAACTAATAAAGGCTCTATCTGTTAAAACTGGGTCGTGAAACGGATAACTAAAGGATTGAATAATGGCTGCGAAAAATAAGTTTAAACCCAACTCAAAACTCCAAGTCCCAGAAGTGACGACATCATTGACGCTAAAAGTGTCTATTGAAAAGATATTCCATAGAATTACCATAAGTAGAATACTAAATAATACCATCTGAATCACATCAGTAAAAATAGAACTACTCAAACCGCCTTTTATCGCATAAGCTAATGTCAATAAGGTGAAAACGATTATGGCTTTGTAGTAGTTAGAACTTCCTGTTTCACCAAAATAACTACCAATAACCATGGTATTACTCCAGACTTCATTAAATAAACGAATAGCAATTAAAATTGAAAACAAAGCCATAGCTCCTTTTCCAAATTTGGTAGTTAAAAATTGATGAATACTTTTAAATCCGCCAATAACGCGCATTTTGTAAATCAATAAACCAGCGACAGCAAAGGATAGGTAATAACCAGCATACGCAACACCACCAACAATACCAAAGCTTAAGCCTAGATTTGCGGCATTGGTAATGCTCTTGGCAAAAATCCAAGAAATAATAAGGCTTCCGGTAAGCACTAAAGCGTTTGGTGCTTTCTTCTTATGAACCGCCTTAAAAAATTCGTCTGTAGTTTTCGCTAATGGTGATAATAGAAAGAGTAGTACACTCGATGCAATTATCAATGTCCATTGCCAGTTAATTATATCCATCTATGTTTATTCGTTCCACCAAACCGGCACGTTTATACTATTGTTGTCTGTTGCGGTTGCAGCAACACTGTAATTTTCAAAATTTAAAGCTGCTTCTTCTGCAGGATAAGGCATTCTTATCGGAATTAAATCGTCGTTTAAACTAGCCGAAATTGTTTGTAATTCAGGGAAACCTGTTCTTCGGTACTCTATCCAACTTTCATAGCCATTAATCACATTGGCTATCCATTTCTGTGTTAAGATTTGTTTTATTGGGTTTGACCCAAAAGCATTATAAGCTGCAGGACCAGAAAGGTAATCTGTAGGTAGTTCCGTGTTCCAATACTCAAACGCTAACGTAACTCCAGCGTTGTATAACATCTGTGCATCTGCGGAAATAATACCTTTGGCAGCCGCTTCTGCTAAGGCGAATTGTACTTCCCAAGCTGTGATAAAATTAGCATCTAAAGTTGAAGTATCTTCTCTGAAAGCCGCACTTGCTAAAGAATAATCTGCTAAAGCAATAGAGGTAGTGGAAGCATCGATTCCATTTAGCAAACCATTAAATTCATTAGTATTTGAATTTGAAAACGGACGAAATAAACTTGAAAGTCTCGTGTCATTCAAGCCAATCAAAATATCTTCCATTGTTTCGGATAAGACAAAATTGTTGAAATCACCAATGCGTAATTGTGCCAATCTAAAACTGTTTGGGTCTGTATTTGTAAAATTGAAAATGGCATTCTCACTGTTGGAAGTGATATAGTTGCCTTCATCAAAAAGGGGTTGTAAATCACTAGAAACATCTATTTTATCCGAAATACGAACCAAATGTTTAATTTTTAAGGCATTCGCAAATTTTATCCAAGCGGTTAAATTGCCATCAAATAAAATATCGCCTTCCAATGGAATCACATCAGTATAGGCTTCAATGGCAGCAATACCTTTATCTAAATTATCTAATATACCGTTTTCATTAAGATAGATGTCTTCTTGAGAATCGTATGCTGGTGTTACGGTACCTTCAACACCATTGAACGCTTCAAAATAGGGAACGTCTCCAAATAAATCAGTTAAACCAGCAGCCATATAGGCTTTTAAAATTAATGCAGGACCTTCGTAAACAGCAAAGGTTTCTGTTGTTCTAGCTTGATTTAGGATAATTTCATTATCTCTCAAATTGGTATAAAAAATAGGCCAAGGATTACCTCCTAATTGTGGTGATTTTAAAGCATGTCTATCAAATAAATTGAAATCTAAAGCGGTTCTATGTTGTGCTAATAAATCACCAGCAACAAAGCCTTCGTAACTCATGTTTTCTCCAAAATCGTAAATAACCTGTCTTAGCAACAAACTCGGTTGGACTGAACTTGGTTGGTTTGGATTGGTATTGATGTCTTCAAAATCTTTGGTACAACTCATTGTTGTTGCAATAAATAAAACCGAAAGTATATATGTGAAATTTTTCATGTTACTTTTTTAAAAATTAAATACGGCTTTAAAACCAATACTTCGTGCTGTAGCATAACTCATGTCTTCAACACCACTTACAAATCCATTGCCTTGAACGGCTAATTGTTCTGGGTCAAAATGCGGATTTTCAGTGAAAGCAAATAAGTTGTTTCCAACTAATGAAAGACTAATGTCAGCACCTTCTTTTAAACCTAAAAATCCATCTTTTAAGTCAAAAGTATAACCAATAGCGAATTGGCGTAACTTCAAAAAGGAAGCGTCATAAACGTTATTCTCTTCGTGATTTCTATCGTAAAATTGTCGGTAATAACTTTCTGAAGTAATCGCAACGGTATTTGCTTGTCCAGTATTTACATTGACACCATGTGCAACAATTCCGGCATCTGGTCGGTAACTAGTTTCTGCTAATTGACCACCAACATTTCCTAAAGCACGTGTTCTAGAAACGACTTCGCCTCCTTGTCTCCAATCGAATAAAAAACTCATATTCCAATTTTTATAATTGAAATTGTTACTCCATCCCAATGTGAAATCTGGATTGTAATTTCCTAGCTTTTTTAAGTTGTCATCAGCAATGTAATTCCCGTTATCATCAATTAAAAATTGTCCGTTTTCATTTTTCTGATAGCCTGTTCCGTAAAAATCGCCAACGCGTCCACCTTCTTCAACTTGAAACCAAACGGTTTGGTTAGAACTATCATAAATTCTACTGTAAGCGAGTGTTAGGCGTCCATCAGATTGTGGTAAATCTTTAATCACTGAACGGTTTGTAGCGAAATTAAACGTGGTATTCCAGTTAAAATTATCCGTTTGTATTGGTGTAATGCCTAAAATAATTTCTATACCTTGCGTGTTTACTTTTCCGCCATTTACCACTTGCTGACTGTAACCAGAAGAAATAGCCACAGGTAACGAAATGATTTGGTCTTCAGTGTTGGCATTGTAATACGAAAAATCTAATCGTAATTTGTTATCTAAAAAACGTAAATCTGTACCAAACTCATAAGAGGTGGTACGTTCTGGTTTTAAATTAGAGTTAGGAATAAAATCTTGGTCGCTAAACGTAGGTTCGCTATTGTATGGTGTTTGTGATACAAAAGCACCAGAAGTTTGGTAAGCACTTGTGTCGTTTCCAACTTGTGCCACACTCGCTCTCAGTTTTGCAAAAGATATGACAGTTGGTAATTTCAGAACATTAGATAGTATAAAACTCGAAGAGATAGAAGGGTAGAAAAACGAAGTGCCATCTACCGAAAAAGGTGTGGCTAAAGCACTAGACCAATCATTCCGTCCTGTAATATCTAAGAATAAAAAGTCTTTATAGCCCAGTTTTGTAATACCATAAAATGAATTGATACGCTTTTCACTTTCAAATTGAAAGACTTCAATAGGTGAAGCTGCATTGTTTAAATTGTAAATTCCGGGTTGTGCCAAACTAACCGTTTGTGATTGTTTGGTAGTTGCGATTTGGTTCAATCTATTTCCACCTAAAAACACATCTACAGAAATATTATTAAACTGATTTTTATAGTTGATTAAAAAATCGGTATTCACTTCTCTAAACATGACATCGTGCTCGGCATATGCACCATTACTAAAACGATTACTGCTATATGCTCTTCGTAATTGTCTAGTTTCGGTACTGTAATCCATTCCTGTTCTAAGAGAAACACTTAAATTTTTAGTTAGGTCTTGGGTAATGGAAATATTACCGAAAATACGGTCACGATTAAAGGAATTTGTGTTTTCATTTAATATGAAATACGGATTATCAAAAAAAGTATAGTTAAATGAGTATTGCTGTGTGCCTTCTAATCCAGGTTGCCAATAATCCTTTAAATTTTGAATATTTAAAGAACGTGGTCCCCAAGCTACAAGCGAATAATTGGCATTTTCACTGCCGTAACCATTAGAAGGTCTATTGTCACTATTAGAATTTATATAACTGAAAGATGAATTAATTTCGGTATTGTCACTTGGTTGAAAGTTTAATTTAGCAGCAATGGTTTGTCGGTCTAAATTCACGCCAGGAATAATAGATTCACTTCTCAAATCGGTAAAAGATAATCTATAATTACCTGAATCGAACCCATTAGAAACTGAAATATTATTAATAGTGGTAACACCAGTTTTATAAAAATCCTTCAAGTTATCAGGATTCGATTTAAAAGGTGTTGCTGTGATGTCTAAACCATCGTAAAGTGCAGTATCTCCACCTCTTACAAAAGTGCTATTTGATAATTGCACAGGACTGTCAAATTGTGGAATTAAAAGTCCAGCATCTAAACGTGGTCCCCAAGAATAGGTGATATTATCATTGATACCACCACCAAGACCGTCACCATATTCAAACTGACCAGAATTACCTTGACCATACGAATTTTGAAAATCGGGCAATCTAAAAGCACTGTCTACAAAAAGTGAGGAATTAAAACTAATACCTAAACCTCTTTTGTTTTTTCCGTTTTTGGTTTCAATAACAATAACACCATTAGATGCTCTTGTGCCATATAATGCTGCAGCACTTGGCCCTTTTAAAACGGTAACAGAACCAATATCATCAGCATTCACTTCCATACCACCATTTCCGAAATCAATTTCTTGAAATCCGGCAGCAGCTTCATTTGTAAAATTAAAAACCGTTTCATTATTTATGGGCACACCATCAACTACAAATAAAGGATTGTTGTTAGAAAAGGACGCTTCGCCTCGAATCGTAATTTTGGAAGACGAACCAACACCTGTGGCACCCTGGGTTACCGTAACTCCAGCTAATTTACCCTGTAAATTGTCTAAAAAATTGACTGTTTTTACTTCCGTTAGTTTTTTAGAAGAAATGGCTTGCACAGCATAACCCAATTCTTTGGTATCGCGTTCTAAACCTAATGCGGTAATTACGACTTCATCTAAAGCAGCAGAATCTTCCTGCAATTGAATATTGATAATAGTTTGATTTCCAACTTCAATAGTTTGTGATTTATAGCCCAAAAATGAGTAGGTGAGTTTGTTTGTAGTTGAGTCAACTAGTATTGTGTAGGTGCCATCATCGCTTGAGGTCGTTCCTTGTCCTGAATTAGATGTGATATTAACAAAGGGCAAAGGTGTTTTTGAACTGGCTTCGGTAACTGTTCCGGTAATTGTAATTTGGGCATTACTGAAAAAGCAAAAGCATAACAGTAAGCATAAGTAAATGTGCTTCATATGTAGACCACAAGCATGGCTATTTTTTAAAATGTGAGATTATTTAGCTGAAAAAATCTTTAGGTCTTAATGACATTAAAACCCAATTTTAAATATGAAGTAAGGCAGGTGAGCCTTTATTGTAGTGTTTGTTGAAAACGGTTCTACCATGAAAAACAGAGGCGACTATTGCAATTGTTTTTAATTTTTTTAGAATTTTTAAAAGCAGTTTTCTAATATTGAAATCTAAAGATTTAAAACTTTTTAAGACCAATTCTATATCTGAAGTGTCATCAATATCTGTTAGCGTTTCTAAATAAGAAACACTTTCGTTTTGTTGTTGTAATTCTTGATGTAAACAACGTCTTAATTTAGACGTTTGCCAAGGTAAATTTTGGATGTCTGTTTTACTAAAATGTGCTTTTTTGAAACCCATTAAATAGAATCCTCCATCGCTTGAAGGTCCTAAAACATAATCTGAATTCTCTAATTTATCTTTAGCTTTTAAAATAAGATTAGCGGTAAGGTTGGGAATGTCATTACCAAGTGTAATCACATTTTGAAACCCTTTATTAAAAACGGTTTCAATAGCGTTGGTAAAACGCTCGCCAAATGAATGTCCTATTTGTTCTTTTTCAGAAATATGAAAATAGGGTAAACCCGCTTTTTTTACTGTTTTTACAGTATCAGAATCAAGCAAATTAAAGAAGTCAGAAGAAGCAACTGATTTTGACGTCAATTGTTTTTCTGCTGAATTTGCAAAGATTAATATGGCGGTTTTGTTATTCATTGGTTATTCCTGCTAAAGCAGAAATTTTAATTTATTTTAATCTGAGATTCCTGCTTTCGCAGGAATTGGTTTAAGCTACAACCCCTTGACAGCTACTTCCTGCACCAGCAGTACAGCCATAGCAATGTTGGGAAATAACGATGTTTCGTCCTTCTAATAATTCTTCGTTAAATTCAGATATGTGTCTTGATTTACTATTTACGGGTAACTCTAACATCTGATTAAAATCACAATCAAATAAATAACCATCCCAACTAATAGAAATAGTATTGGTACACATCACATTTTCTACAGCAGCCGGATTATAAGCTTCGACCAAAGAATACATATAATCTTCATAGTTTTCTGAAGCGATTAAATAATCTAAGAATCTAGCAATTGGTAAATTAGTAATGGCAAATAGATTATGAAATTCAATTCCAAAATCTTCCATTAAGGCCTTTTTAAAATCCTTTTCCATAGCAGCTTGGTCACCTGGTAAAAAAGCGCCTGACGGATTGTAAACTAAATCTAGTTTTAAATCGCTTCCTGGCATGCCGTAACCAACAGCATTTAATTCTTGCAACGCTTTAATAGATTTATCAAAAACACCATCACCACGTTGTTTATCTGTTTTTCCACGCGTCCAGTGTGGCATAGAACTTACCACATGTACATTGTGTTTTTTAAAGAATTCTGGCAAGTCATAATATTTTTTGTTGGCTCTAATAATGGTCAAGTTAGAACGCACGATGAAATCTTTAATTCCCGCTTTGGCAGCTTCTTCTACAAACCATCTAAAATCAGGATTCATTTCTGGTGCCCCACCAGTTAAATCTAGCGTGTGCGCACCTGAATTTTTTATGACTTCAAGACATTGTCTCATGGTATCTCTAGTCATTATTTCTTTTCGGTCCGGACCAGCATCTACATGGCAATGGTCGCAAACTTGGTTACACATATAACCAACGTTAATTTGTAAAATTTCTAGTTTTTTAGCCTTAAGTGGAAATTGACTTGTTTCAGAAATTTTATCCTTGAAAGTTGGTAATTCACCACTTTTAAAGATACCGTTTGAAAGTATTTCGAGTTGTCTATTACTTTGCGCTAAGTCGCTGCCTTGTTTTTTTAGTGATTTTGTTGCTGTCGCCATTAATCTATTTCGGGTTTTGAATGCTTGCTCATTAATTGAGTGCTGATTTTTCCCCTTTGGGGAAATTAAAAGGGGCTTCTTTTACCCATCTAATTTGTTCACTTTATTCATCATTTGTACACCATGTACTAAAGTGGCTCCGCTTTTTATAGCTGCACCAACATGTATGGCTTCCATCATTTGTTCTTTAGTAATCCCACGTTGAAGCGTATCTTTTGTATAAGCGTCGATACAATATGGACACTGTTCTGTATGCGCTACTGCTAAAGCTATGAGTGATTTTTCACGAGCAGTAAGGGCGCCTTCTTCAAAAACTTTTCCGTAATAATCGAAGAATTTTGTTCCTAATTCTTCACTCCATTCGGTTATTTTTCCAAATTTGCGTAAATCCGCAGCGTCGTAATATGGTTTTGACATAATATTTCATTTGATTTTGAAAAATCAATATAATGATTAAGTCGAAGTTAAATTGTAAAGATTACAGAAAATTTTAAAAGTTTGATTGCTATTAAAAGGTTTGACTCTAGTTTTAGAGGATAATACCATTTATATCAAAAAAACCTTACTTTTAAATTCTCTTTTTTATTAGAAATGCAAAACTGGATTGAATTACTTTCTGAATTTAAACAAAAGCAAATACCTGTTGCCTTTATAACGGTGACCAAGTGTTTAGGATCAACTCCTTGTGTGGTGGGTTCGCGTATGCTCGTGACTGAGGGTAAAGATATCCATGGGACGGTAGGAGGAGGGAAACTTGAATTTAAAGCCATAGACGAAGCTATCGTTGCTTTAAAAGAAAATAGAATTATTGAATCTACGTATACCTTAGGACCCGAATTTGAACAGTGTTGTGGCGGAAAAGTGGAATTTATTATAGAACCTATGAATCAATCACCAGAATTATTTTTATTTGGAGCAGGACATATCGGTGTTGAAATCACAAAATTATTAGTCGATACACCTTTTAAAGTAAACCTTATAGATTCACGACAAGATTGGTTTTCTAACTTAGAATTAGACGAAAGTATTACAACGCATCAAACCAATGAAACCAATTTTAAAACTTTTAAAGATGCTGTAAAATGGGGACCTAATTGTTATGTTTTAGTATTGACACATAATCATGCCATCGATTTTGATTTGATAACTATGGCATTACAAAACGAAACTAAATTTTTAGGACTAATAGGAAGCAAAACAAAAAAAGTGCGATTCAATAATATGTTGATTAATGAGATGCATATTCCTGAAGGAATGACAAATGTGGTGTGTCCAATAGGTTTAGACATTGGAGGAGATACACCAAAGGAAATTGCGATTAGCGTGGTGGCTCAATTGCTTCAAGTGCATTATAAAGACACCGTTGAGAATTAAAAAAGATTCCCGTTTTTACGGGGAGTATGCATGAAAAACAACAAATCCATCATAGAAAAACTAACAGCACTTTGGGCTTTAAACGAGTCGGGTTTAGGTGGTTTTTTACACGTATTTAATTCTCCATTTACAGGATTAATTGTTGGAGGTGTCTCTATTTTACTGATTAGTTTAATAGCCTATTATGCCGAAAATAAATGGCAAGCCATCTTAAAAGCCTTGGTGATTGTATTGATTATAAAAATGGCCGTGAGTCCATATTCACCTTTCGGAGCTTATGTAGCTGTTAGTTTTCAAGCTATTCTCGGAGCCGTTTTGTTTTCTAACTTTTCATGGAAAGGTATCACTTTGATGGTCTTAGGAATGGTGACATTTCTAGAGTCTGCGCTTCAAAAATTAATAATACTGACCATTGTATATGGCACAGAATTATGGGAGGCCGTTAATATTTATGGTGCTTGGGTGCAGAGTAAACTTAATTTTATGTTTAGCACATCAACAACATCATTTTTAGTGACATTATATTTATTAGTCTATGGGGTTTGTGGTGTTTTGGCAGGAGTCTTTATTAAAAATGTTATTGGAATTATTGCCAATAAAACCGAAGCGGACTTTTACCTAGAATTAGATTCTGCAACCTCTGAGAATCACAAGAAAAAAGTAGCCTTTAAAACTAAAGTCATTTGGGTTTGGCTGGTTACGATTGCGATTATAGTTTTAGCTTTTTCAATATTTGGAGGTCCACTTTTTGGATGGGAAAAAGCCATTTATATTGTCTTGAGAAGTTTCTTAATTTTAATGCTTTGGTATGTCGTGATTGGCCCTTTCTTATTGAAAGTAGTTCAGAAGTTTCTTCGAAAAAAGGAGTCTAAATATCAAGAAGATATTAGCAATGCGATGGATTTGTTTCCTTATTTCCGACAGATAATTTCATATACTTGGAAAGATACCAAACACCTCAAAGGGTATACGCGGTTCAAATATTTTATGGCCAATGGCATTTCTAATTGTATTCATTTTAAAGTGCCTTCGGAATGATTTATATTCTTACAGGAGAGATTCGATCAGGTAAAACAACAACTTTATCGAAGTGGTGTAAGAACCGAAATGATGTTGATGGTTTGTTATGTCCAGATAATGCCGAAGGAAAACGTTATTTTCTAGAGGTAAAATCTAAGAATGAATTTGAACTTGAAACGGAACTCGACACTGAAGATATTATTAAAATAGGAAACTTTAAATTTTTGAAATCTGCTTTTGATAAAGCGAATGAATTTTTAATTTCTGCGGATTCCGAAACTAAGACGACATATCTCATTATAGATGAACTTGGAAAGCTTGAATTAAGGAATGAAGGTTTGCATTGGTCAGCAGAGAGATTGATTCCTAATTGTTTAAATGATAAAAACAAGCATCTCATTCTTGTAGTTAGAAATTATTTGGTTGAAGCCATTGTGAAACACTATTCAATCACAGAATATCGGATTCTCACAAAAGTAAATCTAGAAAACCTGAATTAGTCTTGTAAGATCTCCAAAACCTTGTAGATGTGAAAAGTCGATTTATACCTACAAGGTTATAATTAAACCTTTCTACATCTTACCATCTCATTAGTTACGCTATGATGAGGTTAACGTTTACCAAAATTAATTGTCATTGAAGCATAAAAAAGCCCTTCCAAGAAATCTACATTTTAGTTTGTATCTATTTTGAATAACAGTATTTTTATAAATTGAATCTCTCAGACCTAAATGAATATTAGAACAGAACGAATTACAAAACGATTAGAGCAATTGTCCTTAATCAGCGATGACGATAAGTGTTTATCTCGCTTTTTTGGAACACCTGCACATAATGAAGCCAAGAACCTATTAATGTCTTGGATGAAAGCAGCAGGTTTACATGTGTTTTGCGATAGTTTAGGCAATGTAAGAGGGGTGTTAAAAAGCAACCAACAAAATGCAAAACACTTTGTTATTGGTTCGCATTACGATACGGTTTATAACGCAGGTAATTTTGATGGCCCGTTAGGGATTATACTCGGAATTGAAATAGCACAACGATTAAAAGAAAACAACACAGAATTACCTTTTCATTTAAATATTGTTTGTTTTTCGGATGAAGAAGGTTCACGATTTAATACGGCTTATCTAGGAAGTAGTGTTTTGGCTGGTAATTTTGATACGGATTGGTTGCTAAGAACAGATGATTGCAACGTGACGTTATCTGAAGCCATAGAAACATATTACGGAAATGTAGAAGCCATTTCTAATGATAAAATTCCTGAAGGAGACTGGTTAGGTTATTATGAAATTCATATTGAACAAGGACCTGTTTTGTGTAAAGAAAATTTACCAATCTGTTTGGTTAGCAATATTGCGAGTCAAATTAGAGTAGAGGTAACTTGGGAAGGCATAAGTGCACATGCTGGCACCTCACCAATGTATTTAAGAGATGACGCGCTTTGTGCAGCTTCAGAATTTATTTTAGAAGTAGAAAAAACCGGGAAAAAGCATCAAGAGAAATTGGTAGGTACTGTCGGGAAAATGAATATGTTGTCTAATACATCTAATGTCATTCCTGCTTTTGTGTGTCATAGTCTGGATATCAGAAGTGCGGATTCCGACTTTTTAATCGAAATACAAGACCAACTTCAACATAAAGCTATAGAGATTTCTAAAAAAAGAAATATCAAACTGAGTTGGAAAGTCATGCAAATGAATCCGGCTGTGATTTGTGATAATCATTTAAAAGACTTGCTTAGAAAAAGTATTAAAAAAGTGGGCATTGATAAACCCATAGAAATCACAAGTGGAGCAGGTCATGATGCGGTTATGATATCCAAAGTTGCACCAGTTTCTATGTTATTTGTGCGTTGTACAGATGGAATTAGCCATAATCCAGAAGAATATGCGAGCCCAGAAGATATAGAAGTCGCTCTAAAAGTTTCAGATCAATTTTTGGACGAACTAATTAAAGAATTTAATTAAAATAGTTATGAGTAAAATAAAACTAACAGCCTTATCAAGGTCAGTTGTAGAATCTGATCATGCTGTGATAACAGGCGATGGATTTGTAAATAGTAAAGTTCCTGGTTGGGATAATTGTGAAGTTAATGTGGTAATTAACGAAGCCATGGGAGCCAATTTTTGTCAGCTTTTAATAACCATGGAAGCCTCAGGACAATTGAAAGGCAGCACTAAAGACTCACAAATTTTCTTCTATGTTTTAGAAGGTTCATGTGACGTAACGGTTGAAAATCAAAACGAAAATCTCAAAAAAGGATCTTATGTTTATGTACCAATAGGAAAAGATTATCTGTTTTCTAAAGCTGAAGCAGGTACGAAACTATTAACTTTTCATAAAGTTTATGAACCGTTAGAAGGCTTTCCTGTTCCGGAAATTATAATTAATTCCGATTCAAAAATTGAACAAAACATCTATTGTGATGATCCTAATTTGTTGATGCAAAATTTATTGCCAGAACAAGATAATTTGTCTTGGGATATGGCGGTGAATATTTTTACCTATAATCCTGGAGCCAATCTTCCATTTGTTGAAACGCACATTATGGAGCATGGCTTAATTTATTTAGAAGGTCAAGGGATTTACCGATTAGCAGATAAATGGTATCCTATTAAAAAAGGAGATAGCATTTGGATGGCACCCTATTGTCCACAATGGTTTGGTGCTTTAGGAACAGAACCAGCCGTCTATATTTATTATAAAAATGTGAACCGATTTCCAACAACAATATAAATAACTATGAATAGAATACACCAAGAGCTCAATACTTTAGCACGCTTTTCATCAAGCGAATTTCCATCGGTGACCAGAGTTTTATATACGCAAGAAGATTTAGACGCGCGTGATTATTTTATAGGCTTGTGTGAAGAGATTGGTTTAAAGGTTAGAGTTGATGCCATAGGAAATACATATGCACGTTGGGAAGGCACAGCACCAGAATTAGCACCTGTAGGAACAGGTTCTCATATCGATGCCATTCCATTATCTGGACAATATGATGGAACCGTTGGTGTTTTTGGTGGTTTGGAAGCTATTAGGTATTTAAAAAGTTTAGATTATAAACCAAAACGCTCTATAGAATTGGTGTTGTTTACTGCAGAAGAACCAACACGTTTTGCCATTGGTTGTTTGGGAAGCAGAATGATGTCTGGACAATTAACACCCGAACAAGCCTTAAAGCTTAAAGATAAAGAAGGTGGGTTTTTTAATGACATAAGAGAAGCAGCAGGATTTAAAGGCGATTTAAATGAGGTGAAACTGTCTGAAGATTACTATCACGCCTTTATAGAATTACATATTGAACAGGGCCCACGTTTAGAAAAAGATAACTTAGATATTGGTATAGTAGATAAGATTGCAGCACCAAGTACATTGATTGTAAAATTGATAGGCGAAGGTGGTCATGCAGGAGCTGTGCTAATGCCGATTAGAAAAGATGCTGGTGTCGCAGGAGCTGAAATTATGATGGCTGTTGAACGCATTGCAAAAGATTCGGAAAGTGAAGATACTGTGGCAACGACTGGAATTTTTGATATTCTTCCACGTGCAGTCAATAGTATTCCCAAAGAAGCATACTTAGAAATAGATTTACGGGATACAAATATTAAAACTAGAGACAAAACTCTTGCAGATTTAAAACAAGAAATCGCTGAAATTTGCGAGAAGCGACATATTAAATATTCAATAGAATTATTGAATTGCGATCCACCTGCCACTTGTGATGAGAATTTAGTGCATACAGCGGAAAAAGCAGCCAAAGGTTTAGGGTATTCAACGAAAGTGATGACGAGTCATGCTTATCATGATTCTTTGTTTATGGCACAATTGTTTCCAACAACCATGATTTTTATTCCTAGTAAAGATGGAGTAAGTCATCGTCCAGATGAATACAGTTCACCTCAAGAAATAGATAAAGGAGTGCAAACTTTAGCTTTAACGTTAAAAAACGTTGCTAGCTAAAAAACAATTTATAATGTCAGTTTGAGCGCAATTAAAAATCTAGAATTCATTTTCAATTGCGCTCATTATGACAAAATATGTTACTAAAGTATTTCTTTTAAAGCACCAATTAGCATATTTACATGGTTATGCGTACAACTTTCACCCATAATTCCAATACGCCAAATTTTACCTGCAAAATCACCAAGTCCACCACCAACTTCAATATTAAAGTCGTTTAATAGTTTGGTTCTCAAAGCAGCTTCATCTGTTACGCTTTCTGGTAAATAAACAGAATTTAAGTTAGGTAAACGATGTGCTTTGTCCACTAAATATTTAAAGCCTAGAGCTTCTAATTCTTGTTGTAAATAATCATGCACCTCATAATGTCTTTTCCATCGGTTTTCTAAGCCTTCTTCCATTACTAAATTTAACGCTTCATGTAAAGCAAAAACGGCAGAAACAGGAGCTGTATGATGATAGGCTCTTTTAGCTCCAGCCCAATAATTTTTAACGAGATTTAAGTCTAAAAACCAACTTTGAACTTTGGTCTTTCTATTTTCAAGAACTTCAACTGCTCTTGGAGAAAAGCTAACAGGAGATAATCCAGGAGGCGCACTTAAGTTTTTTTGTGAGCCTGTGTAAATGGCATCAATTCCCCATTCATCAACTTTTAAGGGCACACCACAATAAGAGGTTACAGCATCAACGACTAATAGCGAATCAACAGCATGCACAAGTTTACTAATCTCTTCTAACGGTTGTAAAGCACCAGTTGAGGTTTCAGCATGTACTAAAGCTACCAATTTTGGTTTCGGGCAGTCTTTTAAAGCGTCTTTTATTTGTTGCTCAGAAGTGACTTTTCCCCAAGGAGTGATTACTTTATGTACAGTGGCTCCACAACGTTCTGCAATTTCTGCCATACGTCCACCAAACACACCGTTGATGCAAATAATACATTCGTCACCAGGTTCTAATAAATTGGCTAAACAGGTTTCCATGCCTGCACTTCCAGGAGCTGAAACTACAAATGTTAGATTGTTTTGCGTTAAAAAGGTTTTTTGAACCATATCCTTAACTTGATCCATCATGGTTACAAAATGTGGATCTAAATGACCAATTAAAGGAGATGCCATAGCTTTTAAAACTCTAGGATGTGCATCGGATGGTCCAGGACCCATTAAGTAACGCTTTGGTGGATTAAATGTATATGCCATAATATTGTATTTTTAAATTAATGTTTTTATCTAGTGTGATTAATTAACTTCCTTTATATGTTGAATAACCATAAGGGTTAATTAATAATGGTACGTGATAATGGTTTGTATCTGTCACTTCAAATTGAATTGAAACTTCAGGATAAAACCCTTTTTGATTACTGTTTTTAAAATAGTTTGCTGTGTCAAAGAGCATCGTGTAATGTCCAGGTGTTAAAAGTTGACCAGGAGGCAACACATCTGAAATCCTACCATCGTTATTCGTAATGCCAACACTCATTGGTTTCCATTGATTGTTACGTAAACCTTTTAGAGTTATCAGCATATGTTTTGCAGGAATTCCTAAAGAGGTATCTAAAGCATGCGTGGTTAAATGACTACTTAAATCTGCGTTTTCAGCAAGATTTTCAATGAGTTTTACTAATCGAATTACGGTAATTTTATGCTGCTCATTCATAGCGACATAAATTTCATCGGCTTCGTCATGATTCAACCTACAATTGATAATCGCTAACATTTCTTCTGCCGATTTTCCACTAGCGCTCACTATAAAAATATAACCGAATTTAGCTTCGTATGCATCATTGGCTTTGGCTAAAGCTTCAATAGTATCTGTATTAGCTTCTGCAACTTTAGCTTGTTCGTTTCCTGCCCAATTTGCGGTATGAGCGAATTTGGCTTTTAAACTTTCTATATTTCCAATTTTCGGATGGCCAGTAAAGGCTTCTTTAAAATCGTCTAATGCACAATCGTTATACCATATTGATGCGGCTTTTGTGATCAATTCACTTTCCGTCGCAAAAGGTCTACTTGCAAGCATACCATTCACCCAAGTTTTGGAAACACAGCATTGCTCTAATTTAGAAAATGCTTCCTCATTAGAAAGTGAATTAAGTTGGTCTATTGTTATCATATGCTTTATTTTGGTGCTCCTTGATTGATCCAACAATTAATCATATCGCGTTCTTCTTGGGTCATTCCTGTTTGATTATTATTAAAAGGCATGTTTTTACTTACTACGACGCGTTGAAAAATTTTATCTTTTAAATTATAAATCTGTTCAGCCGTATCATATTTCACGCCATTTGGTGCAACTTTCCATATCGCATCTATTGGATTTGAAGAATGGCAAACTGTACATCTATTATTAATAATGGTTTGAACGTCTATAAACGAAACCATTTCTTGGCAGTTTTCATATTTTGGAGGTGTAGGTGCCGTCATAAACGCCATCCCAAATAAAAGTAATACAGAAATTGGCATTACCCAAATAGAAAGCTGTCCTTTTTCGCGTAAATTGAGATAGTGTTTAACTCCTGCTGTTCCCAAAGTAATACCAATAAGAACAATCCATTGGTAGGTATTTCCAAACGTACTCGGAAAATGATTGCTAATCATCACAAACAACACAGGAAGTGTAAAATAATTATTAGTGTACGATCGTAATCCAGCTGCTTTTCCATCTGCAGGATCTGGAAGCAAGCCTTTCTTTGCTGCAGCGACCATACGTTTTTGCCCAGGAATTATAATGAAAAAAACATTGGCAGCCATTAAAGTTCCTAGAAAAGCACCAAAGTGAATATAAGCCGCTCTCCCACTAAAAACTTGAGCATAAAACCAAGCAAATAAAAATACCAAAACTGTTATTGCCATGGTAAAAACGACTTTATTATTGCTTAAACGTTTGCAAATTTGGTCATATAATATCCAGCCAATTATTAATGAAGCTACGCTAATAGTAATAGCTGTTACAGGCAAAATATCTAAAACTTCAGGATCTATTAAATACGAGCTGGCATTAAAATAATAGACGATTGAAAGCAGACAAAACCCAGAAAGCCAAGTAAAATAAGCTTCATATTTAAACCAATGCAGATGCTTCGGGATTTTTTTTGGTGCTAATTTGTATTTTTCTACATAGTAAAATCCACCACCATGAACGGCCCAAAGGTTACCTGCTAATTCATCTCTTACATTTTCAGTTCTGTTTAAGGCATTCTCTAAAAACACAAAATAGAATGAAGCTCCAATCCAAGCAATTCCGAAAGTGATGTGAATTAAGCGAACCGTTAAATTTAGCCATTCAAAAAAATGACTTTCGTAAATAGTGCCTTTCAAAAAAAGATATAAAACACCAATACCACATATAGAAGCGATAACAATTAAAGCGTAAAACCAATTTTGAGATGTTTGTAAGACTTCTGCTTTTTCATCCTTGCCTTTAGCTTTAAAATCACTGATGAGATTCTGAATTTTGTAGGTGCCAGCAACTATAATTATAAAAATAGTAAGCCAAGTTAATAATATTAATATTTTAATCATATATCCTCTTAAGTAGTAATTGTCCTTGTTGAAGCGTCTTTAATTTTGAGTCTTCAACTACTTGAACACCATTCACAAATGTATGCATTACTTTTCCAATGAGCTTTTCATTCATATATGGTGTTGCTTTATGCTTGTGTTGTATAGTGCCTTCTAAAATAGGAATTTCTAAAGTGTCATCCCAAACTGTAATATCAGCATCAAAGCCTGCGATTAAAGCACCTTTTTTATCATTAATTCCTAAAAATTCTGCTGGTTGCTTTGTTAGCAATGAAATGAGTTTTTCTGTTGGTAATCCTCTTTTTTTACCTTCAGAAAACAATATAGGAAGTGTAAACTGCAATCCTGATATGCCTCCCCAAGCTTTAAAGAAATCTCCACTTTCTAATTGTTTACGTTCAGGTGGAGCAGGTGAGTGGTCTGAGGCTAAAAAGTTAAAACCATCGTCTAATAAAAAGTCCCAAAGTTGGTCATTGTTAGCTTTTTCTCTAATGGGTGGAGCACATTTGAAAATGGGTGACTCATCCGGAATGGTTTCTGCATTAAAATATAAATAATGCGGACAGGTTTCTACAGTCAGTTTATTGGTTTCTTTTTTACGCAGTTTAATGCGCTCAATACCTTCTGAAGCCGAAAGATGAACAATATGCACTTTAATATCAAAGGCTTTTTGAAGCTCTAAAGCTAAATCAATAGCATTAGTTTCCCAATGTTGAGGTCTTGATTCTAAATACTCTTGATAATTTTTAGGATTTGTCACTTCAGGAACATCATCGTCAGTTAATTCACAATGAAGCAATAAAGGGATATCATATTGTTTTAGAATAGGCGCAATAGCTTCCAAATCTAGTTTTGAAACATTAGGAAATTCATCAATTCCCGAATGGGATAGAAAACCTTTAATTCCAAAAACACCCGCTTTTATTAAATCTTCAATATCCTTTTTGTTTGTTGGAATAACACCACCATAAAATCCGCAATTCACATGAAGCTTACCTTTAGAAGCGTCTTGTTTTAATTTAAATGATTTGATGTTTGTAGTAACTGGACTTGCATTTAATGGCATTTCAATTAGCGTAGTCACACCTCCAACAGCTGCCGCTTTTGTAGCTGTATCAAAACCTTCCCAATCTTCGCGACCAGGTTCATTAATATGCACGTGCGTATCAATAATACCAGGCATGACGATGAGATTCTGATAGTCTAAAAACGGAATGTTTTCAACTTGATGATATCCTCCATTTATACGATTAATTTTCCCATGTTTTACATGAATTGTAGCTTCTTTAAATACATCATCTAAAAAGCATCGCTTACTATATATAAGACATTCTTCCATGGCTTTTTAACTGTATAAACTCATTAAGACTTTTTCAGGAGTCATTGGAGCGTGAAACTTTAAATCATAGTTGGGATTAAAGGCTTTTATGGCATTTTGAAGTGCAAAATAAGCACCAATGCCATACATTAAAGGCGGTTCGCCAACGGCTTTTGATTTTAAAATAGCTAATTCATGTCCTTTGGTTTCCACAGGAATCACTTCCACGCTTTTTGGTACAGAAAAAATATCTGGTATTTTGTAAGTGGAAAGCGCGTTCGAGAGTAATTTACCTTCATCATTATAAGCAATTTCTTCCATAGTCATCCAACCCATACCTTGAATTAATGCACCTTCAACCTGACCTAAATCAATCCCTTCACTCATGCTTTTGCCATAATCATGAACGATTTTTACAGAATCAAATTCGTAAGTCCCACGCGTGCAATCTATAGTTGTCGTTGTAATCGCTGTACCATAAACATGATAAGCAAAAGGATGCCCTTTTTCCTTCGTTTTATCAAAGTGAATTTCTGGTGTGGCGTAATGTGCATTTTCAGTTAAAGCGACACGCTCTAACATAGCCATGCTTATCAGATGCTTCCATTCTACATCTGTTTTTTCGTTATTCATGTAAACGAATTCGTCTTTTAATACAATGGCTTCAGGTGTCACTTTCAAGTAGGCAGCTGCCACGTTTTTGAGACGTTCCAATAAAGCATTACATGCCATTAGAGTGGCCTTTCCGTTTAAATCGGCTGTAGAACTCGCAGCAGAAGGTGAGGTGTTGGCCACTCTTGTGGTGTTGGTAGTTTCAATCTTAATGTGTTCTATAGAAACCGAGAAAATATCAGCTGCAATTTGCATCATTTTTGTGTTTACTCCTTGTCCCATTTCTACAGCAGCAGTACTAATACCAATACTTCCATCTAAATAAATATGAACCAAAGCACGTGCATGATTCATTGGTGTATTGGTAAACGAAATACCAAAAGTAATGGGCATAAACGATACCCCTTTTTTAAACGCTGTATTGTTTTTGTTGAAGTCTGAAACCTCTTGTTCTAAAGCGTCACTATTAAATATGTTTTTAGCAGAATGCCATGTGTTTTTAGCTTCTACTTTTTTTGCTATTTGTCCATAGGAAAACGTGTCATTTTCATCTAACAAATTGGCTTCTTGAATTTGTCTTGCAGAAACACCAATTTCAGAAGCAGCTTTTGCAATCGCAGACTCAATAACAAACATACCTTGTGGTCCACCAAAACCTCTAAAGGCTGTATTTGGTGGTAAATTGGTTTTACAACTCAATACTTTGGTTGTTACGTTTGGCACATAATAACTGTTGGTGGCATGAAACAACGTACGCTCAGCAATGGCTGGCGATAAATCGGCTGCTGCTCCAGAGTTTTGTAAAAATTCAGTTTGGTAGGCTAGGATTTTTAATTCTTTAGAAAGTCCAATTTTATAAGTGCTTTCATATGGATGACGTTTACCTGTCATGCGTAAATCATCATGCCGATTCAGTATCAATTTTACCGATTGGTTTAAATGATACGTCGCCAAAGCAGCCATAACTGCCCAAGGAGTTGCTTGGTCTTCTTTTCCTCCAAATCCGCCACCAAGTCGTGTGACATCGACTTCAATTTTATGCATAGCAATACCTAAAACTTGTGCAATTGTTTTCTGTACAGAAGTTGGTCCTTGTGTAGAAGACGTCACTTTTATATTGCCATTTTCTAAAGGTTCTGCGTAAGCACCTTGTGCTTCGATGTATAAATGTTCTTGACCGTTGGAAAAGGTGTCGCCTTCAAAAACGTACTCACAATCTGTAAATGCTTTTTCTGTATCTCCTAAACTAAAAGAACGTGGTGCATTAATAAAACTACCTTTTGCTTTCGCTTCTTTTGCTGTGGTTATTACTGGCAGTTCTTCAATGTCTATTTCGATTAAATCTCGAGCTTTTCTGGCAATAAATTCTGATTCTGCAATAATTAGCGCAATTGGCATGCCCCAAAAATGGACCTCGTGTTCTGCAAATAAAGGTTCGTCTGGAATAATGCCGCCAATTTCGTTTTTACCAGGAACATCTTTGTACGTGAAGATGCGTTCCACACCATCTAATGCTTCCGCTTTTGAGTAATCGATACTTTTAATCTTTCCATGTGCTTTTGGTGAATCGAAAACCACCGCGTGAAAGGTGCCTTGCCTAATATTAACATCATCTACATACAAAGATTCACCTCTAACATGTGTGTAAGAATCTAAGTTTTTAATGCTCTGTTTTAATGATTTTGAAACCGCATCTAACTTCGTGTCTAAGACTTTATTTTCTTTGTTCTTATGCATGTTGAATAAAATCGTTTAGGGTGAAATGCTTTGGAAACAACTCCGTGAAATGCGCGAAAAATAATTGTCTAGCAAGCAATCGTTTGTAATCTGTTGTGCCTCTAACATCGCTAATTGGACTGATTTCTTTTTGAAGTATCTCGTTAGCTTTCAATATCGTTTCTGTAGTCAGTGGTTGCCCTGTTAAAAAAGCGGAAGTCTCATGTAAATACTTTGGAATAGCAGCAACACCACCAATTGAAACGTGAGCTTCTGTAATGGTGTCGTTTTCAACAGACAACTGAATGGCAGAATTGACACTTGCAATATCTAAATGGGTACGTTTACACACTTTTTCAAAATTGAAAAATGACTGTTTTGTTGGTAATTTAAAGGTGATGTCTTTTAGTAGTTCACCCTCATTTAAATCGAAGGTTTTGTATCCTTGGTAGAAATTTTTAAGCTCGCGAGTTCGTTCTTTTTGATTTTCATTTGAAATGGTTATCTCACTATTTAAAGCTAAAAAGAAAATCGTCATATCACCAATTGGTGAGGCGTTAACCAAATTACCACCAAAGGAAGCCATATTTCTAATTTGCTCAGAAGAGACTAGTTTGAGCTGCTTCTTTAAATTTGGGAAATAAGTGTTCAGTGCCTTGTGATTCCATAAATCGGAAACGGTTGAGTTGGTTCCGATGGTACAAATGCCGTTTTCAATGCTAATGCCTTTTAGATACTCTTTTTCAGCAATTAGATGCACGTCATTATCCGCTAAATGATCTGCTTTTTGGACGTATAAATCCGTACCTCCAGAAACAAATTTTCCTTTAGATTGATTTAGATATTTTCCTTCGATGTCTTTTAAACGTTCTGGAATGCTTTCGAAATACTCAGGGATAAAGTCATTGTCAATTAACCATTTGGAAGACTTTTCTTCTTGATTCTCTAGTTTTTCAACCACTTGATGTGCCGCTTTTTCGATCGCTTTATAACCTGTGCATCTGCAAATATTGCCGCTAATGGCATTTAGTGCATTCTCGTAATTATTTTCTGAATTCGATAATGCAAAACCTGTTAAAGCGACGACGAAACCTGGTGTGCAAAATCCGCATTGCGTCGCGTAATTTGCTTTCATGGCTTCTTGAGCAGAGGTTAGCTTGCCTTTTAGATTTGTGCCTTCAACCGTTACAATATGTTTGCCGTGTGCATTTCCTAATGGTGAAATACATGAGGTGATGCTTTTATATTCTACGGTGTTGTGTTTTAGTGTGCCAACTAATAATGTGCAAGCACCACAATCACCTTCACGGCATCCAATTTTTGTGCCTGTAAGACGTTGTTGGTAACGTACAAAATCCAATAGCGTCATACCTGAATGATCTGACGTTTTAATGGTTTTGTTATTTAGGATGAAGGTGATCATGTTAATGATTTCAATTATAAATAAATTAAAAATGAAACGATAGCGTCACTTCGAGTGAAATTCTTTTTTTGGAATTTTTTATCGAGAAGCTATGAAATACTTAAGGTTCTCGATACATTTCGACCCAAAAGTCGAAATACTCGAACTGACGTAATAGGTTATTTAATATTCTGTTTTATCTAGTTTCTTAGTCCATTCCTGAAAAGGTTCTAAAGCCACTTCTCTCGCTAATTGCTCAAAAGGAATACTACGTTCTGAGTATGGTAATGGAATTTCTTTATAAATAAATTCGTCATCAAAGCCAATATTTGCAGCATCTACCTGATTACTACCGTAATACACTTTGTCTGGTCGTGCCCAATAAATAGCACCTAAGCACATTGGGCACGGTTCGCAAGAAGTATAAATTTCGCAACCGTCTAATTGAAAAGAATCTAAATTTTTACAAGCATCTCTGATGGCTGTAACTTCGGCATGTGCTGTTGGATCGTTGGTTGAGGTGACCTTGTTATTGCCGCGACCTACAATTTTTCCGTCTTTAACAACGACGCAACCAAAGGGGCCTCCTTCATTATTGTTCATTCCTTTAAGGGCAGCGTTAACCGCTTCTTTCATGAATTTTTCTTTATCTGTCATCTAAATGTGAATCTGTGTTTTTAAAATATGTGAATCAATAAATATATAATAATTTTAGGAATTAGGTGCGACCTTATTAAGCTTTTAGCTTGAAGTTTGAGATAAATGATAAAAAAAAGAAGATTTATGGTGTCAGCTTACGTGGGCTTGTCTCTATTTAGAACGAATACCCAATAGCAAAATTAAGTACAGGTTCATCATATTTAAAATCCCAGCGTTCACCTTTTGCTAGTGAAGGATCGTGAAATGGTGCTGCCAAATCAAAGCGAATTACGAAGCCTTGCACATCTATATGCAATCCAAATCCTGCTCCCATGCCTAATTCATTGATAAAGTTAGAGGTGAATTTATCTTCGCCATCAAACACTGAATTCGTTTTGGAGTTCCATACATTTCCAGCATCAGCGAATACCGCACCTTTGAAAAATGAAAATAACGGAAAACGATATTCTACATTGGCTTCGAGTCTAATGTTTCCGGTTTGATCAAAGTAGGTCACATCACTATCGTCATCGCTCTCATCGTCATAGGTGCCTGGTCCTAAAGAGCGTGTTTTAAAGGCTCTGACACTGTAAGGTCCTCCTGAAAAATATTGTTTTACATACGGAATGACATCCGAATTTCCATAAGGTAAACCATAACCAGCAAATAAACGCGTTGCTAGAGTTTGCGCTCGATCTTTACCGAAATTAAGATGGAATCTTAAATCGAGATCAGCTTTTGCATATTGCGCATATTCTAAGCCTAAAAACTCTTTAGGTTCACCAGATGTGGTTTCTTGTCCTAATAAGCTAATTGAATTACCTGCAACATCTAAGGTAGTATTTAGGTAAAATTGATTTGGGTCGTTAGCATCCACCATTTCGTTGTAGGTGAATGAAAAGGTCATTCCTGAAATAAATTGCTGGTCGAAACTTTGCTCCAAATATGAATTTTCTTCCAAAATAGCGTCAAATTCTGCTGTTGTATTTGAAAGTCTCGTATAGCTTACAGCAATAGGGTTAAATGCATATGTAATAAATCTATTGGCATTCCAAGAATAGCCGAATTGGCCATTTGCAGAGAGTAAGGTGTACAAGTCACTTCGACTTAAATAGTTAAGACCAACACTTGTTATTGTTTTTGGGATTGAATATTTAAAGAAATCTGTATTAATTTTGACAGGAAATAAAACGCGTGGAAAAATAAGTTCTGTCGTTAAGCCTAATTCTAAACTCGTATTTCCTGCATCATCACCACTTGAAAACTGAGATTCATAACCCACATTTGTGCTAATATTTAAGGTTTCTCCACCATTAAAAACATTACGATTACTATAAGTTAATGCTAAATGTGGTCCTGTATAATTATTAGATTTGGTAACGCCCTGTAATTCTGCACGAACAGCACGTTTAGTTAATGGTGATAAGAATATATTGGCTTCTAGTAGTCCTAAACTATCGGTTTCTAATGAATCAATTTCTTTATATTGAATGTTCACATATTTATAGGCTCCGATTTTTGAAAGTCGTCTTGCTGTATTTTTAGATTCGTCAGGACTATATAAATCGCCTTCCTTTAGTGTAACAAATTCATCAAGATATTTTAGTTTCATAAAAAGTGTATCTTGGATATAATTCTTGTTGTTGAATCGTTCGGGCGCTACGTGCGTTGAATCTTGTAAATCGTAATTTGAAAAGACGTTTATTGAAGAAATTTGGTAAGGAATGGTTGCCTTTTTAGGAACTTCAGCTTTTAATTTTAAAAATAAATCGAAACGCTTTTTATCATATTGCGTCGTGTCGGCTTCAAAAATGAAAAAATCTGAATTCAGATTATAATAGCCTTGTTGTTTTAGCTCTGTATCAATACGTTGACGTTCTAATTTCATATTAGACAAATCGAAACGCATATCATTTTGAAAAGGGGATTTGTCAGTTTCTTTTTTGACCGCTTCATAAAGTGGTGAAGGCATGGAGTCAATTTCAAAACGCTTCATTTTATAAGGTTCCGTGACATTTAGTTTGTAATTTATAGAGGCTTCAATCTCTTTCTCTTCAAAAGAAGATGTTGCAGTACTGTAGAAAAATCCTTTGTTTTCTAATCGGTTTCTTAAAACAGCTTCAACTTCAAACGGTTCTACGCTAGATTGATAAACGGGTTTTTCTCCAAGTTGTTTATAGAGCCATCTATTGAGAAATCCTGGGTTCTCTTTTTGGTTTTTGTAGTAATAATATAAACCCACATACATTCCTAAAAACTTAGAATTGGGTTCTGGTCTCAAAATGGTTTCTAATTCTGTTTTTAGTTCTTTTTCATTTTTTATGATAGAATCAGCTGCAATTTCAATGGTAGCACCTGTATATAAGCGTTCACCTTCAGGAATATGTTTTGTGATACTGCACGAGTATAGCACCATTCCGAATATGATAAAGGCAACGCTATGTCTTAAAGTTCTTTTCAAATTTAATTTGTTTTCTGTTCCATACTTTCGTCTGTAGCTTCTTGTTTTTCTTGAGTAACGTCCTCAGCTTCGGATGCTGCTTCTTTCTCTTTCTTAGAACGCAAAATAGCATCCCAAAGTTCGTTAAATTGGTTGAATTCTTTAGTAAATATTAAGCTAATACCACTGACTATGGTTTGGCCATCAATAACATTTTCAAATTCACTTTTTCTAAAGCCTTTGAGTCGGTATCTCCCATCTTCGGTTAAGGCGTATTCAAGACTTACATTACCAATGATAGGTGTTTCTTCATCAGTGCTGCTGCTACCTTGTATATCCACATCACTACCAACACTCACGGTTAATCTGTCGTTAAACAATTTTTTCTTTGCCGCAATTTCTAATTCTGTACGGTCTGTTGGTGAGTCGCCTTGATAATCTGTGTAGCTATTCAATCCAAAATCGAGTTCAATACCAGAACGGCCTAAAAGTTTGTCTGAAAAGGCATTAAGTTGATCAGAAACCGCATCATTTAAATTGTCTCTTGCTATCGTCGCAAAACCACCATCACTACCATCGCTGCCAGAATCTGGGTAGAACCGATTAAGGACTAATAATGAAAAGACTTGTCGATTCAGTTCGCCTTCTTGTTGGTTCACTTGTTGCACTCTACTATACACTTGTCCGCTTACTGCGCCTTGTTCTTCTTCTGGCATATCTAAGCCGAATGAAATTTTAGGCTGCAAAAGTTCACCGTCAATATTAAGATACACATTAAAGGGTAAAACTTCTTGGTATTTGCTTTTTACAGAAGAATCTGCACCAGAAATTTGAGAGGCCATCAGTCCATATGCTGAGGTTTCTAAGTTGTAAATAGCGCGTACATCAAGTTTAGCATCAAAAGGGTCACCAGACCAAGTAACACGACTACCTTGCGCAATTAAAAATTTTCGATTAACTAAATTGTAAAGATTGAGTTCGTAATGCCCTTCTGAAATTTCATAAGCACCAGTTAATGTAATTCTGCCGTTCGGTTTCATGGTGAAAACAAAATCGCCTTCACCCGAAATTTTAAAATTATCTCCAGTTTCTTCATCAATAATTATAGTCACTGCAGCATTTTTACCGACGTTAAATAAGGCTGAAATATCAAAGCCTTTTATTGTTGCCGTTTGTTCTTCTGTTTGGGTGAGAATAGCATCTCTATTTTCTCGATTTACAAATACAACCACGCCATCACGTTCTTCAACACTAGCAACAGAAGATGGTAACACGTAGGTGAAGTCTGTATCTGAACCTAATGTGAGTTTAGTGTCTAATTTTGGGATTTGTAAATCGCCAGTAAGTTTTGCATTAGCATCAAAAGTTACTTTGCCGTAAAATTCTTCGTTGTCTTCTTTAGTGGCATTTAAGACTTGAAAATTTTTAGTTTTTACTGTTAAATCGAATGTTGGATTGATAAAACTTTCGGTGCCAACGTTACCTGAAAGCACCAAGGCATTATCGTTTTCATCACGAATGGTAAAATCTTTCATAGAAAGCCCACTGTTGTTAATGTTCAGTTTTTCATTGGCCATACTAAACTTTGAGTTGAGTTTAGCGATGTTGAAACTTGCATTATTAAATGTGAGATACCCATCGTATTGTGGATCTGCAGTGGTGCCTGTTACTCTAAAAGCACCAGAGAAACTACCTTCAGAATTTTTAACTTCACCTTGAGATAAGGTGTTTAGCGCTTTTATTTTGAATTCATTGATGTCAAAATCAAGATCGAGATTCGCAATGTTGTTCGTCACTGTATAGTCGCCGGTGAGATCAAAATCAATATCACCTCCTTTTAAGCCGGCATTAAAAGCGTAACTATTTGTGCCAAGAGAATTCCCGTTAATGCTCAAAGTACCTAAATCCGTTTGAAGTGCGTAAAAATCTTTAATGCTTAAGTCGGCAATGATTCCTGCGTTTTCAAAAGGATCTTCAAGAACAAAATCACCATTTAATTTTCCAGTGGCTAATTCGGCTTTTGGACTTAAATAGTTGAAAAATTCATTGATGTCATAATTTTCAAATATAATAGCAATATGCTTCTTAGCGATGTTTTCTAATGTATCAGTGAGTTCTATAGATTGATTGTTCTTTGTAATCTTGAAGTCATTAAATTCCAAATTTTTCTCTGTTAGAATCACTTCATTGCCAGATGGGATGATCCATTTTTTTTTGTTGAGAATTAAGCTGTCAGGATTCACTGTAAATCGTAATTGATCTCGACTGCCTGTGATTTTAGTATTGACATTCATTAAGGTTTCTTCCTCGTGATAACCTGAGAAATTGAGGGCTAATTCATGATCCGTTTGTTTACCTGTGATCACCGTTTTCGGAACGTCTAAAGGACCAACATTCACATTATTAAAACCAAAATTAAAATTGAAATTTTCTGGGTCTGTATCCATTGAAAAGGCGAGACTATCTAAGGTGTTTCCACTATAATTAAGATGTGGTGCTGTGATATTTGCTTTGAAAATTCGTGCCTTTTCATTAAAATCTACGGCAAAGTCAATCGTATCCAAATCTTTTACATTGACCAAAAACACGTCGTTAAGTAAAGACGATTCAGCAATTTTGCCTTCAAGTTTTAAGTTTACAAAATCTGAAATGGTATCTGATACAGTTTCATCTCTATAAAAATAGCTTAATACATGCCTTTGTATCGCTTTGCTAAATGTTTGAGGATTGGCGTTAGACTGTAAATTTAAATCTATAATTTTATTTTGAAGCGATACAGATGTGGTGTCGTTATCTACATGGGCAACGGCATCTAAATCACCAATTAAATAAGTTCTATTGTCATACACAACAACACCATCGTTCATTTTTGCACTGGCGTCATAGCTGTCTCCATTACCTTTAAAACTGGCGTTAATATGCATTGCTGTTTTAACATTACGCTGCATTAAACCGAGTGCTTCTAAATTGGCACCAATAACATTGAGATCTACTTTGATTTCAGGATTTATAGAATCTAAAACGACATAAGCTTCTAAAGTTGCGTTGAGGTTATCGTCTTTATATGTTGAGTTAATGTTTCCTGCACCATTGACAATATCTCCGCTAATATTAAGATCTTTAATGTCATAGTTATTCAGTTGAAATTCAGAAATTTTCCCGTCTAAATTAGCATTAAGTGTGTTGATGGTATTACCATTGCCTTGCGATGTAATAGAAAGACTTAATGCTCCCAATTGTGGGTTGTTTAGTAATTCATTTAGCTTGTAATCGTCAATACTTATATCAGCGTTAAAAGCAATTGATTCTGCGTTTTTATAATTTCCATCAACAGTCGCGATTCCTTGTGTTGTGGTTAATTTAGCTTTAGTTGAAATGTCTTCAAGGTTCCCTTTAAATTGTGCAACAAACTTTACATCCTTCGGTAAGCTAACTCCCAAATCCTTTTCACTGACAAATTGAATTAAATCGGATCGTTTTGTAACTGCGGTAAATTGCGGAATATCAAAGACAAGTGTTTCGGTGTCTGTTATATTTTGAAGTGTTCCGTTGGTGGAAATTTGTGTTGAATTTCCCCAATTAAGTTCGGCTTTATTTAATTTTATTGAAGCTAAAGTTCCTGAAGCATTCAGACTTCCTAAAACTAATTTTTTGCTTAATTTATTGAGGTATTCGTTATTTTTTAAATCGGGTTGAAATTTGAATATCTCTGTTAGTGAAAGCTGAAACGACGGTAAATTTAAGTTGACTTTAGTGGTTTCAGGCGCGTCTATTAATTTTGAAAGTGATTGATACTCTAAGTGTGCATAACCTGAAATTGAATTATTATTTAATTTAAATTTCAAATCGTCTAAACGCATGTTTTGGTCTGTTGCGTTGAAATTGACAGCCAATTGATTTAGGTTTAATCCTGAAGCTTCATTAAAATTAAGCTGCTCTAAATTTAGGCTTGCGTTTTTATCTTTTAATAAAATGTCCTTCGCTTGAAGTGTGAAATTTGACAGTGCAATCGCATCAGGATTGAATACGTCCTTTGTCGGTTTTGCATTGCCTACACGATAATCGATAGTGTTGTTTTCAAAATCAATTGCCGCAACATTAACATTTAGTTGAGGCCATTCAAAACTATTGTTATTTGTTTTTGAATCTTCAGTAACGTCTTTAATTTTTGGAGCTAAACCATTCATTTCAGCTTCGGTTGTTAAGCTAATTCTTGAGTTTTTAAGCGTAATTTTCTTAAGACTGAAATCACTATCTGCTAAATTTATATTTGGGGATTGTGTTTCAAATTCTGAAATATCGACATCTGCAATCAGGCGATCGGGTTGCGATTCATAATAAGCAACCACATTATTGAGCGCTATGTTTTCGAAAACTAATTTTGGTAATGGAGCGTCAGAGGATGTGGTGTCAATGGCAGCAGGCTTTTGTATGAATTTAATGTTAGCATTATTCAACTCAATATCTGAAGCCTCAAAAATCATGTCCTCAATATTGGTGGTTTCCATATCGGCTTTCAGTTCGCCAATTTTAAATCTAGAATCGATTCCGGCTACAGCATCATCAAAAACAATATCGAAATTATTGAAATTTAAGTTGCCAATAACGAGGTTTAATGGAGTAGAGGTGGTGTCTGTTTTTACGGTTGTCGTGTCAGTTGAGGCAAAAGCATCAATTAAGAACTGAAAATTATAACCTGTAATACTATCTTTTCTAATAATATTGGCACGTAAACCATCCCAATCTAAAGCGTCTACACCGACACCTTCTCCGCGTATCATTTTCCATAATGGAATGTTGGCCTCGAGTGATTTAGAATAGACTAAAGTGTCACCTTTAATGTCTTCGAGATACAGGCCATCGAGTTGCACATCACCATCAAATGTGATAAAAAGTTTTTCTATGGCAACTTTAGTTCCTGTTTTATCAGCGACGAAACTGACGGCTTTATCAACGATAATAGATTGTCCCCAAGGACTGCGAACAAAAAGAATCACCAAAAATAAAAACACAAGAATGCCTAACAGAACGCGTAATGTTCTGCGAAGCCAACGAAACTTTCGTTTTCCTGGTATTTGGGGTGCTGTGTCTTCTGTCTTATTCAATACGTAAAAATATACGAGTAAAAGTATTACAATTGTCGTTATTGCTAAGAATATTAACGCTCACACGTTTATTTTTAACTAAAATTGAAGGTTTAATAAAGCTAATGTATATTTATGTAATTGTGTTAATTAGCTGATTGTCATTGGTGTAATTAGGTTTGTGTAAATATTTGGTGTGTTTTACCCCACTTATTTAATATCTAATATTTTTTTAATCACTGGCTTTACGGAAGCTACGTTTTGCCATTTAAGTAATTTTTCTTTAGTTGAATCTTCAAGTTTAGCTGCATTAGAGCTGTGCTTAAGTTCTAGTAAAATCTCTAATAATTTTTTACTGCCACGAATAGGAATGTCATTCATTTCTTTAACAGCAGAACTTAAAAGTTGAAACAAAAAGTCATTATGTGTTTTAGAAATATTAAATAAATTATTAGTTAATAAATCCGTGAATCTTTTTAATGGAGCGTATTCGCCAGCTTCTAATCGTCCGATAAAACTTCCTAATAAATTATTATCTAATGTGGTTTCGTAATTGGCTTTAATCCAAATTTCGGCCGCCAATTCTCGCGATATTTTATCACTATATAAAAGACCTGTAGCTAAAAATAAATAGGCACCTTCATTATAATCCGGCCGATTCCAAATGTTATATAGGCCTTTGAGCAGATTAATCATGTTTTTTTTGCTCGATTCATCCCAAAACGTTGATTCTTTTAAGTTGTAATGCACCACCTGACTTAATAACATACTTGGGTTATTTGGTGATAAATACAAGAATTTGATATCGTCATGAGGCTGAATGGTCGTATAATATTTCTGTTTTTTGAAATACATAAAACCGTAAATGCTTTTTATTTTGACGGTGTTTTTATTGAACTTAAATATGCCCTTTAGATTATCTAACAGTGATTCAGGTCCTTTTTTATGAACATGAAAATCATGAAGTTTTAACTCTTTCTTTATGGTTTTCTTTCGGATTTGTTTTTGCGAAGGGTAATCGTATTCCAAGTAATAATGATCTCTTAGTTTACAATCCCAAGTGTAATTCCCTATCTCTTTTCTTAGATTGGTTGAAAGCTTATTCTGAAAATAATCGAGTTCATGTTTATTGTTTTTTATGAGTACAGATTGTAACCATAATTCAGGTTGAGTGAGTTTAACATCTTCAAGTTTAATGAAATTAAAATGGTATTTGAGTACTTGTCTAAGTTCAAAATCTGTGATGAGTTCAATCTGATTTGAAATATTTTCAGGATTATAATTAAATGGTAATCTACTTATGGCTATTTGAAAATCATAAAGGATAATGGTTTCGCTCTGTTTTTCGTAAGCTACTATTCGTTGAATTAATGTTGTTGGGTCTATCCAACAAGGTGCATGTGTGGGTTTAGAAAGTAAATCTAAAGTTGCATTTTTTTGAATAAACGATTTAGATTGTATAAACAACGCATGGTGAATTTGATAAATGTAATCCGGAATGCTTTGCTGTTCTATAGGTTTTAAATTTTCCTTATGGTGACTAGAGTAGAATTTATCATCCTTAAGTTTTTGAATTTTAGATTGCTTTTTCTTTTTAAAACTGGCAAGTTCAATGGGGAATCGTTTTATCAGAATTTCAGAAAAATCATTGATATAATAGGCAGCCTCATGTTCTAGATTTCCTATTTGGCTATTCCAATCATAACTTAAAGACAAATCTAAAGCGCGTTTAAAAATCGGTTCTAGTTTTTCAATATTAGTTTTGTTTAAAAGTACATTGAGTTTTGGTAAATAACTTAGTAATAAGTCGATGTGATAGACCTCGTTATTATCAATGGCCTGACTCACAAAAAAGATGAGCTCGTCTAGCGTGTTATAGGTTTCAATTTTGTTGTTGTCAGCTAAAACGTTAGTGAGTTCTATGGTTTCAGGTTCCTCTATATAGCCGTTTTGTTCTGTTTCAGCAACGAGGTAATCTTTTAGTAAGTCTTTAGAATTATGCAATAAATTATCTGCATACATGCTAATTTCATCTACTAATTCGTCATTCTTAGGCTTGCCATATTTTTCAATAATTTTAGCTGCTCTTATCTGTATTTTTTCATCGACATTTATTAAAGCTTCTGTGGCTTTTAAGCACACTGGATTTTGCAACGTTTTATGAGTTTTTGCAATTTTATCTAAAATCATTAATGTGGAAGTTACCACTGATTTTGTTTCAGAATTTAAAAGTATTGATGCATTTTCTATGAAAACGGTATGCTTAAAATTTTTGTGAGTTGCGGCAACTTTAAAATATTTTAAAACGGAATTAGCCACTTTAGAATGTGGCGAGTTCAGTGCCGCAAAAAAGGCATGTTGTAAACTTAGAATTTCCTCTAAAGTTGGATTTAGTTTTAATAATAATTCCGCAAACCAGCCGCTTAATGTTTTATTAAATCCTTTTGTTGAGGTGTGTAGTGTGGCTGTTAAGACTTTGCTTCTATCAAGCTTTTCGGTTGCTGTTAAATTTACAAACGTGTCAATCCAAATGTCATTGCCTCCTTTGTAATTATCTAAGTGTAAATAATTGTAATAGTTATTGATTCCAGATGCTTCTTCAAATAAAAACCAGATATGTTGGTCTAAAGTTGTTTTGTGTTTTAGTAAAACTTCAGGTTTGTAAATACTTTTGTTAACGTTGTTTTTCCATGAGCTTTCAACGATGGCATTAGGCAATCTGGCTAATATCAGAGCTTGTGAAGGTTCAAATAATTCCTTTTGGGCTAAATCCATGAGTTTTTCATAAGTTAAATCCCAAGGCATTTCTTCATTTATTAAATCACCAAACCATTTGGGTTTATACCAAGGAATGATATTCTCGAGATAATCGTTACTTATAGAAAGTCTACTCACCTGAAAAAATGCTTTTTTAGTGTCTGTTTTGTTGAAACACACATAGCAAGCTTTATCTACAATATCCATTTTAGCTTGTGAATGCACGGGCTTTGATGAATAAGATACTCCCCATTTTGTCTTATCATGAATATCATAACGCTCAAATATTTTCGTTCTCAATGTTTTGAGAAAGGGGACAAGTTCTCGTTTTTGAGTTGGTGTTAAGGTTTTTAAAAGCGGAATTATATCTCCTTCTTTTTTTACAATAGCTTCAATTTGTTGGCTTAGCATACTAGTTGTCTTTTGCTTTTTTCTTTACGGCTAAAATATGTTTGCAAGCTCCACGCTCGCCTTGATTTTTACTAAACCATGTACACGTACATTTTTGTGTATCTCCTTTTATGATAACATAATGTTGAACCCCAGAACCTTCAACTTTGGCTTCAATTTCATTGTCTTTTTTTAAGATAATTTCAACTTTGCCCTCTAAAAGTAATTTTTCAGCACCTTTAAGTCGTGGGTTTAAAGACATAATTCTATCTAATTTAAAAGGTAGTCGTCGGTAAAAGAAACCGTTATTTTCTAAATCGTAACCTAGTAATCCCATGGCTGATAGTTTGGTTGCTAGCTTATCGATTTTAGACACATCAATATGTTCTTCAAAAGACATCAAGGTAGGATTGAAGGTTTGATTTGTATAAGAATAATTGTCGAAAGCTTTAATTAAATTTTCAGGAAGATCTTCTATTAAAGATTCTAAAGCAGCACCTTCTCCAGAAAAACCACGCCAAAAATCTCTTGAAATTGAAAACACAAAATTTAAGTCGTTAAAACACAATATGAAAGTTACCGATTGCATATCCTTTTGAGGATAGATTCTCATCTCATTAATTAAAGGAATTAAAGGCTGTAATAATTTTAAACGATGAATACCTCCAATGCAAACGGCAGAATTCGATTTTAAAGGGCTGAACAAGTATTTGTTGCCGCGTTTGATTAAAAAATAATCGGTTTTAACTTTGCCGTTAGGAATGGTTTTAAATAATTGAAGTGCCTGAATTCTATTTAAGGTGAGCGCATAATCTGATTCTGAAAAATAATGTTGAACGGTTGTTAATCCTTTAATCCATTTGCTTGGTAAAGGTACTTTGCGCTCTATAAAACTGTCTCCTTCTTTATGAAAACCGACTTCTTTTTCTCCAACAGATAAAACGAGGTCGTCGTTCTTTTTTATTTTTCCTAATTCGGAAATTAATGGAGTATTGAAATCTACGTTGGTAGTTCCGTTTTCTATAAACTCACCATCTTGTCCGTTTTCTAAAACATCAACTCTAGCATAGACACCAGCACAATGCGAAAAACCTTCGAACCGAATTTGATTGTTTCCTGCTGTGACAATTGGATCTTTCAATAATGCCAATTGAAATGGAGACAGATTAAAACTGGATTGTACGGTATTGGAAAGCGTGATTAAACAGCGCGATAATTCGTAAGGGTTATTCAGTTTTCCCCAGAAAAAACAAGGTGAATTGCCTTTTTCTACTTCGTTAAACTTTGAGAGTAATAAATTTTCTTTTCCTTTTGTAGATGTTATGCTCGATTGGGAATTGTATTTATAACTTAAAGTCTCTGAAGCCATGTTTTTGTTTTAAATATACTAAAAATACATGGTCTAAAAATTAAAAAAGCCAAACGTGTCGTTCGGCTTTTTATTAAAAAACAGTAGAGTTGGTTTAGGCAACTTGCTGTTCTAGCTTTTCTTTTTCTTTTAATTGCGTTGAAAAAATAGGTTTTAAGAAACGTGCCAATTGATCAAATTCTATTAAGAAAGCATCGTGCCCGTGAACGGATTTAATTTCGTGAATATGCACGTTATCTTTAACACTTTTTAGGTCCACATAAGTATTCCAATTTTCATCAGCTTTAAAAAACAAGTCCGAATTAATCGTGATGATGTGGATATCGCTTTCAATTTTTGAAGCCACTTCTAAAAATTCAGTTCTATCTTTTGTAATATCTATAGTTCGCAAAATCTGATTCATCAGTTTGTAAGCGGCCACTTGAAAACGATTTTCGAGTGCCGTGCCGTGATAATTCAACCAAGACTCTATATTAAAAAGTGATTCGTTTTTCTTGGTGCGTTCAAACTTCTGAGTTAAGGATTCAGGTGTGCGATACAAGGTCATAGCATGCATCCTCGCATCTTTTAATGGTTGTGAGGAATTGTTTAAAATAGCATCTTGGATATGGCAATTTGCAATCACCCAATCTGTTGATTTCCAGTCGGTCGCAATAGGAATTAAATGTTGAATTAACTTAGGCTTTAAAGCTGCTAATTCCCATGCAATACCACCACCAACAGAACCTCCTATGACGGCAAATAAATTTTTAATTTCTAATTGGTCTATGGCTAAAGCAAATAATTGTGCTATGTCTCTTGCCGTAAAATCTTTATAATTATCAATGATATTATCCGCAACATTATCGTAGCCATTACCAAGGATATTGAATGCTAAAATAGTGTATTCATTTGTGTTTATGCATTTGTCTTCACCTATAATATCATTCCACCAGCCGTTGTCTCCAATCACGTTGGAATTTCCTGTAAGGGCGTGGTTGACTAAAATTATGGGAGCAGAATGTAGTGCTTTACCAAAAGTTTGGTAAGACAATTTAGGGAGTATTGTCTTACCGCTTTCAGTAACATAATTACGTAGGGTTATGTAGTGTAAGTGTGCCATTACAAATTTTTATATAGCCGTATATTCTTTTTCTACGGAAATTTTTAAAGGGGTTATATTCTGTAAATTATCTTTTACAGGACAGCGTTCTTCTACAATTTGAAGCCATTTTGTTAAGACTTCAATACTGGCATCGGTCTCTGGAACGAGGTTGAGGTTAATTGTTTTAAAACCTGCACGTTCTTTGTTAGAGGTGCCTAAGAACCGATCCGGATTTAATTCACCCGTCACCTCGATTTTTAAATTTTTAATTGTGAAGCCTAATTCTTTAGCTACCAAATGCCCGACAACATTAGCGCAACCGGCAAAACCTGCTAAAATATATTCCACAGGGTTGGCATCTGTATCTGTGCCTCCTAAAGCTTCAGGTTCGTCTACGACTAAAGTAAATTGCCTTGTTTTTCCTATAAATTGAGTTGCAGAAGCACTGTCTCCTACAACAGAGAATTTTAAATCACTCATTGTTTCGTCTGTTTTAGTTTTTGAAAATTTAAAGTAGACACCTTCGTTACAAAGGCATCTACTTCGCTATTAATCTAAATTTAATTTTGAAGGGCTTTCTTCTGTTTTACAACAGCAAAAGCTTCTTTTAAATCATCTTTTAAATCTTCAATATTTTCAATACCTACAGATAAACGAATTAAATCTTTAGTAACACCTGTGGTTTCTTGCGCGTCATCACTTAATTGTTGATGCGTAGTACTTGCAGGATGTATGATAAGAGATTTTGTGTCTCCAATATTAGCTAACAATGAGAATAATTTGGTAGTGTCTGCAATAGTTTTAGCCGCTTCGTAGCCACCATCAACTCCAAATGTCACCACACCACTTTGACCTTTTGGTAAATATTTTTTAGCCAAACTATGGTATGGGCTAGATTCTAATCCTGGGTAATTCACCCATTTGACTTCGGGTTGTGCCTGTAGCCATGTTGCTAATTCTAGTGCATTTTGACTATGCTTTTGAATACGTAATTCTAAAGTTTCTAAACCTTGAATAATCTGAAACGCATTAAATGGACTCAGCGCTCCACCATAATCTCGTAAACCTTCAATTCTGATTTTTGCTATAAATGCAGCAGCTCCAATAACTTCACTATACACTAAACCATGATAACCTGCAGATGGTTCGGTGAACTCAGGGAATTTACCATTAGTCCAATCAAATGTTCCAGCATCAATAATGATACCGCCAAGCGATGTGCCGTTTCCGGTGATGTATTTGGTTAAGGAATGGATAACGATGTTTGCGCCATATTCTATTGGGTTTAATAAGTATGGAGTGGCAACGGTATTATCGACTATTAATGGCACTTTATGAGCTTTAGCTCCTGCTGAAATCGCTTTAAGATCTAAAACGTCTAACTTCGGATTCCCTAAAGATTCTACAAAAAAGGCTCTCGTATTTTCTTGTGCTGCTTTTGCGAATGCTTCAGGATCGGAAGCGTCAACAAACGTTGTGGTAATACCATGTCTTGGTAGTGTAACGCTCAATAAATTGTAAGTTCCGCCATACAAACTACTCGATGCAACAATGTGATCACCAGCTCTTAAAAGCGTTAGTAATGTTGTTGAAATCGCAGCGGTTCCAGAAGCGGTTGCTACTGCAGCAATCCCTCCTTCTAATGCGGCTAAACGTTGTTCTAAAATGTCGTTTGTTGGATTGTTTAAACGTGTGTAAATAAATCCAGGAACTGATAAGTTGAATCGTCCTGCGGCATCATCAGAGTCATCAAAAACGTATGATGATGTTTGGTAAATAGGAACAGCTCTTGTTCCTGCTGTTTGATTGGTGTCGTGACCTGCGTGCAACGCTTGTGTTGCGAATTTTTGTGTACTCATTTTTCTAAGTTTTTGAGTTAATAAATGAGTGCTATTTGTTAAACAAGTTTAATGGAGTAAAAAGCATCTTTTTCGCTTATACTTCAAAATAAAAATTTACCGTAGCTACAGCTATGCTAAATGTTTCTTTCTCGTCTAATCAAAAAATCTATCTGTTTCCTCTTCATCAATCTTGCACAACAAATAGCACGATTAAACCAAAAGCCAAATAAGCCTCTTATGTTCTTTGAACGTGAAGCGTACTTAATAGAAAAATATTAAAAAGAAAATGCTAATTACAGATGGGTAATTAGTCTTGAGTTATCTATCCAATTTTTCGATTAATGAATCAAATAATTAAGTAGAATTTAGCACCTTCTTAGTAAATCTAAGGGTTGCTAAGGCTTCATTGGGTCATTCCCTCCGCCTTTCTTGATAACATTTCAGTAAGTGTTTGAACTTTGTGAGCACAAATATTGCAATACAAAATCTACAAATCCAAATAATTTTACGATTTTATGACTTTTTTATGAAATTCTTAGAATTATGAAGTTTTCTTTAGTAAATACTTAGTTTGAATAATCTCGCTTACCGGTTTGTTTTCAATTTTACTTTCTAGCCAAGAAATAATATCGAGATATAAAAAGGCGCGTCGCTCGTAAGGATGATCTTCAAAAGTCTTTAGGGTTTTGTGTAATTCCTTGAATGCATTTTTAAGATCGTGCGGGTAAATATCTTGAAGGCCTCTAATAAATTTTATCATCTCCTTTTGCACTTCATGCAGATCATTCATCTTAATTAAAAACTTATATGTGCTACGCAAAAGGGTTTCTAAATGATAATCTAAACCGGCTTCATAATGGGCAACAAGATTTAAAACTCTTGAGAAACAAAGTAAATCTTCGCGCATAGAAAGCGTTTTGTTTGAGATAATTTTATCTAAATATTTTATACACGCTTTATTGTTGCCAGCGCCAAATTGTAAACTGGCAAATTTGTAATAAAATATCATTTTATGGTGCGGATCAATTCTGTCATTAAACGGAATTAAAGCTTTTTCAATTTTAGGAATTAAGTCTAGGCCTTCTTCAAAACTTCCATCTATAAAATGCTGGTTAATGCTATGAAAGTTGGTGTAAAGGAAAACTAAAGAGGCTACATTTTCATCTTTAGGGAAACTTGTATTGTTAACGGTCGCTTCAAATTCTGAAAATTTTTCTAAGAATTTAGGTTTGTTTCCAATAAAGAATAAGGCTTCTAAAAGATAGTTGTTCCCTTTTAAAAAGAAGACCGGATTCAAGTTAATCATACTTGGATTTTGGTAAAATAAATCGACCCATTTTGAAGCATATTTGTAGCAACTCAAAAAATCCTGAAGTAAAAAACTTTGCCACAAGTTTGCTTTATATAGCCATAGTTTTTCTCGAAATCCTAATTTTTCAATCTTCACTTTGGGAAGACGTTGGTTAAAATAATCAGTCACCATATGGGCTTCCTCTTCATTTCTAATGTAGCCTGTTTTTAGAATGGTACTATAAAGTTGAAGTGATAAATTAGAGAGTTTACTAGCGATGACATTTAGATAACTTAATTCTTTGGCTTGCACAGCTAATTCGTCGGCACGTGTACTAATGCTTCGTGTGATGTATTGAGATTCAATTACTTTTTCAAGCTCAACAATTTCAAAAGCAGAATTTTTTTCTTCATTTGCAATGGCTAATTCTTTGGCTTTATCTAAAATTTTTAAACTTTGTTTGTAAAGGCCTTTATGATACAAAATAGACGCAAAATCTTGTTGTTCTCTAATTTGTAATCGTACATTTTGATGCGAAGGATTCAGTTTTAAGCTTATTAAAATCTGTTTGTACAAATGTGCTTTTACATTAGCAAGTTGCTGTTTTTTTACAATGCCACTTTTTATGATATTGGCCTCATTATAGGATTTTGATTTATCTAAAAGATTGAAAAGATTTAAGAATTTTGAATCTGAATTCACACCAAGTCTCCCTACATAAAGTTTAAATTGTCGTTTTTCAGACTTTGTTAATGACTTTATGAGTGAAAATAAATTATCTTTTTGGTCTTTAGTTATCAATGTAAAATAGATTTATAAACCTGTTAATCAAGAATTTAAAATACATTTTGGCGACTGAACATCGTAAAGTTACACTATTAATAAAGTTTATCGCGATTTCAAAAACATATATTCGTTAGACAATACTATAAATATATTTTGATATATGTCAAATAACAACATACAAATCTTCGATACAACACTTCGCGATGGAGAGCAAGTTCCTGGTTGTAAATTAAATTCCGAACAGAAAGTCGTCATCGCAGAACAGCTAGATTTACTAGGTGTCGATGTGATTGAAGCCGGATTTCCAGTGTCTAGTCCTGGTGATTTTAAGTCGGTAGAAGCAATTTCAAAAATTGTAAAAAATGCAACGGTTTGCGGTTTAACGAGAGCTGTAGAAAATGATATAAAAGTAGCAGCAGAATCGTTACAATACGCAAAGAAAGGTAGAATTCATACCGGAATTGGTACTTCAGATTCTCATATCCTTCATAAATTTAAGTCTAACAGAGAAGCGATTATTGAACGTGCTTTTGAAGCTGTTAAATATGCTAAATCTTTTGTAGAGGATGTTGAGTTTTATGCAGAAGATGCAGGAAGAACAGATAACGAATATTTAGCAAGAGTTTGTGAAGCTGCGATTAGAGCAGGAGCAACCGTGTTGAATATTCCAGATACAACGGGCTATTGTTTGCCAAGTGAGTATGGTGCAAAAATCAAATATTTAAAAGAAAATGTAAAAGGTATTGAGAAGGCTATTTTGTCTTGCCATTGCCATAATGATTTAGGATTAGCAACAGCAAATTCTATTGAAGGAGTTATAAGTGGAGCGCGTCAAATAGAATGTACCATCAATGGTATTGGTGAGCGTGCCGGAAACACAGCTTTAGAAGAAGTAGTGATGGTATTAAAACAACATCCTTACCTAAATTTAGATACAAATATTAATACATCGATGTTATACGGAATGAGCCAATTGGTGAGTGATAGCATGGGTATTTATACACAGCCCAATAAAGCGATTGTTGGAGCTAATGCTTTTGCGCATAGTTCTGGGATTCATCAAGATGGTGTCATAAAGAATAGAGCAACTTACGAAATAATTGATCCAAAAGATGTTGGAGTTACGGAATCGGCTATTGTGCTTACGGCACGAAGTGGACGAGCAGCTTTGGCTTATAGAGCAAAAAATGTAGGTTATGAACTTACTAAATTGCAGTTAGATGATGTGTACGCTAACTTCTTAAGTTTTGCAGATAGAAAAAAAGAAATCAATGATAGTGATATTCATCAAATTATTGAGACGAGTAATGTGTATCAACAAATAATTTCAGCATAATAGATGGGTAAAACATTATTCGATAAAGTCTGGGATTCGCATGTGGTCAGTAGTATAGAAAATGGACCACAGATACTATACATTGATAAACATTTAATACATGAGGTAACAAGTCCACAAGCTTTTAATGAATTAGAAGAACGTGGAATTCCTGTTTTTAGACCGAATCAGATTGTGGCGACGGCAGATCACAACACTCCAACTTTAAATCAGGATCAACCGATTAAAGATGATTTGTCTAGAAACCAATTAGAGCAATTATCAGAAAATTGTAAGAAAAATAATATAACATTATACGAATTAGGTCATAAGTACAACGGTATTGTGCATGTAATGGCTCCTGAATTAGGAGTGACGCAACCAGGCTTAACCATGGTCTGTGGAGATAGTCATACGTCTACACATGGTGCTTTCGGAGCCATTGCTTTTGGTATTGGAACAAGTCAGGTGGCTCAGGTTTTTGCGAGTCAGTGCTTGTTGCTTACCAAGCCAAAAAGTTTAAGAGTGACCGTAAATGGTAAATTGAAGAATGGTGTCTTACCAAAAGATGTTATTCTTTATATTATTTCAAAACTAGGTACTAATTCTGGTACAGGTTATTTCTGTGAATACGCTGGTAATGTTTTTGAAGATATGAGTATGGAGGGGAGAATGACCGTTTGTAATATGAGTATTGAAATGGGTGCACGTGGTGGTATGATAGCGCCAGATGAAACGACTTTTAATTATGTAAAAGGCAAAGAATTTGCGCCTAAAGGTGATGATTTTGAAAAGAAAGTCGCCTACTGGAAAACGTTACCTACGGATGACGATGCTACATTTGATAAAGAATATAGCTTCGATGCAGAGGATATAGAACCAATGATTACATACGGAACGAATCCAGGAATGGGAATTAAAATTTCTGAATCTATTCCTATGGATGAAAACCTGTCATTTAAAAAATCATTGGCGTATATGAATTTTGAAGCAGGTGAAAGTTTAATTGATAAACCTATTAATTTTGTGTTTATCGGGAGTTGTACCAATTCTAGAATTGAAGATTTTAGAGTGGCGGCAGATTATATAAAAGGTAAGAAAAAAGCTGAAAATGTTACTGCTTGGCTAGTGCCAGGAAGTAAACAAGTTGAAGCTCAAATCATAGAAGAGGGTTTAAAAACTATTTTTGATGAAGCCGGATTTGAATTGCGTCAGCCAGGATGTTCAGCGTGTTTAGCTATGAATGATGATAAGATTCCTCAAGGTGAATATTGTGTATCTACGTCAAACAGAAATTTTGAAGGTCGACAAGGACAAGGTTCCCGCACCATTTTAGCGAGTCCATTAGTGGCTGCAGCAACTGCTGTAGAAGGTAAAATTATAGATATTTCAAAGCAATTAAATTAATGGAAAAATTCACAACATTACAATCAAGAGCCATTCCATTACATATAGAGAATGTCGATACAGATCAGATTATTCCTGCGCGTTTTTTAAAAGCAACGGATAGAAAAGGATTTGGTGACAATGTCTTTAGAGATTGGAGATATCATAAAGATGGCACAATAAATACGGATTTTGTACTAAATGATTTAACATATTCAGGAACTATTTTAGTTGCTGGAGATAACTTTGGGTGCGGCTCTAGTAGAGAACACGCAGCATGGGCTATTACAGACTTTGGTTTTAAAGTGGTTGTGTCTAGTTTTTTTGCAGACATATTTAAAGGAAATGCCTTGAATAATGGATTGTTGCCAGTACAGGTGTCACCGGCATTTTTAAGTGACTTAATGCAGAAAATCGTGTCCAAACCAGAGACGGTATTAGTCGTTAATCTCGAAAAGCAGACGATTTCAGTTAAAGATTCAGAATTATCCGAAAATTTTGAAATTGATGCTTATAAAAAAACATGTATGATCAATGGATACGATGATATTGATTATCTTGTCAATAATAAAGAACAAATTGAAGCTTTTGAAGCTCATAAAATATACTAATTAATTAAACCTAAGGGTTCCGTTGATCCGGAAACGATTTTTTGATGAAATTAAATATAGCAGTTTTACCAGGTGATGGTATTGGTCCAGAAGTAACAAGTCAAGCGATAAAAGCGTTGAAAGCGATTGCTTCAGAATTTAATCACAATTTTAAATTTACAACAGCAGATGTTGGAGCTGTTGCTATCGATAAACATAATGATGCCTTGCCTGATGCAACATTGGATTTATGTAAAAATACGGATGCCATATTATTTGGTGCTATTGGTGATCCAAAATATGATAATGACCCTTCTGCAAAAGTCCGACCAGAACAAGGTTTGCTTAAATTGCGTAAAGAATTAGGGTTGTATGCTAATATTAGACCGGTTAAAGCTTATAAAACCTTATTAGAAAAGTCTCCCTTAAAAAAACATATTATTGAAGGTACGGATATTTCTATTTATAGAGAATTGACAGGTGGTATCTATTTCGGAGAAAAACAGTTGTCGGAAGATGGAAATGAGGCTTCAGATTTGTGTTCTTATTCTCGTGAAGAAATAGAGCGCGTTGCTCATTTGGCCTTTGTAGCTGCTGAACATAGAAGTCATAAGGTCACTTTAGTAGATAAAGCAAATGTTTTAGAAACTTCTAGACTTTGGAGAAAAGTAGTTAAGGAAGTTGCTGAGGAATATCCAGATGTAACACTCGATTTCTTATTTGTGGATAATGCAGCAATGCAAATGATTTTAAACCCAAAACAATTTGATGTTATTCTTACGGAGAATATGTTTGGTGATATTATTAGCGACGAAGCTAGTGTTATTGGTGGTTCTATAGGGTTGTTAGCGTCGGCATCAGTTGGAGATAAATATGCAATGTTTGAGCCTATACACGGTTCTTATCCGCAAGCAGCTGATAAAGGAATTGCTAATCCTATAGCGTCAATTTTATCTGCCGCTATGTTGTTGAGTCACTTTGAGTTGCATAATGAAGCCGAATTAATTAGGTTAGCAGTAGAAAAATCATTAAAATTAAACATTACAACACCAGATATAAATTCGGTGGTTAATACCGTGACAACCTCGAATGTTGGTGATTTTGTTGAGGATTTTATTTACAATCCAAAAGATACAAACCTTAATTTTAAAAACATACATCTCGGTCAATCAACAATCATATAAAACAAATGCCTACACAGCCAAAGCTTACAAGATTTAATCAAAACGTATTGTCCAAATATCAAATATACAACAGTATATTTATGACTTTACCGTTTGACAGTATAACAAAAACAGGAGCTTTGCTACCGTTGTTTCATGAAACTTGTCAAAAAGGATTTGCACATAAAGAGAATCCTACAGTAATTGTAGATTCGTTTTTTAAGAAATATCAAGCCAGACGTACACCTGAAAGTCAAATTAATTTATTATTTCGGTTTATTCAATATATAGAACGACAAGTGGTGTTGTTTGATGCTATTGAAGATGCTGCATTTCCGATAGTAAATAACATGGATGGTATTGGAACTTTACGAAGCCTAAAAGAATCTATTACTGCTGAAAATAAATTGGAGACGCTTCAAAAATATCTAGAAGAATTTAAAGTACGTATTGTTTTAACGGCACACCCAACACAATTTTATCCAGGTTCTGTTTTAGGAATTATTACCGATTTAACGGAGGCTATTCGTGAAAATGATTTACTTAGAATCAATGATTTACTGGCGCAATTGGGTAAAACACCATTTTTTAAACACGAAAAACCATCTCCTTTTGATGAGGCTGTGAGTCTAATTTGGTACTTAGAGAATGTGTTTTATAAATCTTTTGGAACTATTTTCGATTACATTCAGCAGAATATCTTTGATGGTAAGGAAATAGATAATGATATTATAAATATAGGATTCTGGCCAGGTGGAGATAGAGATGGAAATCCATTTGTTACTCCAGAAATTACGTTAAAAGTTGCTGGAAGATTACGATTGTCTATTATAAAAAATTACTATAGAAATATAAGACAGTTAAAGCGAAAGTTAACATTTCAGGGTGTTGAAGATAGAATGGCTAACTTGGAGAATAAGCTTTATGGTATCATCACCAATGAGGATTCAGACTTAACATTAGGCCATTTAGTGTCAGAATTGAAGACTGTGAAACAAGTGATTATAGAGAAACACCAATCGCTCTATTTGGAAGAAATAAACAGTCTTATAAATAAAACGCATTTGTTTGGTTTTCATTTTGCCAACCTAGACATCCGTCAAGATAGTAGAAAGCACGATCAGTTTTTTAACGATATGGTCAATGCGTTGATTGATAGCGGAAGTGCTATATTTCCACAAAATTATCACGATTTATCGGTTGCAGAACAAGTTAAGATTTTGTCTAAGGTTGAAGGTGAAGTTGATTTAGATCTAATTAAAGATGAGGAAACGTTAATGGCTTTAAATACAATGAAAGCGATTAAAACGATTCAACAAACTAATGGTGAAAAAGCGGCGAATCGTTACATTATTAGTAATAATCAAACCACACTCAATGTGATGCAATTATTTGCGATGTTGAAGTTGGTGGCATTTCATGATGAATTAACCGTAGATATTGGACCGCTGTTTGAAACAATTACAGATTTAGAAAATGCGCCTGCTGTAATGGAGGAGTTGTATACTAATCCTGAATATGCGACACATTTAAAGTCTAGAGGAAATAGACAAACCATAATGCTTGGTTTCAGTGATGGGACTAAAGATGGTGGTTATTTAATGGCTAATTGGGCTATTTTTAGAGCAAAAGAAGCACTAACTACGGTGTCTAGAAAATATGACGTTAAAGTTATTTTCTTTGATGGTCGTGGTGGACCTCCAGCGCGTGGTGGTGGAAAAACACATAATTTCTATGCCTCCTTAGGGCCAACTATTGAAGATGAAGAAGTTCAGCTTACCATACAAGGGCAAACAATTAGTTCTAATTTTGGAACCTTAGAATCGTCGCAATACAATCTTGAGCAATTAATTAGTTCAGGTATTGGTAATAGTATTGGTGAGGAGAATTTGATTATGTCTCCAGAGAACCGAGAGGTAATGACGGATTTATCTAATCGCAGTTATAAAGCGTATTCAGATTTTAAAGCGCATCCAAAATTCATTTCGTATTTGGAACATATGAGTACCCTAAAATATTATGCAAAAACTAATATTGGAAGTCGTCCTTCTAAACGAGGAAAAGCAGAAGGTTTGGTCTTTGAAGATTTAAGAGCCATTCCATTTGTAGGCTCTTGGAGTCAGTTGAAACAGAATGTACCGGGCTTTTTTGGAGTAGGAACCGCATTAAAGCATTATGAAGATATTGGTGAGTTTGATAAAGCACAGCATTTGTTTAAAACATCAAGTTTCTTTAAAACATTGATTGAAAATAGTATGATGTCATTATCAAAATCGTTTTTCGATTTAACACGATATATGTCTGATGATGCAGAATATGGTGAATTCTGGAATGTGATTCATAATGAATATGAAACTTCAAAGCGTTTAATTTTAAAGCTTACGGGTTATAAAGAGCTAATGCAAGAAGAACCATCTGGAAAAGCATCAATTGCTGTTAGAGAATCTATTGTTTTACCATTATTGACTATTCAGCAATATGCTTTAAAGAAAATTCAAGAGCTTGAATCAGCTGAGGTACGAGACGAGGAGCAGATTAAAATCTTTGAAAAGATGGTGACACGATCGTTGTTTGGTAACATCAATGCCAGTCGTAATTCGGCATAAAAACAATCATTTAATATTATAAAAAAAATGAATCCTTAGAGGTGTAAAACTTCTAAGGATTTTTTTTATGTACAGGAATTAAGTTGTATAAATGCAAAAACCCTCGAAGATTAAGCTTCGAAGGTTTTTATTCTAACAACTAAATTAATTATCAATTAAAACTTACGTGAAAGAATTAATAGGAATTATCTTTCTCTTTTTCCTGGGTAGGCAATTTCACCGTGTTCAGAAAGGTCAAGACCAACTAGTTCTTCTTCTTCGCTTACTCTAAGACCCATTGTAGATTTCAATATTTTTAGAATAATGAATGATAAGACAACAGCCCATACACCGTAAGCTAAAGCACCAGTAGCTTGAACACCTAATTGTGAAAATCCTCCACCATTAAATAGGCCTATTCCTGTTTCGCCATCGATTCCCCAAAGGCCAATAACAAGTGTTCCCCAAACTCCAGCAACACCATGAACAGAGGCTGCGCCAATAGCATCATCAATTTTAAGTTTCTTTTCTATAATTTCTATAGAAAATACGACGATGATCCCGCCAATTAGTCCAGCTAAAACGGCACCAGTGGTCGACATGTTTCCGCAGCCAGCAGTAATACTTACTAAACCAGCTAAAGCTCCGTTTAAAGTTTGTGGTAGATTTGGTTTTCCGTACCAGATCCATGTCGTTATTAATGCTCCTAAACCACCTGCAGCTGCTGCTAAATTTGTTATTAAAACAACATTAGAAGCTGCGATAGCGTCGTCTCCTCCCCAAGCGAGTTGAGATCCTCCGTTAAATCCGAACCATCCTAACCATAGGATAAATACACCTAATGTGGCAAGAATTTGATTGTGTCCTGGAATAGCCATTACTTTTCCATCTACAAATTTTCCAATTCGTGGTCCAACCATATATGCAGCTACTAATGCAGCCCATCCACCAACAGAGTGTACAATTGAAGATCCTGCAAAATCAATAAAACCAAGTTCGGTTAACCAACCAGAACCTTGCCATTGCCATCCACCAGCAATAGGGTAGATTAATGCAGTCATTACGATTGAAAATATAGCATATGTAGAATATTTTGTTCTACCTGCAATAGCTCCCGATACAATGGTTGCAGCTGTAGCGGCGAACATGGTTTGGAATAATAAATCAGCTCCTTCACCTTGCATTATACCACTCCAGAAAAACCATCCGTTTGAAGTATCTCCATACATTAAAGAGTAGCCTACAAACCAGTAAGTTAATGAGCCTACACAAATATCGAGTAGGTTTTTCATGGCGATATTAGCCGCGTTTTTAGAGCGTGTCATTCCTGTTTCAACTAATGTAAAACCAGCTTGCATAAAGAATACCAGGATAGCAGATAGTAGCATCCAAAGCATTCCCATGTCGCCGTTTATTGCGGCAACTGCAGCTTCGACTTCAGTAGGTTCAGCAGCATCTTGCACTGCTGCTAGAGTTGGGAGTATTGTTAAGAAATTAGGTATCATATATAAAAGTGTTAGTTAGTATTTTGGTTTAGAACGAGTAGATTGCAGCTAAAGTAAATGCGGCTAAACTACTCATATCTTCTCCGTCAGCATCGAAGAAAGCAGCATCGTTATTGCTCCATGAGTCTAATCTTACTTCTGGTTTAATAATTAGGTTGCTGTCTACTACGTAACTTCCTGTTACTGTAAGACCAATAACGCTAGGTAAATCGTCTCCTTCTTCTGCGTGGAATCCGTAATATTCCCCTCTTAGACCGAGTGCAAACTCTTCAGATAGTGTGTATTGTGGATATAGAGCTGCTCCATGAAATCCATTTTTAAAATCATCACTAGCTACTACGCCGTCGTCATTGTAGTAATAAGAAGATGTTTGGTAAGCGGCATTAATTCCTAAGAAGAAATCATCAGAAAGGTCAAAACCACCTGTGTAATCAATTTCAAATCCTAAGCCAGCGTTGGCTCCACTGTCGTAGTATAAGTTGAGGTACTGTCCTTTGTATCCAAGTTGCGCTCCAAAAGAATATTCACCTGTAGTTGAGGTGTCGTTAGTGTCCCAAGGATTCATAACTGCTAACATTAAGCTAAAATCATCAGATAAAGCGAAATCTGCTTTTAAGCCCATATGAGAAAAAGGTCCGCTAGAGAATAAATAAGATGTACTATAGTTAAAGTTTGCTGCTGGTGCAATAACTTCATATCCTAAAAACGTATTAAAACGTCCCATAGTTAAAGTTGTTGTTTCAGAAACATTCCAATAAACATAAGCTTGGTTTACAATACCGTCAACAATATCGGTGTTAAAAGTAGCGCTACCACCTCTTGGGCCTGTAACTAAATCAAGTACTGCACCTACTTTGCCGCTTTCGTAGCTAGCAATAATGTTACCCATACCTAAGGCAAACCCTGTTTGGTCTGCAAAAGCAGTTCCGAAGGCTTGTCCTGAATCATCAGAAGCATTTATTAAGGTTTGGTAATAAGCGTCGACACTTCCAGATATGGTGAGTTTTTTTTCAGTTGCAACATCTGTAGAGTCTTGTGCAGTTAATACTATTGACATTAATAGTAAACTTAATGTTAAAATTTTTTTCATAATAGTCGATTTTAAATAGTTAGTTCGACTCAAATCTATGTAATCTTTGTTTATACCCTATTAAAAATTGGGTTTAATATTTGATTTTTATGAATATAAAGTTTTATACCCTATAATTTTTAGGGTGAATAAAAAATATGCTAATTTTTTTGGTATATCAATAATTTCAATTTGTTTAAAACGAAATTTTAGCATTGGTTTTGTGTGTTATTTTTAATGTTTAATGCGTTTAAAAATCGTTTTCGTAATATTTTAAGTTTTTTATTAGGGAATAATCATTGGTTAATTATTAGAATTTGTTGTTATTATTGCAATATTTTCATTTAGAATGCACTTAACTAGTGATATGAAAAAAGTGTTTCAACTATTTTTATTATTAAATTTATGCATATATATTAGAGGAGTAATAAGGTGTAAAAACCTTTAAATTTTTAATAAAATATGTTTAAGAAGCAAGGGCTTTATTTGCCGGAATTTGAACACGAAAATTGTGGTGCAGGATTCATCTGTAATTTAAAAGGAGAAAAGACAAATCAAATTATACATGATGCCTTAGAAATCCTAGTAAAATTAGAGCATCGTGGTGGTGTAAGTGCAGATGGAAAAACAGGGGATGGAGCGGGTTTATTAATTGATATTCCACATGCTTACTTTAAGCGTGTTTGTGGTTTTAAAGTGCCTGTAAAAGGGAAGTATGCTGTGGGTATGGTTTTCCTGCCAAAAAATAGAAATCAATACAAGTTTTGTAAAGATACGTTTGAAAAAGAAATCATCGCTCAAGGACTTACCGTTATAGGTTGGAGAGAAGTGCCTGTGGATTCTACTCAATTGGGTGAAATTGCCCTAGCGTCTGAGCCCAATATTGAGCAATTATTTGTTGGAAAATCTAATGAAGTTTCTGAGGCTAATTTTAAAGCAAAATTGTATGCGGCACGTAAAATAACTGAGCATACGGTTAGGAAATCTAAGATGTCACAAAGTTCGTATTTCTATGTGTCTAGTTTGTCCATGAATACACTTATATATAAGGGTATTATTATGCCTGAAGATATCGGGCCTTATTACAAAGATTTACAAGAAGATGATTTGGTGACGCGCTTAGCATTGGTGCATCAGCGTTTTTCTACGAATACAATGCCGACATGGGAGTTAGCGCAACCATTCCGATTTATGTGTCAGAATGGAGAAATTAATACACTGAGAGGAAATGTCAGTAGAATGCGGGTTCGTGAGGAAATCATGAAAAGTGATGTGTTCGGTCCTCAAATTGAAAAATTATTTCCAATCATATTACCAGGAAAGTCAGATTCGGCTTCAATGGATATGGTTGTTGAATTATTAACGCATACAGGTCGTTCATTGCCAGAGGTAATGATGATGATGATTCCAGAAGCATGGGAAAAGCATAAGACAATGTCTGAAGAGCGCAAGGCGTTCTATGATTATAATGCCTGTATTATGGAACCTTGGGATGGACCAGCTTCTGTGCCGTTTACCGATGGTAACTATATTGGAGCACTGTTAGATAGAAATGGTTTAAGACCATCGCGATATACCGTAACCAAAAGTGGTAAATTAATTATGTCTTCAGAAATTGGAGTGGTTGATATTGCGCCAGAAGATGTCGAAAGTCATGGGCGATTAGAACCGGGAAAGATGTTTTTGGTAGATATGAACCAGGGACGAATCATTAATGATGAAGAAATAAAAAGTAAAATTGTAAAAGAAAGACCATATCAAGAATGGTTAGATAAAACAAGATTACATCTTAAAGATATTCCATATACCGGTGAAACCTGTCCAATAGAATCTTTAGATATTAAAACAAGACAGCGTTTATTTAATTATACATACGAAGATATTCAGGAAGTCATCACACCAATGGCTCAAAACTCCAAAGAAGCTCTAGGCTCTATGGGGACAGATACACCCTTAGCTGTATTGTCAAACAAACCGCAATTAATTTCAAACTATTTTAAACAATTATTCGCTCAGGTGACCAATCCACCTTTAGATGGTATTAGAGAAGAAATTGTCACTGATATTAGTTTAGCCTTAGGTAAGGACAGGAATATATTCAGTATTACGGAGCGACAATGTAGAAAGTTGAAAATTCAGAATCCCGTAATATCAAATGATGATTTAGATAAAATTAGAAACATTAAAGTTGAAGGTTTTAAGGCCGAAACTGTTGAAATGTTATACCAAAAAGACAGAGGTTTAAATGGACTAGAAGATGCTTTAGATAATATCATTGTTCAAATTGAAAAAGCCTTAGTCCGAAAAACGAATATTATCATTTTATCAGATAGAGGTGTGAGTAAGGATATGGCTCCAATTCCACCATTACTCGCATGTTCTTATGTAAGTCATCAGATGAATCGTTTACGTAAGCGTTCTTATTTTGATATTATTATAGAATCGGCAGAGCCACGTGAACCACATCATTTTGCGACCTTATTTGGTTATGGTGCAAGCGCAGTTAATCCGTATATGGTGAATGAAATTATTAGAATGCAAGTTAAGGAAGGCTTCATTACTAATATGGATGAACAAAAAGCAGTTGATAATTTTAATAAAGCGATTGGTAAAGGAATTCTGAAAGTGATGAATAAAATTGGAATTTCAACCTTACGCTCTTACAGAGGGTCTCAAATTTTTGAAATCGTCGGGTTTAATTCTCAATTTGTTGAAAAATATTTCCCTTACACAACTTCAAGAATTGAAGGTATAGGATTATATGAAATTGAAAAAGAAATCGATAAACGTTACCAGCATGCCTATCCAGGTAATATACTCGACAAACGTTTAGGGTTAAATATTGGTGGAGATTATAGGTGGAGACGTAATGGTGAAAAGCATTTGTTTAATCCAACGACGGTTGCGAAATTACAACAAGCGGTAAGATTAAGTGATCAGGCGAGTTATGATGTTTATGCTAAAACGATTAATGAACAAGCAGAAAACTTAATGACCATTCGTGGGTTGTTTGAATTTAATAATATAGACCCCATACCAATTGAAGAAGTAGAGCCTTGGACCGAAATCGTAAAACGTTTTAAAACAGGGGCGATGTCTTATGGTTCAATTTCTCGTGAAGCGCATGAAAATCTAGCGATTGCGATGAACAGAATTGGAGGGAAATCTAATTCTGGAGAAGGAGGAGAAGACCGTAGACGTTTTCAACCAGATGTGAATGGAGATAGTAGAAATTCAGCCATAAAGCAAGTGGCTTCTGGTCGTTTTGGGGTGACGTCGCATTATTTAACCAATGCCAAAGAGATTCAAATAAAAATGGCTCAAGGTGCAAAACCTGGTGAAGGTGGTCAATTACCTGGTGAAAAAGTATTACCGTGGATTGCATCCGCTAGAAACTCTACACCATTTGTGGGATTAATTTCGCCACCACCACACCACGATATTTATTCGATTGAAGATTTAGCACAATTAATCTATGATTTAAAAAATGCCAATCGTGATGCTAGAATTAATGTGAAATTAGTGTCTGAAGTTGGTGTAGGAACCATTGCGGCTGGTGTTGCCAAAGCAAAGGCTGATGTTGTTCTCATTGCTGGTTATGATGGTGGAACAGGAGCATCTCCTTTAACGTCATTAAAACATGCAGGCTTACCATGGGAACTCGGTTTAGCAGAAGCGCAACAAACTTTAGTGCTTAATAACTTAAGAAGTAGAATTGTTGTAGAATGTGATGGTCAATTAAAAACAGGTCGAGATGTGGCTATTGCCGCCTTATTGGGAGCAGAAGAATTTGGTTTTGCAACAGCACCTCTTGTAGCTTCAGGTTGTATTATGATGCGTAAATGTCATTTAAATACCTGTCCGGTTGGAATTGCGACTCAAGATAAAGAGTTGCGTAAAAACTTCAAGGGCACACCAGAACATGTCATTAATTTCTTTTATTATATCGCGGAGGAATTACGAGGAATTATGGCAGAATTAGGCTTTAGATCTATGGCAGAAATGGTGGGTCAGACGCATAAGATTAATGCGAACAAAGCTATCAAGCATTATAAAGCGAAAGGTTTAGACTTGTCGTCAATATTACATCGACCTGTAGAATACAATCAAATGCCAGTTAAAAATTTGCAAAAACAAGAGCATAATTTAGATAATGTTTTAGATTTTAAAATCTTAAAAGATTCGCATCGCGCGTTGTATAGAAAAGAACAAATGACATTGGCATATCCAATTAAAAACACAAATCGCACAGTTGGAGCCATTGTAAGTAATGAAATTTCAAAAATATATGGTCATTTAGGCTTACCAGAAGATACATTGAATATCAATTTTGAAGGTTCAGCAGGACAAAGTTTCGGAGCTTTTGGGGCCCACGGATTAACGTTCAGATTGGAAGGAAATACAAATGATTATTTAGGAAAAGGATTGTCTGGTGCAAAACTAATTGTAAAGAAACCAACGCGAGCAGATTTTAAAGCAGAAGATAATATTATCATCGGAAATGTTTGCCTCTTTGGAGCAGTTGAAGGGCAGGCTTACATTAATGGAATTGCAGGAGAACGTTTTGCGGTTAGAAATTCTGGTGCAGTAGCAGTTGTTGAAGGAGTAGGCGATCACTGTTGTGAATATATGACTGGAGGTAAAGTGGTAGTTCTTGGTAAAACAGGACGAAACTTTGCTGCTGGTATGAGTGGAGGAATTGCGTATGTATATGACCCTGAATGTAAATTTATAAACGGGTTATGTAATATAGAAACGATAGAATTTGAGAAAATTTTAAAGAAAGATGCCAACGATTTAAAAGCATTAATTGAGAAGCATGTAAAATATACAGATAGCGAATTAGGAAAATCATTATTGAATGATTGGGAAACAAGCTTAAGTAATTTTGTTCGTGTAATGCCAACAGAATACAAGCGAGCTTTAAAACGTTTAGAGACAGAAGAACAAATGGTTGAAGAATTAGTGTAAGCTAAGGCAGAAGAAATAAGTTATAACACAATTAAATTTAGAAAGCAGGATGAGATTCCTGCCTTCGCAGGAATAAAATGGGAAAAGTAACAGGTTTTAAAGAATTCGAAAGGAAAGATGAATCCTACAAGCCGGTAAAGGATCGTGTAAAGCATTATGATGAGTTTACGGTTCCTTTAAAGGAAAAGGACATGACTGAACAAGGGTCGCGTTGTATGGATTGTGGCATCCCGTTTTGTCATAGTGGTTGTCCGTTGGGAAATCTAATTCCAGATTTTAACCATATGGTACATCAGGGAGAATGGCAAAAAGCCTCTTGGATACTGCATTCAACAAATAACTTCCCCGAATTTACTGGTCGTTTATGTCCTGCGCCTTGTGAGCAAGCTTGTGTTTTGGGTATTATTGAAGATCCAGTTTCGATTGAAAATATAGAAAAAAGCATCGTTGAACGTGCTTTTAAAGAAGGTTGGATTAAGCCACAGCCACCAAAAACAAGAACAGGAAAAACCATCGCAATTGTAGGTTCTGGACCTGCAGGTTTAGCGGCTGCTCAGCAATTAAACAGAGCAGGTCATACGGTTACTGTTTTTGAACGTGATGATGCTATTGGTGGATTACTGCGTTACGGCATTCCTAATTTTAAAATGGAAAAGGGCATCATAGATCGTCGTTTAGAGATTTTAAAAGCTGAAGGAATTGTCTTTAAAACTAATGTCAATGTTGGTGTGAATTATGAAATTACGGAATTAAAAAAGTTTGATGCCGTTGTCCTTTGTGGAGGTGCAACAGAACGAAGAAGTTTACCTACGCCAGGAATCGATGCGGATGGGGTAGTGCAGGCTATGGATTTCTTAACCCAACAAACCAAAGTTGTTTTCGGACAAAAAGTAAAAAATCAAATATTAGCGACTGGAAAAAATGTGATTGTTATTGGTGGAGGAGATACAGGGTCAGATTGTATTGGAACGTCTAATCGTCAAGGTGCAAAATCGGTTGTAAATTTTGAAATTATGCCAAAACCGCCAGGACATCGTTCTCCAGCAACACCTTGGCCATATTGGCCATTGCAATTAAAAACATCAACATCTCACAAAGAAGGTGTAGAACGTAATTGGCTAATTAATACTAAAGAATTTGTAACCAATGCTAAAGGTAAATTAACGGCTTTAAAAACAGTAAATGTTGAGTGGGAAATGGTGCCAGGAGAACGTCCTAAATTAATTGAAGTCGCTGGTACAGAAAAAACATGGAAATGTGATTTAGCTTTATTAGCATTAGGTTTTACAGGGCCAGAACCTACAATTGCTGATCAATTAGGTTTAGAGCGAGATGTACGTTCAAATTATAAGGCAGCATATGGCAAATATCAAACAAATATTCCCAATATATTCACCGCAGGAGATATGCGTCGTGGGCAATCCTTGATTGTTTGGGCAATTTCTGAAGGACGAGAAGCTGCACGTCAGGTTGATATTTACTTAATGGGTAAATCAGATTTGGCAACTAAAAATGAAGAAGGTGATTTGGTAGGTGTATAATATTAACTTTTTTCTGCTGCTATAAATTCTAAGGGTAGTCTTTTACTAGAGTAGAAATTTAAAAGCATCTGTTCTCAGATGCTTTTTTTTTATTTTAGATTCTGCAAGATTTTTAAACCTCGCAGAATCTAATATTATTAAGATTTGTTAGGAAACTTAGCTCTTATATCCTCCAAACACAGATTGTGGATACTCCCAATATGAGAGTGTTCTTTACCCAAATCGGGTTGGTAGGTTCCGGCTTGTACTTGTCCTCCAATTTTTTGATAGGCTTCTCTAAAACTCATGCCATCAACCACTAAATTATTAATGCTGTCTACGGTAAATAGGTATTGGTATTTCTCATCTGTGAGGTCAATATCTTTCACAATGATTTGTTGAATAGAATAATTAAAGATGTCTAAAATGTCCTTTACATCTTCAAAAGCATTGATGATGTTTTCTTTCAACAATTGAAAATCTCTGTGGTAACCACTTGGCAAATTATTGGTGATTAACAACATTTCAGAATGTAAAGCTTGAATTTTATTACACTTTCCTCTAATCAATTCAAACACATCAGGATTCTTTTTGTGTGGCATGATGCTACTTCCTGTGGTTAACTCATCTGGAAACGTAATAAATCCAAAATTCTGACTCATATATAAGCAAATATCCATTGCAAACCGCGCCATGGTGTTACATAAACCACCTAAAGCACTTGCGATTGCACGTTCACTTTTTCCTCTGCTCAATTGCGCAGCAACCACATTATATTTTAAGGTTGAAAATCCTAATTCTTTTGTTGTAATGTCTCTATCAATAGGAAATGAACTTCCGTAACCAGCAGCTGAACCTAATACATTTTGGTCTGTGATTTTTGACACGGCATTCAACACATATACATCATCAATTAACAACTCCGCATAAGCAGAAAACCATAATCCGAAAGACGATGGCATAGCAACTTGCAAATGCGTATAACCAGGTAAAAGTTGAGTTTTATGGCTTTCAGCTAGGCTTAAAAGTGTATCGAAAAACGTTTTAGTTTTGTCGTTTATGATTTGTAAATTTTCTTTATAATAGAGTTGAAGCGCCACTAAAACTTGGTCGTTTCTAGAACGTGCTGTGTGGATTTTTTTTCCGACATCACCTAAAGTTTTAGTCAATTCATGTTCAATTTTAGAATGGACATCTTCAAATGACTCTTCAATAATAAACGTTCCAGCGTTTATAGAATCAGCTAAAACTTTTAAACCTGATTTTAATTTTTCTAATTCGTCAGAAGTTATAATTCCGATAGATTCTAACATCACAGCATGCGCTCTTGAGGCTTCAACATCATATTTAGCAATATGCATGTCAATTTCTCTGTCGTTACCAACGGTAAATAATTCTATTTTTTTATCTATTGAATAGCCTTTGTCCCACAATTTCATAATATTCCTGCGAAAGCAGGAATCTCTGCTTTCATTTTTAGTTAAACTTTTATTCTTTTGTCATTCCTGCTTTTCGGCTATCGCTCAAGATAAACTTCTGTAGGAATCTATTTTTAATTTTTATGTATAGAGAATAGAAATAAGACCGCTTCACTGTTAGAAAATAGACTGCTTACTCATGTATAAGCATTTAAGTCTTGATTCTTGGCTCTTGTTTCTTCTTTCTTTACTCTGTTTTTATATTTTTTACAATACTTTCTCCAACAACTTTATATACAAGTCAACACCTTCTTCAATTTCCGCTAAATAAATAAATTCATCTGCTGTATGTGAACGTGTACTGTCACCAGGGCCTAATTTTAAAGAAGGACAACTTAAAACAGCTTGGTCAGAAAGGGTAGGTGATCCATAAGTTTCTCTATCGAGTTCAATTCCAGCTTCTACTAATTCGTGATTAATTGGAATAGAAGACGAGTTGAGTCGTAAACTTCGAGGTGTAATGCTAGTACATGGTGATTTTCTTTGTAATATTTCAGCAATTTGTTCATTAGTGTATTTGTCATTGACACGGACATCAATCACTAAATTTAATTCTGAAGGAATAGCATTATGTTGCTTGCCAGCATTAATTTGTGTAACCGTCATTTTTACATCACCTAATACGGGTGAATTTCTAGCAAACTGATATTCTTTAAACCATTTTAAAACTTCTATAGTGTTGTAAATGGCATTATCATCGTTAGGGTGCGCCGCATGACCTGCGGTTCCTTTTACCTTGGCATCAAAAACCACTAAGCCTTTTTCGGCAATGGCTAAATTCATTAACGTTGGTTCACCAACAATGGCCACATCTATTTTTGGAATGATGGACAACATGCTATTCAATCCGTTTGGTCCACTGCTTTCTTCTTCGGCAGAGGCCACAATGATTAAATTATAGTTGAGGTTTTTCTTATCATAAAAATATGTAAATGTCGCAATTAAAGAGACTAAACAGCCGCCAGCATCATTGCTTCCTAAGCCGTATAATTTGCCATCTTCAACAATGGCCTTAAATGGGTCTTTGGTGTAACCGTTATTTGGTTTTACAGTATCGTGATGTGAGTTTAGTAATAAGGTTGGTTTGCTCTCGTCAAAGTATTTGTTGGTTGCCCAAATGTTATGATTATTCCTTTTAAAAGGTACGTTGTGTGTTGTAAACCAATTTTCAATAAGCAAAGCTGTATGGTCTTCTTCCGAAGAAAACGACTGCGTTTCTATAAGTTGCTTCAGCAAAGCAATGGCTTCTGTTGTTAGTTGTTCAATCATTTTGTAATGGTTGTATGTTTATTGTTTGAGTTGAAAAGCATGTCTGATTTTCCAATACAAACTTTTTGGACGTTTTTATTTATGGCATGAAAGCAATTATCTAATTTTGGTAACATGCCTTCGAATATAATATTGTTTTCCTTTAATTGTGCGTAGCTTTCTGTATTGATGTTTTCAATAACAGAATCCTCATTGTCTACATCTTCGAGAACACCATTTTTTTCAAAACAATAGTATAATTCGGTGTTGAAAATTGATGATAAACCAATGGCTAATTCTGAAGCAATAGTGTCTGCATTAGTATTCAGTAATTGTCCGTTGGCATCATGGGTAATGGCACAAAAAACAGGGGTGATAGTATGGTTTAATAAAACTTCCAGAGCTTCTGTGTTCACTTGTTTTACATCTCCAACAAAACCATAATCGATGGTTTTAATTGGGCGTTTTTCTGAAACAATAGTATTGCCGTCAGCACCAGAGAACCCTACCGCATTACAATTATTGGCTTGTAATTGCGCCACTATGTTTTTGTTGATTTTTCCGGCATAAACCATGGTAATAATGTTTAAGGTTTCTGCATCCGTAATGCGTCGGCCTTCAGTCATTTGCACAGGAATATTCATCTGTTTGGCTAATTGAGTCGCTAATTTTCCTCCGCCATGCACCAAAACTTTAGGACCAGATATGGTCGCAAAATCTTTAATGAATCTAGCTAAGGCCTCTTCATTATCGATAATGTTTCCACCTATTTTTATGACTTTAATTGTTTTCATCTTGTTATTTTTGTCTTTCCTGTGTATAATGGAATCCATAATTGTTAGTTGTGGATTCCTGCCGGCGCAGGAATGACAGTGAATTAGACCTACAAGGTTTTTAAAACCTGCTAGGTCAGACGTTATAATTTATAAATCCTCTAAAATCTGCTTTAAAACAATTTGAGCAGCATACGTTCTATTATTTGCTTGTTTAATGACTATAGACTGCTCACTGTCTAACACGGCATCTTCAACAATCACATTTCGTCTTACAGGTAAGCAATGCATAAATTTTGCATGACCTAATTTGGCTTTTGTAAGCATCCAATTATCATCTTGACTCAATACTTTTCCGTAATCATTATAGCTACTCCAGTTCTTTACGTAAACGAAATCCGCATCCTTTAGTGCTTCTTCTTGGTTGTAATTTATTGGTGTGTCTTTAGTGATTGTTTCATTTAATTCGTAACCTTCAGGATGCGTAATGGTTAAATCCACTTCTAAATCTTGCATCATTTCTACAAATGAATTTGCAACCGCCTGTGGTAATGCTCTCGGATGTGGTGCCCAAGACAAAACGACTTTTGGCTTGGCTTTCTCTGTAAGTTCTGTTATTGTAATCGCATCCGCTAAAGCTTGTAATGGATGTGCTGTGGCACTTTCCATATTTACAATTGGCACAGTTGCGTATTTATTAAAGTTATTAAGAATATATTCCGTTTCATCTTTAGCCTTGTCTTGTAATGTAGGAAATGCTCTTACAGCAATAATATCTGCATATTGAGAAATCACTTGTGCAGCTTCTTTAATGTGTTCCGATGAGTTACCGTTCATAATGGTACCATCTTCAAATTCAATATTCCAGGCGTCATTGACGTTTAAAATCATGACATCCATGCCAAGGTTTTTTGCTGCTTTTTCGGTGCTCAATCGGGTTCTTAAACTCGAATTAAAAAACAGCATGACTAAGGTTTTATGTTTTCCTAAATCTTGAAATTCAAAAGGATTCATTTTTAATAAAATGGCTTCTTTGATGGTTTCAGACAAGTTAGAAATATCTTTTATTTTGGTGTAATTTTTCATATTCATTTCCCGCGAAAGTGGGAATCTCTTTTTATTAAACTAATTCTTGTTCTAACGCTTCAAAAAACACATCAATATGTTTTTTCTGAATCGTTAATGGTGGAAGTATTCTAATTAAATTAGGATTCTTAGCACTTCCTGTAAAAATATGATGGTCAAAAATTAATTTTTTCCGTAAGTCTGAAATTGGGAAATCAAACTCTAATCCCAACATTAATCCACGACCTTTTATCGATTTTAAGTTGGGTAATGATTTCGCTTTCTCTTGAAAATACTCTGAAATGTTTTTAGCATTTTCCATTAACTTTTCTTCTTCCAAAACCTCCAAAACCGAAAGCGTTGCAGCGCAAGCTAAATGATTGCCACCAAAGGTTGTTCCTAATAATCCAAAAGAAGCTTTAATGGAAGGGTGAATTAAAATCCCTCCAACCGGAAACCCATTTCCCATACCTTTAGCAATAGAAATAATATCTGGTGTGATGTTATGTTTTTGGTAGGCGAAAAAATCGCCAGTTCTTCCAAATCCAGATTGTACTTCGTCTGCAATAAATGCGGTGTTGTAGTGCTTGCAAAGGGTTTCTAACCCTTGGTAAAATTCCGTAGTACTCTGGTCTAAACCACCAACTCCTTGAATGAACTCAATAATAACAGCACAAGTTTGGTTTTGTTTTAAAATGATTTCCACAGCATTTAAATCTCCCAATTCTACAAAGTCAACCTCTTGTTGTGCATTAATTGGTGCTACAATTTTTGGGTTGTCGGTTGCGGCAACAGCAGCAGACGTTCTACCATGGAACGAGTTTTTAAATGCTAAAACTTTGGTTTTGCCATTATGAAATGATGCTAGTTTTAAAGCATTTTCATTGGCTTCAGCACCAGAATTACATAAAAACAATTGATAATCTTTACAGCCAGATATGGCTTCAAGCTTATCTGCTAATTCAACTTGCAATGGATTTTGAATCGCGTTACTGTAAAACCCTAGTTTTTCAACTTGATTAGAAATCGCGCTTACATATTTTGGGTGTGAATGTCCAATGGAAATCACGGCATGGCCTCCGTAAAGGTCTAAATATTCCACATTGTTATCGTCGTAAACATAAATGTCTTTTGCACTTACTGGTGTAATGTCGAAGAGTGGATATACATTAAATAAACTCATATTATTGTTACTTTATCCTGCAAGGTTTCAAAAACCTTGTGGGTATGATTTTTAGGTTTTATACCTACAAGGTATCCAAGACCTTGCAGGAAATCGTTATCAAATCTGCTCTTTTTTGATATTACTAATTTTATTAAAAGAAGCGACCATACCTTGAATTAATGATGAACTCAACCCTTTGTGTTCCATCTCATTTAAGCCTTCAATGGTACAACCCTTTGGTGTGGTTACTCTATCAATTTCTTCCTCAGGATGATTGCCGCTTGTAATCAATAAATTGGCGGCACCTTCGCTAGTAAACATAGCGAGTTCTTGCGCTTCTTTAGCGTCAAAACCTAACTGAATTGCGGCTTGTGTTGTGGCGCGTATTAGTCGCATCCAAAAGGCAATGCCGCTCGCACATACTACGGTTGCCGCTTGCATTTGTGTTTCAGGAATTGCTAAAGTATGTCCTAATCTATTAAAAATAGCTTCAGCAATTGGTATGCGCTTTTGGCCTTTTTCATTACTGCATAAACATGTCATGGATTTACCAACAGCAATGGCTGTATTTGGCATGGCTCTAATAATGAATTGCTCGCTTCCCACTTGATCCTCAATGCGTGAAATTGAAAATCCTGTTATAGTTGAAATTAAAACATGTTTTTCGGTTAAATGAGGTTTTACATCATTCAATATGTTTTCAAAATGCGCAGGTTGAACGGCGAATATTAAAATGTCAGATTGCTTAACCGCTTCAATATTATCTGTTGTTAATATGACATTTTTATACCCATCTAAATCTTGAATGCCATCTAAGTTTCGTTTAGTTAAGTATAATGTTGTGATAGCGTTATTAGTGATGAGTCCTTTTGCGATGGATTTTCCTAAGTTTCCTGTGCCTATGATTGCTATTTTCATTTTGCTTTTCTATTGTTTTTTAATGGTAAAATGTGCTCGCATTAAAAATGCTCCGTTCATCTTTCTAATTTTTTTGTCATTCCTGCGAAGGCAGGAATCTATAGTATTAATCTTGGATTCCTGCCTGCGCAGGAATGACAGATGTTTAAAAATAATTAGCCTTTAATCGTAAACCTTCAGTTTCGTCAAAATCATACATTAAATTCATATTTTGAATGGCTTGTCCTGACGCCCCTTTTAATAAATTATCGATGACGCTTGTGACTAATAATTTGTTTTCATGTTTATGTAAATGAAGGATGCATTTATTAGTATTCACTACTTGCTTTAAATGAATATCCTCATCTGAAACAAAAGTAAAAACAGCATCTTTGTAAAAATTGTGATATAATTCTTTGGCTTCTTCAAGTGTGCCTTCAAATTTGGTGTAAAGTGTTGCAAAAATGCCTCTTGAAAAATTACCGCGATTCGGCATAAAATTGATGTCAGAACTAAAATCGGACTGTAACTGATTTACGGTCTGATTAATCTCACCTAAATGCTGATGCGTAAATGCCTTATAATGTGAAAAGTTATTATCTCTCCATGTGAAATGAGTTGTTTTAGACAACGACGTTCCTGCGCCGGTAGCTCCAGTAACAGCGTTAATATGAACATCATTTTGTAAAATTCCTGCATTTGCTAATGGTAACAAAGCAAGTTGTATCGCTGTAGCAAAACAACCAGGATTAGCGATGTAATTTGCTTTTTTTATAGCGTCTTTTTGGAGTTCTGGTAAACCGTAAACAAAATCTTTTTCTTCAAAATTCTTATCTGCAACCAGTCTAAAATCATTACTTAAATCGATGATTTTGGTGTCATCAGAAAATTTATTTTTTTCTAGAAAAGCCGTGGAATTTCCATGACCTAAACACAAGAATAAAACATCTACTTTAGGATTGATGTCATTGGTAAATTCTAAATCTGTAGAACCTATTAAATCTTGATGTACTTTATAAATCTTGTTTCCTGCATTAGATGTACTATAAATAAAGTCGATTTCTACTTGAGAGTGATGAATCAATAATCTTATTAATTCGCCAGCTGTGTAACCAGCTCCTCCTATAATGCCTGCTTTTAGTTTTTTCATATTCATTTCCCACGAAAGTGGAAATCTTTTTAATTCAACCTGACTTTAAGTTTTATACCTACAAGGTTTTTGAAACCTTGCAGGATAAATTAATTTTTCAGACCTGCTAGGTTTTAAAAACCTGTGAGGTCTTACTTAATTATTTACCTGCTGATAAATCTTATTCTGATTACCAATAATTTTAATAAATCCTTTAGCTTCATCTGCTGTCCAGCCTTTATTTTCTTCACCATAACTTCCAAATTTCGCATTCATTAAATCATGTTCAGATTTAATACCATCTAAATCGAAGTGATAAGGTTTCAAGGTAACAAAAACATCACCTGTAACCTTGCTCTGGCTGCTCTGTAAAAAGGCTTCCATATCGCGCATTACAGGATCTAAATATTGCCCTTCGTGTAAATGCATACCGTAGAAGTTAGACATATAATCTTTGTGCTGTAATTGCCATTTGGTTAATGTGTGCTTTTCTAAAAGGTGATGTGCTTTTATAATGATTAAAGCTGCTGCTGCTTCAAAACCAACTCGCCCTTTGATACCAACTATCGTATCTCCTACATGAATATCTCTTCCGATTGCATAAGCAGAAGCTAATGTGTTTAAGACTTCAATATTAATTTCTGGACTATTTTCTTCTCCGTTTATGGCAACTAATTCACCTTTAGAAAAGGTTAAAACTACTTTTTCAGGATCTGTATGTTTTAATTGCGAAGGGTAAGCTGAATCTGGTAATGGTTTTTCAGACGTTAAGGTTTCTTCTCCACCAACACTAGTTCCCCAAAGTCCTTTGTTAACCGAATATTTAGCTTTATTCCAAGACATGTCAATACCGTTGTCAACGAGATAATCAATTTCTTGTTGTCTGCTTAGACTTCCATCTCTAATTGGTGTAATAATCTTGATGTTTGGTGCTAAGGTTTGAAAAATCATATCGAAACGCACTTGGTCGTTTCCGGCTCCTGTACTTCCATGGGCAATAAATTCAGCATCAATACTTTTAGCGTATTCAATAATTTCAATGGCTTGAATAATACGCTCCGCACTTACAGATAGAGGATAGGTGTTGTTTTTAAGAACATTTCCGAAGATTAAATACTTAATCACTTTATCATAGTAAGAGGCAATAGCATCAATATTTTTATAAGTAGAAACACCCATTTTATAGGCATTACTTTCAATAGTTTTAATTTCTTCAGTTGTAAAACCACCTGTGTTCACACTAACGGCATGTACATCATAACCAGCTTTTGATAAACTAACGGCGCAGTATGAGGTATCTAATCCTCCACTATATGCTATAACTAATTTTTTATTCATTTTTCGCTTTTATTGTTTTTCAATTGTAAAATGTGTTCGCATTTAATTGCTCGGTTCATCTTTTTTGTCTTTTTTTAAAAACATATTCTGTTTTATCAATTTTAATCGTGTCCATACTTTTTTATCATAAGTATGTTCTTTATTGTGCTCTTTTTGTTTTGACGTTTCAGCTTTAGCCGGATCATAGAGCATGCCAGTACATAAGCACATTTTTTGCTCTGTTCTTGTTAAGACATCAAAGTTCTTACACGTTTGGCACCCTTTCCAGAAGGATTGATCATCTGTTAATTCCGAAAACGTAACGGGTTTATAACCTAAGTCGCTATTCATTTTCATAACGGCTAAACCTGTTGTGATACTAAAAACTTTAGAATCAGGAAATTTGGTTCGGGAATGGTCGAAAATGACTTTTTTAATTTGTTTGGCGAGACCAAGGTTTCTAAAATCCGGGTGAACAATTAATCCCGAATTTGCCACGAATTTCCCGTGACCCCAAGCTTCAATATAGCAGAAGCCAGCAAATTTATCTCCTTCTAAAGCAATGACAGCATTACCATTTTCCATCTTTGTTATGATGTATTCTGGTTGACGTTTAGCAATACCTGTACCTCTTACTTTTGCAGCTTCGGCAATGGTTTCACAAATAAGTTCTGCGTAAATGCTATGTGATTTATCAGCAATGACAATTTTCATTGTTATTGTTTTTAATAGATTATAATTTTTTTGATTTTTTTGAAATGAAGAACCGGACGCACCTAAGTTCCTAATATAGATTGTACCCTTACGGGCGACGACTTAAAATTTGGCGTACAAAACCTGGTCTAGTATTAGGGTTTACTAAAATCGAAAAGGGAAATAAATGTGTTGAATTGTTCAATGTGAAAAAATTAAAATTGATTAACTGAATGGGGTTAAGTAGTATCCATTAGCGACGTCGCCTGTTGATAAACAAGCGTGTGGGTCTTTCAATTCTATTTTTTTGACTTAACATGATGTAAATTTAGAATTAAAATTTAATTAAAGCTCAATTATCAATCATTTTTTGAAAATTTTATGAAATTCATAATTCTATCAAATTAAACTGTAAATCTATCATTGATAGAGGATTTCTTCCGTTTTCACTAAAGGATGTAATCTGTACTAACAAAGTTTGACGCTCTAGAATCTAGTAGATCTTTTAAAATGGCATTGTTATAATCGTTATCTTTTGAAGCGACGAATGTTCTAATTGAAAACGAACGCAAAGCATCATGAACACTTAAGGTTCCTACGGCTGAATCTTTACGTCCTGTAAATGGATAAACATCTGGTCCTCGTTGACAAGAACTATTTAAATTCACACGGCAAACTAAATTCACCAATGTATCTATTAAAGGAGCCAAAGTGTTTATATCTTTCCCAAATAAACTGACTTGTTGACCGTAATTTGATTCTGCCATATCATCTAATGGTTTTTCAATATCTGAAAACGATATTACAGGAATCACAGGTCCAAATTGCTCTTCTTGAAAGACTCTCATATCTTTTGTAACAGGATATAATACCGCTGGAAAAATATAATTTTCTGTTGTTTCTCCTCCTTTAGTATTTATTACGTTTGCTCCTTTTTCAGTAGCATCGTCTATTAAATCTTGAATATAAGCAGGTTTGTCTGGCTCTGGTAATGGTGTTAGTTTAGCTCCAGCTTCCCATGGGTTTCCAAATTTTAAAGCATCGACTTTGGCAGAAAAGCGTTTATTGAATTCTTCTATAATGTCTTCGTGTACATATAAGACTTTTAAAGCTGTACAACGTTGACCATTAAACGAGGTGGTTCCTGCGATACATTCATCAATTGCTAAATCTAAATCGGCATCTGGTAAAACAATGGCTGGATTTTTAGCTTCAAGTCCTAGGACTAAGCGTAACCTATTACTTTTAGGGTGTTGTGTTTGTAAGGCATTCGCGGATTTACTATTTCCAATTAATGCTAATACATCTATTTTTCCAGTTTGCATTATTGGAGCAGCAACAGTTCTTCCTCTTCCGTAAATAATATTCACAACGCCTTTAGGAAAACTATCTTTAAAGGCCTCTAACAATGGTGAAATTAATAGAACACCATGCTTTGCGGGTTTAAAAATGACCGTGTTTCCCATGATTAACGCGGGAATTAGAAGTGCAAACGTCTCATTTAGTGGGTAATTATAAGGGCCTAAACATAAAACAACTCCCAAAGGACCTCTTCTAATATGTGCATTTACTCCGGAGCTTTTTACAAATTTGGCACTATCACGATCCATTTGCGTGTAATCCTCAATAGTATCGTAGATGTATTCTACGGTTCTGTCAAACTCTTTTTCAGAGTCGGCAAGGTTTTTACCAATTTCCCACATGAGTAATTTTACAATTTCCTCACGCTTCGTTTTCATTTGCACTACAAATTTTTCCATGCAGGCGATTCTGTCTACCACTTTCATCGTTGGCCATAAACCTTGCCCTTTATCGTAGGCGGAAACAGCAGCGTCTAATGCTTTTATGGCTTCCTTTTTTCCTAAGATAGGAATGGTTCCAAGAAGTGTGGGTTGATAGTCTTCGGTAGAAGAAATTGTAGAATATACTTTAGAGGTATCTCCTCTCCAAGGTATTAGTGCTCCATCAACTAAATAGGTGTTTTGGTCGACTAATTTTTTAATTTGAAATTGTTCTGGAATATCTACAAATGTTGAAGTCATACTAACTTTTTTAACTATTAATTGATAGTAATAAATATACAAAAAAGCAACTCAACACTTGGTTAAGTCTATGTTAAGCTATACTAAAAATTGAAACAAATCGGGTTTGTCATTCAAGTAATCTCCAAAGAAATTATGACGTTTCATTTTGGCGATTAAGGGTTCTAAGTCATCAGGTGATTTTAATTGCAATCCTACGACAGCGACGTCGTTTTCTCGGTTGACTTTTTTTGTATATTCAAAATGTGTAATATCATCTGTTGGACCTAAAATATCCACTACAAAATCACGTAAAGCTCCAGCACGTTGTGGGAACTTAACAATGAAATAGTGTTTTAAATTGGCATAGAGTAGCGCGCGTTCTTTTATTTCGGCCATTCTAGTAATATCATTATTACTTCCGCTAATGACACAGACTACATTTTTACCTTTTATTTCTTCGGAAAATTGATCTAACGCACAAAGACTTAAAGCTCCTGCAGGTTCTACAACAATGGCATCTTTATTATAGAGGTCCAAAATCGTCTGACAAATTTTGCCTTCGTCGACAGTAACCACTCGATGTAAGGTTTCTTTACAAATAGCAAAACTTAAATCGCCAACACGTTTAACGGCAGCTCCATCTACAAAGCTATCTATGGTTGTTAATTCTGTGTTTTTATTAGCTCTAATGGAAGTCAGCATTGCAGGTGCTCCTTTTGGCTCCACACTAATAATTTTAGTTTGAGGCGATAAAATTTTAAAAACAGAGGATAATCCAGCAGCTAATCCACCACCACCAACAGGCACAAAAACATAATGAATAGGATGCGCTTTTGCTTGGTCTATAATTTCTAAACCAACAGTGGCTTGACCTTCAATAACTTTTTCATCATTAAATGGATGAACAAATGTTTTATTGAGCTCTTCGCTTTGTTGCATGGCCGCATGGTAAGCATCATCAAACGTATCACCAACTAAAACAACGTCTACATAATCTTCACCAAACATTTTAACTTGTTCAATCTTTTGATTAGGTGTTGGTGCAGGCATAAAAATTGTGCCTTTAATTTTTAAGAGTTTACATGAGATAGCGACGCCTTGCGCATGATTACCTGCACTTGCGCACACAATTTCATTTTCAATCTGCGCAGCATTTAAGGATGAAATTTTATTATAAGCACCACGAATTTTGTAAGAACGAACCACTTGTAAATCCTCTCTTTTGAAATAAATATTAGCATCAAAATCTTTCGAGTATCTAGTGTTTTTAATTAAGGGCGTTACCGAAGCAATACCTCTTAATTTTTCAGCAGCAGCTTCAATGGCTTTAAGTGTTGGTCTGTATGTGGTTTTGGTGTCTTCCATACTTAGCTCCCAAGAAAGTGGGAATCTCTTAGTTTATTAGATCTGTCAGGTTTTGATGTTGGTAATATTACATTACCTCAAAACCTGACAGAATAATTTATTTTATGCTAATACTGAATCGGCTTCTTTTACGTCTTCAGTTTTTATAACTTTCATAGCTGTCATTGCGGCACGTAAACGTTGACCAACAGCTTCAATCGGATGGTTTCTAATAGCATCATTTACAGCTATTAATTCTATATTGTCAACTCCAGTTGTAGTTGAAAATGGTTTTCCGATGATGGAAGTATCAACCGTTTTCATAAAATCAGTCAATAATGGTTTACACGCATGGTCAAATAAATAACAACCATATTCTGCTGTATCAGAAATTACGCGATTCATTTCAAATAATTTCTTTCTAGCGATCGTGTTGGCAATTAATGGTAATTCGTGTAAAGACTCGTAGTAAGCAGAATCTTCAATAATACCAGCGCTAACCATAGTTTCGAAGGCTAGTTCTACACCAGACTTTACAAAAGCCACTAAAAGAACACCATGATCAAAATACTCTTGCTCTGTGATATGGTCAGACGTTAAAGGTGTTTTTTCAAATGCAGTTTCTCCTGTTTCAGCTCTCCATTTTAAAAGATTAACATCGTCATTTGCCCAATCTTCCATCATGGTTTTTGAGAAATGACCTGAAATAATATCATCCATATGCTTTTCAAAAAGTGGACGCATGATGCCTTTTAATTCTTCAGATAATTCGAAAGCTTTAATTTTGGCTGGATTAGATAAGCGATCCATCATGTTGGTAATGCCACCATGTTTTAAAGCTTCGGTAATGGTTTCCCAACCAAACTGAATTAATTTTCCAGCATAACCAGGCTCAATACCTTCTTCAACCATTTTGTCGAAAGATAAAATGGCACCTGTTTGAAGTAAACCACAAAGTATGGTTTGTTCTCCCATTAAATCACTTTTTACTTCCGCAATAAAAGATGATTCTAAAACTCCAGCACGGTGACCTCCAGTCGCAGCAGCATAAGCTTTTGCTTGTGCCCAACCTTTACCTTCAGGATCATTTTCTGGGTGAACCGCTGTTAATGTTGGTACACCAAAGCCTCTTTTATATTCTTCTCTTACTTCAGTTCCAGGGCATTTTGGCGCTACCATAATTACTGTAATATCTTCACGGATTTTGGTGCCTTCTTCCACGATATTGAAACCATGCGAATAACTTAAAGTGGCTCCTTTTTTCATTAAAGGCATCACGGCTTTCACAACGTTAGTATGTTGCTTGTCTGGTGTTAAGTTTAATACTAAATCGGCATCAGGAATTAATTCCTCATACGTTCCAACGTTAAAATCGTTAGAGGTTGCGTTCTTATAGGAATCACGTTTTTGATCAATCGCAGCCTGTCTTAGCGCATAAGATATGTCTAATCCAGAATCGCGCATATTTAAACCTTGATTAAGGCCTTGTGCACCACAACCAACGATTACGATTTTCTTTCCTTTTAATGCGTTGACTCCGTCTTCAAACTCTGAAGCGTCCATAAAACGACATTTTCCTAATTGCTCTAATTGTTCTCTTAATGGTAATGTGTTGAAATAATTTGACATTTTTTCTTCTATTTTAATGTTGCAACGCTTTTAGCATTGTTGATATTTTCATTTCGTCTTTAGTGACTGCAATACGTCCTGAACGTGTAAATTGCATGATTCCAAAAACAGTTAATTCTCTATGTAATAGGTCTATTTCTTCTTTTCGTCCTGATTTTTCAATAACGAAGAAATCACGATTTACAGTGACAATTCTAGCGTTACTTTCTTTAATGATATTCTGAATCTGACGTTCATCAAACAATAAATTAGATCTCATTTTAAAGATGCAAGATTCTTGATAAATGATTTCTTCTTCGGTATGATAAAATGCTTTGATCACTTCGACTTGTTTTTCAATCTGACCTTGAATCTTTTTCATTTGAGATTCGGTAATATTGACAACAATGGTGAATCTTGACACTCCATCAATTTCAGAAGGAGATGTATTTAAGCTTTCAATATTTATATGTCTTCTTTGGAATATTGCCGAAATTCTATTCAGCAATCCGATGTTGTTTTCCGTATATATGGAAACGGTATATTGTATGTTTTCTGTACTCATTATTTTTAGATTATAGATAAAAGAGAATAGAAAATAAACTTTCAATTAGGCCTATCTTACTTTTTTCTCTCATTGTCTTTCTTCTTTTCTCTATGTTCTCTTTTATTAAATTTACTCTAATCTTATATCTGAAACACTGGCTCCGGTTGGAATCATAGGAAATACATTGTCTTCTTTCTCTACTCTAACCTCTAAGAAATAGGGCCCTTCACAATCAATCATTTCTTTTACAGCAGCTTTTAAGTCTTTTCTGTTGCTTATTTTTTGTGCTTCAATATGATAGCCTTTTGCGATGGCTACAAAATCGGGATTTACCATTTCTGTAGACGCATAACGCTTATCGAAAAATAACTGTTGCCATTGACGAACCATTCCTAAGAATTCGTTATTCAAAACCACAATTTTCACAGGTACTTTTTGTTGAAAAATAGTACCTAATTCTTGAATATTCATTTGGTATCCGCCATCACCAGCAATCATAACCACTTCACGGTCTGGTGCTGCCATTTTTGCGCCAATCGCTGCAGGTAATGCAAAGCCCATGGTACCTAATCCGCCAGACGTAATATTACTTTTGGTTTTGTTGAATTCAGCATAGCGGCAAGCGATCATTTGATGCTGACCAACATCACTTACAATAGCCGCTTCACCTTTGGTTTGCAGGTTGATTTCATTCAACACTTCACCCATGGTTAAGCCTTCTTTAGTAGGATGTAGATCATTTTTAATGACTTTTTCGAATTCTATCGTATATAAATCTTTAAATTTTTGATGCCAATCATTATGAGAATTTTCATTCAATAATGGTAATAAGCTTTTTAAGCTGGCTTTCGCATCACCTAAAACGGCAACATCAGTTTGAACATTTTTATCAACTTCAGCAGGATCAATTTCGAAATGAACAATTTTTGCCTGCTTTGCATAGGTCTCTAAATTTCCGGTAACACGATCATCGAAACGCATACCTATAGCAATTAACACATCACATTCGTTAGTTAAAACATTTGGAGCATAATTACCGTGCATGCCCACCATACCAACATTTAATGGATGTGAAGTTGGAATTGCAGAAGCGCCTAAAATCGTCCAAGCAGAAGGAAGGCCTGCTTTTTCAATAACGGCTTTAAATTCTTCTTCAGCTTTACCTAAAATAACACCTTGACCCCAAACTACTAATGGTTTTTTTGCATTATTTATAAGCTCTGCAGCAGCTTTTAATGAGTTTTCATCGGTTTCAGGAACTGGATTATAACTTCTAACTCCTTTACATTTTTCGTATTTGAAATCAAATTCCTCAAACTGAGCATCCTTAGTGATATCGATTAAAACAGGTCCTGGTCGTCCACTTTTTGCAATATAAAATGCCTTTGCAAACGCTTCAGGTATTTGCGATGCTTTGGTCACTTGAATATTCCATTTCGTTACCGGAGTCGAAATACCAACAATGTCAGTTTCCTGAAAAGCATCACTTCCTAATAAATGAGAGCCTACTTGACCTGTGATACATACCAAAGGGGTAGAGTCTATTTGTGCATCTGCAATACCAGTAATTAAATTGGTGGCTCCAGGTCCAGACGTTGCCATAGCAACACCAACTTTACCAGAAATACGCGCGTATCCTTGTGCAGCATGTGCAGCACCTTGCTCATGACGTGATAAGACGTGATGGATTTTATCTTGATACTTATATAATTCATCATAAACTGGCATTATTGCTCCACCAGGATAACCATAAAGGATATCAACACCTTCGGCTAATAAACATTTTATAACCGCTTCACTACCTGAAATACGTTCTGTAGTTTCTGTAGTTTTTGCTTTATTTTGTATCGTTTGAGTTTCTTTCATCTCATATATCTGTTTTGAAATCCTTTGATGGCTTGCCTGTGTTCAGTACAAACTTTTTTAGGATGACATCTTAGTAATATTTTTTTTTAGTCTAAAATTCATCAGTCACACATCCTTTTGATGCTGATGACACGGTTTTAGCGTATTTGTATAAAACACCACGTTCAAATTTTAATTCTGGTGCTTTCCATTTTTGACGTCTTCTTTGCAGTTCTACCTCTGAGACTTCTAATGAAATTGAATTCGTTTCTGCATCTATCGTAATAATGTCTCCGTCTTTCACTACAGCTATGGTGCCTCCTTCTTGTGCTTCAGGTGTGATATGACCAACAACAAAACCATGAGTTCCGCCAGAGAAACGTCCATCTGTGATTAAAGCGACATCTTTACCTAAACCAGCTCCCATAATGGCTGCCGTTGGTTTTAGCATTTCAGGCATTCCAGGTCCGCCTTTTGGGCCTTCATATCTAATGACGACGACATCTCCTTTTTCAACTTTTCCGTCTCTAATCCCATCGTTTGCGGCGTATTCTCCTTCAAAAACTTTTGCTTTTCCACGGAAACACAAGCCTTCTTTTCCGGTGATTTTAGCGACACTTCCTTCAGTGGCTAAATTGCCGTAGAGCATTCTTAAATGACCCGAAATTTTAATAGGTTCTTCAATAGGTTTAATGACGTCTTGACCCTCTTTTAAGTCATCGACATCTAATAAGTTTTCTGCGATTGTTTTACCTGTTACAGTTAAGCAATCTCCATGAATAAGGCCTTTTTTAAGAAGGTATTTTAATACGGCAGGAATGCCTCCAACAGCATGAACATCTTCCATTAAATATTTTCCACTTGGTTTTAAATCGGCCAAAAATGGTGTGTTGTCACTAATATCTTGAAAGTCTTTTAAAGTAAAATCGATCTGTGCAGCTCTTGCAATTGCTAAAAAGTGTAATACCGCATTGGTAGAACCACCTAATATAGTGACTAATCTAACGGCGTTTTCTAGAGATTTTCTAGTGATTATATCTGAAGGTTTAATATCCTTTTCTAACAATAATCGTAGCGCTTCACCAGCTTTAACTGATTCTTGTTTCTTTGCGTCACTTAATGCAGGATTTGATGAATTAAATGGCAACGTCATACCCAAAGCTTCAATAGCAGAGGCCATAGTGTTAGCTGTGTACATACCTCCACAGGCTCCAGCTCCTGGACAGGCTTTTTCAACAATACTTTGATATTCGCTTTCTTCCATGGTGCCAGCGACTTTGCTTCCCCAGGCTTCAAACGCAGAAACAACATCTAGTTTTTTACCTTCGTGGCAACCAGAATCGATGGTTCCTCCGTAGACTAAAATGCTCGGTCTATTTAAGCGGATCATTGCCATTAAGGCACCTGGCATATTTTTATCGCAACCTACAACAGTAACTAAACCGTCATAACTCATGGCTTGCACTACGGTTTCCATAGAATCTGCAATAATATCACGAGAAGGTAAAGAGTAACGCATGCCTGGAGTTCCCATTGAGATTCCATCGCTGACGCCAATAGTATTGAATATTAATCCAATAACATCTTCATTTTTTGTACCTTCTTTAACCAGTTTTGCTAAGTCGTTAAGGTGCATGTTACAAGGGTTGCCTTCGTAACCAGTGCTCGCAATACCAACGATTGGTTTAAAAAAATCTTCTTTTGTTAATCCAATGGCATGAAGCATAGCTTGTGCTGCTGGTTGCGTTGGATCTTGTGTAACGGTTTTACTGTATTTATTTAATTCGCTCATAATAATAGGTGTGCAACATCGATTTGCTAAATCTAAATTACTTGATATGCTGTATTTAGTTATTAATATTCTATTTCTTAATCTAAATTCAATGCTATAAACATTTAATTAAGGTGTTGTAAATCAATATTTTAAACCTTAATTAATATGATGTTCAAGTAACTTAATTTTTTATATAAAAAAAAGCCTCCCGAAAAAGGAAGGCATTTAAATAAATCTATATTTTAATTTATCATAGCATTCCTAGGCTTCGCGAAATAATGACGATGCTAATAATAGGATTGCTATTGATACTTTGGTTTTTCATCTGTTAATCAAATATTAGATATTTTATTTTAGAATCCAAATTAAAAAAAAACTTTTTGCCTTACGTTCGGTTTGTTGAAAAGGTATCTAAGGGATGTTAAAGTTGTGCTAAACCCTTTGTAGGTAAAATCCATATAGTAGTAATGCCGTATATATAATATAACCAATTAAATAAGTTTAATTATGAAAATGAAATTAAAGATGAATAGGACAATAGGTGTAGTAATGTGTGTGTTAGTTTTAGGGATTACGGCATGTAATGATGCTAAGAAGGAGGAAGATAATTCGGTGATGGAAACTGAAAAAATGGAAATGGCTGACAAACAACAGCAAGCTACGGAAATGGAAAAAATGGAAGAGGAAAAGAAGGCTATGGCTATAGAGACTAGTATTACAGGTAAAGCAATATCTAATAAGGATTTGTCTACTTTAGTTACTGCATTGAAAGCGGCTGATTTAGCTACAATGTTATCAGAGCCTGGTAATTATACTGTTTTTGCGCCATCTAATCAAGCGTTTTCTAAATTACCGGAAGGTACTGTAGATGCTTTATTAAAACCTGAGAATAAGGAAAATCTTCAAAGTATATTAAAATATCATGTGGTTTCAGGACAAATAACTTCAGATAAATTAATGGAAGCTATTAAGGGTGGAAATGGTAAGTATACTTTTAAGACAGTTACTGGTAAAGAATTGACTGCGATGATGGATGGTGATCAGTATGTGATACATGATTCTAGAGGAGAAAAATCTGAAGTAGTTCTAGGTAGTGTCGAAGCCTCAAACGGGATTGTTTATATTATTAATGATGTGTTGATGACTAAATAATTATAAAGTTTTAGTATTAATTTATGAAAGGCTCAGCTTAGGTTGGGTCTTTTTTTTGATGATGAATTTTTGCTTTTTCTAGAGTTACGTTGAATGAAATGCTTATTTTTAAAGCATTTTCTTAAATTTTATATATGGTGTATTGCATGAAAAAATCGTTATTTTTTTTACTTTTCTTAATTGCTTTTTCTTCAAATTGTTATAGCCAATTCACACCTAGTATCCATAATTATACCTTAGCTGAGTATAAAGCTGGTAACCAAAATTGGGATATTTCTAGAGCAGACAACGGCAAGGTGTATGTCGCAAATAATAGTGGTTTATTAGAGTATGATGCTCTGGTGTGGAAATTTTATCCTTTACCTAATAAGACGATTGTTAGATCTGTATTAGCTGTAGACGATATAGTTTATACAGGGTCTTATGAGGAATTTGGTTACTGGAAACACAATGACTTTGGGGTTTTAAAATATTTTTCTTTAAGTGAGATGATTCCCGATCTCATCTCGCCTAACGAAGAAATATGGGAAATAATAAGTTTCAATGGTAAGATTATTTTTAGGTCTTTTTTAAATATCTATATCTACGATTTTGAAAATGTTATTCAATTAAGACCTGGTTCGGTTATAATATCCTGTAGTGTTGTTGAAGATAATACTTATGTGAGTACTTTAAATGAAGGGGTCTTTTTATTAAAAGGAAACACGTTAGAACCGTTCTATTTTAATAACAAATTATTAGATACCAAAATTATTTCCATCAATAAGTATCAAGGGAAATTGTTATTGATGACATCGCTAAAAGGCAGTTTCTTCTTAGATAATGATCAGTTGGTTCCAACTAATTTTGAAATTAATGAACAAATTCAGCGTCAACAATTAAATGAATTTTCTGTTCTAGCCAATGGAGATATGGTTTTTGGTACTATAAAGGATGGCGTATACTTAACGGATAATTCTGGAAAATCTAAGTTTCATATTAGTAAAGAAAATGGCTTATTTAATAATACCATTTTAGGGCAGTCTGTTGATAATACTGGTAATCTTTGGTTAGGTCTAGATAATGGTATTGCTAATATAGAACTAAACAGTAGTAACTACTTTTTCAATGATGTTTCAGGTAAGTTAGGTGCTGTATACGACGTTGTAAAATTCAAAGAAGTTATTTACATTGGAAGCAATACAGGATTATTTTGGTTAGATGACAACGAGAAGCTACAATTTATTGAAGGATCTCAAGGACAAGTTTGGGATTTAGAGGTCATTGAAGATCAACTTTTTTGTGGTCACAATGAAGGAACATTTATAGTTGACAAGGATCAGTTTACTAATATTTCTTCATACACTGGTGGTTGGACTATAAAAAAAGTGCCTGAAAGAGAGCATACTTATATTCAAGGGACATATTCGGGTTTAGTGAAATTTGAAAAAATATCAGGAGAATGGCATGTAAAGCACTTAGGTAAAACCACCATTCCTTCGCGTTTCTTGGTGTTTGAAAATCCGCATACAGCATGGGTGGCTCATGCAACAAAAGGAGTTTATAAAGTAAATTTTGATGATGATTACAATGCTATTACTGCGGTAAAAGACTATCATGATAAAGGAATAAGTTCTAATTATAATGTAAGAGTGTATAATATTCGGAATAATATTAGCTTTAAATCTAATGAGGGTTGGCAAAAGTACGAGCCTATCTTAGATTCTATAGTGCCGTATGAATTGCTCAACAATTTGCTTGGTAAGAACAGTTATATCATATCTGATGATAATACAGATCTTATTGCACTGAAAAATAAAGATGGATTTATAAAATTTAAGTCTTTTGATTCCAAGAACGATGAATTTTTTCTTAACGATGTATTTTTGAAAAACAGATACATTGTTGGGTACGAAAACGTATCTAGGGTGAATGATTCCAACTATGCTTTAAATCTTGATAATGGTTTTATGGTCATCAATAGCACTCCTGCTATGGACACTAATTTGTATAAACCAAATATCGAGTCTATTTTAATAAGTGATTCCTCTGTTAATCTGACTGATATTGATAATGGAGAGATTGAGTTTAAGTTTAAAGAAAGTATTACCATTGAATTGTCCTCTTCAAAGTCGCTTAATCATTTCTTTGAGTATAGTATTTCTGAAGATAATACCTCTGAAGATGATGTATTGTGGTCTAAAATTGATGGTAACAAGGTGGAATTTTCAAATCTTATAGATGGAGATCATGTTTTGTCATTTCGAGCAAGTGATAATGCTGGAAATGTATCTCCGGTTCAATTATTAGAGATTGAAGTTTACCCTCCTTGGTATAGAGATACACTTGGCTATTTCTTGTATTTCCTTTTGGCGGGATTAATCATATTTATATTTTATACGCTTCACAACAAAAAAATTGTAAAAGAACAGCGTTTAATTAAAATCAAATATCAAAAAGAGCAACAGAAATTACTTCGGGAACAAACATTAGAGAATGAAAAGCGCATTATTCAACTTAAAAATGAATCTTTACAAAATGAGATTAAGCTAAAAAGTAAACAATTAGCCAATAATGCTATGGCTTTGGTGAAGAAGAATGAAACACTTCAGGACATCAAAAAGGATTTAATGGTAAATAAAGATGGCTTTAATAATTACTATTCCTATAAAAAGATTGTAAAGAAATTAGATAATTCAATTGTATTAAAAGATGAATGGGAGGTTTTTGAAAATAATTTTAGCCAAGTACACGATGAGTTTTTTGAAGTGCTAAAAGCAAAACACGAGGTGCTTACTCCTAAAGATTTAAAGATTTGTGCCTACATCAAAATGAATTTATCTTCAAAAGAGATTGCACCACTTATGAATATCTCAGTAAGAGGGGTTGAAACGCATAGATATCGTTTAAAAAAGAAACTGAACTTAGAAAATGATATTTCTTTGGTGGATTATTTGTTAAATATTAAAAATTAGGTACGTATTCCTACTTTATTCCTACTTTCAACTACGTCATTACTACGTCACTTTGCAATTTACCGTTCTACTATAACGTTTTTTTTATAGCTTTATGGTACGTCAAATGGTGTTTTCTTAAGACTTCTTAACATTCTAGATTACACATGACGTAATTAAAATGTAAATAGATGTTAACAGAGTTTAACATTTGATTATAACTTGGTCACTCAAATAAACTAACAGTCTAATTTAAATAGTAATCAATTTTATGAAAACAAAAATCAGTCTATTGTTGATGCTCTTTGTTTCAATTTGTGCTATGGCACAGCAAATTGAAATTAATGGAGTTGTAACAAGTAAAAATGATGCAATGCCTTTGCCAGGAGTCAGTATTATAATTAAAGGCACGAGTACAGGTACCACTTCAGATTTTGAAGGTGCATACTCTTTATTAGTAAATAGAGGAGACCAAGTAGAATATAGCTATATTGGTTTTGAGACAGTAATTATTACCATTGAAGATGAAACAAATATCGACGTTGCACTAGTTGACGATGTAGAAAGTCTTAGTGAAGTGGTCGTTATCGGTTATGGTACTCAAAAACGTAAAGAGGTAACGGGTGCAATCGCTAGTGTTTCTGGTGCTGAAATAACAAAGCAGCCTGCTGTAAATGCACTTCAGTCTATTCAAGGAAAAATGACAGGTGTAAATATTGTGAATACCAATGCACCGGGAAGCGAGCCTAATATAATTATTAGAGGTATCGGAACAGCATCTTCAGGAAGTGATATACTATATATTGTAGATGGTGTACAAGTGAACAGTATTACCAATATTAATCCAGATGATATTGAAACTTTTGATGTCCTAAAAGATGCTGCATCTGCGAGTATTTATGGTATGAATGCTGCTAATGGTGTTGTGATTGTAACGACTAAAAGTGGTAAAAAGGGAAAAATGAAAATTGAATTATCCTCGTATTACGGTGCTAAATCAATGTTGAATGCTGTGGAAATGGCTAACTCTAGTCAATACGTAAGGTACTTTAATGAAAACCAGATGATGAGTGGTGAAACTACATTTTTGTCACCTGACCAACCTTATGATACGGATTGGTATGAGGAATTAACGGATATTGGATTTAGTAATTCTAATAATGTAGCAATCTCTGGAGCGAGCGATGATATAAAGTACTTTTTTAGTTTTAATAATTATACTGAAGATGGTGTTTTAGATGATCATGATTATAACAGAAATACTATTAGAGCTAACAATAGTGTCGATTTGTTTGAAGATCGATTGACGCTTAGTACTAATTTAAGCGCTTCTTTTATTAAATCGTTGCCTAAGCCGTTTTCTGCGTTTAATTCAGCTTATAGACAAGCACCAGTTATACCTGTCTATTATGAAAGTGGTCAATATGGTCAATCATATTGGAACCAAACAACTGGTATAGCTACATATTTAGGAGCGAGTACAGATGTCATTGGGTCTCTAAATTCAGTCGGTAACCCAGTAGCTGCAGTAGAATATACAAACCAAGAGAATAATACTACTGATTTACAGGGGAGTTTTCAAGCAGATTTTAATATTACCGATGATTTAAAGGTTTCTGGTAGATATACAGGGACAAAATCGTATTCTAAAAGTCGAAGCTTTAATGATACAAGAGCCCTATGGTTAATCAGTGATCCTACTAGGACAGATGAAGAATTTCAGATTAACCAAGATAATAATCCTGAAGTTACCACCTATGCAGATAATAGTTTGTCGTATACAAGTTCAGAAAGTTATAGATACAATTTAGAAGGATTTTTAACTTATGACAAAACATTTAATTCTGTGCATAACCTTAATGCTGTTGCAGGATTGTCAAGAGGACAAAGAAATGACGTTTTTACAATGTATGCATTAGGGTACGGAGTGCCTTCTCAAGAAAATTACTGGAGTATTAATTTTGCTGATGATGGCTATGAAAAAGTGGTGTCTCAATATTACTCTACTCCAACAAGAGAGCAATCTTATTTTGGTAGAGTAATGTATAATTACGATGGTAAGTATTTCTTGCAAGCAAATATCAGAAGAGATGGTACTAGTAATTTTAAGAATGATACTAACGAAGATTATTTTGACAACTTTCCAGCAGTGAGTGCAGGATGGTCAATTTCAAATGAAGACTTTTTTAATGTTTCATTTATTGATTTCCTTAAATTAAAAGCGGGTTGGGGACAAGTAGGTAACTCAAGAGTGCCGTTTAATCAATCCACAATAACAACTAGTACGGGTAGTAGCAGTGTAAACTATGTGTTTGGTGCAAATCAAGATTTAGTGTTTGGTGCTGCATATGGAGCAGAGATTCTTCCGATTTCTTGGGAAATTACTGAAGAACTAAATGCCGGTTTTAATTTATCAGCGTTTGACAGTAGATTGAATGCAGAATTTAATTACTACAATAGAAATACTAAAAATGCTATTTTATTAGTGACACCTATTTATACAACAGAAGGTTCTGGTAGTTTTTATGACCATGGCGCAGAAGTGACTAATAAAGGTATTGAAATTGATTTAAAATGGAGAGACAATATTACGGATGATTTGTCTTATAACATTGGAGCTATATTTTCTACCAATAAAAATAATGTTGAAAACGTTAAATCTGCCTATGATGGACAAGTAGGAGGGAGCTTAGGTAATGGTCAAATCACAAAACGTTTAGAAGAAGGACAGCCTTTGTATTCTTGGTGGATGTATGATGTTGAAGGTGTTTGGCAAAATCAAGAAGAGATTGATAATGGAGCCAGTATTTCAGGGGCATTACCTGGGCACTTAAAGTATTCAGATTTAAATGATGATGGTATTATTGATGATAAGGATAAAAAATTCTTTGGTTCTTATTTGCCAACCTACTCATATGGACTCTCTTTAGGTTTAAATTATAAAAATGTAGATTTAATTATCGAAGGTTATGGTGCTGGAGGTAATAAAATATATAATGGACTAAAAGGAACGCGTATTAATGGTGGTGAAAATATAGCTGAAGACGTATTTAACTATAGATGGACTGGTGAAGGGTCTACAAATTCTGATCCAGGTGCCAATAGAGATTCATATGCGTCTAGCTATTACTTAGAGGATGGTGATTATTTTAGAATCAACAACATAACTTTAGGATATACATTAAAAGATGTTATAAAAGGTGTAAGTTCAGTACGACTTTATGCTACGGCACAGAACCCATTCATGTTTACAAAATATTCAGGATTTACTCCAGAAATTATTGGGTCTTCTGCTGGTACAGGTGGTATAGAGCTATCTGCATATCCTACGCTTAAAACATTTTTATTCGGTGTTAATATTGAACTATAAAAAAAAATTGAAGATGAAACTAAAAACAATAAAATTCGGAATGTTGCTTTTCACTTTGCTCTTGGTAGCAAATTGTAGCGATGATTATTTAGACGTAGATAGTAGAGCGGAAATTGATGCCGCTGATAGTGGAGACGTGGTAGAACCAGAAGAAATGGTCAATGGAATCTATGGTATGCTTACGGACTGGGATTATTCATTCTCTTATTTAGGAATTACAGAAATTATCTCTGATAATGCTGATAAAGGAAGTTCTGCATCAGATACAGGTACAGATAAGCACTTGCTAGATGCTTTAGAGCATACAACTACAGGACCTTCGATTTTAGCCATGTGGGAGCATTGGTATAAAAGTATAGGTAGAGCGAGTATTGCTATTAACTATACTGGAGATTACGGTTTAACTGATCATGATTATAGAGATAGACTTATTGGAGAAGCTAAGTTTTTAAGAGCTTTAAACTACTTTTGGTTAGTACGTTCTTTTGGAGATGTGCCATTACAGCATATTGATTATGTAGTGCGTCAACCAAAGGACGATGTTTATGAATTTATTGAGCAAGATTTATTGGATGCAATTGAGCTATTGCCTAAGAAAAGTGAATATGCAAGTGCTGATTTAGGAAGAGCAACTCAGGGAGCGGCTCAAGCTTTACTTGCTAAAGTATATTTATATGATGAAAAATGGCAAGACTCTTATGATATGGCTACTGCTGTAGTTACAGGAGGTGATTATGATTTATTTCCTAATTACGAAGAGTTGTGGAGAGAATCTCAAGAAAATGGGATAGAGTCTCTTTTTGAAGTACAAGGAAGAGGGGAGTCTATTGCCCATGGAGTACAACAATATTCGCAAGTTCAAGGTGCCAGAGGTACTAGTGGATGGGGATGGGGATTTAATATTCCTTCACAAAACCTATTAGATGCTTTTAATGCAGAAGGAGATAACATTCGAAGAGATGCAACAATCATTTTTGCAGGTGAAACACTATGGGATGGAAGAGAAGTGAGTGCTTCTACAGAAAATCCAATGTATAGTGAAAAAGCGTATTCTAGTGCTAGTGCCGGAGCTAGTGATGGAGACAAAAATGTTAGAATACTTCGTTTTGCTGAAGTCTTATTAATTCAATCAGAAGCGGCTCTTCATGTTGGTGCTGATGCAGCGACTCCTTTAAACAGAGTTAGAAATAGAGTTGATCTTGAGTCTATCTCTGCTCCAACTTACGAAGATATTTGGAAAGAAAGACGCTTAGAATTGGCTTTTGAACATGATAGATGGTTTGATATTGTTAGAACTGGAGAAGCCCAAAGTGCAATGGCCGCAAATGGTAAAACATTTGAAGTAGGTAAGCATGAGTTGTTCCCAATTCCATCATTACAAATCAACCAAACTCCAGAGATGACACAAAATCCTAATTGGTAACTTTAGGATGAGAAGACAGAAGAATTAAAACGCTTTATTATTTGAATTAGTCTTTAATTTAACTGCATCTAGAACATATTAGGTGCAGTTAAATTTATAAAAATTACACATGAAATTATCGGCATCGTATATTACCATTTTTATCATGGCCTTGTCTATTTTTGCCTGTAAACAAGGTGGAAAGCAACTGCCAAAGGAGGTGTTTCAACCTGAGGTTGAACGTACTGAAAATAGTCTTTTAGACACCATTCAGTACCAAACAATCAATTACTTTTGGGAAGGAGCGGAGCCTAATTCTGGCTTAGCTAGGGAGCGTTTGCATTTGGATGATGAGTACGCCTTATCACCAAAACAAACCGTTACAATTGGTGGTAGTGGATTTGGTTTGATGGCAATTATAGTGGGTGTTGAAAGAGGGTTTATTAATAAGGAAGAGGCTTTAAATAGGTTTCTTAAAAATGTAGATTTTCTTGAAAAAGCTGATCGTTTTCACGGTGCTTGGCCGCATTGGTTAGATGGTGAAACAGGTAAAGTGCTTGCTTTTAGTAAAAAAGACGATGGCGGAGATTTGGTAGAAACCGCATTTCTAATACAAGGCTTGCTAACGGTTGCTGAATATTTTAATGGTGATACCGAAAAAGAAAGGCAATTAGTGGCTAAAATTGATGCGCTTTGGAAAAGTGTGGAATGGGATTGGTATACTAAAGACGGTGAAGACGTTTTATATTGGCATTGGTCACCTAATTATGGTTGGGATATGAATTTCCCAATTGGTGGTTATAATGAGTGCTTAATTATGTATGTCCTAGCAGCGGCCTCACCAACGCATCCAATTAGTAAATCGGTTTACGAAAAAGGTTGGGCAAGAAATGGTAAAATTGTATCTGATCAAAAATATTATGGGGAAGAGCTTGTGCTCAATTATTATGAGCATAACAATCATTCTGTTGGACCCTTATTTTGGGCACATTATTCATATTTAGGGTTGAATCCAAATGGGTTAACTGATCAATATGCAGACTATTGGAAATTGACTCAGAATCAGGCTAAAATACACTATAAGTACGCTGTCGATAATCCAAAGCATTATAAAGGATATGGAGATAGTCTATGGGGGTTAACATCAAGCTATTCCGTTAAAGGTTACCATGGTCATAGGCCAGAAAGTGATGTCGGAGTGATATCTCCAACAGCGGCACTATCGTCTTTTCCATATACTCCAAAAGAGAGTATGAATGTTTTAGAAAATATTTATAAAAATCATGATAGCTTAGTGGGAAAGTATGGACCCTATGACGCTTTTAGTTTTGAAGCTAATTGGTATACGCCACGCTATTTGGCTATCGATCAAGGACCAATTCCTGTAATGATAGAGAATTATAGAACAGGTTTGTTGTGGGATATATTTATGAAAAATAAAAATGTACAAACAGGCTTAGATAAGTTAGGCTTTAAATATAAAAAGAATTAAAGTATGAGATTGTTTAGTCTTTTCTTAGTCGCATTTATTTGTTTGAGCTGTGGTACGGATAATGGTGGTTCTAATTATCAAGAGCCTATTGAACCAGAGGATCCAGCAGATGACAATCCGGTTATCATCCCTTCATTAACGGATGAAGAATTATTAGACTTAACCCAACAAAAAACTTTTAAATATTTTTGGGATTTCGCAGAGTTTAATTCGGGTGGAGCTAGAGAGCGTTACCATCCTAATGACCCTTCAAACAGTCAAAATGTTGTCACCACTGGTGGAAGTGGATTTGGGCTCATGGCAATTTTGGTAGGTATAGAACGCGGTTATGTTTCAAGAACTGTAGCTATTACTAGATTGAGTAAAATTTTAGATTTTTTTGAAGGTGCAGATCGATTTCATGGTGCATGGCCTCATTGGATAGATGGAGCAAGCGGAAACGTTATTCCATTCAGTGATCAGGACAATGGAGGTGATTTAGTTGAAACCGCACTTTTTGCACAAGGTTTAATTTGTGTAAAAGAATATTTTAAAAATGGTACTACAGATGAAGCGGCGCTAGCAACTCAAGCAGATGAATTATGGAAAGGTGTAGAATGGAACTGGTATACACAAAACCAAGATGCCTTGTATTGGCATTGGAGTCCAGATAATGGTTTTTCAATCAACTTAGAACTTAAAGGATACAATGAAACATTAATAGCGTTTATCCTTGGTGCAGCTTCGCCGGACTTCCCTATTCCGGCAGAAGTGTACCATCAAGGTTGGGCTAATAATGGTAACATTGTTTCAACTGAAAGTCAATATGGTATTCCGCTTATATTAGATCATGCTGGTTCTGGTACTGGTCCATTATTTTGGGCGCATTATTCATTCTTAGGATTAAATCCTACAAACCTTTCTGACCAATATGCTAATTATTGGGATCTCAATGTAAATCACACTAATATTAATTATCAACACTGTGTGAGCAATCCATATAATTATGCTGATTATGGTGAGAATTGTTGGGGTTTAACGGCAAGTTACAGTCGAAATTCAGATGGATCAACTGGGTATTCAGCGCACAGTCCAGAAAATGATTTAGGTGTTATTTCACCAACAGCAGCAATTAGTTCTATTCCTTATACACCGGAGAAATCATTAGCAGCAATGCATTATTTCTACAGTAAAGAAGATATTTTATTCGGAACAGCTGGTTTTTACGATGCATTTAGTCCACAGTATAATGATTGGGTGACTGAACAATATTTAGCTATCGACCAAGGACCAGAAATTATTATGATCGAAAATTATAGATCTGGTTTGTTCTGGAATCTTTTTATGCAAAATGAAGACATTCAAAATGGTTTGGATGCATTAGGATTTACATATTAATATATAAACAATTAAACATGAAACATCAGTTTTTAATTTTGGTCTTTAGTGTTGTCGCTTTGAGTTCATGTGCCGTAAAAGCACAACAGCAAACAGAGCCTTCAAAAGAGTTGTTTTCATATGAGTATCATATTGAAAATGGAGACACCCTCAATTACAGAATGCTTTTACCTAAGAATTTTGATGAGTCAAAAACATATCCAGTAGTACTAATGCTTCATGGAGCGGGAGAACGTGGCAATGACAATAAAAAACAACTGGCTCATGGGAGTCAATTATTTTTAAACGAAACGACGAGAGATTCACTTCCTGCTATTGTGATATTTCCACAATGTCCTAGAAAAGATTATTGGTCTAAGTTAGAAGCAGACCGCTCAACAAAACCTATTACATTTAATTATAAGTATAAAGATGCACCAACAACTGCAATGGCATTAGTGATGGATTTGATGGATGAGTTGGTTGCTCAACCTTACGTGAAAGCAGATCAAGTGTACGCTATGGGATTATCCATGGGAGGCATGGGAACTTTTGAAATCATTTACCGTAAACCCGAAATGTTTGCTGCGGCAATTCCAATTTGTGGAGGTGGTAATCCAGAATCTGTAACGGCTTATGCTCAAACGATTCCATTATGGATTTTACACGGAGCAAAAGATGATGTAGTTGATCCTAAATTATCTTTAAATATGGCATCTGCAATAATCAGTGCAGGTGGCTTTCCTAAATTGACCTTATACGACTTTGCAAACCATAACAGCTGGGATCCAGCTTTTGCAGAACCAGAACTTTTAAATTGGCTTTTTTCAAAAACAAAATAATACAATGACTAAACGATTTTCCACTAAACTAATAGCACTTTTTTTAATCGCTTTCACTTTTTCAAGTTGTAATTCAAATTCGGATGCAATAAAGACAACTGCTGACACTAATAATCCATTTGAAGCTCAAGTAGATTCTATTTTGGGTCTTATGACTTTAGATGAAAAAATAGGCCAGCTTAATCTTCCCGTTTCAGGTGACATCACAACAGGTTTAGGTACAAGTTCTGATGTTGGTAAAAAAATCCAAGATGGTTTAGTTGGAGGTATGTTCAACATAAAATCTGTTGAAAAAATTAGAGCAGTCCAAAAGATTGCTGTGGAAGAAAGCCGATTAAAAATCCCTCTACTTTTTGGAATGGATGTTATTCATGGTTACGAAACCACATTCCCAATTCCATTAGGTTTATCATCGACTTGGGATATGGAACTTATCGAAAAAACCGCACGTATGGCGGCAACAGAAGCTAGTGCGGATGGTATTAACTGGACGTTTTCTCCAATGGTAGACATTTCACGTGATCCTCGTTGGGGACGGGTTTCTGAAGGTAATGGTGAAGATCCGTATTTAGGAAGTCGTATTGCAGAAGCGATGGTAAAAGGGTATCAACAAGATGATTTAAGTCAAAATAATACGTTGATGGCATGCGTAAAACATTTTGCTTTATATGGAGCTTCAGAAGCTGGTCGTGATTATAACACGGTCGATATGAGTAAAATTAGAATGTATAATGAATATTTAGAGCCTTACAAAGCGGCTATTGATGCAGGTGTGGGTTCGGTAATGGCATCTTTTAATGAAATTGATGGCGTACCAGCAACAGGAAACAAGTGGTTACTTACGGATTTATTGCGTGATGATTGGGGTTTTAATGGTTTCGTGGTAACGGATTATACAGGCATCTATGAAATGATGGCACACGGAGTGGGTAATGAAGAAGAAGTTGTGGCGCAGGCTTTAAATGCAGGTATTGATATGGATATGGCAGGTGATTCTCCTTCTGTGACTGCTGCTTTTGTGAAATCGTTAAACGGTGCAATAGATAAAGGTATGGTAAAAATTGAAGATATAGATATTGCTGTAAAACGTATGTTAACCGCAAAATATCAATTAGGCTTGTTCGATGATCCTTATAAATATTTGGATAGCGACAGAGCAAAAAACGAAGTGTTTACGGATGAAAATAGAGCTTTTGCAAGAAAAGTAGGTGCAGAGTCAACAGTCTTATTGAAGAATGAAAATAATCTTTTACCATTAAAAAAGGAAGGTACGATTGCTCTAATCGGACCTCTAGGGAATAATGCCGTAAATATGGCTGGGACCTGGAGTGTCGCAACGCAACAGGATAAATCAAATCCATTTTTTGAAGGTTTAAAAACCGTAGTTGGCGATAAAGCCAATGTGCTTTATGCGAAAGGAAGTAATGTAGACTATGATTTAGAACTCGAACAAAAGGCAACCATGTTTGGTAAAACCATTCCAAGAGATGGTAGAACAGATAAGCAATTATTAGATGAAGCGTTAAGTATCGCGAATAAAGCAGATGTCATCATTGCTGCCATTGGAGAATCAGCAGAATTTAGTGGCGAGAGTAGTAGTAGAACAGAAATAGGAATTCCTCAAGTTCAAAAAGATTTATTAAATGCGTTACTTAAAACCGGAAAACCTGTAGTGTTGGTTTTATTTACTGGAAGACCTTTAGAGTTGGTTGAGGAAAATGAAAACGTACCAGCCATACTTAATGTTTGGTTTCCTGGAAGTGAAGCAGGTTTAGCCATTTCAGATGTGTTGTTTGGAGATGTAAATCCATCAGGAAAATTAACAGCGACTTTTCCTAGAAGTGTTGGGCAAATTCCAATTTTTTACAATCATAAAAATACAGGACGACCGTTGATGAATGAAGAAGGCCGTTTTGAAAAATTCAAAAGTAATTATATCGATGAGCGTAACGAGCCATTATATCCTTTTGGTTACGGGTTAAGTTATACAACATTTGAATATTCAAATCTAAACTTGAATACAAACTCAATTAACATGGATGGCTCCGTAGAGGTTTCTGTTGAGGTGACCAATTCTGGTGATTATGATGGGAAGGAAGTGGTTCAACTTTACATTAGAGATGTTGTTGGTTCAGTAACTAGACCTTTAAAAGAATTAAAAGGCTTTCAGAAAGTAGAAATTAATAAAGGAGACACTAAAACCGTAACCTTCACTATATCGGTTGACGACTTAAAATTTTATAATTCAGATTTAGATTTTGTAGCAGAACCAGGAAAATTCCACGTGTTTGTAGGTACAGATTCTACAACCAAGATGATGGCTGAATTTGAATTGACAAAATAAAAGCATGATGAAGTTAAGATTTCTATACATAATTCTATGTGGTACGCTTAGTAGTGGTTTTTCTCAAAACTACGAAGCTAAAGTCGATTCTTTAATGAATCTAATGACCCTTCAGGAAAAGATAGGACAAACCGTTATGTATAGTGGTCATTGGGATCAAACCGGACCAATTGTTGGTTCAGATAATGGGAAATATATTCGAGAAGGGAATATGGGAGCGATGTTAAACGCCATGTCTGTAAAAGGCACGCGCGACTTACAAACAATTGCTGTCGAAGAATCTCGTTTGGGTATTCCATTATTATTTGGTTACGATGTCATCCATGGTCATCGTACTATTTTTCCTATAAACTTAGGCTTATCGGCAAGTTGGGATTTAAAAATGGTTGAAGAAAGTTCGCGTATTGCAGCCGAAGAAGCGTCGGCAGAAGGTATTCACTGGACATTTGCACCAATGATTGATGTGTCTAGAGAACCGCGTTGGGGACGAATTTCTGAAGGTGCTGGTGAAGATGTCTACCTAAATAACGAAATGGGTAAAGCTTATGTGTATGGATTTCAAGGAGACGATTTATCACAACCCAACACCATTTTAGCTTGTGCTAAACATTATGTGGCTTATGGAGCAGCACAAGCCGGACGCGATTATCACACGACTAATATGGGAGAAGGTGAATTGCGAAATGTGTATTTACCGCCTTTTAAAGCTGCTGTAGATGCTGGAGTAGAAACGTTTATGTCGGCTTTTAACGAACTCAATGGAGTGCCAACATCTGGTAATAAATTCACGTTAAGAGATATTCTTAGAGACGAATGGAAATTTGATGGCTTCGTGGTTTCAGATTATACCTCAATTAATGAAATGATTCAGCATGGCTTTGCTAAAGATAGTATTGATGCGGCTAGAATTGGTATGAATGCTGGTGTAGATATGGATATGGTAGGCCATGTTTATCGTTTACATCTTAAAACATTAGTTGAAGAGGGCAAAGTTTCCGAAGCGTATATAAATGATGCTTGTAAACGAATTTTACTAGCTAAATATAAGTTGGGATTGTTTGATGACCCTTACCGTTACATTGATGAAGAACGGGAAGCTAATACAGCATTGAAACCAGAATTTTTAGCGAAAGCAAGAGAAATTGCTGCAGCTTCGTCGGTGCTGTTGCAAAATAGAAACAATGCTTTGCCACTTTCTAAAAACACTAAAAAGATAGCTTTTATTGGGCCTTTGGTAAAAGATGAAGCCGATATTATTGGTAATTGGGCTGCAAAAGGAGACCGTGGAGGTACAGCTGTTAGTATTTACGAAGGTATTTCGGAATACTTAAAAACCAACCAAATTTTATATGCAAAAGGCTGTGATATTTTAAACGATGATGAATCTGGTTTTGAGGAAGCGATTTCTATATCTCAACAAGCTGATGAGATTGTTTTAGTCATGGGAGAGGATCATCACATGAGTGGGGAAGCAGCATCACGAACAGACCTAAAAATTCCAGGAATTCAGCCGAAGCTGATCAAAAAAATACGAGAAGCGAATCCTAATAAGAAAATTACTTTGGTTGTAATGAACGGTCGTCCGTTGAATTTATCAGAAGAGGTAAATTTAGTAGACGCCATTTTAGAAGTTTGGTTTCCGGGAACTATGGGAGGAGCTGCAACAGCAGATTTATTATTCGGAACCGTAAATCCTTCAGGGAAACTAACGGTAACATTTCCTAGAAATGTAGGTCAGGTGCCCATTTATTACAACATGAAAAACACGGGACGTCCAATTCCTGAAAACAATCCTAAAGAAGATTATAAAAGTAATTATATCGATGTGGCCAACACTCCTCTATTTGCTTTTGGACATGGTTTAAGTTATACGGAATTTAAATATTCGGATTTGAAGTTGTCTTCAGAAAACCTGACGTTTTCAAATACCATTGAAGCGCGTGTGACGATTACAAACACAGGAGATACTGATGGTTTTGAAATTGTACAACTTTATATTCATGATAAAGTAGGAAGTGTTACACGACCAGTAAGAGAATTGAAAGGCTTTCAGAAAATATTTCTAAAAAAAGGAGAGTCTAAAACAGTAACGTTTACGATTTCAGCAGAAGACCTAAAATTTTATAATAGTGACATGATTTACGGTGTGGAGACTGGTGAATTTGAAATTGCCATCGCACCAAGTTCTGATTTTAAATTTAAGCACACTTTTAACCTAAATGATTAATAGCAAGTAGTATGCCGCGCCGAATAACATATAAAATTTTACTATTTTACATCGTATTGGGTGTGGCTTTTTTATGCGAAACTAATGGTCAGACAACTACCATAAATTCTGGTTGGCAATTCTCAGAAGATAAAACGACTTGGCAAACGGTAAACATTCCACACACTTGGAACCAAGATGATGCCTTTGATGATGAACCGGGTTACCGAAGAGGTTTGGGGTATTATCAAAAACAGGTTTTTATAAGCTCAGACGCAAAAGAGAATAGCCATTATTTAAAGTTTAATGCCGTAAACCAAGAAGCAACGGTCTTTATTAATGGTCAGGAAATAGGAAATCATAAAGGAGGTTACACAGCGTTCAATTTCAATATATCTGAATTCATAAATTATGATGCTTATAATGTAATTGAGGTTACGGTTGATAATTCGCATAATGTGGATATTCCACCTTTAGATGCCGACTTCACCTTTTACGGAGGTATTTATCGCGATGTGGAATTAATAACCTTACCAAAACAACATTTTAGTTTAGAGGATTTTGCGTCTGATGGTTTTTACATCAATTATCCAAGGGTTTCCGAAGAACAGGCGCAAATTGAAGTGACGGCAATTCTAAACAATATGGCTTCAATAAAAGAAAAAACAGAATTACAATTTACGCTTTTAGATGCTGAAGGTCGTATTGTAAATTCACATACAGAAAAGCTTAAACTTCAAGCTGAAAGGTCTGAAGAATTCAAAATACAACTACCTGAAGTTAAGAGTCCAAAATTATGGTCGCCTGAAAATCCTTATTTATATCAGCTTAAACTAGTTCTTCAAGATAAGGATGGAAAAATTTTAGATTCAAAAACAACGAATATTGGATTTCGTTGGGTGTCTGTCGATCCTGATAAAGGCTTTTATTTAAATGGAAAACCTATTAAATTAATTGGAGTTAACCGTCATCAAGATTATGAAGGTTATGGAAACGCTGTACCCATAGCACTTCAGAAAAAGGATATTGAACTGATTAAAGACATGGGGTCAAACGTCATTCGTTTTGCACATTATCCGCATGCTCGCGAGTTATATGATTTATGTGATCAACTCGGTATTTTGGTTTGGACGGAAATTCCAGTGATAAATATAGTTACTGATTCTGAAGCGTACTTCGAGACGAGTACAAACATGCAAAAGGAACATATTAAACAATATTATAATTTTCCTTCTGTTGTGATGTTTGGCTATATGAATGAGATTTTTATTCGATTGGTATTTAATAATAAACTAACAGATCAAGAACGTCAAGATTTAAAAAAAGCATCTGTGAAACTAGCGACACAACTCGAAGATGTAACTAGAGAATTAGCACCAAACCATATCACAGTAATGGCAGGTCATCTTAATGATGTATATAACGAAACTGGGATTGCAGATTTACCAATGATTTTTGGGTGGAACTTATACTTTGGTTGGTATGATAAGGATATTCCAGATTTGGGAATTTTTCTGGATGAGCAACACAAGCACTATCCAAAGCGGTCTATGCTATTGTCCGAATATGGCCCTGGAGCAGATGTTAGGATCTTTACAAAAACACCGAAGAAGTTCGATTTTTCAACGGATTACCAAGCTAAATTACATCAGTCGTATTATAAACAAATTACCGAACGTCCGTACATGACGGGAATGACGGCATGGAATTATGCAGATTTTGGTTCAGAGTTTAGAGGAGATGCTATTCCTCATGTTAATCAAAAAGGTTTGGTGCAATACAACAGAACACCAAAGGATATTTATTATTGGTACAAATCAGTTTTAAATGATGAACAACCATTTGTTCATATTGCAACTGATTTTTTAAAGGGTTTAACGCTGTTTGAAGATGACTCGTATGCCATTCAAATAGTTTCAAATCAAGAAGAAGGAATTGTTTATTTAAATGGCAAAAAGCAAGCCGATGTACGGTTTGAAAATGGGGTAGTAACGGTCGAGATGCCTTTTATAAATGGTATAAACCATATTAAACTGGTTTCAGAAACGATTTCAGAAGAGAAAACAGTTAAGGTTTTAAAACTAGACGCTTTAGATTTTAAAAATTTTAAGCGTTTCGGAATTAATATCGGTGCTCATTTTTATTTTAATGATGAAGAAAGGGATATCACATTTGCACCAGATCAAGCCTACAAAAATGGCTGGTATGGATATTTAGATGGCACGCCTTATGGAATGACCACAGATAAAAATCAAGGTTTGCCTCATGATATTAAAAACTCGACTTCAGAACCTTTGTTTCAAACGCTATTAGAAGGCTGTACGGCCTATAAAGTTGATATTCCTGATGGAAATTATAAAGTGGATTTGTTTTTTGTTGAACCGCAAATTAAGTCTATCGAAAACATTTATAATTTGTCAAATCGTAAAGAAGATTCAAACCAAAAAAAGCGTGTGATTGATGTGCTTATTAATAATAACGCAATAGAGAAGCAATTCAATCTAGCAATAGCATATCCGCAAAAATATGGAGTGACTTTAACGTCGGAAGTTGAAATTAAAAACGATAAAGGTTTAACTATTTCGCTACAACCTATTGAAGGGCGACCTGTAATTAGTGGCGTTTTAATTGAAAAAATTAATTAAATGAAAAAGATAACAATTTTACTAGTTTTATTGATTACATCTGGGCTTTCTGCTCAAAACATGGAAACCTATATCTATTCCATAAAAGGACAAGATACCTTGCGACTCGATGTGTTTACTCCAAAAAACATTAAAAAATCCGATTCGCTTCCGGTATTACTTTGGATGCATGGCGGTGGATTTTCTGGAAGTCATCGTGCATTTCCAAATGATCAGAATTTGGTTAAATACGCAGCAAATGAACAAAACTACATAGGTGTTTCTATTAGCTATCGTTTGTTACGAAAAAATACGGCTACAGGTTTTGGGTGTGATTGCACTAAAGACGATAAAATGGAAACCTTTAAACAAGCGGCAATCGATTATTTAGATGCAGCAAAATTTTTGGTAGAAAATGCCAAATCTTTACATATTGATGTTTCTAAAATTATAGCTGGTGGGAGTAGTGCTGGAGCAGAGGGCATACTAAATGCAGTCTTTATGAAGGATTATTTTGTGGCCGATAAAGATGCTTATAATAATGTGAAATTTGCCGGTCTATTTTCTTGTGCAGGTGCAGTGGTTGATGCGAGATATATTACTGCAGAAAATACCATTCCAGCCGTTTTATATCACGGAACAGATGATAAATTAGTGCCTTATGGAACGGCATCGCATCATTTTTGTGACCCTAAAAGAGACGGTTATTTTGTGCTAGACGGTTCTAAAATTATAAGCGAAAAGCTTCAGGAATTTGAGACATCTTACTATTTCAATAGTGTCAAAGGAGGTGGTCATGAAGTTGCTCGAATTCCTATTGAGGAAATGGACAAAATCTTTAACTTTTTTGAACGAACTGTGATCAATGATGAGGTGGTTCAAACTAAAATTATAAAAACTGCAGAGTAATGAAATATGTAGCTGTAATCATATTGAGTCTTTTAATGTTGCAATCTTGTAAAGAAGACTCTAAAAAGCCTGAAGTGGTAAAGCCAGTAAAACGACCAAATATCGTTTATATCATGGCAGATGACCATGCGGAACAAGCGATTAGTGCTTATGGTCACCCGATTAGTAAATTGGCACCAACACCAAATATTGATCGTATTGCTACAGAAGGCGCGTTATTCAAAAATAATTTTTGTACCAATTCTATTTGCGGACCGAGTCGCGCTGTGGTTCTGACGGGTAAATTCAGCCATGTTAACGGATTTAGAATGAATGGAAACAAGTTTGACGGCAGTCAGCAAACCTTTCCTAAACTATTGCAAAAAGCAGGTTACAATACCGCAGTTATTGGGAAATGGCATTTAGAAGGATTGCCAGAAGGCTTCGATTATTGGAAGATTCTTACAGATCAAGGTAATTATTACAATCCAGATTTTATTGCTGTTAATGCAACTACAAAAAATGCAGATACGTCAAGAGTTCAAGGTTATGCCACAGATATTATTACACAAGATGGTATTGCGTATCTTAATTCGGTTAAGGATAGTGACCAACCATTTATGTTAATGTTACAACACAAGGCGCCTCATAGAAATTGGATGCCAGCACTGCGACATGCTAACAAATTTGATGCTGTCGAATTTCCATTACCAGACACTTATTTTACGGCGCATGACGGGTCTTTAGCATCCCAAAAACAGCTTCAAACTATTTATAAAGATATGTATGAAGGTCACGATTTAAAACTGACGACTTCTAAAGGCAGTTCAGAGTTAGCTTGGAATCCTTGGAAGTCGGATTTTGAACGCATGACTGCAGAACAGCGCAAAGCTTGGGATAGTGCCTATCAAGACAAAAATGATGCTTTTCATGATGCACAGCTTTCAGGAAAAGATTTAGCGAACTATAAAGGACAACGCTATTTGCAAGACTATCTAGCTACAATAGCCTCAATGGATGAAGGCATTGGTGAGGTTTTAGATTATTTAGAAGCCAATGGATTAGCAGAAAATACCATTGTAGTGTATACAACAGATCAAGGTTTTTATTTGGGTGAAAAAGGTTGGTTTGATAAACGTTATATGTATGAAGAGTCGCTGGCGATGCCATTAGTTATTAAATATCCTGGAGTTATAAAACCAGGAACTGTTATTGAAGACTTAACTCAGAATCTCGATTTTGCAGAAACCTTCTTAGATTATGCCAATGCTGAAATTCCGGAAGATATGCAAGGTAAATCACTTCGTCCATTATTAGAACAGACGTTTGATGGAGATGATTTTAGAGATGCAGTTTATTATCATTATTACGATTATCCAGCCTTTCATATGGTAAAAAAACATTACGGAATTCGAACGAAGCGCTATAAGTTAATCCATTTTTATGATGATATTGATACTTGGGAATTATACGATTTAGAGGAAGATCCTAAGGAAATTCATAATCAAATTGATAATTCAGATTATGACGCCATTGAAACGGAGTTAAGATCACGACTTAAAGAACTTCAGGAAGAATACCAGGTTAAAGAAAATGAATTTAAGCAAGCTCCAAAAGAAAGTGTAGAAAGCGCTTTTAAACAGTTTGAAAGGTTAAGGGGAGAAACAGGAACATCGTACAATCCCCAAACAGATACAGACACTAAATTATAACTCATGAAAAATATACTTTTTTTCTTCATAATAGCAGCACTGTTTTCTTGTAAAGACAATAACAATAAGCAAGTAGATCAATCAGCTAATACTAAGAGCAAAGGAGAGATTAAAAAAGGCTATGATACCTACATCAATCCCTTAGATATAGATTATACGTATATGGTTTACAATTCAAGCCAAAATAAGTCGTACCGATCTGGTGCGGACCCTACGGTTATAGAATTTAAGGGAGAATACTATATGTTTGTCACACGTTCATTTGGGTATTGGCATTCTACAGATCTAACAAACTGGAATTTTATTAAGCCACAACAATGGTTTTTTGAAGGTAGTAATGCACCTACAGCTTTCAATTATAAGGATTCATTGGTGTACTTTGCTGGAGATCCAGCAGGTTATGGCAGTATTCTTTACACTGATGATCCTAAAAGCGGAAAATGGACACCAAGTGCATCGATATCTACTAACATTCAGGATTCAGAATTATTTATAGATGATGATGGTGAAACCTATTTATATTGGGGTTCTTCTAATGTGCATCCACTTCGAGTTAAAATGCTTAATAAAGATGATCGCTTTCTAGAAACAGGTGTTAAAAAAGAACTGATCAACCTTGTTGAAGAGGAGCATGGATGGGAACGTTTTGGGGAAAACAACTTTCACCCCACATTAAAGGAAGGGTATATGGAAGGTGCCTCCATGACCAAACATAATGGGAAATATTATTTACAATATGCAGCACCTGGTACACAATTTAATGTGTACGCCGATGGTGTTTATATTGGAGATACGCCACTTGGTCCTTTTGAATATATGAAAAGTAATCCGATGAGTTTTAAACCAGGAGGGTTTACAAATGGAGCAGGACATGGTATAACCGTAAAACAAATCAATGGGCAATATTGGCATGTGGCCACTATGGCATTGGCATCGAATGCACAGTGGGAACGACGTTTGTGTATGTTTCCAACTTATTTTGATGAGGAAGGTTTGATGTATACGAATACAGCTTATGGGGATTATCCACGTTATGGATCTAGTCACCCAACAAAAGCAGGACAGCATAATGGTTGGATGTTGCTGTCTTATAAAGGCGATGTTAAAGTATCGTCATCGTTAAAGCAAATTATGAAATTTACAACAGGTGATGATGCTGTAGAGGTAAAAGAATTACCTATAGAATTAAACGAAGAGGGGCAAATAAAGTCAAAGGTATTAACGGATGAAAATCCTAAAACCTTTTGGGTTGCAGAAGCCAATAATGATAAACAATGGTTAACTATTGAAATGCAAAATACTGGACATATCCATGCGTTTCAATTAAATTTTCATGACCACGATTCTGGAATCTACACACGTACCGAAGGCTTAAAGCATCAATTCACAATTGAAGTATCCGAAGATGGAGAAAATTGGCAAACTGTAGTCGATAGAAGTTCTAGTGAAAAAGACACACCTAATGCTTACATCGTATTAGATGAACCTATAAAGGCAAAATATGTGCGTTACAACAATATCAAAGTCCCAGGTGCCAATTTTGCAATGTCTGAAGTAAGAGTGTTTGGTTTAGGATTAGGTGCAAAGCCAGATAATGTTTCTGGATTTAAAGTGAAACGAGAAGAAGATCCCAGAGATGCCTCATTTTCTTGGGACGCTGTTGAAGGAGCTCAAGGGTATAATATACGTTGGGGAATTGCACAAGATAAGCTCTACCAGTCTTGGCAAGTCTACGATAAAACGGAGCATTTGATGCGTTGTTTAGATCGTGATACTCCTTATTATTTTACTATTGAAGCGTATAATGAAAACGGAATTTCTGAACCGAGTGATGTGATTTTTGTTGAGTAATTATGTCGCAAATTTTAACCAAATCGTAAACAATGATTTCTATTTAAAACTAAATATTAACTAAATAACTATAATTATGAAAAATCGAACCACCAACAAATTTATGAAGTTGCTGCAAATTAGTTTTTGTATGCTCTTATTAATCAATTTAAATTCTTGTACTAAAGAGGATGATATTACACCTTTAGGAAGCGAGGATACCTTAAATGTAGAATCTGAAGCTATATTGCCAGATGGTATAACGTTGATGTCAGGTTGCGAATATTCGATAACACCAGAGTTTGATAGCGTTATTTTTCCAGCTAGGAGCTATACTTGGTCGGCAGAACCTGCTGCCTTGGTTGATTTTACAGTAAATCCTTTGACTTATGCGATAACAGTTCAAACAATCTCAGAAGGTACAGTAACCTTGAGTTTAAATTCCGATGATGGTGAAGTTTCATCTTCTGTTGAGATTCTAATTGATGATGAAAGTGATGGTATTATAAAAATCTTGGCTATTGGTAATAGTTTTTCAGAAGATGCCTTGGAAGCTTATTTTTGGGGGCTAGCCAATGCAGAAGGTAAGCAAGTTGTTGTTGGTAATATGTATATCGGTTCTGCAAATTTAGATACACATGCTTCAAATGCAACAAGTAATTCTAGCAGTTATAGTTACAGAAAAATTGCTTTAGACGGCACTCGTACGGTCACTTCAAGTGTTTCGATTTCTGACGCTGTAGCGGACGAAAATTGGGATTATATCAGTTTTCAACAAGCGAGTTATGAATCTGGACTTTTTGATACATTTATAAATCCACTTCCAACGTTATATAACAATATAAAGAATCAAAACCCTAATCCATGTACAAAATATATCTTACATAAAACGTGGGCATATGCTCAAAACTCAACCCATTCTGGTTTTGCAAGTTATAATAATGATCAAATGACAATGTTCAACGGAATTATAGAAGCTTACAGTCAAGCTGAAAACCTAATCCCTACAGATATGGTGATCCCTGCAGCCACTGCGATTCAAAATGGAAGAACTAGTTTTCTAGGTGATGGTTTTACTCGTGATGGCTATCACTTAAACGATTTAGGACAATACACAGCATCATGTACTTGGTATGAAATGGTGTTTGGTGAATCTGTAATTGGAAATACGTATGAGCCAGAAGGCATATTAGATTATTATAAAGAGTTGGCACAACATGCAGCACACGAAGCCGTATTAAGTCCTAATGAAATTACAGTTTTAACCGATTATGAAACCGCAGGAGGTAATGGTATTATTTCTGAATCTGTATTTATCAATTTCTCTAGCTCAGATAATCCTGAGGGATGGAACGCATACTCAAGCTTTTTAGAAGGGGCTGGAATAGCAAATATTTTATATCCAAATGGTGGATTTACCGGTATTGCAGCTACTACAACTGCAAGATTTAGAGGGATAAATAATACCTCTGGTGCCGGCTCTACAACAACAGATTTAAATATGTCTGATGCCGTATCACAATCTAATTTTTATTCTCATGCTTTAGATTGGGGTTCAAATCCAGCATTAGAAGAAAGTGTGATAGAATTCACAGGTTTTGAATCTAATGATACATATACATTTTGTTTCTTCGGTTCAAGAAATGGTGTGAGTGATAATAGAGATACTAAATATACTCTTGTAGGCGCAACTGAACAATCGGCTAATTTAGATGCTGCAAATAATGCAACAAACACAATTTGTATTTCTAATGTACAAGCAGATGCAGATGGTAAGATTGTTTTAAAGGTTTCGGCAGGAGATTCTAATGATAATAGTACTCTGTTTTATTATATCAATGCAATGAAAATAACGCCACAATAGTCATTCATTATGGTATAGGTCTCTTTATTTATGCGGTTTCGTTCTATTCGGTTTTAGGATTCGAACGAAAGTGAAATTATAAGAATAGCTGGTATTTAAAGGGACTTATGTTTTATTTTCAAGGCTGAAATGTGAGTGTTATTTGTTGGCGTTGAAGATGCTTTCACGATTGCTGCAAGACTTGTAATATCGCAGAATATTGTGAAAATGGAGTTGTCAAAAAAAGTGTAGTTAAATATGTGGAATAAACGTTATAGTATGAAGTATCTATTGATAATCTGTTTTGCTTTTTCTAGCCTTTGTTTTGCTCAAGATTTTTCTGTTATGAGCTATAACATTAAGTTAGATTATCCTAAGGAAGGAGACAATAGTTGGACGAATAGAAAGTCGTTTTTTATCAACCAACTTAAGTTTTATGAACCTGATGTTTTGGGAGTTCAAGAAGCAATGCCAAAGCAAATGAAAGATATAGATAGTCTTTTAGTAGATTATAGTTATGTTGGAGTTGGTCGTGATGACGGAAAAGATGCTGGTGAATATTCAGCACTATTTTACAAAACAGATAAATTCAATATTATAAAGTCGGGTACGTTTTGGCTATCTGATACGCCTGAGGAGGTGTCCATGGGTTGGGATGCGGTTTGTAATAGAGTTTGTACTTATGCGTTATTTGAAGATAAGGTTTCTGGCAAACTATTCTGGACATTCAATACCCATTTTGATCATGTAGGTAAATTAGCTCGGAAAAATAGTGCAACCTTAATTATTAATAAAATTGAGCAACTCAATCAGGAGGAATATCCGGTAATTTTAACAGGTGACTTTAATATGGAGCCTAATCACGATAGTGTAAAATATATAAAATCGAAGTTGAAAGATTCCAAAGAGATTGCAAAACTTACTTTTGGTCCGGAAGGGACGTTTAACGGTTTTCATTTTAACAGACCTGTGACTAGACGTATAGATTTTGCTTTTGTTAGTGAAACTATAGACGTGGCAAAATACGCTGTATTAAGTGATAATTGGAATTTGCATTATCCCTCTGACCATTTACCAATTTTAATTACATTGCGCTTTTAAATGCTAAAATAAACAAAGACTCTAAACTAATATTAAATAAATTTAAAAATGAAAAAAGGTGTTTTCTTATTATTAATTGCAGCCGTTTCCGCTTTAGGAGGTTTGCTTTTTGGATATGATACAGGTGTTATCAATGGTGCGCAATTTTATCTTACTGAACATTTTGGTTTAAGTGATGCCTTAAAAGGATGGGTTGTAGGGAGTGCACTTTTAGGGTGTCTTGTGGGTGCAATTGTAGCTGCACCATTAAGTATTTTAATAGGTCGAAAATGGTCACTTATAATTTCCGCAATTTTCTTTACCATTTCAGCTTATGGATCAGGTTTACCAGAATTGTTCCCACAAACGGTTAGTATGCTAGTTGTTTTTAGAATTATTGGTGGTTTAGGAATTGGAGTAGCATCTATGAATGCTCCCATGTACATAGCTGAAATCGCACCTTCAAACATTAGAGGACGTATGGTGACCTATTACCAATTGGCTATTGTCATTGGCTTTTTTGTCGTGTTTTTAGCCACCTATTTTATAGGTAATGATTTAAGTGTTGAAGAGAATATCGAATTTGGATGGAGACGGATGTTTTGGTCAGAATTAGTGCCAAGTATTCTATTTTTAATCTTGTTATTTATTGTTCCTAAAAGTCCGAGATGGTTGGCTTTAAAAGGTAAAGATGCAGATGCTTTGGCTGTTTTACAGAAAATTAATGGAGATGAAGTCGCTGCAAAAGAAATGGTTCAAATTAAAGAATCTTTAAATGAAACCAATGACGGTGTTAAAGTAAGTTATTTTTCTAAAGCGATATTAGTTATAGTTGCTATTGGTACAGTGCTTTCTATGTTGCAACAATTTACAGGGATTAATGCTGTATTGTATTATGGTGCAGATATTTTTGAAAAAGCGCTAGGTTTTGGAAAAGAAGATGTGCTTGCACAACAAATTTTATTAGCTTTTGTAAATTTAGTATTTACTTTCGTGGCCATGTTCACAGTCGATAAATTTGGTAGAAAACCGCTGCTTTATATTGGATCTGCAGGAATGATTATTGGATTCTTGCTTTTAGGAATTACATTACAACTAGAAAGTGTAGGCGTTTTGTCGTTAATAGGAGTATTATTATTTATAGCATCTTTCGCTTTATCTATGGGACCAGTAGTATGGGTTTTATTATCAGAGATGTTCCCAAACAAAATACGAAGTGTTGCCATGTCTGTGGCAGTGGCTGCTCAATGGGCTGCGAATTATGTTGTATCACAATCCTTCCCTATTGTAATGGGTAGTGAAACTAATAATAGTGCACCATGGAATGGATCACTACCTTATTATATTTTTATAGCCTTTATTTTGATTATTGTTTTCGTTACCTATAAGTTTATTCCGGAGACAAAAGGTAAAACACTTGAAGAGATTGAAGGATTTTGGAAGTAAGTAAAATTCTAAATTTTAAATAATAAAAAACCCGACTCATTTGAATCGGGTTTTTTGATGCTTAAATTTTAAAAAAATAAGAGTATTACATGGTTATAAAAAATAAGTATTATTTAAATTCAGGAATTACCAAAAATGGAATTATGGTATGAAATCCTATTTTTTGAATGACCGGCTCTTTTAAGAAATTTTCAATAAAGCTGTGTTCATAATTTATCATTGCTAGAATATTAATATCATTATCATTAATATAATCAGTGATAGTTTGTTCTTTAGTTCCAAAATTTGGCTTCCAATCAACGCAACTAGGACAATCTTCTAAGTAGGCTTTTAGCATTGCTAAATTATAGTTTTGCTTTTCACTTAAATTCTCTTTTACATTAATATGAAGCACTCTTATTTTAGAATTATGCAATTGCGTTAATTGTAATAATGGCTGTAATTCATCTCCGTAAAATCTATTAAAATCTGTAGGAAAAGCAATTTTTTCTGGCTTAACAAAGTCGTAACCGTCTGGTATAACTAAGACAGGACAGAGTCTTATCTTAATAATGATATTGACTGTGTTGCTACCAAAAATAAATTCTTTAGCACCAGAGGCACCTCTAGTACCCATTACCACTAAATTTATATTAAATTCTTTAATGGTGTTTTCAATCGTTTTTAATAGTGACTCTGTGCTGTATACAGTTTCAAATTTGTGCCCTGGATTAGTGCTTTCTGAGGCTATTTTATCTTTTAAATCTATAAGATGCTGCTTAGCTTCTTCTTTTTTTATATCTATAAATTTTGAAGTGATATATGTTCTAGATGTTTCGTTTGCAAAAGACCATGTATGTAAAAAGTAAAAAGTACAAGGCTCATTGGCATAAAGTTTTAGTGTGTACTTTATGGCAGTCATGGCGTTATCTGAGAAATCGGTGGGTAGTAATATATGCTGTCTCATAATATATGTATTATCCTATAAGTGCAAAATTAAATTAAGACGTCTTTATATTAAATGATTTATATCATTTTTGTGGTATAACTAAAAAAGGAATGTTAGGGTGAAACCCTAAGGTCTTTATTACAGGTTCTTTAATTATACTTTCAATAAAACTATGTTGGTAATTCACCATGACTAAAATATTGATATGAAATTCTTCATTAAAATCTTGAATAGCTTTTGCTTTTCTATCAGATTTTGGCATCCAATGATAACTAGGGTTGTGATTTTCTAAAGCGACTTCAAGTGTGTCTAAATTTTCTTTTTGAGTTTCTGAGAGCTTATCTTCAGTATTAATATGAACTACTTTAATATTAGAATTGTTGAGTTCTGCTAACAGTATTAAAGGTTGTAATTCATCTCCGTAAACACGATTAAAATCTGTAGGAAACGCTATTCGTTCTGGTGTAACAAAGTCATAATCATTTGGGACCACCAAAACCGGACATTTTTTTACATGTGTAATGACGTTTACGGTATTATTTCCAAAAATTATATCATTTGCTTTTGTTTCTCCTCTGGAGCCAATGACTATTAGGTCTATTTTAGTTTTTTCTACGATGGCTTCAATTGAATCTTGTAAATCGTTAGTGCTTAATATAACTTCGAATGTATGATTCTCATTTGCATAATCCGTCGTCACTTTTGCCTTCAAATGGTCTAATTCTCGTCTTGCATTTTCAGCCAAAACTTGAATAAGCTTATTAGATATATTAGACATTCGGGAAATTTTCATTCGAGAAGAATGCAATAAGTGAAATGTACATGGCTCTTTTTCGTACAATTTAATAGCATATATAGCGGCACTTAAGGCATTATCTGAAAAGTCGGTAGGTAAAAGAATATTTTTTGACATAATTTTCTTTTTGTATTTTGATTGATTACTCTGTTTTTTAGTGTGGTGTTATAATTATTTCCGAGTAGCATTCTGAAATGCTAAAAGGGGAATCTCCAAACCTAGACTCACTTTGTCTAGTGTAGATGGAAAAAGCATGTCTTCTAAGAATGAATGTTGCGTGTTTATCATAGTAATCATTTTTATTTGATTGTCTTTGATGTAATTGGTGATGGTGTTCTCAATATTTTTGCTGTTTATAACTGTAAATCTGACGTTGTTCGAAGCTAATGTGTCTTTTATAAATGATTGATTGTCCTCTTGTCTTATAGATAATTTTGGACTGGTACTAATATAAACAACATCGATGTCACTTCGGTATGATGTAGCTAAAATGGATAGTAATTTTAATTCACGTCGTTTATAAGGCATGAGGTAATTTGTGGGAAATATAATTTTCTTTGGCTGCGTATTGGTATAATTTTCGGGAATAGCTAAAACGGGACAGTCTACATATTTTAAAACTTGAAAGGTTTGACTTCCAAACACAATATTTCTAGCATTAGATTTTCCTTTAGTACCCATAACAATTAAATCTATGTTATGATCATCTGCTATAGCGTTAGCTTCTTCTACAAGCGTATTATAAGCAGAAATACTATGATAAGTATATCTAGGGTTTGGTGCTATTTGTTGTAATTCAGTTAGTAATTTATCCAGATTATTTTGAGACTCTGTTTTTACTTTGTCTAAAACGGTTTCAAAAACGTCACGAGACACCAACTCATCATGGTCGTAAAACTCATTTCTGTAAGCATGCATCACAATAAATTTGACCTGCTGATATTTAAAAAACTCTAACGCATATTTAATAGCATTTTTAGAATTTTTAGAGAAATCTGTTGGTAATAGTATGGTTAACATGTTTTTAAGTTTTGCTGTGCAATGTAAATTTATAGACTTAATATATTTTAAACTATGACAAAAATCAGTAGTGATGTTAAAAGGAGGAGTTTGCATTAAACTGTAAAACCAAAAAACCCGATTCATCTGAATCGGGTTTTTGATGGTGGTGCCTCCAGGAATCGAACCAGGGACACAAGGATTTTCAGTCCTTTGCTCTACCAACTGAGCTAAGGCACCAATTGCTTAATTAAGCGGGTGCAAATATAGTAGCATTTTTATTATTCACAAAAAGAATTTGATAAAATTTGATTTTATAAATTTGCAGTATATAAAAATACTTATGAATCTTATTGTAGATGTGGGGAATACGTATGTTAAGTTTGCGGTTTTTAATAACGCAGATTTAATTTATAAATTGAGTTTTAAACTTAATACGTTTGAAAAACAGTATAAAATTGTTAAAAAAGACTTTCCGAAACTGAAAAAAGCCATCATTTCATCAGTTGGTCACTTAACTAAAGAGCAGGTAGAGCTCATTAAAAATGATTTAAACACTTTAGTGTTGAGTTCAGATTTAAACTTTCCGTTTAAAAATGATTATCAAACACCCAAGACTTTAGGTGTAGATCGCATAGCTTTGGTGTGTGCTTCAGTTAATCATTTTCCAAATACTAACACATTAATCATTGATGCTGGTACATGTATAACATATGATTTTGTTACTAAAGAGAATCATTATCGCGGAGGAGCTATATCACCAGGATTAAGATTGCGGTACGTAGCCTTAAATAATTTAACCGCAAATCTTCCCTTGTTGGAGACTAAACTGCCTGATAATGTAATTGGTGACACAACAGAATCATCAATTCATTCTGGTGTGGTTTATGGTGCAATAAAAGAAATTGACGGAATAATAGATCAATATTTAAAAGATAACTTAGATTTAACAGTTATTTTAACAGGAGGAGATGCCAAATTTTTGTCAAACCAATTAAAAAATAGCATATTTGCGAATTCAAATTTTCTTTTGGACGGTTTGAATTTCATTCTAGAATATAATTCAAAATAATGATAAAACGATTTATTGTAATCTGTATTACAATTATAGGTTCTGCAGCTTTTGCACAACAAGGTACTAGTTCTCCATATTCATTTTATGGCATTGGAAGTCTTAAGTTTAAAGGTACTGTAGAGAACCAAAGTATGGGAGGAATTGGTGTTTACTTAGATAGTATTCATTTTAATTTAAAAAACCCAGCATCTTATGCCGGGAACCCTTTAGAAGGGCCATACTTCAATGGTGAAAGTAGACCTGTGAAGTTCACGGTTGCTGGAACCATGACCAGTACAACGTTAAAAAGCAATTCGGGAGAAGAAACTGCAGGTAGTGCGATATTTGATTATTTAGCAGTGTCAGTACCTATTGGTAAATTTGGTGTAGGCTTTGGATTACTACCATTTACGTCTGTAGGATATGGACTAGATGATATTAATGATGACGGTAATATTGTAAATCGTTACGGTGGAGAAGGTGGTTTAAATAGAGTTTTTGCTGGATTTGGTTATCAAATTACAGAAAAGCTAAGTTTTGGTATGGACTTTAATTATAACTTTGGGAATATTCAAAATGATGCGCTCGAAGTACAATATACTTCAGATGGTGATATTGTACAATATCAAACTCGAGAATATAACAGATCTGATTTAAGTGGTTTAAACTTAAATTTTGGGTTGAATTACAAAACTATGGTTAGTGATAAGTTAGAGTTATCTGCAACCGCAACTTTTGCACCAGGAAGTAAGCTTAATTCTAATAATGAAAGAGAATATGCAACCGTAACTGTGGATGCAACTACGCTTGAAACTACGGCGACCTCTAGTACTATCGAATTCGATCTCGAAGCGGTAAATCTTAAAAATACAAAATTAACATTGCCAGCTACGGTCTCGTTTGGTATTGGTTTAGGAGATCCAAAATCATGGTTTGTGGGAACAGAATATACGTTTCAAAACTCTAGTGATTTTTCTAATCCAATTTTTTCAAATCAAATATCTTCGTTTGAAAATTCATCAAAAATAGCTGTTGGAGGGTTCTATATTCCAGATTACAATGCGTTCTCAGGCTACTATAATCGTATCGTTTACAGAGCAGGAGTGCATTTTGAAAATACTGGTTTAGTTATAAAAGATGAATCAATTAATGAGTTTGGCATATCTTTTGGTCTAGGTTTACCAGTTGGGAATCGCAGCATCTTCTCTAATGCGAATTTAGGCTTAGAATTTGGAAAACGAGGAACAACTAATCAAAACTTAATTCAAGAGAATTTTATAAATTTTAATTTAAGTTTATCTTTAAACTCTAGATGGTTTGAACAAAGAAAGTATAACTAACAAATTTAACTAAAATGAAGACGAGAATTACAATACTATTTTTAACACTGATTATGAGTGTTAACCTAGGATTTGCTCAAGAGGATAATCAAGAAGAATGCATGAACAATCTATCAATCTTTGATAGTTACGTGAAAAGCAAAAAATACGATGATGCTTATGGTCCTTGGAAAATTGTTAGAGAAAAGTGCCCTAAATTTAATAGAGCAATTTATGTGCATGGTGAGAAGATTTTAAAACATAAAATAGAAAACTCTACGGGAGCGGAACAAGTAGCGCATATTAATGATTTATTAGCGTTATATGATGAAAGTAGAGTGCATTTTGAATCAAGATATCCTCTTGGTGAAATTTTAGAAGATAAAGCTAATTTAACCTATAAGTATAGAAAAGAGTTAGGTAAGACCAATCAGCAAATTTATGATATGTTTGACGAAGCTTATACTAAAGATGTTGAAAATTTTGATAGTGCAATTGGGCTTTATACTTATTTTTCTCTTGCTGTAGATATATATGATGCAGGTGCTCAGACTCCAGATGATGCACAATATTTATTTGATAAGTATGATGATGTAAGTGAAATTATTGAAGGGTTAATTGCTGGTTATACTGTTAATTTAAACAAATATGCAGAGAAAGAAGAAGCCGGTGGGACTTTAACTAAAAAAGAATTAAGTAGAAAGAGTAGCTATGAATCTAATATTGAGGTTTTTGAAACTAAGATTATTGGAAGTATGGATACAAAGCTAGGTAAAAGAGCTAATTGTGAAGTCTTAGTGCCATTATATCAAAAAGATTTTGAAGAGAACAAGAACAATGGAGAGTGGTTGCAACGTGCTATGAATAGAATGTATGCTAAAGAATGTAAGGAAGATCCGTTATTCTTAAAATTAGTTCAACAAAAGAATACTATTGAGCCAAATGCAGATACGGCTTACTACCTTTATATCTTAACAGGTGAGCAAAAATATATAGATCAAACTATTGCTTTATCAACAGATCCTTTAAAAAAGGCGAAGTTATATAAAGGTTTGGCTAATGAACTTAAATCTAAAGGAAGTTACGGAAAGGCGAGACAATATTATATGGAAGCTTTAAAATTGAATCCTTCAGATGGCTCACCACATTTATCTATTGCAGGTATGTATGCAAATAGTGCAAATAGTTGTGGAGACACTAACTTTAACAAAAGAGCTGTATTTTGGTTAGCAGCACTTGAAGCTGAAAAGGCAGGACGAGTAGATGGTCGTTTAAAACAAAGAGCAGCGCAATATGCAGCTAATTATAGAGCTAAAGCACCTTCAAAAACAGAAATATTTAACTGTACATGTGCAGGTGAAGTTATTCAAATTGGATGTTGGATAGGACGTTCAGTAACGGTACCAAAGAATTAATTGAAAATAAATAATTCACATATCATAAAAAACCTAGTCACAGCAATTGTTGTGACTTTGTTTTTTTCTTGTAATAACGACTTCAACGAAGTTCAAAAGGTTGGTATTCTGCAAAATCAACCTATTGGTGAAGCTGAGAATATTGATTTAAAATATACCGAATTTAAAGCGGATACTGTAATGTTAGTTGCCAACTTGTTAAGTCCTAAAATGCTAGATTACTCTAATCGAAATTTTGCGTTTAATGAATTTCCAAATGGAGTGGTGCTTTATGTTTATGATGATAAAAAGAACAAAACAACTATAACGTCTGACTACGCTATTGTCTATTCAGAAACGGATATAATTGATTTGCGAGGCAATGTGCAAATAGCAACTCATCAAAATGACACGTTATTAACGGAACAATTATATTACAATCAAAAGTTGGAATGGCTGTTTACTAACGAACCTTGGTTGTTTAAGCGGGCTATTGGGCCACTACACGGTATAGGTTTTGATTCGGATAAAGAATTTAAGAACTTTAAGATGTTGGAAATGGGAGGTGAAATAGAACTCGATAATTAACTATCTTTGCCACATAATTATATTACTTAACAGATGAAGATACAGAAGATTTTTCATTACGCTTATATTATTTTTGCAGTACTTTTTGTATACGATGCCATTACAAAATGGTCAGAGAATAGGAATGGTGCCTACATGTCATTAGTGTTTGCAGCCTTAGCCACTTTTATGTTTTTCTTCAGAAAACGGTTCAGTAAAAAATTTGAAGATCATAATAATAAGTAATTTATGACTTCTGATATAGTCATTATCGTTAGTACACTTATACTTTCAGCCTTTTTCTCTGGCATGGAAATCGCTTATGTCTCTTCCAATAAAATACATATTGAATTAGAGAAGAAGCAAGGAGATTTTTTAGGGAAAATTTTAAGCAAGCTTACAGACAAGCCTTCAAAATACATAGCAACCATGCTTATTGGAAACAATATAGCATTAGTAATCTATGGTTTTAAAATGGGTGATGTTTTGGTCCGTTGGTTCCAGTCTTTACTGCCTTTAGATAGCACCGCTTTATCGTATCTGCTTGTTGATTTGCAACTGTTAACGCAAACTGTAATTTCTACTTTAGTGATATTGATTACGGCAGAATTTTTACCTAAGGTGTTCTTTCAAATTTATGCCAATACATTATTAAAGGTGTTAGCATTTCCAACATATGTATTTTATGTGTTATTTTCTTGGATCTCAGATTTTGTAATTTGGATTTCAGATGCCGTCTTAAAACATATCTTTAGAGCAGAAGGAGAAGATATGGTTTTAGCAATGACTAAAGTTGAATTGGGGAATTATATTACGGAGCAAATGGAGTCGGTTGAAAATCATGATGAAGTAGATAGTGAAATTCAGATTTTTCAGAATGCTTTAGAATTTTCAGGAGTAAAAGCAAGAGAGGTTATGGTACCTCGTACTGAGATTACAGCTGTTGATATATCTGAATCTTTAGATAATTTACGACAACTTTTTATAGATTCAGGTCGTACTAAAATAATAGTTTATAAAGATAATATCGACGATATTTTAGGATACGTACACTCGTTTGAGTTGTTTAAAAAGCCAAAAGATATTAATTCCATTATATTACCAGTTGGTTTTGTTCCAGAAACAATTCTTGTTAACGACGTCCTTAATATTTTAATTAAAAAACGACGAAGTATGGCTGTCGTTATCGATGAATACGGTGGAACATCTGGAATTATGACTGTGGAAGATATCGTCGAAGAATTATTCGGAGAAATTGAAGATGAACATGATGTAATTGAGACAATAGAAGAACAGCTCAGTGATAATACGTATAGATTTACAGCACGATTAGAAGTCGATTATATTAATGAGACCTATAAGTTGAATCTTCCCGAAAGTGAAAATTATGAAACCTTGGGGGGGTTAATAGTCCACGCAACAGAAGGCATTCCACAAGAGAATGATGATGTGCAAATCGAAAATTTTAAGTTTACGATTAAAGAAGTGTCTTCTACAAAAATTGATGAAGTCATCCTAAAGGTACTTGATGCTGATTAGCGGTTTTTTTTAGTTTGAAAATTTAGAATGAGGGGCCTATTTTTAAACATTATGATGAAGCTCTTTACGTCGTTTTCAATGAAATTTTGAATAAAACTTACAACTCCTATAAAAACTACACTTCTCCTTTTATTATTTAAGAGAATATACTATTTTCGCAGACTTATTTACACCAAATTAAAGACATTACAAAAAGACTATGGCAGTTTTAAATAAAATTAGACAACGCTCACTGGTATTAATATTAGTAATTGCATTAGCGTTATTTTCATTCGTAATTGGAGATTTATTCAAGAATTCTGATGCCTTAACAGGTGGATCGCAAGATGTGATTGCAACTGTAAATGGTACAGATATTAACCGAATTGAGTTTCAGCAAAAAGTAAAAAATTACCAAGATAGAGCTGGTGGAGCACAAACATCTACGCAATCTATGAATGCAATTTACAATCAAGAGGTTCGTAAAATTGTATTACAATCAGAATTTGATGAATTAGGATTGTCTGTTGAAAAAGACGAAATGAGAGATTTATTGAAGACTAGCTTTTCTTCATACCCAGAATTTCAAGATGCCAATGGTAACTTTGATGTTAATCGTTTAAATGCCTTTATTGCGAACTTAAAAGAATTAAATGGTGAAACGGCTCCTTTAGGAAACTTCTTAGTAAACTATGAAAGTTGGACAAACAATGAGCAAACCATAGCGGCTAACGCTATTCAGCAAACGTATTATAATTTGATTAAAGCAGGTATAGGAACAACAATTTCTGAAGCTGAAGAAGATTATTTAGGTGATTCTAAAACAGTAGATATTAAATATGTGCAAGTACCTTATACAACTATTGCAGATAGTTTAGTTACTGTTTCTAAAAGCGAAATTACGGCTTACATGAAAAATCATGAAGACACGTATAAGACTGATGCTACAAGAGAGGTTGTTTATGTTGAATTTAAAGAGGAAGCTTCTAAATCTGATGAAGATCAAATAAAGGCTGATTTATTAGCTTTAAAATCTGATAGATCAGAGTATAACGATAACAGTAAGAATACAGAAATAATTCCAGGGTTTGATTCTGCTACTGACGTTGAAGAATTCGTGAATTCAAATTCAGCTATAAAATATAACGACACTTTTCTAAGAGCAGGTCAGTTGCCAGCTGTCGCAAAGGACACGTTAATGAAATTAGGTGTAGATAGTTATTATGGTCCTTATAAAGATGGTGAGTATTACAAGTTGTCTAAAGTTATTGCAACTAAGCAATTACCAGACTCAGTAAAAGTGCGTCATATATTAGTTCCTTTTGTAGGTGGGCAAAGAGCAGATGCTTCTGTAACCAAAACACCAGAAGAAGCAAAAGTTACTGCAGATAGCATTTTTGCACAAATAAAAGCGGGTACTAAATTTATGGATTTATTGGAATTATCTTCTGATAAAGTAAGTAATGAGCAAGATGGTGAAATTGAATTTGACTATTTAGCGGGAATGGCACCGGAATTTAAAGCGTATGCTTTTGATAATAAAGAAGGTGATATTGATGTGGTTCAAACATCTTTTGGATACCATATTATTGAAATATTAGAGCAAAAGAGTTTTAATAAAGCCATTAAAGTCGCTACAGTTGCTACCAAAATTGAACCATCTGAACAAACACTTCAAGATGTGTTTAACGTAATGTCTAAGTTTGAAATAGCAGCAAAAGATGGTGATTTTAATGCATTGGCTAAAGAGCGTGAATTAACAGTGAAGCCAATAACATTTAAAGCATTAGATGAAAATATCCCAGGACTTGGTAGTCAAAGAGAAGTGGTGCGTTGGGCTTTTGATGATGATACAGAAGCTGGAGACTACAAGAACTTTGCGATATCTAACTTCGGTTTTATAGTGGCTAAAGTTGTAGAGGTAAGAGAAGAAGGATTAATGAGTACTGAAGATGGTTCAATTACAGCATTACCAGAAATTAGAAAAGAAAAGAAAGCGAAGTTAATTCGTGAAAAAATTACAGGAACCACAGTTGCTGATGTTGCTAAAAATCAAGGGCAGAGTCCTAGAACTGCAGCAGCACTTACCATTAAAAACACAACCTTATCTGGTGCAGGTGTAGAGCCTAAAGTTGTAGGTGCAGCATTTGGATTAGCACAAGGCGCAACGTCTAAGCCAATTGATGGTGAAAAAGGTGTGTATGTTATAGAAGTTACTAAAATTAATGAAGCTACTAAGTTAGATAACTATGGAGCTATCGTTAACAGATTAAATGCTGAACGTAGAAACTCAGTGCAATCTAAAGTTTATACTGCCTTAGAAAATGGAGCAGAAATAGAAGATAATAGAGCTAAAACGGTTTACTAAAACCTAATAGTAATTAATTAGAATAATTGAAATGGCTTTGCAGAAATGTGAAGCCATTTTTTTATGCTGACCTTGTTTCGGCAACTTTACAGTAGGATAGAATCAAATAAGTTAAGCAAGGATATTATTGTTTTATGTGGTTAGGAAATTGGTATAGGTATCACTAATTAAGCCAAAACCATATCCACATAAGGAATAACAGTATCAAAACCTTTAGCTTTAAAATAAGACGTTGGGTTTAGTTCTGAAGTAACCAACACAAAATCTCCTCCCCAAGCACCAAGACTTTTTACGGTGCCTTCAAAATCTGAAAACAATCGTGTTTTTATCGGGTCTTGTTCAATTAGATTTGAAATCAAAGTTTCATGAGTGTCTATTAAACTTTCAAATTCTGAAAGTGAAGTACATGTAATAATGTCTTCAGTAATGGAGTTAATCTTTGCGATGCTATCTGAATCAATTTTGCCTAATCGTTTGTAAGCCGAAATCCCATCTCTACTATTTTGTTTCTGATTGAGATATACAAAATAGAGTTGGTGTTTAAATTCAGGTTTAAAATTAACAGATACTACTAACGGATTGGTCTCTGATTGTAATTGAAATGTAATTGGAGTGTTATTTTGAGCACAAGCAATATCATAACCAGAACCACCAAATGTTTTTTGAAGTAATTGGTACGCATCAACATTTGCCCAATTGGCTATATTATTAATTAGGGTAGATGACGTGCCCAAACCCCAATGACGATTAAAATCTTGATGCGTTGTAATATCATAACCTTGATTAGACCCTAAAAATTCAGGATTCAAGCTTCGAGTGGCCATTAAAATTTCTAATAACCGGTCTTTAATAGTATTCGGAGTCTCACTTTTTTTTCCCGTTGTGTCAAGCTCATTAAAAGAAATACAACATTCAAACCATATCTTACCTAATTCGTCATAACTCTGCCAATTAATATCATGGTCTGTATTCGTTTTAACCACTAAGCTTTGTCCATATTTAGTAGGAATAGCCAAAGCTTTGGCGCCATCTAAAACAGCATATTCTGCTGTGAGTAGTAGTTTTCCATTGCTTCGGTATGTTGTTGGCTGTGGGTTCAAAGTTTAGAGTTCAAAAATTAAGAAATTAAGTTAATGGGTTATTATGGCTTTGCGACTTTGTGTCTTTGCGAGATTTTACATCTGAGTAAGCATTGAGATTTAATTCTTGTTATTTGGAATGTCCTTATCTGCGAATTTCCTCTATCGCTTCAACAACCGCATTATGCGTAACCACATTCGTCTTAAAATGTTCTACAAGCGTTAGTTTTTCTTTATCTGTAGCTGCAAACTGATTTAAGATATTCATCAAATGCATTTTCATATGGCCTTCTTGAATTCCTGTGGTCGTTAAAGATTTTAAAGCCCCAAAATTCTGAGCTAATCCCGCAACAGCAACAATTTTCATTAATTCTTTTGCATTAGGTTTTTGAAGCATTTCTAATGAGAACTTTACTAAAGGATGTAAGTTAGTTAAGCCTCCAACGGTTCCTAAGGCTAGTGGAATTTCAATCCAAAATTTAAATATACCATTGGCTATTGAGCAGTGCGTTAAACTAGAGTATGAGCCGTCTTTTGCCGCGTATGCGTGTACACCAGCTTCAACCGCTCTAAAATCATTTCCTGTGGCTAAAACAACAGCATCAATGCCGTTCATAATACCTTTATTGTGTGTTACGGCTCTATAAGGTTCGATTTCAGCGATATTTACAGCTTGCTTAAATTTTTGAGCGAAATCTTCAGGATTAGGAATGTCTTTACTTTTTAAATCTTCAATAGCACATGAGACTTCCGCACGGACCAAACATTGTGGTACGTAATTAGAAAGAATACTCATTATAATAGAAATGTCCTTTTCTTCATTAGTAAAACCTGCAAATTGTAAAGCTTCATTTTTAAAAGTCGAAGCAAATTGCTCTAAACAGGTATTGATGAAATTAGCTCCCATCGCATCTAATGTTTCAAACGTGGCATGAAGCTGGTAATAATGAGGTAAATCCTCCGATTTGTTTCGTAATTCAATATCTAAAATACCACCTCCTCTGCGCTCCATACTTTTAGTTATGGATGCTGTGTCGCTAATTAGTTTTGGTTTTATATGGTTAAAAAACGCTTCAAGGTTATTGAAATCTCCTTTGTATATAAAATGAACCTGACCAATTTTTTCGGTAGATATGACTTCGGCTTTAAAACCTCCGCGATCTAACCAAAATTTAGCAGCTTTACTTGCTGCTGCAACCACAGAACTTTCTTCAATGGCCATTGGAATGGCATACGTGGTCTCATTAATTAGAAAATTTGGAGCAACACCTAACGGTAAATAGTAGTTAGTAATAGTGTTTTCAATAAACTCATCGTGTAACTTTTGAAGTTTATGGTCTGTGTTCCAATACCTTTGAACCAGGGTTCTAGCATTATCTTTATCTGTGAAGTACGTGTTTAAAAGCCACTCAATTTTTTCGGATTTAGTAAGCTTAGAAAAGCCAGAAATGGTGTTTGGCATGTTGATTTTTATTTTTGAAAAAACAAAGATACTAGGATTGGTATAAAATGTATACATTAATAGCTTGTAAATCCCGATTTCGTGTTAATAATAGCGGTTTTTTGCATAATTTTTAGTAAACTTGGCATTGCTTTATTTAAACATCAAACACGCTTGCCAAAATTTCCATATCTATAAGGATTGATGAATAGCAAACCGCATGTGACCTGTAGAAAGCAATGGATATAAACATATGAAATTTATGAAATTAAGACCTTTTGTGGCTGTGTTTGCCTTTTTGATCACCTCTTTAGTTTTCTGTCAGGAAAAGCAAATTACACTTCAAGACATATGGAGTGGTTCGTTCAGAACTGAAGGTATGCAGGCCTTACATTCAATGGCAAATGGTAAGCAATATTCAGTTTTAAATTTTGACAGACAAAATAGAACATCTACTATAGATATTTACGATTATAAAACTTTAGAAAAAGTAAAAACCTTAATCTCTTCTGCAGACATTGCTGAGATTCAAGGTTTTTTTGATTATTCATTTAGTGCGGATGAATCTCAAATAATTCTTACAACAAAATCACAACCTGTTTTTAGACGTTCTACTTTAGGTGAATATTACATTTATGATCTCACTACTAAAAAAGTAACGAAAGTATCCGATGACTTAGTTCAAGAACCAACATTATCTCCAGATGGCACTAAAGTGGCTTATGGTTTTGAGAATAACTTATACGTTAAGGATTTAAAATCTGGTAGCATTGAGCAGTTGACTTCAGATGGGAAAAAAAATAGCATCATAAATGGTATTACGGATTGGGTTTACGAAGAGGAATTTAGTTTTGTAAGAGCTTTTGATTGGAATGCCGATAGTAATCAAATTGCTTTTATACGGTTTGACGAATCTGATGTTCCAGAATTTTCAATGGATGTTTATGGGGCGGATTTATACCAAACGCAACATGTGTTTAAATACCCTAAAGCTGGTGAAGCCAATTCTAAAGTGTCGATACATTTATATGATTTAACGACAAATGAACTTTCAGAATTAGGGGTAAGTAAAACCTATGAGGATTTTTATATTCCAAGATTAGAATGGACGAATGATGCTAGCATATTGAGTGTGCAATTTATGAATCGTCATCAAAATGAATTGGATTTATGGTTTATTGACACCAATAAACCTGCTTCAAAATTAATTTTGTCTGAAAAAGATAAAGCATATATCGATGTTACTTTTAACTTAACTTTCTTAAAAGATGATAGTTTTATTTGGACGAGTGAGTTAGATGGTTATAATCATGTGTATCATTATTCAAAAGAAGGAAAGCTTATAAATCAAGTCACAAAAGGGAATTGGGAAGTGACTAATTATTATGGTTTCAATGAAAAAGCAAATACTATTTATTACCAATCTACGGAGAATGGTTCTATCAATAGAGATGTGTATGCTATACAGCTCAATGGAAAAAACAAAAAACGTTTAACGCAAAAGGATGGTACAAACAGTGCTTCTTTTAGTGCTGATTTTACATATTTTATAAACACGTTTTCAAGTGCAACAACTCCACAAGAATATACGCTGCACAATTCTAAATCAGGTCAACTGGTAAAATTGATTAAAGATAATGATGCTTTAACAAAACGGTTGGAATCTTACGTGATGTCTGAAAAAGAATTTAGTACGATATCGGTTAATGGTAATGATTTAAATATGTGGACCATTAAGCCTAAGGATTTTGATGCTAATCAGGTTTATCCTTTATTTATGTACCAATACTCTGGTCCAGGGTCGCAACAAGTGGCTAACCGTTGGAATAGCACAAATGATTATTGGTATCAAATGTTAGCGCAACAAGGGTTTATTGTGGTTTGTATAGATGGTAGAGGAACAGGATTTAAAGGAGCTGACTTTAAAAAAGTGACTCAAAATGAATTGGGGAAATATGAAGTTGAAGACCAAATTGAGGCAGCAAAGCAATTAGGCAAACTAAGTTATATTGACGCGGAAAGAATAGGAATTTGGGGTTGGAGTTATGGTGGCTTTATGAGTAGTAACGCACTACTTAAAGGTAATGACGTTTTTAAAATGGCCATAGCAGTAGCTCCTGTAACAAGTTGGAGATTTTACGATTCAATCTATACAGAACGTTATATGACGACTCCTCAAGAAAACCCAACCGGTTATGACGAAAATTCGCCAATAAATCATGTGGATAAATTAAAAGGAGACTATTTGTTAATTCACGGAACAGGTGATGACAATGTACATGTGCAGAATACCATGCGTATGGTAGAAGCGCTCATCCAAGCGGATAAACAATTTGAATGGATGATTTATCCTGATAAAAATCACGGAATTTACGGAGGAAATACAAGGTTGCATTTATATAAGAAGATGACGAATTTTATCCATAAAACACTGGGTGATAACATGTAAATGTCTAAAGCCTATAGCCTTTAATAATTTAAGATAAAACTAACTAACACTAACTCATAAGATTATGTCAACAACGATTAAACAAGCACACCAAAAAGAACTATTTGGACATCCAGTAGGTTTATTCATTCTGTTTTTTACTGAGATGTGGGAACGATTCTCATACTACGGAATGCGAGGTATTTTGGTGCTTTATATGGCAACTTCGGCAACAGCTATTGATCCAGGATTGGGGTGGTCTAACAAAGATGCCATTTGGTTGTACGGATGGTATACTATGTTAGTGTATGTGGCTTCAATTCCAGGTGGTTGGATCGCAGATAAATTTTTAGGTCAGAAGAAAACTGTAATGGTTGGAGGACTACTTTTATGTTTTGGTCATGGAATTCTAGCAATACCTCAGAGCTGGGCCTTTTTTACTGGTTTAGCTTTAATTATATTAGGTGTTGGTGGTCTTAAGCCAAACATTTCTACTATGGTTGGTGGTTTGTATAAAGAAGGAGATATTAGACGCGATAGTGGTTTTACAATTTTTTATATAGGTATTAATGTTGGTGCTTTCTTAGCAAGTATTACTGTTGGTTTAGTCGCTTATTATTACGGATGGCATTATGGATTTGGCTTAGCTGGTATTGGAATGTTACTCGGTCAAGCTGTATTTATGTGGGGACAAAAATTCTTAAAAGGTATTGGTGAATTTACAGGAGGCAGCCAGGCGACAGAAGCAGAGCGCTTAGCTTCAAAACGACCGTTGAGTAAAATTGAAAAAGATAGAGTGGTAGTTTTATTAATTTCATTCTTAATCGTCGTTGTGTTTTGGGGAGCTTTTGAGCAAGCAGGAGGATTAATGAACTTATATACGGATGCTAAAGTTGATAGAACTACTGGGTGGAGTTGGTTGGAGGAAATACCTGCAGCTGTTTTCCAATCTTTAAATGCAGGTTATATTATTATATTCGGAACGATTATAGGTGGTTTTTGGATTTGGTGGAAGAAAAGTGGAAGAGAATCTTCTTCATTATTCAAAATGGCAATCGGAACCATTATCATGGGGCTAGGATATGTCTTTATGATGTTCGCTTCTCAAGAAGCTAGTGCAGAAACGTTTGGGAAAGCAGCTATGATGTGGATTTTCTTAGCGTACTTATTCCATACAATAGGAGAATTATGTACGTCTCCTGTGTCTTTATCATTTATAACTAAGTTGGCTCCATTAAAATATGCCTCTATTATGATGGGGGTTTATTTTGCAGCTACAGGATTTGGAAACAAGTTAGCCGGTACTATTGGTGAGTCTTCTCAATTAGAGTCATTTACAGGTGAAATGATTGTGAACAAACAAGAGATATTACCATTCATTTCAAAAGAAACTTTCAAAATTAAAAATGAGAATAAAAAAGTTGTTGAAATAACGGATTATCCTATTAATGAAGATAAAAATTTCGTCATAAGGTCTACAGTCTATCCAGATAATGGGCAAGTCGTATTTAAAGATTTTGACACTGGAAAAGATTTGAATGCTTTATTTAAAATGTCGCAAGGCGAGGATTCAAATACAAATCAGTTATTAGAAGATTTAACAGAAAACAATGTTTCTGCATCTAATCCATATCATGCAAAGTTAGTATTTGAAAAAGATAAGGATAAAGCTCAAATAACAGAAAACAAGGGAGACGGAAAGGATTACGGTGTGTCTTTTGTGTTAGAGGAAGAGCAAAGTGAACAAGAATACGCTACCTTCATGTGGTTAACAATATTCACTGTTGCCTTTGGGTTATTACTGCTCTTATTCTTGAAGAAATTGAAGAAGTTAACACATGGTGCAGAAGATAATGAGCACGAAATTTTAGAAGCAGAAGAATTCGAGTTAGCAAATCCAGAACTTAACAATTAATTTACATAACCCTTTAAAGAATTCACGCTTAAGAATTCACCCTAACTAAACTAATTTTTTATGAATACAGACATTGAAAACCTGTTTAAAGACAAAGTTCTTGGTCATCCTGCCGGACTTTTTGTATTGTTTTTTACTGAAATGTGGGAGCGCTTCTCGTTTTACGGTATGCGTGTATTATTGGTGAATTTCTTAACTATGGCTGCTATTGGCTATAATCCAGGTTGGGAATGGACAGTAGAAAATGCAGGTGCACTTTTTGGAACTTATGCAATGTTATTGTATATCACACCAATTATTGGAGGTTGGCTTGCGGATAAATATACAGGGTATAGAGCTGCGGTTATTATTGGGTCTTTAATTATGACAGCAGGTCATGCGTCCATGGCTTTAGAAACTGAATTTTCACTGTATTTTGGATTGTTTCTCTTAGTAGTAGGTACAGGTTTCTTTAAACCAACTATGACTTCCATTATCTCGGATATGTATAAGAAAAACCCAGAAAAGAAAGATGGAGCTTACACCATCTACTATATGGGAGTAAATGCAGGAGCCTTTTTTGGAATGATGCTTTGTGGCTATTTAGCAGAGAAAGTGGGTTGGGCCTATGGATTTGGATTAGCAGGGATTTTCATGCTTTTAGGAACTATTCAATTTTGGTTAGCAGGTCCTTTATTTGGTAAAATTGGCGCGAAACCTTCTAAAGTTCATGAGGTAGAATTACCGCAAAATATAAATGAAGAAAGTGTAGAAATTGTAGAAGAAGATAAAGAAGAACGCCCTAATCCGTTTACGACTTTAGATAAGGTTTTAATAGTTATTTCATCTATAATTGGTCTTGGGTATGCAATTAATGATCCAATGTCTAAAATTGCAGGTGTAGATATGTTTTCTTTTTTACAAATAGGAGATTTTGAAGGACAATATACAGCCGTTCTTTTCGCTTTGGCTTTATTTTTAGTACTCGTTATTGGTAGGATCATGCGTTATACAAGAGTCGTAAGAGACCGAATGATCGCTTTTATAATATTTGCTTTCTTTACCGTGTTTTTCTGGATGTCTTTTGAACAAGGAGCATCTTCATTAGTGATTTTTGCTAGAGATAATGTAGACAGAATGTTAAGCGGAAGTGCGGCAACAATATTCAATATCGTAAATACCTTACTAACCGTTATTCCATTGATTATAATTTCTTACGTGTTATTTATTTTATGGAAGAAAACATTTAAGAAAATACCTGGTTCTAATATTGTGTTAGTGATTTGTTTCTTATTAATGTGGGGCATCGTAGGTTGGATGTTAAATAGAGACTATAATACGGTAGCTTATGATGTGGAATATTCAGCGATTGAAAAAGCGGATTTAGACGAGAATGGAAAACAAAAAGTAGATGAAGATGGAAAAATGAAATTTATCTACATTCCGGTCTCAGAGAACACTAAATCGGATCCAAGTCATAAAGTAGTAACACGAACAACAAAAATTGCAGAACCATTAACGTTTACTATTGGAGATAAATTAAATATTACACCTAAAAATAATGATGGATCAGAATTTGGTTTCCTAGACGACATACGATTAGAAACGACGAAGCAAAAAGGGGTAGAGCTTAATAGAGATAACGGTGTCGTTGCTGCAACAGTGACAAAAGTGAGAGACAAAGAAGTTGAAATTACAGTGTCTTGGTTTAGTATATTAAACTCTTTCTTTATAATTGTGTTCGCTTCCTTCTTTTCTAAATGGTGGGAAAGTAAATATAACCCAAGCGCAGCAACTAAATATGCTTTAGGCTTGTGTACAATGGGACTAGGTTTTGGTCTACTCGCCTTTGGTGCTTTTGGCCTTGTAGACGGAATAAAAGTAAGTATGGTTTGGCTAATTTTAGCTTATTTGTTCCATACACTTGGAGAACTTTGTTTATCCCCTGTTGGTCTTTCTTATGTAAGTAAATTGGTGCCAGGTCGAATGATTGCGTTAATGTTTGGAATGTGGTATTTAGCCATAGCAATCGGTAATAAGTTAGCCGCTGTTGTTGGTGGTCAAATTGAAAATATAACTAAAGAATATAGTTTATCTACGTTCTTCTTAATATTTACAATTGTGCCAGTTATAGCTGGGCTTATAATATTTGTTCTTAACCCTGTCCTTAAAAAATTAATGCACGGAGTTCGATAACAAAAACCGTTAAAAATATCTAAAATGCTCTTGTTTAGGAGCATTTTTTGTAAGTTCGGCTTATTGTTTGCTACAAATCGAATATGATGATAAAAAAAGTAACTTTAGGAATTCTAGCTGTTTTTGCATTTTCAATGACAGTCATAGCACAAGAAATTAATTGGGTAACTATGGACGAAGCTTTAGAACTTCAGAAAAAAGAACCTAAAAAAATATTTATGGATGTTTATACCAATTGGTGTGGACCATGTAAAATGTTAGATAAAAATACATTTCAAAATGCCGATGTAGCGGCCTATGTAAATGAACATTATTATGCTGTAAAATTTAATGCAGAAGGTAATGAAGAGATTACTTATAAGGATAATACGTTTGGAAATCCAAACTACGACGAAACAAAAGTAAATAGACGGAATAGTGTTCATGATTTTTCGAGATACTTACAAGTTAGAGCTTACCCAACTATGATATTTTTTGATGAAGAAGGTGGTGTAATCTCTCCAATTCAAGGGTATTTAAAACCGCAACAGTTAGAGTTGTATTTAAAGGTGTTCCATACGGATAAGTATAAGGAAATGACAACACAAGAACATTTCAATGAATATTACGAGTCTTTTGAACCGACTTTTAAAGAATCATAAATCTTATTATTTTATAATAAAAGCTCCCTTTTCATTAGTTTGATGGAAAGGGATTTTTTTATGCACACAGGTTTCCTTCCAGCGCTTTAAATAGGATTTGTAATTGCTCGCATCCGCAATAATGAGTTGTGGTTTTAAGCTATCAATAACCCGATTGAGGTTCAGCCTTGGAGAATTTCGCAATAAAATATAGTTGGGTTGTAAGGTTAAATTTTTATAAACCGCTAGGCTGTCAATAACTAAGAGCGTATTGTTTTTATACTGATAAACAGATGCAAGGCTATCAGTGTCAAGATCTATAATAGCTTCTCCGATTTTATAATTTTGAATGGCATAATCAGAGTTGAGTTTGGCAGAATCTAAATTGTGAGCTACCGTTAATTTTTGATTGTCTTTAAATCCAATCATGGAATACCTGCTCTTATTGAATATGATAAATTCATGACTTTGAGCCTTATATTTATTATAAAAAGTGACACTTTGAAGGCTGATTATAGCGATTAAGCTCATTGCTAGCCATCTAAAATTTCGAAATTTATAAGTTTGTACTAATGTAGCGATTATCAAATAAGATGTAATAACTTGAAATATTGTAAACGGAATATCTCTTAACAGGAAGCTTTCAAATTGAGCGACCCAAGCAATAAATCCATTTAAGGTATCAATAATAAAACTATATGTATCAACAATGGGTTTCAGCAAAAAGTCAATTAAAGCTAAGGCAATAACTAACATTCCAAAACCTAGAATTAATCCTAAAAATGGAATGACGACAAGATTCGAAATAAAAAACAAGCCAGGAAATTGATGGAAATAATATAAGCTAATTGGTGCAACTCCAACTTGCGCAGCCAGTGTTACTGTGAAAATTTGCCAAGGTTGATCTATGATCCAATATTTGGGCTGCCAAAGTTTATAAATCATAGGTTGAATACTCACAATACTCAAAACAGCCAAGTAACTCATCTGAAATCCAACAGCAAATAAAAAGGTCGGTTTAAATAGTAATATCAAAAAAGCAGAAATCACCAATGTATTATAAATATTCGTTCGTCTTTTAAGGTGCATGGCAATTGTAATAACACTAAACATCGTCACTGCTCGTGTTACTGAAGGCCTTAAACCTGCAATGACGGCGAAGCTCCATAAGATGGATACTAAAATGAAGGGTTTAATGACATGGCCATATTTAAGATAGAGTAGAGGTTTGAAAAGAAAGTTGAGAATTATTAAAATAATACCAACATGTAATCCTGAAACTGCTAAAATGTGAATGGTGCCAGAGTTCACATAATTATTATATACGGTCTTATCAATAGTCTGTCGTTGACCAAGTAAGAGCGCATTCATAATACTTAATGCATCATCTTTAAAACCTGCTTCAATAAGTTTTGCATTTATTTTAGTCCGTAAGGCATCAGCATAACCATAAATTGTAGATTTAGAGTCTGACAGCTGTAAAATAGTACTCAAATTAAGATATAACTGATGATAGATTTGTTGGAGTTCCAAATACTTACTATAATCGAATTGATGAGGGTTCAATGGTTTTTGAATTAAATTCAATTCGGCTGAAGTAAAGAGAATATCATCAACATGATACTGTTTAGGAATACTATCACGCTTAATGTTAATCAATAAATGCCCTATGGCATCTTGTTTATTAAATGATTTTAAGCTTACAATATATTTGTCATTATAAGCATCAGGCTTTAAACGCTCTTTTATTTTGAAAATGATCGTATTGGTATTTTCGGAAGCTTTTAAATTCGTATAATGGTCTGGTCTTAATTTTTCATTTTGAATGGTATAGGAAGTCATACCAACCGCTATCATGCATAAATAAGCTAAGATGCCAAAAAAGGGAGAGCGATTAATTTTAGATTTCAGAATTAACCAATACAAGCCCAATAAAATCACTAAGGCAATAGTTACATAAAGTATGCTGTAAAAATCTAGCTTTATGTAATGAGCCAAAAGAATACCTGTAACCAAAAAAATGGTCAGTTTAATAATGGTGAAATTTAGTAACTTCATGATTTTGAGTTACTAAGATAGTGAAAATGTAATTATAAGACGCGTCGCGCTTGTACAAAAGAAAAGTACCAATACTTCTCAGCAATGGAAGAAATCATTACACCTTTACTGCTTGAGGCATGTATAAACTCAACATTACCAGTTCTTACATTGGTGACAATACCAACATGATTGACATTTCTACTGTTTTTGTTGGTGGCAAAAAACACCAAATCACCAACGTTAACTTCTTTTAAGTCTATCCAATTTCCTGAGTTTTTGAGTCCAGATGTGGTTCTAGGTAAATTCACATCATGCTTTTTATAACTTGTATAAATTAAACCCGAACAATCCATACCGCTTTTAGTTGTGCCACCGTATTTATAACGTGTGCCGCTAAAGGTTTTAGCATATTTTACTATAGATTCAGCTTCGGCAGAGGGTTTTGCAGTCGTGTTTACTTTTACATTATGTGTCTGTCTGCTTTTGTTAGACGCTGTTTTTTTTGATTTACAGCTCACAACAAATAAGGTCAATAATAAAAATGGGAGTAAACGTTTCATTTAAATTTAGGTAGAAGGAGTTACTTTAAAGTCGAAATTAATAAAAAAAGATGATGAATTTTTATAAATTTATAGAATCATGAAAATTATAACACTTTATTCGGATGTTGACGAGTTCATTATAACAGCAATTGTTGGACTTACAGCTTTAATGTTTATCGTCAATTGGGTTAGTGTCAGATTAAAAGAGCAAAGAAAGAAATCGTTACTCAATTTTAAGAATTCGCAAGATGATAATAGCATTAATGTCAATGAGTATGCTTTAAACTTCAAACATGATATAGTAGCTGGTAAATCAATTGGAATAATATCTAAATTGATTTTAGTTGTTTTCGCTATAGTAATAGTTATTATGCCTCTACATGAATTTGTGGTAACATTGAGACCTGTCAGTTTTTTTTATGTCTGGACTTGTTTTCCTTTTTAAGCTTATTTGTTGGAATTTCTTATAGCATTATAAATCAACTTAGCTGTTTTCTCACTAGCTCCGCGTCCACCTAATATTTTCTCTAATTCGTAATAATCTAAAAAAAGTTGCTCTCGCTTTTTGGTGTCTAAAATTGCAGTTAATTCTTTTTTAAGACGTTTTTTGTTTAAGTCTCCTTGAATTAATTCTGTAACGACTTCACGATCCATAATTAAATTGACTAAAGAAATATATTTCAATGTAATAATACGTTTAGCTATTTGGTAAGAAATGGCATTGGCTTTATAACAAACAACTTGTGGCACTTTAAATAATGCAGTCTCAAGTGTTGCTGTTCCTGAAGTAACCAAGGCGGCCGTTGAAATACTAAGTAAATCGTAGGTTTTATTAGAAATGAATTTAATATTCTTTTGCTTTATAAAGCCTTTGTAGAATTCATAATCCTGACTAGGTGCTCCAGCAATGACAAATTGGTAGTCTTTAAAGTCATCAACTAAGCTGAGCATGACTCCAAGCATTTTTGTTATTTCTTGCTTACGACTTCCAGGTAATAACGCAATAATAGGTTCCTCGTTAAGATCGTGCTCTTTTCTAAAAGTTCGTCCATCTACTTGAGGGCGGTTAGCAATAGCATCAATCAGTGGATGACCAACAAAATTAACATCATAATCATATTTTTTGTAGAATGATTTTTCAAACGGAAGAATGCAATACATGGCATCAATATCGTTCTTTATTTTTTCAACTCTACTTGCTCGAGATGCCCAAACTTGGGGTGAAATATAATAATGTGTTTTAAAATTAAGCGCTTTTGCCCATTTGGCAATCCTTAGGTTGAAACCTGAATTATCAATGAAAATAATAACATCGGGCTGAAATTTTTCAATATCCAATTTACAGAACTTGATTTGACCTAAAACTTTTCTGAGGTTAAGAATGACTTCAGCAAAACCCATAAATTGACGTTCCTTATAATGCATCACCAATTCTCCGCCAACATTTTGCATAAGGTCTCCACCCCAAAATCTAATGTCAGCCTGTTCATCTTGTTTAAACAGTGCTTTCATTAAATTGGAACCATGCAAATCGCCTGAGGCTTCACCAGCAATGATATAGTACTTCATTTTTTATTTATCAATTTATAAAATCTTTAAAAATGGCTGGCTAAACAAACCATTTCTAATATTTAGTCTAAAATTCTGAATAGCAACATAAATCTAAAAACGGTAGAGGTGAGTCTAATAAAATTTTCCAGATTTATATATTATTACTTTTGAGTTTTAGTGTTTAACTGCCAAGTGTTCAACTTCTGAATGGCATGGTGTGCTGTTAAATCAAAATGAACAGGAACAACAGAAACATAGCCGTGTTCTAAAGCCCATTCATCGGTGTCTTCACCATTATCCATATTTACAAATTTACCACTGAGCCAATAATAGTCACGACCCATTGGATTGGTGCGTTTGTCAAATTCTTCTTTCCAATTGGCACGTGCTTGCCTGCAAATTTTAATCCCTTTTATCGCGTCTTTTTCTAAGTTTGGAATGTTTACATTGAGCACCACACCATCTGGTAATCCATGTTCTAAAACTTGTCTCGTAATGGTTTCAACGAATGTTTTACAGTGTTCAAAATTAGCATTCCAGTTATAATCTAATAACGAAAATCCAATAGCAGGAATACTTTCAATACCAGCTTCTAAGGCCGCACTCATCGTACCCGAATAAATAACATTTATGGAGGAGTTGGACCCGTGATTAATGCCAGAAACACAAATATCTGGTCGTCTGCCTAGAATTTCATTAACCGCTAGTTTTACACAATCTGCCGGAGTTCCTGAGCAACTGTATTCGGGTTGTTTACCATCTATAATTACTTTTTCCATGTGTAAAGTAGCGTTGATGGTAATGGCATGTCCCATAGCGCTTTGAGGACTATCTGGTGCAACTACCACGACATCTCCAATGAGGTTCATTACCGAAATTAAAGTTCTTAGGCCAGGAGCAGTAATACCATCATCATTAGTGACTAAAATTAAAGGGCGTTTAGACATTTTACACAAAAGTTTAATGAATTGTAAAAATACTAAAAAAGGTTTCGATTTATAAGGAAACTACGCTTTAACAAAAAAATAGGCTATCTATTTTTTATGGCATGGTTTTTTCTACTATTTTAGTGAAAAATTGAAAGCCTACTTAATTTTAATCCTATAGAGTTTATCTGAATAGAGCATAATCTTCAATTAAATAATTAAGTGGATTGATAAATACATTTTTACCAAATCATAACAATAAAAAAGAAAAAAGATAATAATGAAAGGGAAATATAAATTTTTGCTACTCGCTTTATTGATAGCATTCGCCTCATGTAGTTTTACAACTAAAAAATTTGAAGATCCAGATAAGGATAAATTACTAATTCAATTGATTACCTATCTTTTAGATCAAGGTCATTTTGAACCTAAGGATATTAATGATGATTTTTCTGCGCATGTATTTGATGATTATTTGAATAATGTTGATCAGTTTAAACGCTTTTTTTATGAATCGGATATTAAAGAATTTGAGGCTTACAAGTCTCAGATTGATGATCAAATTAAAGCTTACGACGTATCATTCTTTAATCTTACACACCAAAGGTTGCTACAACGTATTGCGGAAGCAAAAGTCATCTATACAGATATCCTAGAAAAGCCTTTTGATTTCACGGAAGAAGAAGATTACGTTGCCGATTATGAAAATCTGACTTATGTCACTAATAAACGTGAAATGAAAGAGCGTTGGAGACAACAACTTAAGTTTTTTGCAATAACTAATTATGATGACATAATTACGGACCAAGATTCAGCGACAGATAAAACCGCTGAGAAGAAATCGATGAAAGAAATTGAAATCGAAGCTAGATTAGCTACAAAAGAGTCAATTGACGTGCTTTACGATTATATTGAAGATAGAACACGTAACGATTGGTTTGCTGTGTATATAAATGCAATTGTTGAAGGGTTCGATCCGCATACATTCTATTTTGCACCGGAAGATAAGGAGCGTTTTGATAGAGATATTTCAGGTAAATTTGAAGGTATTGGTGCGCGTTTACAAAAGAAAGTTGATGGCATTATGGTTGATGAAGTTATTAGTGGTGGGCCAGCATGGAGAGCAAACGAATTAGAAGTCGGTGATCAAATTCTTAAAGTGAAGCAGGAAGATGAAAAGGACGCTATCAATGTAGTTGGTATGCGTTTGGCAGATGCGATTAAATACATAAAAGGACCGAAAGGAACTGTGGTGACATTAACATTGAAAAAAGTAGATGGAACAATTCAAGATATTTCTATTACGAGAGATGTGGTTGAGTTAGAAGAAACGTATGCTAAAACTTCTATAGTTGAAAAAGAAGGGAAAACTTTCGGAATCATTAACTTACCTAAGTTTTATATCAGTTTCGAAGATTATAACGAACGAAATGCCGCTTCAGATATTAAACGAGAAATTTTAAGGTTAAAAGAAGAAGGCGTTGAAGGTTTGGTAATGGATTTAAGAAATAATGGTGGTGGATCTTTACAAACTGTAGTTGACATCGCTGGGTTATTTATTGAGGATGGACCAGTAGTACAAGTAAAAACAACAGGTGAAGCTAAAGAAGTACTTGCAGATAAGGACAAGTCAATTGTTTGGGATGGTCCTTTAGTCATACTCGTAAATGAATTATCGGCTTCTGCATCTGAAATTTTAGCAGCTGCAATGCAAGATTATAAACGTGGAATTATTATCGGTAGTAAACAGACTTATGGTAAAGGAACAGTACAGACGGTAATGGATTTAAACCGAATGGTTAAAAACAATACCAAAGGTGATATGGGAGCTTTAAAGTTTACCACGCAGAAATTTTATAGAATTAACGGAGGTTCTACACAATTAGAAGGGGTAAAAAGTGATGTTGTTGTTCCGGACCGTTATAGTTATATTGATATAGGAGAAAAAAATCTTGAAAATCCATTAGCATGGGATAAAATTGATGCCGCTGATTATGAAGTTTGGGGTAATTATTTTGATTACGACACTACAATCAGTAAGAGTAAAGCTAGAATGGCTAATAATGAGCAATTAAAGTTAATAGAAGCTAATGCACAATGGGTGAAGACCATAAGAGACCGTGAGTCGTATCCGTTAAACTATGACTCGTATAAAAAGGAAATGCAGGTTAATGAGGAAGAAGCAAAGCGTTTTGCTAAGTTATCTGAATATCAAACTGATTTAACCTTTACATCATTGCCATATGAGTTGAAACTAATGGATCAGGATTCTGTTTTAATGGATAAACGTAATCGTTGGCATGAGGCTTTAGCCAAAGATGTTTATGTTGAAGAAGCTATTAATGTGCTTCATGATTTAAAGATGACGTATGCTATAAAAAATAAAGTTGCAGAATCTGTGAAGAATTAAGCGAGTAAATCGTTAATGGTTTAATGCCGTTGTATCAGTCCTAAATGTTTTAATTATATGAGAATTGTCTCTTTGATAGGACTTTAGGGGGCTATCTACTTAAACATATAATAATGGTACAATACTAAAGCTCAATATGTCTAAAGAAAATAATTCATTATCAAGCTTAGCGCTTCAAAAGTTTAAAAAAAACTTTTGGGGCGTTTTTAGTTTCGGCATCATTGCCTGTATTGGGTTAATGTCTGTGTTTGCTTATGTGTTTGCTCCAGACGCTTCAAAAAATGCCAATCAAATGCATTTATCTATTCATTCAAAATCGCCTGGTTTTGAAGTGCGAATGCTAACGATCCCATCTGGTATTGCATCAGAGCAAAACTTCTTTTCAAAATTATTTTTCGGAAATAATAATACAGATACTGAGATTCCTATTCAGACTTATGAGGTGAAGAATAAGGTTTTAAATTATGTAGAATACGCTTCAGATGGCTTGCGAGGCCAAGAAAAACAAATTGCTTTGTCGCGGTTCCCAAACTCAAATTACGAAAAATACATAGAGAATAGAGGATTTGTTTTTGGTACAGATAAGTATGGTAGAGATTATTTAAGTCGCATTTTGATTGGTTCAAGGATTTCATTCTTTATTGGATTTGTTGCTGTTTTTATCTCACTACTCGTTGGGCTTTTAATGGGAAGCATAGCTGGCTATTATGGAGGGAAAATAGATGCCTTTATTATGTGGATAATAAACATTACATGGTCCATTCCAACCTTATTATTAGTTATTGCGATTACATTGGCACTCGGAAAAGGCTTTTGGCAAGTGTTTATTGCGGTCGGTTTAACCATGTGGGTAGAAGTTGCTAGAGTGGTTAGAGGACAAATAATTAGTGCGAAGGAAATGCAATACGTTACCGCAGCAAGAGCTTTAGGTTATAATGACTATAGAATCATCACAAAACACGTATTACCCAATATTTTTGGACCATTAATCGTCATTTCTGCAGCTAACTTTGCCGCAGCTATTTTAATAGAAAGCGGACTGAGTTTTTTAGGTATTGGAGCGCAACCACCAATGGCAAGTTGGGGGGCAATGATTAAAGATCATTATAATTATATCATTTTGGGGAAACCGTATTTAGCCTTAATACCAGGGCTTTGTATTATGCTTTTGGTTATGGCTTTTATGTTGGTTGGTAATGCGTTGCGTGATGCGTTGGATGTGAAAGCTTAAGTTTTTTTAATACATATTAAATAACATGAAAACATTATTTTTCTTTTTAGTACTGACAATTTCTCTATCTCTAAATGCACAAATTACTAAAGGTAATTGGTTGGTTGGTGGTAGCGGTTCATTCACTTCAACAACAGCAACATCTGAGGACAATTTAGGCAATGAGTTTGAAAGTATAGCAACAGCTCTTCAATTAAGGCCAAATATTGGTTATTTTCTTACAGACAAATTTGCTACTGGCTTAAATATAGGGGTCAATTTATCTAACTCACCAGGACGTGATAACAGTAATTGGAGCATGAGTGTTGGGCCTTTTGCTCGTTATTATTTTTTAAAGCCTGAAAATAGGGTAAACCTGTTTGGCGAGGCTAGTTTCTCATATGGTAATGGCCTAAGTGAAATTAACAAAGATAGAAACACAACAAGTTATGGATTTAGTACTGGTGGTGTACTATTTTTCAATAGTAGTGTAGGTTTGGAAATGTCTTTGAATTACACGGACTCTACTTCAAGAAGTGATGGAAGTTCTGATACGAACTTCAAAAATTTATTTTTGGGCTTGGGTTTTCAGATACATTTAGAAAAATGATGTTTTTTAAAGGTTATGTGTCTAATTATTTGTAGCTCAATTTTAGTTGCTGTTTCTTAGCTGCTCAATCTCTTCATTGGTTGCTCCAATAAAGTTAAGTACGTCATCTTTTCCAATACTCTTTGACGATGAGGTTACAAAATGAGGTGGTAGTTCTTCCCAGAATTTAAGTAGTTCTTGGCAGTACTCCTCGACGTGGCGCTCAATAGCCTGAGGTTTTAATTTGTCTGCCTTTGTGAATATGATGCCAAACGGAATTTCACCTTCTCCTAAGTACTGCATAAATTCTAAGTCCACAGGCTGTGGTTTGTGTCTAATATCTATAAGCACAAATGCCGAAACTAATTGTTGTCGTTGTTCAAAATAATTAGTAATAAACTTTTGAAATTTTTGCTTAGACGATTTTGAAACGCGCGCATAACCATAGCCGGGTAAATCTACTAGATACCAGTTTTTATTAATTAAGAAATGATTAATTAACTGTGTTTTTCCTGGTCGCCCAGAGGTTTTAGCTAAACTTTTACGGTCGGTAAGCATGTTGATTAATGACGACTTCCCTACATTACTTCTCCCTATAAAGGCATATTCGGGTATGGCGTTCTTAGGGCATTTTGCCACATCAGAATTACTAACTACAAATTCGGCTGATTTTATTTTCATCTCTAGTTCCCATGACAACGGGAATCTCATTTTAATTAAACTTTTAGGTAATTTTCTACATGTTTCTGTAAGCTATCTTAATATCTCGGGCTTTTTACAGTAACAGTGTCCTCTTTCCTTTGGGAAGGGTTAGGGATGGGCTCCTAAAACCCACGTTTCTCTAGCCATCCCATCAAAATCGTATTGAATTCTTCTGGATGCTCCATCATAGCTGCATGTCCACATTTATCAATCCAGTACAATTCAGAATCGGGTAATAGCTCATGAAACTCTTCAGCAACTTCAGGTGGAGTTACAGTGTCATTCTTTCCCCAAATAATGCAAATTGGAATATCCATTTTTGGTAAATCTTTAGCCATGTTATGTCTAATGGCACTTTTGGCAATCGCTAAGGTTTTTATAAGTTTATTACGGTCATTAACCGTTTCATAAACTTCATCAACAATTTCTTTCGTTGCTACCGCAGGATCGTAAAACACTTCTTGTGCCTTCTTTTTCATGACTTCGTAATCACTACGTTTGGTGTAGCCACCTCCCATAGCGCTTTCGTAAAGCCCTGAACTTCCTGTAATGATTAAGGCTTTTACTTTTTGAGGATATAATTTGGTGTGGTATAAACCAATGTGTCCACCGAGAGAATTACCTAGAAGAATAACGTCTTCTAAACCCTTAAATTCAATAAAATCTTTTAGGTAGTTTGCGAAACTTTTTACATTAGTTTTAATTAAAGACATACTGTAAATAGGAAGTTCTGGAATAATAACCTTATAGCCTTTAGAGCTAAAATATTTAGTGACTCCGTCAAAGTTACTGAGTCCACCCATTAAACCATGCAACACAATAATTGGTGTGCCTTCGCCTACTTCAATATATCTAAATTCCTTTTCTTTTTTTAAAAGGTGTGCCATGTGCAAGTTCGTGCTTATGTGTTAGAAACAAATATAACTAAATCCTTTAGAAAATAAATAATATGAGAAAAATATCGGTTTTTTTTATCGTTTGGGAATTGTGTAGACTGATGTTAATAATTACCACCTCTTAAATCGTAAGCTAAAAGTGGAATTCATTGATGTTGCAATGAAATAAGGCGGTTCTAATATAAAACTTATCAACAAATGTGGTAAAATGTGGTAAAAAGTGGTGATTTTTTCAATATCTTTGATTCTTAATCGTTAAAGTAGTAAACGAAACCTTTTGAATTCATTTATAGGAACATACGAATGTAAAGCTGATGCCAAAGGAAGGCTAATGATACCTGCTGTGCTTAAAAAGCAGTTGTCGTCGGCTTTGCAAGATGGTTTTGTTTTAAAGCGTGCCGTTTTTCAGCCATGTTTGGAATTGTATCCAATGTCTGAATGGAACAAGATGATGGAGAAGATTAATAAGTTGAACCGCTTTAAGAAGAAGAATAATGATTTTATACGACGCTTTACGGCTGGAGTTAAAATTGTAGAGGTAGATAGTACGGGGCGTTTGTTAATTCCGAAAGATTTAATTGGTTTTTCGGGTGTTAAGAAAGAGGTGGTTTTGGCGTCTGCTGTTAATATTCTTGAAATTTGGGATAAAGATAAATACGAACAAGCTATTGATGATGCGGCTTCAGATTTTGCGGATTTGGCCGAAGAAGTAATGGGACAAGACGATGACAACGATGGATTATCATAATGCAGTATTACTTAAAGAAACCGTAGATGGTTTAGCGATTAAACCAGATGGTGTTTATGTAGATGTCACTTTTGGTGGAGGAGGTCATAGTCGTGAAATTTTATCAAGATTAGGGCCAAATGGAAAACTATATGCTTTTGATCAAGATAAAGATGCGTTGGCAAATACAATTGATGACGATCGCTTTGTGTTAATCAATGAGAATTTTCGATTTGTAAAACGCTTCTTGAGATTTTATGGAGCAAAAGAAGTTGATGGTGTTTTAGCTGATTTTGGAGTGTCGTCGCATCAGTTTGATGTTGCGGAGCGTGGTTTTTCTACGCGTTTCGAGGCGGATTTAGATATGCGGATGAATCAAGATAGTAAGCTTTCAGCTTTTGAGGTCATTAATAATTATGATGAAGAACAACTAAGAGCTGTTTTGTTTCAATATGGTGAATTGCGAAATGCACCTGCAATGGCAAGAGTGATTGTTGAAGAACGAAAAAATGCAGAAATTAAAACAAGCGAACAATTAAAGTCTGTTTTGAAGCAGTTTTTGAATCATCAAAAAGAGAATAAAGTGTTGGCTCAAATATATCAAGCCATCCGAATTGAGGTGAATCAAGAAATTGAAGTTTTAAAAGAATTACTACTTCAAATGCCAGAGGTTCTAAAGCAAGACGGTCGTTTGAGTTTTATATCCTATCATTCTTTAGAAGATAGGTTAGTAAAGCGTTTCATCAGAAATGGGTTGTTTGAAGGTGAGCCAGAACGTGATGTGTTTGGCAATTTTGAAGTGCCATTAAAAAAGGTGGGAGGTTTAATTGTGCCTTCCAAGGAAGAAATAAAACAAAACAATAGGGCTAGGAGTGCGAAACTTAGGATTGCTAAAAAAATATGAAAAAAAACATATACGGCATATTAAGAGGTAGGTTTCTAATCAGTGATGATTCGTTTAAAAATTGGCGTATCATCATTTTTATTTCATTTCTGGCAATTATAATGATTGCAAGTTCTCATAGTGCCGATCAAAAAGTTTATCAAATAGCAAAGTTGACTAATGAGGTAAAGGAATTTCGTTCAGCATTTGTAGATAAGAGAGGGAAGCTGATGCAACTAAAAAAAGAATCTTTTGTAGAGGCTGAGATGAAAGAAAAAGGAATTGAGATTTCCTTAAACCCACCAACAAAAATAATAGTAAAGTCATCGAAATCGGTGACACATACAGAGTAAAAACTTAAGATAGGGTTGGAGCGAGCCTATAGAAAAATTTAAATCTCGATTATCGAGTAAAAAAAAACACAACAGTAACATTAATAAGCTTTGGCAATAACAGAAAAAAACATATTACACAGATTGTACTTCGTAGCAGGCTGCATGTTTGTATTCGCCTTGGCTGTGGTGTTTAAATTGGTGAGTATTCAGTTTATCCAAGGTGATGAGTATAGAGCACTTGCGGAAAAGAGTACGACTAAAGATTTTCCAATTCCTGCAAACCGTGGGAATGTGTATTCTGCTGATGGTAGTTTGCTAGCAACCTCAATTCCTAAGTATGATATTAGAATTGATGCCATTCAGGCGAAAGACGCCACATTTGAAAAATATATTAATGAATTGGCGGATTCACTTCATGCTTATAAGGGAAAGCCGGCATCTTATTATAAGAATGTCATTAGAAAAGCTAGACAACATAAAAATAGATATTTCCTTTTAGCTCGGAATATTAGTTATTCTGATTATATCCGAATGCGAAATTTTCCTTTGTTAAATCTTGGGGCTATTAAAGGTGGTTTAATTGTAGAGCAAACGACTAGACGTGAGCATCCAATGGGTGGTATTGCAGAGCGTACCATAGGTTATGAGAGAACAGATGAAAACGGAGATATTACAAGGCCTGGGATTGATGGGGCTTTTGGGGTGAAGTACTTGCAAGGTAAAAACGGGAAACGTTTAAAACAAAAAATTGGTAATGGACAATGGAAGCCCATAGCAGATTTCGATCAAGTTGAACCTCAGGATGGTTATGATGTTTATACGACTATAGATGTCAATATTCAAGATATAGCCCACCATTCTTTGCTTAAGCAGTTAGAAATCTACGAAGCCGATCATGGTTGTGTGGTGGTGATGGATGTAAAAACGGGTGAGATAAAAGCAATTTCTAACCTAGGAAGAAATCGAAACGGGAAGTATTACGAGCGCCTAAATTATGCGGTTGGAGAAAGTCATGAGCCAGGTTCTACATTTAAAGTGATGGCTTTAATGGCAGCGTTGGAAGATAAGGTTATTGATACGTCAACAGTTGTGGATACTAAAAAGGGGAGGAAGTCGCTTTATGGTCGTGTAATTACGGACTCTGGTCCTGGTTATGGTGAGATTTCTGCGGCAAGAGCTTTAGAGGTGTCTTCTAATATTGGTATGGCAACCATTATTGATGAACATTACTCAAAACAGCCAGAAAAATTTTTAAATAGGTTGAGTTCTTGGAGACTTGATAAAACTTTAGGTGTCGCTATTATTGGAGAAGGAGTGCCAGATATTCCAAAACCAGGGGCATCTAACTGGAGTCGGAATGCGTTGCCTTCTATGGCATATGGCTATAATCTTGAAATGACTCCATTGCAAACACTGGCGTTTTATAATGCTATTGCTAATGATGGGGAATTAATTAAGCCACGTTTTTTAAAATCGGTTAAGTCGTTTGATAAGGAAATTGAAGTGTTTGAAAAAGAAGTGCTTGTTGAAAAAATTTGCTCAGATAAAACCTTGAATGAAATTCGAGATATATTAAAGAATGTTGTCATGCGTGGTACGGGACAACGTATGTATTCAGAAACATTTTCAATGGCTGGTAAGACCGGTACGGCTAGAACGGATTACGCAAATACAGAAGAATGGAAAAAAGAGCGAAAATACGTGTCTTCATTTGCAGGTTATTTTCCTGCGGATAATCCAAAATACTCATGCATTGTGGTGATTCATAAGCCAAGTACCAAAGTTGGTTATTACGGAGCAGATGTTACTGGTCCAGTATTTAAAAGAATTGCTCAAAAAATCTATACAGACACTCCAATTATAGATGAGCTTGAAACATTGAACTTCAATGATAATTTAGTGAACGCGGATTTTGAAAGTTACTTTGAAAACGCTCGAAAATATAAAGAGTTAATGCCAAGTGTTGTTGGGATGCCAGCTATGGACGCTATTGCATTGTTGGAAAATTTACAGATTGACGTTAGAGTGAAATTAAACGGAAATGGTACTATAAAAAAGCAGTCTGTTGAGAAGCATCAAAAATTACAAACGAATCAAACCATTGTTTTAGAAGCCTCATGATGGTATTAAAAGACATATTATATAAGGTTACTATAAATGCAGTCGTTGGCAGCACGAGTATTCCGGTGAGTAAAATTGAATTCGATTCGCGGAAAATAGAAGTTAATGACGTTTTTGTAGCAATTTCGGGTGCGATTACTGATGGTCATAACTATATAGACAAAGCGATTAAAGATGGTGCGACAGCTATTATTTGTGAGGTGCTTCCAGAAAATCTCGAAGAAGGAATTGCGTATATAGAAGTGGCTAATTCTAATCAGGCTATGGCTTATATGGCAGCTAATTTCTATGGTCACCCTTCCGAAAATCTAAAGCTTGTTGGTGTTACAGGTACTAATGGGAAAACCACAGTGTCTAGTTTGTTGTATCAGTTGTTTAAAAAAGCAGGCTATAAAGTTGGATTGTTGTCTACAGTCAAAATTATGGTAGATAATACGACATATAAGGCTACGCATACAACTCCAGATTCATTGACCATCAATAAGTATTTGCAATTAATGAATAATGAAGGTGTGGAGTTTTGTTTCATGGAAGTGAGCTCTCATGGTATTCATCAAAGCCGAACAGAAGGCTTAAAGTTTGAAGGTGGCATTTTCACAAACCTATCGCATGACCATTTAGATTATCACGACACGTTTGCGGAGTATAGAGATGTTAAGAAGCGATTTTTTGATCAATTGCCAAAAGACGCCTTTGCGTTAACTAATATAGATGACAAAAATGGTTTGGTGATGTTTCAAAATACCGGAGCCAAAAAATATACGTATGCTTTAAAGAATTATGCCGATTACAGAGCTCAAATTTTAGAGAATGAATTCAGCGGATTATTATTAAAGTTGAATGAAAGTGAATTATGGACACGATTAATAGGCAGTTTTAACGCTTATAATATTCTCGCCATATATGGAACTGCTGAGCTTTTAGGTTTAGGTAACGTTGAAATTTTGAGATTGATAAGTGAGCTCGAAAATGTGGCAGGACGCTTTCAATATTTTATTTCAGAAGGGAAAATTACCGCCATTGTAGATTATGCACATACACCAGATGCATTAAAAAATGTATTGCAAACCATAAACGATATCAGGACTAAAAATGAAGAATTGATTACGGTTGTTGGTTGTGGAGGTAATAGAGATAAAACAAAACGACCAAAAATGGCGCATATCGCTTCTGTTTTAAGTACTAAAGTGATTTTGACAAGTGATAATCCAAGAAATGAAGTTCCGGAAACCATCATTGAAGAGATGGAAAAAGGAGTGGGGCCACAAAATTTTAAAAAAACGTTGTCTATAACCGATAGGAAGCAAGCCATTAAAACGGCTTGTCAAATGGCAGGAGAAAATGATATTATTCTTATTGCCGGAAAAGGCCATGAAACATATCAAGAAATTAAAGGTCAACGCTTTGATTTTGATGATTATAAAATCGTTCAAGAGTATTTAAAACAATTACAGAAATAATATTTCCTGCAAGGTTTCAAAAACCTTGTAGGTATTAAAAATAAAATAAATAACAACTAATAATGCTGTATTATCTATTCGAATATCTAGAGCAAGAGTTCCAATTTCCTGGAGCGTCACTTTTTGGGTTTATCACCTTTAGAGCGGCTGTAGCTATTATATTGTCATTGTTAATTTCTACAATTTTTGGTAAACGCATTATTCGTTTTTTACAAAAGCAACAAGTTGGTGAAACGATTCGTGATTTAGGATTGGAAGGACAAGTTGAAAAAGCAGGAACACCAACGATGGGTGGGATTATCATAATTCTTGCGACACTTATTCCTGTGTTGTTATTGGCAAAGCTTGAAAACATCTATATCATCTTGTTAATAGTGACTACACTTTGGATGGGGACTATTGGGTTTATTGATGATTATATTAAAAAATTCAAAAATGATAAAGACGGTCTAAAAGGGAGATTTAAAGTTCTTGGTCAGGTCGGATTAGGAATTATAGTTGGTGCAACATTATTTTTTAATAATGATGTAACGATAAAAGAGAAATTGCCAATAGCACAGCAAAATGAATTACGTGCTGCAAATCCAGACGTGCAAGCAACAAAACTGTTTAAAGCTGAAGAGAAGTCAACAAAAACGACGATTCCATTTTTAAAAGATAATGAGTTTGATTATTCAGATTTAATCACATGGATAAGTCCGGGTTTAGAGAAATACACATGGCTCGTATTTATTTTGGTTAGTATAATTATAATTACAGCCGTATCAAATGGTGCAAATCTCACGGACGGCATCGATGGGCTAGCCGCAGGTACATCTGCTATAATTGTATTAACGCTGGGGATTTTTGCATGGGTGTCTAGTAATATTGTGTTTTCAGGGTACTTAGATATTATGTACATCCCAAGAGCGGAAGAAATCACAATTTACATTGCGGCATTTGTCGGAGCATTAATTGGATTTTTATGGTATAACACCTATCCGGCACAGGTATTTATGGGTGACACAGGAAGTCTTACTATTGGAGGAATCATTGCGGTAATTGCTATAGCAGTTAGAAAAGAATGGTTGATTCCTATACTCTGCGGTATATTTTTAGCAGAGAATTTATCAGTCATTTTACAGGTTAGCTATTTCAAATACACAAGAAAGAAGTTTGGTGAAGGTCGACGCATATTTAAAATGTCGCCTTTACATCATCACTATCAAAAATCAGGATATCACGAAAGTAAGATAGTTACGCGTTTTTGGATTGTAGGAATTCTACTTGCTATTATAACGATAGTAACCTTGAAGATAAGATAAAAGAGCTTGTCATTCCTGCGAAGGCAGGAATCCACAATAAGAGTAGTAATAAAGTAGATTCCTGCCTTCGCAGGAATGACAAAAAGGATTAAATGAAGGACAAGGAAAGTAATCAGCAGAGTGAGAAGTCCTTCCCGTTTGGGGAAGGATTTAGGAAGGGGCTTCGATTAGTTATTCTTGGAGGTGGAGAAAGTGGAGTAGGAACAGCGCTTTTAGGAAAAGCAAAAGGATACGATGTATTTGTATCAGACAAAGGAAAGATTAAAGACAAGTATAAAGACGTTCTTTTAAATAATGAGATTGAATTTGAAGATGAGCAGCATACAGAATCAAAAATTCTGAACGCAGACATTGTCATGAAAAGTCCTGGTATTCCAGATAAAGTGGCTTTGGTTAAACAAATTCGAGAGGCTGGAATTACAGTGGTTTCTGAAATTGAATTGGCTTCAAAATTTACGGATGCAACTTTGGTCGCTATTACAGGAAGTAATGGGAAAACCACAACAGCATCACTAACACATCATATTTTAAAACAAGAGTTAGATGTTGGATTGGCAGGTAATATTGGAGATAGTTTTGCAAAGCAAATTTTAGAGAGAAATCATGATAATTATGTGTTGGAGATTAGCAGTTTTCAATTGGATGATATTATAGATTTCAAGCCTAAAATTGCGGTGTTGACTAATATCACACCAGACCATTTAGACAGATACGATTATAAGTTTGAAAACTATATCGCTTCAAAATTTAGAGTAGTAGAAAATCAGACAGAAGACGATTATTTCATATATGATGCTGATGATGAAGTCATTTTAGAATACATAAAAACGCATCAAATTCAATCCAAAAAATTACCTTTTTCTTTAACAAACGTTATCGAGCAAGGTGCATATTTAGACAACAACAACATAATAATAACAATAGATAACACTAAAATAACTATGCCTACAAATAAATTAGCATTAGAAGGAAAACACAACGTGAAAAATGCAATGGCAGCTTCTACTGTTGCGCATTTACTTAAAATTAGAAAACAAACTATACGTGAGAGTTTAGAGAACTTTCAAGGTGTGGAGCATCGTTTAGAGCATGTTTTAAAAATTAATAAAGTGCAATATATTAACGACTCAAAAGCAACGAATGTCAATGCAACCTATTTCGCATTAGAAAGTATGGATGCACCTACGGTCTGGATTGTTGGCGGAGTGGATAAAGGTAATGAGTACAGGGAGTTATTTCCATTTGTGAACGAAAAAGTTAAGGCTATTATTTGCTTAGGTGTAGATAATGCAAAACTTATGGAGTCTTTTGGTAATATGGTAGATGTGATTATTGAAACACAATACATGAGTGAAGCTGTGAAGATAGCTTATAAGCTGGCCGATGCTGGCGATAATGTGTTGTTGTCACCTGCTTGTGCGAGTTTCGATTTATTCGAGAATTATGAAGATAGAGGGCGTCAATTTAAGAATGCTGTTAGAAATTTGTAGAAAGCCCATCTTACTCTTCCCGAAGGGAAGAAACTGTTGAGGCGTAATGTGACTTAAGGAGCAATTCGCAGTGTGTTGCAAAAAAATGAATGAGTAAATAAAAGTATCTAATAACTAATTAAATTTTCCCCTTATGGGGAAATGTCAGGAAGACAAAGGGTCTGTAGTATGCAAAATATATTCAAACAAATAAAAGGAGATAAAGCTATTTGGGCTATAGTGGCGCTGTTGGCTATATTTTCGTTTATGCCTGTTTATAGTGCTGCTAGTAATTTGGCAAATAGCGGAAATACCAATACATTTTCTTTTTTTATAAAACACTTTATGCATCTGCTTTTAGGCTTTGTTATTATGTTCGGAGTTCATAAAGTGCCTTATAAATATTTTCGTGGCTTATCTATGGTTATGATTCCTATTGTGTTTGTGTTGTTGTTGGTTACAATGCTTCAGGGAACAACTATTGCTGGTGCAAATGCGAGTCGTTGGATTCAGATTCCGATTGTGAATATGTCTTTTCAAACATCAACTTTAGCTGCTGTGGTATTGATGGTTTATGTAGCACGTTACTTGTCAAAAATTAAAGATGAAGAGGTGAGCTTTAAAGATTCATTATTGCCCCTTTGGATACCAGTGTTTCTAATTTTAATCCTCATATTACCTGCTAATTTTTCTACAACAGCCATCATATTTACGATGATTATGATGTTGGCATTTATTGGAGGTTATCCAATTAAGTATCTACTAATTATTGTAGGTACAGGGTTGTTGGCGCTCACGATGTTTATTTTGGTGGCAAAAGCATTTCCAGATGCGATGCCGAATAGGGTGGATACATGGATAAATAGAATTGAGAATTTCTCTAATGGAGAAGATACGGAAGCAGATTATCAAATAGAAAAAGCGAAAATTGCAATTGCGACAGGAATAACTCCGCTAGGACCAGGTAAAAGTGTACAGAAGAACTTTTTACCGCAGTCGTCCTCCGATTTTATTTTTGCCATTATCATTGAAGAATACGGCTTGTTTGGAGGTGTGTTCTTATTAGTGTTATATATGTGGTTGTTGTTTAGGATTGTGGTAGTGAGTCATAAATCAGACACGATATTTGGAAAATTATTGGTATTAGGTGTTGGCTTGCCTATCGTTTTTCAGGCATTAATTAATATGGCTGTTGCTGTGGAATTATTTCCGGTTACTGGGCAAACGCTACCCTTAATAAGTAGTGGTGGAACTTCAATTTGGATGACCTGTTTGTCGATAGGAATAATATTGAGTGTGAGTGCAAAACGGGAGGAATTAAAAGAGCAAGAAGATGCTGAAGATAATCCGTTGGCTATTTTGAGTGAAGCGATTTAGAAATAGAAACAATAATATTAAAAAACAGAAAATTTAAAATTTGAAACCATATAAATTTATATTATCAGGAGGAGGAACCGGAGGACATATTTATCCTGCGGTTGCGATTGCAGACGAGTTAAAGTTGCGCTATCCTGATGCTAAATTTTTATTTGTTGGAGCTTCGGACCGCATGGAAATGGACAAAGTGCCGCAAGCTGGTTATGAGATTGAAGGGTTATGGATTTCTGGAATTCAACGCAAATTAACTTTAAGAAATTTGGCATTCCCATTGAAGTTGGTAAGTAGTTTATTGCGCTCGCGTAAAATTGTAAATACATTTAAGCCAGATGTTGTAATTGGAACAGGGGGATTCGCAAGTGGACCGTTATTGCATGTAGCTTCGTCAAAAGGAGTGCCGAGCTTAATACAGGAGCAGAATTCGTTTCCTGGTATTACGAATAAGTTACTCGCGAAAAAAGTGAATACAATCTGTGTGGCTTATGAGGGTTTGGATAAGTTTTTTCCGAAAGACAAAATTAGACTCACAGGAAATCCAATTCGAAAGGATTTGTTAGAGGTTAAGGATAAAAATATTGAAGGCAAGGATGCTTTTAAGTTAAAACATAATAAGCAAACACTATTAGTTTTAGGTGGGAGTTTGGGAGCGAGACGTATCAATCAGCTTATAGAGGCGAATATTGCGTTTTTTGAAGAGCGAGATGTTCAAGTGGTTTGGCAATGCGGAAAATTGTATTACGATCAGTATAAGCAATATAATGAACTGCAGAATATACAAGTACACGCATTTTTAAACCAAATGGATTTAGCTTATGCTGCAGCGGATGTCATCATTTCTAGAGCCGGAGCGATATCAGTTTCAGAATTGTGTATTGTAGGAAAACCGGTGATTTTTGTGCCATCACCAAATGTGGCGGAAGATCATCAAACTAAAAATGCTCAATCCGTAGCGGATAAAAATGCTGCGATTTTAATTAGAGAAAAAGATTTAGATGCTGATTTTCAAACTGAATTTTCCGATTTAATATCTAACGAAGACAAACGAAAAGAATTAAGTAAAAATATACAAGCTTTGGCTTTGGTTAATGCTACTAATGCTATTGTTGATGAAGTTGAAAACTTAATAAATAATAAATGAATTTCGATAACCTAAATAACGTTTATTTTATTGGCATCGGTGGCATCGGAATGAGTGCGATTGCGCGTTATTTTGTGGCTAATGGTAAGCAAGTGGCTGGTTATGATAAAACGCCAACGGACATCACGAATTCGCTTGAAGATTTAGGGGTAAATATTCATTTTGAAGATAATATTGAAAAAGTTTCAAGTGCATTTTTAAACCCTGAAAACACACTTGTTGTTTATACACCTGCGATTCCAAAGGGGCATTCAGAATTCGATTATTTTAAAGCAAATGATTTTAATGTTTTAAAGCGTTCTGCAGTTTTAGGAGAAATCACAAAGCAAACCATTTGTTTAGCGATTGCGGGAACACATGGTAAAACAACGACAACGAGTATTTTAGGACATTTGTTGAATGTGTGTAATGTGCCTGTTACAGCTTTTTTAGGAGGCATAAGTGAGAATTATAATTCTAATTTAATTATCAACGGAACAGATGTTACAGTGGTTGAAGCTGATGAATTTGACCGGTCATTTTTAACCTTATCGCCAGATTTAGCTTGTATTACTTCTATGGATGCCGACCATTTAGATATTTATGGCAATGCGGAAGAGTTAGTGAAAACCTTTAAGGATTTTTCAGAATGTATAAAACCAAGTGGGAAGTTATTTGTTAAAAATGGACTGCCATTAAAGGGAATCACTTACGGCATAGAAGATGATGCCGATTATAGTGCGCAAAATATTTCTATTGAAAATGGGAGCTACGTCTTTGATGTGAAAACACCAAAAGGTATTCAAAAAGGCTTTAAATTTAGTTTGCCAGGACGACACAATTTATCGAATGCTATTATCGCTATAGCAATGGCTGTAGAATATGGGTGTACGTATGCTGATTTGATGACAGGACTGGAAACGTACAAAGGAGTGAAACGTAGATTTACCTATCACATTAGAACGGAGGATTTAGTATTTATAGATGATTATGCTCATCACCCCGAAGAAATAAATGCTGTACATCAAGCGGTTAGGGAGATGTATCCCGGTAAAAAGGTATTGGCTATTTTTCAACCGCATTTATTCAGTAGAACCAGAGATTTTGTAAATGAGTTTGCAGAAAGTCTTTCTAAATTCGATGAATTATTGCTATTGGATATCTATCCTGCAAGAGAATTACCGATAGAAGGAGTAACGTCAAAATGGTTGTTAGAAAAGATTAAAAATCCGAATAAAAAAATAATTCAAAAATCACATTTAATTGATGAAATAAAAAAATCTAATGCCCAAATTGTATTGACTATTGGAGCAGGAGATATTGGAGCTGAAGTTAAACATATAAAAGAAGCGTTTTATGTCAAAAATTAATTTCAACTATATTAAAATCATAGGATTAATTGTTTTGGTGGGCTTTTTGTTCGCGTTTTCAAATCAAAGAAATAAGACACGAAAAGTTAGTGGGCCAAACATCACATTTTTAGGCGAAAACAAATTATTTATTACAGATGTGAATGTTAGTAAATTGTTAATAGTAAATCAAGAACCTGTTTCGCAGCAATCCAAAGAAATTATAGATTTGAATAAATTAGAATCTGCCCTGAAATCTAATCCAATGATCAAGGAAGCGGAGGTGTTCATGTCAGTAAATGGGGCGCTTTCGGCTGAAATTGAACAAAAAAAACCTATTGCAAGAGTGAACACAAAAGTGTCGTATTATATCGATGATGAAGGTGGATATATGCCTCTGTCTCATAATTACGCTGCAAGAGTGCCACTTGTTACCGGAAATATTAACAAAAATAACCTCGAAAAAGTCTTTAAATTTGCAAAAGCTGTAGATGAAGATGATTTTTTAAAGAAACATGTCATTGAGATTCGTCAGAACGACGATGATACCATTGATTTTAAAATTAGAAAAAGTGATTTTACGGTTCATTTAGGAACTTTAAAACAACTCGATAAGAAGATAAACAATTTTAAGGCATTTTATCAAAAGGCTTTTAAAGACCAAATTTTAGATCATTATGCATTAGTGAATTTAAAATTTGACAAACAAGTTATTTGCACCAAAAAGTAAACTATGGACAAACAAAACATTTCGGTAGGTCTAGATATAGGAACCACAAAAATTGTGGCCATGATTGGTCGTAAAAACGAGTACGATAAAGTTGAAATTTTAGGTTTAGGCAAAGCTAAAAGTATGGGAGTGCATCGTGGTGTGGTTAATAATATTACACAGACGATTCAATCCATTCAACAAGCTGTTCAAGAAGCTGAAGCGGCATCAGGTGAGAAAATTGAAGATGTAACCGTTGGTATTGCCGGTCAGCATATTCGAAGTTTGCAACATAGTGATTATATCACGCGCCCAAATTCGGATATGGTTATCGATGAAGAAGATATTGATCGTTTAATCAATCAGGTGCATAAATTGGTAATGCTTCCAGGTGAAGAGATTATTCATGTACTACCTCAAGAATTCAAGATCGATGGTCAGGCTGAAATTACAGAGCCAATTGGTATGTATGGAGGTCGTTTAGAAGCGAATTTTCACGTTGTCGTAGGTCAGGTATCATCGATTAGAAATGTTGGTCGTTGTATAAAAAGTGCAGGTTTAAATTTAGAAGGTATCACTTTAGAACCTTTAGCATCTGCTAATGCAGTGTTGAGTAGAGAAGAGAAAGAAGCTGGTGTTGCTTTGATTGATATAGGTGGTGGGACCACGGATTTAGCCGTTTTTAAAGATGGTATTATTCGTCATACGGCAGTCATTCCTTTTGGTGGAGGTGTCATTACGGAAGATATAAAGGAAGGGTGTTCAATTATTGAAAAACAAGCCGAACTTTTAAAAGTAAAGTTTGGATCCGCATGGCCAGGAGAAAATAAGGATAATGAAATTGTATCAATTCCTGGGTTAAGAGGAAGAGAGCCAAAGGAAATCACCTTAAAGAATTTGTCTAAAATCATTCACGCCAGAGTTGTGGAGATCATTGAACAAGTTTATGTTGAAATAAAAAATTACGGTCACGAAGAGCAAAAGAAAAAACTCATTGGAGGTATCGTTTTAACCGGTGGAGGCTCTCAATTAAAGCATTTAAAGCAATTAGTAGAATATATCACGGGAATGGATACCAGAATTGGCTATCCAAATGAGCATTTAGCAGGAGATAGTGATGAGGATATTGCAAGTCCGTTATACGCTACAGCAGTAGGGTTGGTCATGGATGGTTTAAAACGTCAGGAGCGTAAAAAAGTTGAGGCTATTGAAGAAGAGATAGTCATTGAAAATGAAGCAGAAGAATTGCAAGAGTCAGAACCAGAAGTCGTGGCACCAGAGCCTGTAAAAGAACGCCGTTCGTTTTTAGATAAATTAACGGAGCGTGTTAAGGATTTTTTGGATAATGCCGAATAGAAAATAATAAGTTAAAACTGTAGGGACAGCTTTTGAGTTGGCCCTACTTATAAAGAAAAGAATAATAGTTAATCCATAATATATGAGTAGTAGCAACGAATTTGGAAACATTTCATTTGATTTGCCAAAACATCAATCAAACGTCATCAAAGTCATTGGTGTCGGTGGAGGTGGTAGTAATGCCATCAATCACATGTTTCAACAAGGAATAAAAGGAGTCGATTTTGTAATCTGTAATACAGATTCACAAGCACTTCAAAATAGTGGTGTTCCAAATAAAATACAATTAGGCGTTAATTTAACCGAAGGGTTAGGTGCAGGAGCGAATCCAGATGTAGGAGAAGAAGCCGCTGTAGAAAGTTTAGAAGACATTCGTAGAATGTTAGATACCAATACAAAGATGGTGTTTATTACTGCCGGAATGGGTGGTGGTACAGGAACAGGAGCAGCACCAGTCATCGCAAAAATGGCGAAGGAACTTGATATTCTTACTGTTGGAATTGTAACGATGCCGTTTCAGTTTGAAGGTAAAATGCGTAATGCACAAGCCCAACGCGGTATCGAAAAATTACGTTCTCATGTAGATTCGTTAGTGGTAATTAATAATAATAAACTTCGTGAAGTTTATGGGAATCTTGGATTTAAAGCTGGTTTCTCTAAAGCAGATGAGGTGTTATCAACAGCATCACGAGGGATTGCGGAAGTTATAACACATCACTATACTCAGAATATTGATTTACGTGATGCGAAAACGGTATTAAGTAATAGTGGAACAGCCATTATGGGATCTGCCACTGCTTCTGGCCAAACAAGAGCGCAAGAAGCTATTATGAGCGCTTTAGATTCACCATTACTCAATGATAATAAAATTACAGGAGCTAAAAACGTATTGTTGCTAATCGTTTCAGGTTCTCAAGAAATTACTATTGATGAGATCGGTGAAATTAACGATCATATTCAAACTGAAGCCGGATTTGGAGCCAATATAATTATGGGTGTTGGTGAAGATGAAGATTTACAAGAATCTATTTCTGTAACGATTATCGCTACAGGATTTGACTTAGATCAACAAAATGAAATTTCTAATACGGAGACTAAAAAAGTAATTCATGCTTTAGGTGAAACTAATGATAGCGGCACTAAAGAAAAGGAGCCTGCTATTATCACTCCAGATATCGTTTTGGAAAAAGAAAAAGAAGCACCAGTTGTTCGTCATACACTAATTGAAGAAGACGTTGAAGAAGAGCCAAAAGCTGAAGATTCTAATGGAACAAACTTAATTGCTACTACAGACTTCTTAAAAAACATGAATGTAGTTTATGATGAAGTTTTAGATACAAAGCCAGAAGCTACAATTGAACCTGAAGACTTTGTTATTACGCCAATAGTCAATAAAGCAGAACCAATAGAAGAGGTTCATGAAGAGCAAATCACATTTTCATTCGATTTGCCAATTGCAAATAAGGAGCCTGAAAAAGAGGAAGAGCCGAAAGCTGAAGAAGGCAAAATGTTCTTTAGTTTGGATGAAGATGTAAAGGATATTGATGTTAATGAGCCTGTAGAAATTATAGCTGTAACTGAAGTTAATGAGCAAGGTGAAAAACGATATGCCTTAGATGATTTTGAGCCATTTCACTCTTCTATTAATACAAAAAAGGAAAAAGCAGAAGTAAAGGAAGATATTGTTTTCGAAAAGAAAACAATTCCTATGGAGGATAGTAAAGTATCGCCAGAAGAAGAGATAGACCCTATGAACAGTCCAATCTCTGAAATGCTTATAGCTCGAGCTGATGAGCGTCGAAAAAGAATGAAAGATTTCAATTATAAGTTTAATGATGCTAAAATAAATGAAATCGAAAAAGTACCAGCTTACAAAAGACAAGGTGTTAATTTAGAGGATGCACAACATTCATCTGAAACAAAAGCGTCTAGAATGTCTGTTGGAACAGATGAGAACGACGATATTCAATTAAGAAGTAATAATTCATTCTTACACGATAATGTAGATTAATAGCGAGTTGAATTTATTGTGATTTATCACTAAAGACTAGCCCAAAAAGTAGTACTAACTTTTTGGGCTTTTTGTTTCATAAAATTTTTAAAGGTATCTGTTATTCTTTTGTAAGCTAAGAGGAACTTTTACTATCTTCGCAGTCTTATTTAAAGCAACAAGATTATGAGTTTACAAGTAGACATAATGACTGCTATGAAAGCAGCAATGAAAGAAAAGAATCAGACAGCTTTGGCTGCTTTACGAGCAGTAAAATCAGAAATATTGTTAGCACAAACTGCAACGGGATCAAAAGAAGAGATTTCTGAAGATGAGGAAATAAAGATCTTATCAAAAATGGTAAAGCAACGTAAAGACAGTGCAGCCATATTTTTGGAGCAAAATCGTAATGATTTGGCAGAACCAGAACTAGCACAAGCAGAAATAATTAGTCAGTTTTTACCAGCACAACTTTCTGAGGAAGACATTACAGTTGAGGTGATGAAGGCAATAGCTGCAACAGGTGCTGAAGGCATGAAAGATATGGGTAAAGTAATGGGTATTGTCAGCGGAAAATTAGCAGGACAAGCCGATGGTAAAACAATTTCTAATATTGTTAAGGCTAAATTGTCCTAAGATAATAATAGATTCCTGTTTATATAGGAATATGGCTGCGTAGTTCAACTGGATAGAATATCAGATTTCGGCTCTGAGGGTTGGGGGTTCGAATCCCTTCGCGGTCACGAATAAATAGTTTCAAAAGAAAAAACGCCAAGCTCGCTTGAGCGTTTTTTTGTTGACACTATTTTCAAAGCGGAGCTTTAAGGGATGCGCAGCAATCCTTTAAAGCTCTGTTTTGTAATGAATAAGAGCTATTGCAAGCTCGCTTGAGCGTTTTTTTGTTGAAACTATTTTCAAAGCGGAGCTTTAAGGGATGCGCAGCAATCCTTTAATCTTTGTTTTATTTTGAACAATAGCTATTTCATTTAGAATTAGATTACACAGATTGTAATTCAAAATAATTTAACATTCATTTTGTAGTAGATTACCTTATTATAGATTTAATTTGTAGGATATTCTTAAATAGACAATGTTTAAAACGCTTTTTAATATTATTTTAATTGTTGTTGGCTTTGCTACTTCTGTGCATGCTAACGACTTTCAATTATTAAATAGCGCTACTGAACAGGTGGTTGTTGACACCGAAGGTGAAGTGTACGCTTTGTCACCAACACATCGTCAATATTTTGATGTTCAAAAGGAACAACTGAGTATTGTATCTACGAATAATTTAGAACCTTCACCATCAGAAGAAATTTCTGTATTAAATGCTGGTCTTTTAAGTCGTGGCAATTATCTAATTTCACTTCTACGTTCGCAATTTGTTATAGCAGAACATCGTAATGTTATTCAAATTCATTTAAGGGAAATTCTTTTTCCATTTCACTCTTTTTGGTAAAATAAGTGTAAAACCATTTTTATTTTCTACAATTTCTAACAAGAAATGGTATAACGCATCATTTAAAATGATGTCTGTTTATGGCTTTAAATGCCGTATCAATTTTTACACGTTACATTATTATCATAAAACTCAAATATCATGGGAACAGGATTATTTATTATCGATGCGGTTATAATCGCAATCGTTATTTTACCGTTTGTCTTATTTATAAACGGAAGCAAAAAAAGAAAACGAAAATTACGCAATGCACTTCAAGATGAAGCTGCACAACACAACTGTAAATTAAGTGAAGTAGAGGTACACAGTAACTTTGCCTTAGGTTTGGATACCACCGGAGAAAATTTATTTTTTTATAAAGAAACAGAGGATTCCGCTTTTGTACAGACTGTTAATTTGAAAGCTATAGCGTCTTGTAAGTTTATTAAAGAAACGAAACGCACTAAAGATAAAACGAAGGGCTACCACGTTATTGATTCTATTCAATTATCATTTGTACATCAAAATTTAAAAGATGTCACCAACTTAGTACTTTATAATAATGACGATGAAATGACTTTAAATAATGAAATTGCTCTAGGTCAAAAATGGCAAGAAAAGATAAGTGGGCTTTTGGGAACAAAAGTTAAGTCGGTGTTGTTGGAAAAGGACAAACAAGTAGTGCAGCTTAAATAAATTAGGTTAGAAATGAAAACCTTCTTTCAAAATTGAATTGTGAAAGAAGGTTTTTTTTATCATCAACTCAAAGTTGATTCAAACGTGATTAGTCATTTTTGAATTTAGCTGTTAATTTCAACATTTTTTCGCTGAGGCTAAACAGCCAATACAATTGTTCCCAAATTAAATGTGCTTCTTTGTGTGAATGTTCACTGTCATATTGCGAAATAGCATCATTAGTCATTCGATTAATAGGAAAATTAAAAGGTTCAGGTGTGAAAACGGCATCACTAATTTGAGAGTCTTTAAAATTTATTGTTTTTAATTGCGCGCAGACTTTGTTTAGGTTATCAGTAATTTTCTCTGTAATGAGTCTGAAATCCTCAGAAGCCTCAGTCGTTACATGATTTTGAATAAAAGTATTTAAAGAGGCTAACGACGATAAAAACGTATGGTTAAGTACAACAAGCTCATAAATATCGTCTACATGGTTTTGTTTAGATTCTGGTTCTTGAGCCATTCGCTGAAACGCAGAACTTAAATTAGACATATGCAGAAAGGCTTCTTTTCTATTTACTTTTAAACTTGTTGGGACACTCCCTTTTTTCTGGTAATAGGTACAAATAGATTTAAAAAAGGCTGTATTGGCTTTTAAACTATCTTTAATATTGTCTCCAATTTCCATAAAGGACCAAGCCGGCCAAAGCCAACGCATTGTAGTATAAGACAGTGCGGCACCAATTAGCGTATCGATGACTCTAAATTGAATGACCTTTAAAATATCGGGTTGTAGTATGGCATAAATGAAGATGACACTGAGCGTAATAAAGGTTGCTGAGGCTTTATAGTTTTTCTGCACCATAGAAAATGCAACAACTAATGATAGTATCCCTAATATACCATAAATGTAGGGGTCGTTAATAATGAATACTAAGCCTGCAGCTAAAACAGCTCCTATCAATGTGCCAATTATTCGGTCTTGTGAGCGCGTTTTTGTAAGTCCGTAACTTGGCCGCATTATCACAATGACCGTAAGTATAATCCAATACGGATTTTGAAAGTCGAAAAACAAGCCAATGCCATAACCTAACATTACGGCAACCGCCAATCGTAACGAATGCTTAAAAATAGTAGACCTAAAGCTGAGGTTTCTAAGGATTAATTTAGGATTGTAATCTTGAGAATTGATAAAGCGCTTTAGTTTATCATTTTTGATATAATCGTCTGATGATAATTCGGGATTACCCAATAGCCATTTGATCTTATTTATTTTCTCAAATTGTTTTTTTTGATAATCTAATAAATTTTGAAGCATTAAATAGCGTTCATAATCTTCAAGGTGATCTTCGTTTTTGAATTTTAGGATGTTGTTTTCAAGTGTTTTAAGAGCGTCAGAAAGCACTTTATTGGATGGAAATAACTTCGAATTATTAATGTTGTGAGCTATACAACGTAATTGAAGTGAGAATTCAGTTATTAACTGCTGAAAATCTTTTTTAAATTCTGGATGTTTTTCAAAAAGGACATCCATTTTAGTGTAATTCACAGGATTTGCCACTGCCGTTTCTAGAATTTCTACTAACTGGACAAATACTAATAAGCGTCTACTTTGATAGTTCGATTTCCCTGAGCTTTTTCGCGATAAAATTAAGATTTCACGCAAGGTTTGGTGGTGTTCATTTAATTCACTTTGTAAGGTCATGAGTTGCGTTTGCAAATCTTCTCTGTTCGGTTGTTCACCAATAAGCTGTCTTCTGATGTCTAAGAAATCGGCTGTACGTATAAAGGTTTGATGTAATGCTTCTTCGGTTTGAGCTTTTGGATTAATTTTAAACCATAAGGTAGAGAGCAATAAGTACCAAATACCACCAACACCTATTAATAATGCATATTGATAGACTTCTAAGTTTTCGGAGGTATGTGCAAAACTTAATACCAAAGCCAATAACCCTGAAAAACTAATCAGTGAGGCTCTAAAACCATAGATGGAAATAAAAGCAATACTAAACGTTAAAAATCCTAATATTGGGAACAGTAAGTAATTTGAAATGTTGAGGTAGCCACCAATAAAACTAATTATTACAACTAAAATGGCCGAAAACAGAATTCCAACTTGCTTGTGCTTTAAGCGACCACTAACATCACTTGGTGAGCACCAAAATGAACCAAAGCATAGGGCAAGTCCAATTTCAAATTGGTCAGTTGCGATACCCAAAACTATTGGCACAGTAACCGCAATACCAATTAAAATGGCTTTAGAAAAGCTAGTGCTTTTAAAGAATTCTAATAATTCTTTAGCATGTTTTGAGATTATAGCTAAAATGGGATTAGTGATTTTATAGTTAGAGACAAAGATACGATTTGAATGGGAAGGGCATTTTTTTAAGCCTAACAATTCAGATAAAAATAAAAGCTGTTAATTTTCAGTGTATTGAAAATTAACAGCTTAAAAAAGATAAGAAGTCTTTATATTACTTCATAATACGTGTCAATTGAAAAAACTTTTGGTAGTCTTGAGGTATCGTATCAATGTTTAACAACGAACCTTCTTCAATTGGTGGGTAAATATCGTGATATGTTTTTACGTCATAAAGCCCAACCCTCTTGCTGATATGATCGCGTGTTAATTCAGCCGGACTATTAAGTCCTGCTGCAGCAACAAGCTCAAGGAAACTATGAATTGTAGCTTCGTGATAGCGTTTTGCTCGTGGTGCTTTATCTTCAACTACTAATCCTTTTACCAGAGATGGATTTTGTGTAGCAACACCAACAGGGCACGTATTAGTATTACATTGTAATGCTTGTATACAGCCAATTGAAAGCATCATGGCACGTGCGCTATTGCAGCCATCTGCACCTAAAGCTAATGCTCTTGCCATGTGGAAACCTGTAATGATTTTACCAGCAACAATGACTTTAATATCTTTTCGTAAGTTGAATCCAACTAAGGTGTCATGGACAAAAATTAAGCCTTCACGTAAAGGCATTCCCATGGAGTTAGAAAATTCTACAGGAGCAGCTCCAGTTCCACCTTCACCACCATCTACGGTGATAAAATCGGGTAGAATTTTTGTGTAAATCATAGCTTCACAAAAATCCATAAATTCTTGTTTTCTACCTAGACATAACTTAAAACCAATTGGTTTTCCCTCGGAAAGATCTCTGAGCTTTTTTATAAAGTACATAAACTGAATTGGGTCAGAAAATGCAGAGTGTGATGGAGGCGAGTGTACCGCAATTCCAGGTTTTACGTGTCTGATACGTGCAATTTCTTCGGTGTTTTTTGACGCTGGTAAGATACCACCATGACCCGGTTTTGCACCTTGAGATAATTTAATCTCAATCATCTTAACCTCAGGTCTCAAAGCATTTTCTCTAAAGGTAACTTCGTTAAACGTACCATCGTCATTTCTACATCCAAAATAACCGGTTCCTATTTGCCAAATTAAATCGCCACCATGCTCTAAATGATAATCACTAATAGCTCCTTCCCCTGTGTTATGCGCAAATTTTCCCATTTTGGCACCTTTGTTTAATGCTAAAACAGCATTATTACTTAGAGATCCAAAACTCATCGCGGAAATATTCAATAAACTTGAAGAATAGGGTTGCTTACAGTCTTTTCCGCCAATGATTAAACGAGGAACTTCACCAATGTTTTTTGGGTTAGTTTTTGCGTACATAGAATGCTCTAACCACTCGTAACCAGAATGGTAAAGGTCCATTTGTGTCCCAAAAGGTTCCGTGTCATTTTCTCCTTTAGCACGTCTATAAATTAAAGATCGTAAAATACGATTAAGCGGTCGGCCTTCAGTATCGGTTTCAACAAAATACTGCATAATCTCTGGACGTATAGACTCTAAAATATATCTAAACCGTCCTATTAATGGGAAATTTCGTCTTATGGTATGGGAGGTTTGAAAAATATCGAAAAGTCCCATAATTACAAGCGGACCCACAAGTAGGAATACCCATAAAATAGGTTGCCATAAAAACGCTATCCCAACAATCGCTAAAACTACTATTGTGGAAATTAGAATAAAATACTCACGAACTTTCATAGTGGTAATTTTAAAATGAATTAATTGGCAAAGATAGGGTTACCCAATCAAATAATAAATTAAAATTGTGTAGTTTGCCTTTTTGGGTTAATTTAATTTTTAAATCGATAATTATATAAAATGGATTTTAAAGATTTCTTAAAATCTAGAACAAATAAAACCGATGTTGTTTATTATAAATGTCGGGAACTCTGAAGAATTTAATCCTACAAATGTAAAAGTTGTACGTATTGGTATTTAATAGCTGAATAAATAATCTTAACTTAACAAAGCACAAATGAATTGAACTATGAATTGGATTTTACTCGGGGAAATTGCTTACATACTTTTAGTGATCTTTGTTGTTTTAAGAGTATTGCATGATACGCGGAGTAGTACAAAAACCTTGGCGTACATCTTATTCACTATTTTTGTTCCTTTTATTGGTATGTTTTTTTATTTTTCGTTTGGAATTAATTACCGAAAGCGAAAACTATACAGTAAAAAACTCAATTTAGATGAACCAATTCGCGAAGACATCAGAAATAGGCTGCATGCGTATTCTGAATTGATACATAATTCTGGGATAATTGCAGACAGACATAAAAACTTAATCGAATATATTCGTCGTTCTAGTAGTAGCCCACTTACGGCAAATAACGATGTAACAGTATTGGTAAATGGGGAAGAAAAGTTTCCAGCGTTATTAGAAGCAATTGAAAATGCGATGTCTCACATTCACATTGAGTACTATATTTATGAGAATGATATTACCGGAAATGACGTTGCTGAACTTTTAATAAAAAAAGCAAATGAAGGTGTAGAGGTCCGTTTTTTGTATGATGACTTTGGAAGTCATAGTTTAGGAAAGTCGTTCATAAAAAAATTAAACGATGCAGGCGTGCAAACAGCACCATTCTATAAAATTAAATGGTACGCACTGGCTAACCGACTCAATTATAGAAATCATAGGAAGATTGTAATTGTTGATGGTTCGGTTAGTTTCATTGGTGGTATTAATATCAGTGATAGATACCGAAACGATTTACAGAAAGAAAACCATTTATTTTGGAGAGACACACATTTGCAAATTAAAGGCCAGGCAACAGCTAGTTTACAGTATTTATTTCTTTGTGATTGGAATTTTTGTAGCATTAAACCTATGGCGTTTTCAGAAGTTTATTTTCCAGATCATACAAAACAAGGCTCCATAGAAAAGGATGTTGTTCAAATAGCTGCTTCAGGTCCAGATAGTACACAACCAGTTATTTTCTATTCATTGTTAGAAGCGATAAGTTCAGCGAAGCAAAGTATTTATATTACGACCCCTTATTTTATACCAGGCGAAAGTTTAATAGATGCGTTGATTATTGCGATACAAAGTGGGGTTGATGTAAAACTAATTATTCCGGGGATTTCAGACTCTAAAATGGTAAATGCTGCAGCTAGTGCTTACTATACGGAATTACTTCAGTATGGTGCAAAAATTTATAAATACCACAAGGGATTTGTTCATGCGAAAACGATAGTTATAGATGGTGATTTAGCAATTGTAGGTTCAGCCAATATGGATTATAGAAGTTTTGATCTTAATTTTGAAGTGAATGCCATGGTTTACAGTGAAATTATCGCCAAACAACTCACCAATGCGTTTGAAAAAGATTTAAAAGTCTCTCAGAAAATTAATGCGGAAGATTGGCTCAATAGACCAAAGTATATTCACTTATGGGAAAAAATGGTGAAATTATGGTCTCCGTTCTTATAATTTATTGCGTATGGTATTAGTATAAAATGAAGACATAAGAAAACAGATTCCGCTTTAATTTAAAGCAGAATCTGTTTCTTTGTAAACTTAAAAACATATTAAACATGAGAACAAGTCATTATACCAATAGTAGGCTTAGCGATATTGGATTATTAATTTTAAGAGTATTTTTAGGATTGGGGATGTGTTTCGGTCACGGAATAGGAAAGTGGGAAAAGCTTTTTAGTGGAGAAGACATTCAATTTGCAGATCCTTTTGGCATTGGTGCAGTACCATCACTCGCGATGGCTGTTTTTGCTGAAGTTATTTGTAGTATGCTTTTAGCTTTAGGTTTATTAACTCGATGGGTATTAGTGCCATTAATAATTACGATGTTGGTCGCTGTATTCATTGTACATATTTCAGATGGTTTTGGTGTAATGGAAAAAGCGTTGCTTTATGGAATAGGTTATATCACTATTTTACTGACAGGACCAGGTAAGTTTTCTATTGACGCTTTTTTGAGACGTAGAAACAAATAATGTAACTATACAAGATGAAGGTGTTTTTTATGTTAATTCTATTAATTTATAGTGTTGCATATTTAAATAGTAAAACTGAAATAATAGGGGTTTTAATAGAAAAAAAACTGCTTATTTTTAAATCATATTGAAGGTTCAAGTATAAATAGTTATTATGATGCCTAATTAGGTTGAGTAATTATAAAGTTGAAAGTGACTTTGAAGCTATCTTATATTAAAAAAATTCAACTTATATGATTAAGAATAATTTCTATCACCATTTCAAAAATTTATGGAATTGAAAGTTTTAGTGGTATTTTCCTCTTGCTTACCACAGTAGAAACTTTAGATTAGTCAAATTTGCCATTTAGAGACTTATATAGCGAAATGAGATGTCGGCATTGTAAACCCAACCAAGCATTTGAATTTTGCTTTATTTCCTGCTAAACTTTATTTGTTAGGTTGATCCTCATTATTAGAGCTGTCATCATCGTCTTCACTAGACAATTCATGCGTTCTTTTTTTATATTTTCCTTTAAGATCGTCCATAATCGATTTATCCCATAATTTAATTCCAATAAAATAAGAAGCTCTACCTATAAGATGCGCAGCAATAGGAGCAGTAAGTACAATAAATAATATAATGGCGAGCACTCTTGAAGTAATAGATAAGTCATTAAAATAAACGGCAGCGGCAATCAATATCAGCCCTATTCCCAAGGTTGCAGCTTTTGTGGTCACTGAAATCCTTAAATAGGTGTCTGGCATACGTACTAAGCCAACTGCGGCTAGAAGTACAAACACGGTCCCAAAGGTTGCTAAAATACCTACTAATATATCACTCATTTTTGTTTCTTTTTTCTAAATAGTAAGAGAACGCGACCGTTCCTAAAAATGCAATCAATGCTAAAATCATTGCAATATCTAAAAATGTGGGCTGATCATATACAATACTATATACCGTTATAATTCCTACACTTGTAGTGATCAATAAATCTAATGCAATAACCCTATCGACAATGCTTGGTCCAATTAAAAACCGAATAAAAAGCAATAATATCGATATAGCTAGAATTGGCAGAAGTAAATAATATAAATAGTCGTATAGTGTCATCTCAAAATTTCTAATAATCGTGCTTCAAACCCTTTTTTAATGCTCTTTATAAATTTTTCTTTATCTGAAATATACATAGAATGTACATACAGCACTTTTTTGTCATCAGAAACATCTAAACTTAAAGTGCCGGGTGTCAGCGAAATTAAATTTGCCAAAAGGGTTATTCCTATATCCGTTTTAACATCGAGAGGTACTTTTACAATGCCAGGAGTCATGTAAAATTTTGGGGTAATGACATCATATGCTACTTGAATATTTGCTTTAATAAGTTCGTATGAAAAGAAAAAAAAGAATGCAATTATTTTAGGTACAATTTTAAAGTATTTTGTGTCTTCTCTCTTTATGTTTATAACCCATAAAATGACAAAAGCGATTGCAAAACCAAACAAAAAGTTCAGAAAAGCGAAGCTTCCTGTTAAGGCAACCCAGACAAAGGTTAAAAGAATATTGCTTAAAAATTTACCTTTCATTATTGGTTTATATTTTTCTTAATTTGTGGTATTGACTCCCAACACCGCCTGAATATATTGTTGATTATCCATTAACTCGTTGGCAACCCTTGTTGCAAGGCGTTGGATATATTCTGCTCCAAAACCTATATATAAGGATATTAGTGTAAGAAAAACTATAGGACCAACGATAAGTATTTTCTTTTCAAGTTTCAATTTCTCAAAATACCTAAAATTTTGTAATTTAGGCAATGGTTTGCTTTCTTTCCAAAAAACTTCAGCCCATATTCTTGCTATCACAAATAGGGTAATAAATGTAGCAAATAAAATGGCTGCAATTAGCCAGTAATTTCCGGATTTAAAACTTTCTGATATCAATGTTAATTTTGCCCAGAATCCAGAAAGAGGAGGGACTCCAACCAAAGAGAAAAAAGGAATGATAATTAGTAATGATATAAGCGGGTATTTAGCATACAAACCTCCTGAATCTCGCATACTATAAGTTCCTGTAATTCTGTATATTAATCCGCCAATCATAAAGAGGTTGGTTTTAGCAATAATATCGTGTATAAGGTAAAAAACCACTCCAGTTATAGCCATTTCGGTGTACATACCTAAGCCGAGAATCATGTATCCTATATGGCATATAATAAGGTATGAAAAAACTTTTGAAATATTATTCTGGGTCAATGCACCTAAAGCACCGCTAAATAAAGTTAAACCCGCTAAGACTAAAATAATATTTCCCAAAAAAACATCTCCTACAAAAATTAAGGTAAACACTCTAATAAGGGCATAAACACCGACTTTAGTTAACAAGCCTCCAAAAATAGCGGAAACTGCAGGAGGAGGAGTGTGATAAGAAGCGGGTAACCAAAAATATAGTGGAAATAAGGCGGCTTTTATCCCAAAACCTATTAAAAATAAAATAGCAGTAACTTCTACCAATCCTCTATTTTGGATCTCTGCAACTTTTAATGCTAAATCGGCCATATTTAGTGAACCCGTTAAACCATACAAAACGGCAATGGCTGTTAAAAAAATAACAGATGCAAAAATATTGAGCGTAAAATATTTTATGGCACCTTCGATTTGTGTTTTTTCACCACCAAGGGTTATTAAAACGAAAGAGCTGATTATGATGATTTCAAACCAAACATACAAGTTAAAAATATCTCCGGTAAGAAAAGCCCCATTTAATCCCAACAACAAAAAATGAAAAATGGGTAGGAATCCAAATTTTAATCGTGCTGGCATTATGGTACCTACTGAAAAAAAAGAAACAGCCATGCCACTTATTGCTGTAAGGAGCACTAAAGTAGCAGCAAAGGTGTCGGATACAAAACTAATACCGAAAGGAGCTTGCCAGTTTCCTGCTTGTACAGTAAGTGTACCTTCTGTCCAAGTTGTTGAAAATAACCAAATAGCTATTACCAAGCTTAAAACGCTACCAACGTTACTTATAATTTTTTGCCATTTTATCCATTTCCAGCTAAAAAGAAGACTAATTGCTAAAAGCAACTGTACAATAATTGGTAAGAAAACTATTTGTGCCATCATTATTATCGGTCTGTTGAATTCATTTGATCTAAATCGTCTGTTTTCACTACTTTATAGGCTCTTTTAACGAGTATTATTGCAAAAGACTGCAAACCAAAACTAATTACGATTGCCGTTAATATTAGAGCTTGAGGAACAGGATCGGCATAAGCAGATGTAAATACGCTAGATTCTTCTGGTATAATGGGAGGAAGTCCCTTTGTAATTCTCCCCAATAGAAAGATTAACAAATTTGCACCATTTCCTAATAGTATTAAGCCAATAATGAGCTTTACCAAACTTCTGCGCAGCATCATATATAATCCTGCGGCATAAAGCAGACCAATAAGTATAGCTAATAATAACTCCATAGTTTATTTGGATTCTGTTATAGTAAAAATTATAGTTAACGATATTCCTATGACCACCAAATAGACACCAATATCAAAAAACAAGGCGGACCCAATCATACCTACAACACTTATAGGTTCGGGAAACCAAATACCTGTCATAAAAGGTAATCCGCTAAGAAACATAGGGGATATTCCAGCTAAAAATGCCACTGATAGCCCTATAGGCATTAAAAATCCAGGGTGAATACGTAATAAGTGTTTGGTGGTTTGTAGTCCATTTGCGAATGCATGTAAAACAAATGCTATGGATGCTATAAGACCACCTACAAAACCACCTCCGGGCAAATAATGACCTCTTAACAATATAAATAAGGAAAACAGCAACAAAAGTGGCAGTAGGTAATTAGATGCGGTTTTTAAAATTATTGATTTCAAGGTGTTATGAGTTTATATTTTATTTTTATCTTTTACAATTGCTCTATCTTTCGTGGTCAATCTTAACTTTAAAAGCCCGAACACTCCAATGGCGGCAATGGTTAAAACAGTAATTTCCATAAAAGTGTCAATTCCTCTGAAGTCCACCAAAATAACATTTACAACATTTTTTCCTTTTGCAAGAAGATAAGCGTTAGCTGCATAAAATTCAGAAATCTCTGAGTTTTGAGGCTCGTTCAATACTTCTAAGGCAAGAATTGTAATTAATGTCCCAAAAGTAATGGATAAAATACCATCTTTAATTCTTGATTTATAATTGGATAATTTTAAATATTTTGGAAGCCTGTACAGTACCAGTACAAATAAAATAACCGTAAGTGTATCAATTGCAAACTGTGTCATAGCAAGGTCTGGCGCACTATAATATACAAATATCAAACTGATGGTTAAACCCACAACTCCCATTGCCGCAACAGCAGCCAAACGGGATTTTGAGAATACCGTATATAAAATACCTCCAATCATTATAATCACAGTAATTACTTCATATATGGTTAGTTGAGTCAAAGAACTAAAATTCAATACATAATTTGTATTATTTATCAAGGTGTATCCCATAACCAGTACCAAAAATAGAATAATGGTGGAAACATAGTGCCTTAAGAAACCGTTTTGAAAAAAAGTGGTCCAGATTTTTGAGAAATGCCCGAAAGCAATCCCGAATCCTTCTATCATAGTTTTTGGGGATAGATATTCAAGTTTTTTTATGGCAGCTTCAATTTTTACAGAAGGTTTTATAAAAAAATAAAATAGCAAACCAATGCCAATAGTTGTGGCACTTAAGGCTAGAATAGTATTGAAACCATGCCATAATTTTAATTCTACCGCACTACCGGTTTCTCCTAAGGCGTTAACAGCAGGTTGAATTAAGCTACCTTGAATTATGGATGGAAAAACCCCAATTAAAATTCCTAAAATTGCAAGAATCAATGGAGGTGTCCACATTAAAAAACTGGGTAAATGTACTTTAGAAAACGTATGGGGAAGTTTTCCTGTGAAGGGTTTTATTCCAGCTAAAAAGCCAGCATATAGTAATAAAATATTGGTGATAATGGCTAAAACGGTCAATAAAATAGCAGAATTGCCAAAATGCAAAGTGGCTTCATAAATTAAATCTTTTCCTAAAAAACCAAAACTTGGAGGAATACCAGCATTGGAAATTGCAGCTAAAAAGCCAGCAATAGCAACTGGGAAAAGTACTTTTCTTAGACCAGAAAGTACGGTGACATCCCTGGTTCCGGTTTCATGATCAATAATTCCGGTGATTAGGAACAATGTGGCTTTATATAACGCATGGACTAGAATAAAGACACAAGCTGCTAAAAGTGCCGCTTCTGTTCCAAGCCCGATTAGAAAGACTAAAATACCAAGAGCTGAAATGGTAGAATAAGCTAAAATCCCTTTTAAATCAGTTCTAAAAAGTGTATGAATTGCCGCATAAAGCATTGTAATACTTCCCACAATAATTAAAGTAGAATTCCAAAATTCCGTACTGCCCAAAATAGGGGTAAAACGCATTAACAAGTACACCCCTGCTTTTACCATGGTTGCAGAATGCAGATATGTAGAAACTGGTGTAGGTGCTTTCATTGCGCCCGGAAGCCAAAAATGAAAAGGAAATTGTGCAGATTTCGTAAATGCTGCACCAAAAATTAAAGCAACAATTAAGGTGTATTGCGGGCTATTGGCAATGAATTCCTTGGAACTCAACATTTCCGAAATACTGTAAGTACCTACAACATTACCTAAAATTACAACTCCTGCAAATAATAACAATCCCCCCATACCAGTGATTGCCAGAGCCAAAACTGCAGATTTTCTCGAAGCCTCCTCATTGTTGTTAAAGCCGATTAAGAAAAAAGAACTAATACTTGTAAGCTCCCAAAATGTAAATAAAGAAATAACATTATCTGAGAGTACCACGCCTAGCATTGCTGCCATAAAAATTCCTAAATAACCATAAAAACGATCTAAGTAATGGTGGCCTTTAAGATAAGCTGCGGTGTAGGCAAAGACAAGGAAGCCTATACCGGTGATCATTAAACAGAAAATGAGCGAAAGTCCATCTAGAGTTAATCCAAAATCAATACCAAGTGAAGGTACCCACGCATAGGTTTGACTTATGATTTCACCATTTGAAATACGTCCTGCAAACTGCAAAAAATATATAAAAAGACCCAAAGGAATCAAGGCAGATAAAAAGGCTAATTTGCCTTTCATATATTTGCCGACAAACACCATAAAAAAAGAAAATAAAAAACCTGAGAGTATAGCTATGAGCATATAGTTTTGACTAAAAAAACAAATATACTAGGAATTCTATAGGTATTAAAATATTTAGATAAAGTTTAGTAGGATATACGAGTTAAAAATATTATGACATAATATTCTTGAATTTTTTATAAATCTATAGATTTTTAAAGCGTGCAATTCTGTGTCTCCTGCAGGTTATAAACTTTGTTAATCAAATATTGCATCATGAAAACGTTGAGATTTTAGGAAAAAAAGAAAAAACAGTATACCAACCTTATCAAGGACTTGGTTTTAGATGTTTTAAAAGTGGAAACTAGAAAATACAAATCGTCTAAAATCTACGAAGTAAAAATGTTTTTTTTACTATTTCATGACAAATTATTTTTTTCATAAAAAGACCTTGAAACTTTTCTATTTATTCAAATAGAGAATCTAAAGTGAATTTCAAAAAATGATTGTATATTTTTTTGATTTTTAGTTAGCTATAAGTTTTTTAAGTGACATTTTTTAGGTGTTAATTTATCTTAACCATTATTATAAAACAATAGAAGCACTACAATTAATGACTAGACAGGTGGTATATTAGTTCTTAAAAACACTTGTTGATCAACAGTCTAGTAAGTCGCTCAGCTTTGCATTAAAATTTCATAAAATAGAAGGGATCTAAAATTACTTACACCACTTATATACGATGCTGCAAACTGAGGGCTAAAAAATTGAATTAGAACTAAGTTTTAATGACTTTGTACCAATCGGTGTTTTCATTATAGTGCTTTTTGTTTTGTATAGATCGGTTAGAGTCTTTCATTTTTATTTAGTGTACGGTAAAGATTTTCAAAGAAAGAATATTTGTTTAGAATCTAATTTAGTTATTTGATAATATAATCCCTTTATATTATTGAAAGTGTTATTTTTGCGGTTCAAAAATATAATATTCAAAAAAATAACGCATATAAATGGGAAATTCAAAAAAAGACTTAAAACCAAAAGTTAAAAAAGTGCCTTTAAAAGGTATGATGGATAATGTGATGGAGCAGTTTAATAGTGCTGCCAATCATATTAACCTTCATCCTAATATTCGGAAAATACTGAGTATCACTAATAATGAGATTTTAGTCAACTTTCCTGTGAAAATGGACAACGGAGATGTTGAAGTTTTTACGGGTTACCGAGTACAACACAATGGTGCCTTAGGACCGTATAAAGGTGGCTTACGTTACCACGCTACGGTAGATTTGGATGCAGCCAGAGCCTTGGCCATGTGGATGACATGGAAAACATCTTTAGCGGGTTTGCCTTATGGTGGCGCAAAAGGTGGAATTAAGATTGATCCAGCGTTATATTCGGAATCAGAATTAGAACGTATTACAAGACGTTTTACTTATGCTTTAGCGGATAATATTGGCCCAGAACACGATATTCCGGCGCCAGATGTTAATACTAACAGTCAAACAATGGCTTGGATTGCTGATACCTATATGAGTTCTAGGCCACCAGCGCAACGTTCCGCAAATCAGCATGTTGTTACCGGGAAGCCAGACGGCAGTGGAGGACTAGAAGGTAGAGATAGAGCTACAGGGTTTGGTGTTTATTTAACTATTAAATTTTGGGCAGATAACAATGATATGGATTTAAACGGTAAAAAGTTTATTGTCCAAGGTTTTGGTAATGTTGGATATTGGGCATCACATTTTTTAGAAAAAGATGGTGCTAAATTGGTAGGTGTTCAAGATGCTCAGGGAGGTATTGAAAATCAAGACGGCTTAAATGTTGAAGCACTTTTTAAGTATAACCATGAAAATAAAGGTACGATTATCAATTATCCAGATTGTTCGCCTGTTGAAAAAAGTGAATTCTTTGCCATAGATTGTGATATTTGTATTCCTGCAGCATTAGGAAATCAAATTACTAAAAAGAATGCGTCAAAAATAAAAGCAAAACTAATTGCAGAAGGCGCTAATGGTCCTACAAATGTTGAGGGTGAGAATATCTTACTTGAAAGAGGTATCGTCATTATACCAGATATTTTATGTAATTCGGGTGGTGTAATTGGAAGTTATTATGAGTGGTTGCAAAATAGAAGTGGTGAGATTTGGCATCTAGAAGAAGTTTTAGATAAGTTACGTAAAAAGCTAAAAGTTTCTTTTGATAAAGTTCATGACTATTCTGAAAGTGAAGGTGTAGATATGAGAACCGCTGCCTTTTGTATTGCAATTAAACGCATAGAAAAAGCATACATACAACGAGGGATTTTTCCATAGACTTTATAAAAAAGTAGAAAATTAATATTAGAAAAGTAAGTATAGGTGTATAACCATGCTTACTTTTTTTTTTGGAGTAATAAAGAGCTTATTGTTTGATGAGTTTCAAATTCTAAATGCAGTAAAAATTGAATTATACGATACTATATGTTTGTTGTTGTTTTAGTCTTTTTGCGACTATAAAAATTAATATTCTCAAATATCAATTCTATTGTTTTTAAAATAAAATGGGTTCTTAATATCTTGAATAGATATGTTCTGTTATATTTAAGAATGATTTACATTTTAATGACTGGAGTCCGTGTTTTGAAGCGCAATTTTGAGTTCACAAGTAATAGATGGTTTTATTAATGGTATCAAAAACAGAACAAGAAATCTTTGAAATGGAATTAATTTCAAATTATGTAATTCCTATTGGCATTGTTATAATAGTACTTTTTATAATATACCGGCTCATGAAGATTTTTCAATTTTACTACGCTTCAATATTTAACAAACCATTGTTTATATATCGTTTTTTTAAGCTTAACAATTTATCTCCGAGACAAAGAGAAATTTTAAAAAATGAGCATACTTTTTTCCGAAGACTGCCCTATAAGCATCAACGTCAATTTGAACATAGGGTTTCTGAATTCATTGAAACTAATGAATTTATAGGTAGAGAGAATCTCGAAGTGACCGAGCAGATGAAAGTTATGATTGCAGCTACTGCAACTATGCTATGTTTTGGATTTAAAACTTATGAGTTAGATATTGTAGAAACGGTTATCATTTACCCCAATGCTTATTATTCTCAAATTAATAATATGTATCATAAAGGTGAGGTAAACCCACGGTTAAAGACTATTGTCTTTTCTTGGGAACATTTTTTACAAGGATATCAAATAGGTGATGATAACCTCAATTTAGGCATTCACGAATTTGGGCATGCCATACATCTCAATGCGTCTCGAAAAAATGACATCAGTAGTTTAATTTTTAATAAAGGATTTCAAAAGTTAACCGCGTATTTGCAGGAAAATGAATCCGTGCGACAAGATTTAATTGCTTCAAAATACTTTAGGGAGTATGCTTATACCAATCACTATGAGTTTTTCGCTGTATTGTTAGAAAATTTTATTGAAACGCCTCTAGCGTTTAAATCTCAATTCCCAAAACTCTATACTCTAATAAAACAGATGCTTAATTTTAAGTTTACTAAGTATTAAATGGGTATAAGAAGTAAACATAAGCATCTAAATTAATTTTATAATCTATTTGAATCGACGCGTGGTATCTTAAAGTCATGCATCCTAATATTAGCTTATCACAATTTCAAATTGAGGGTTTTGCGATAAACTCTAAAATGAGAAAGTATCATCTCATAAGTTTAATATAGATGGTTTAAGTTTCTTTCAATACATAAAAAAGGCTCACAAATAATTGTGAGCCTTTTTTTATGGGGTAAACTTTATTATAACCTAAATACAGCTTGTAAGTGATATTGGTAATGATTATTGTCATAACCACTTTCCGAGTTGTTAAAAGCTAATTTGGCAATTGTTTGTGCTCTTAGTCCAAAAGTTCTGTTTCTGTTTAACCAAAATAAAACACCACCACCTAAGTTTGCAGAAATATTTGTTTCGTCGATATGAAAGAAACCTACACCTGCGCTTGCATATATGTCAAACCAATCTGTGTTTCTACTGCGTCCAAAAAGTAATTCTCTAAAATAATACTTTGCATTAGTGTCAAAAGAGATATACGTGTATGTTTCTTCTAAATCACCGAAATCAACACGAGAGTCTTCGTCAAAGCCGTTAAAAGTTATAGATTGTTCAATAGCAAAATTATCAGCCCAACCAAACTCAGCAGCAACTGAAAATGGATTTTTAAAACTCCATTCATCTGGACTATTAATTGGGGATTGAGTCCCTAAACTATTGATAGCGTTAAATCCTACACTCAGAGACCAATCATACCTTTGGGCATAAGAGGATAAACTAAAAGTTATTATTAATGCTAGTAAAAGTATTTTCTTCATACTATGATAGGTTTTTGTCAAAGGTAATCTTTCTGTTATATAAAACAAATATAGGTGTAAAGTTATTATAATTTTTGTTAAAAAAAACAAATAAGGACTTAAAATCAGTATTTAACGCATTTTCTTGTTCGTTTTTATATTGGTATTTGTTATAAAATTAAAATTGCACTTCTTGATGAATAGAGATAAAAGCTAAGTATTTTTAATTCGAGAATTAAAAATCAAAAATAGAACATTTATAATCAACGAATCAACTTGATTTTTTTTTGAATAAGATGTTTCCTATAACTCTTGTTAGTCGCTATTAGATATAATCGATTTCCAATATAATTAGTATTATATTTAAGAAAATACACCAAAATATTCAACCATTTGTATTTGGATAAGAGTTTATGTATTCCTATTCTGTAGCTCATGTACCGATTGCAAGTGATATTAGAATAATCTTGAAAATAGTAGGACGCTAGTGCTAAATAAGATTGACCATATTTTAAGGACATTATGCTTTTTATGGACTCTTGGGATTTGTCAGAGTTTAAAATTATGAAATCATAAATAGATTTTAAACTTATTGTATTGTAATAGTGACCTCGGTCATTTAATTGCCAATTCAGCATGATGTGTAGACTGAAATATTTCGTATTTGGTATGGCAATATTATTTATAATACGTTTTGATTTAAGGATATTATCCATAGTTAGTATTGATCTATTTTTTTTGTGAAATAAATCTGAATGGAGCTCTATAGCTGCTAACTCTTGGTCTGATATTAAACGGTCTAGGTGTCTATGGTCTTTTTCTGTGTACGCAAAACCTATAGTTTTAGAGTATCCTGAGTTTTTTAGAATGTCAAATGTCTTACTTAGGTCTTTTTTTTCTATTAAAATATCAATATCTCCAATCATTCGTTCTCCTTTGTCAAGATAATGGCCTGAAGCAAGTAGGGCTGAACCTTTTAAAAATACATGAGAGATATTATGTTTATTTAAAATATGAGTAATAGAATTAACTTGTTGTAGTAGCCTTAGATTTCTCTGTCTGTTAATAGTGGTTATTTCTTTCAAATAAACAACTAAATCTTTTGGTAAGATATGGAGTAGTTCTTTGGCTTTTAGCCTACAGTATAGCGTTGGTAATACTAAATGCTTACTAGCCTCAATAACCATAATGTCCCAATCAAATTTAGGGTCATTAATTGTGGTTTCTAATGCCTCTTTAGAAGTTTCAAAACTTAAGATAGCTGCAATGTGAAGATGTGTTAATTGTATAATATTCATTAGTTTAAACTCGTGCCTAAGGTAAGTTATTATTAAGCGTTTTGGTGAAGTTTAAATAATTTTTTGATTTCTGAAGTTACGCTATTGGTATTACTATAAGTTATTTGATAAAGTTGTTTCGTCTCTAACCAATTTAAAAATTGTTCCGCATGTTTTGATTTTGGTGATAACCAAGAATCTTCAATTAGTGTTTCTAGAATCAGTTTAGCTGAAATTTGTTCAAGTTTGGTTTCTGATTCAGCTTGATAATTAACTGAAACAATCGCGCCACAAGGATAGTGCTCTTTTTTGGGCTTAAGAGATGGTATATACTTGAGTTGGCCTTTTGTTTTGTTGAACTCTACTATAGGTAATTTATTAAAATTAGTTACAATTGGTTTTAATAGATTAAAAGCACCTGCTTTAATAGATATGGCGGATGGATTGTAGTATAGATGTTGATCTTCAGACAGTAAAGGGGAGACATCATCTGCTAATAAGTCAAGTCCGTTTTGTGCTAATAATGCGCACAGTGTACTTTTTCCCTTGCCAGATTTACCAACAAATAAAATAGAAGAGTTTCCATCAGTGATTGTTGAACCATGTAAAGTTCCTATCCAATCCCCTTCTTCTTTATCATGTAAAGCACAAAGGAGTAACATTATAAATTTACCTTGTGTTTTATGATACTCCTGCATTGGAACGCAAGAGATTAATTCTTCATCTTTAAATAAATATAGGAATTCATCCTTTAAGTGAATATCAAAGGTGACATCTACAACATTACTTGTCGTATTATAATATTGAGCAAGTGCTGGATGAATAATTTTTGAAACTGATTCGGAACTAAAATAGACCTGAATCGTTTTATCCTTAAACTTATATTTCTTTAGAACACGTCTTTTAGTTACCTCTAAAATAGTTGGTTTTAGAATTGGTAAGGTACTTAAGATATTACATTGCTGTAAATAATCGGATATGCGCTGATGAAGTTTATCAATATCAGTATCATCAAAATCCGAGCTAAGTATATTAAAAAACTCAGCTTTAGTTTTAGCTTTAAAATAGGCTTCTAAAACGAATTTAAATTCTTTGGTAACAACACTATAACTATTGGAAATATCATACCATAATACCCAGTGTTCACCAAGTAACCTAGAGTGGGTTGGTAATAAATTTGTATTCACAATAGATTAGTATCCCTAGTCTTCTAATCCTGGGAAAACTGGACCTCCTGGACTTGGTGGTGATTGAGCTTGGGATTTAAGTGGATTTAGGATCACGAATGTTCCTACTGCAGTTATTGCAGCATATTTACCCATTTTAGAAATAGCTTCTTTACGAGTGATTTTGTCTGAATTGTTTTCTTTCTTCATGGCTCTTGCCCTAAATTTAAGTTCAAAAATAATAAAATTATCTATTTAAAAAAGTAATAATACGAAAAGGTTTATATTTAATTCAAATATACTCTATGAAATAATAGTGTTCTCGGTCAAATGACATCGATTTAATTTTAAAAAGTATACCGTGACATTTCTACTTTATTTCATATAAACGGATATCGGTTGTGTTCTTATAGTAATAAAGCTTGCACCTTATATATTATACTCTTAAATATGCTGTTAATATACACTATAAAGTTAGAAATCACACTAGTTTTATGGTGTGATTTCTAACCTAATGGTAATTCTATTTGTTTTTAATGGATAATCACTTTTTGAGTTTTATTTTGTGATCCATTACTAAGTTGTACAACATAAACTCCTGCATTTAATTTGCTCACGTTTATGGATTGTGTCCGGCTCGTGTTCTCTAAAAGTGATGTCATTACAACTCGGCCTTGAATATCATAAATCTTAGCTGTTGTTCCTTCCGTTAACTGACCTGAGATCACTATTGTTTTATCACTCTTATTACTGTATATACTTAACAAATCTAAGGTGTTATCTAATGTAGATAATGTGCTATTTGAGAAGCGTAGATAGAAACGACCGGTTCCATTTAAGTCCGTGTTTGGTGTTAAGACATAATCATTACTGTTTAATAGGGTAGATGTATTAGCTACGTTATCTTCTAAGTATAGATTGACACTACTTGAAAGTGTAGATTCAGCAATAGTAAACGTTAGCTGTTGGCCTTGTGTTGCATTTACTCCTAACGGAATTATGACTTCAGAGCCAAGGTTTGTATTGTTTATAGTCTGAACCCCTATAGCTTTACCAGTATTATCTTCTACTAAATGTGAGTAAAGTGTAAACTCACCCGCTGAACCAAAAATACCAGAATCGTATCCTGGATCGAGCCCTAAAGTTGCAGAATCATTAAAATAAAAATCAGTATGATAAGCCTTGGTGCTATTCGTTGCTTTTAACCTTAGGTAAGAAATATTATTATTATTACTTCTACCAACGATGAAATCGTCAGTTGTACCTGTGGAACGCATAGGGTTTGTAAAGTTGAGAGTGCCTGTTGCATTTTTTGAGGACACAAAGAAACCTTGACCTGGAGTAATTAATGCATTATCATTTGCATCAGAATAGGCTTGGTTCCAAATTTCCCATCCATCGGAAGCATTACCATCATACCCGTAAACACCACTAGTTGAATCTGAAAATAAACTGTTATTCTCAGCTAAGAAATCTGCTAAGGTTATATAAGATGGGTAAGGATTTCCAACGAGGTTCCAATCTGCATATGAAGCTCCACTACTTTCTATCGTAATAGGTACAGTGCCAGAATTTGCAACTCCTGTAAATGTAAACGTATCATTATCAGATGAAGCTGCTCTATAACCAACACCAGCATTGAGTGTAGATGTTTCTGTGCCAGCCCAAGTGACGTAACTATTGGTCACTTTTTCAAAAGGACCAAATGCATATAATGTCCCATTATTATAAATATTTGGATTTTCGGTGACAAAAGTATTAAATGCTTGACCAGTTAACGGTGCAGATATTAAGTCATTATCTCCTGTGCTTCCTGAAGCATTGCTATTTACATGACGTTTGTAATTTATAGTACCACTTACTGTTCCATCAAGTATTAAACTTGAGTAGCTAGTTGAAGACGATTCTAAGGTCATAGCAACAGCTGTGGTAACCGTAGCACCTGTAGGAATGGTTACTCCTGCTCCAGGTAATATCGTAAATGAGTTACAATCTGTATCACCAGTCATGACAGCATCACCAGCGAAAATTACGATATCGTTAAGTGTTGTTGTTCCTACTGGGTTACTTGGAATCCAAGTACCACCATCATAAACAAATGATTCAGTGCCTGTGCATGTTATTGACATCTCAAATAGACCAGTACTTGAAGAGTTATAACCACCTACTGAAATCCAATATTGTATACCAGCTTCGGCTGTGAATGTTGCTTGAGCCAGCCAGTTAGAGTTTGTACCAGTACAGTCATCATAGCCTTCAGCTACATAAGATAAATTACCTGAAGTTCCTGCATATACTAATATTTCAGTATCATAATAAGTACCGTCCAAACAAGTGTCTAACAATATATCTTGACCTGTTCCATAAAATGAATACCATAGGTTGGGTGCATCCATGTCAGAATTAGGTCCATCTGGTGCATCATCTTCATCAAGAGTTGCTTCCGCTGTGTTACCAAACACTGTATCACCACAACTGATGGCAATGGCATTAGAAAAATCATCGTTTGCTGGCGGACAGTTATCTGTAAAGTCACCTGTAATTGTAAAGTCACAAGTTCCTTCAGCGTGTATAACCTCTAAGTTTACAATTGTACCAATAGTATATGGTCCAGCGATTACACTAGTTCCAGAAATAGCAAATGTATCTGTTCCATCTGTTATACCTGTTGCATCACCTACAGCTGTAAAATCTATATCAATAGTAAAGGTGCCTGCTCCGCAATCTTCATTTACTGTTGGCACACCATCTATAACTGCTTGAGTACAAGTCCAAGGTGTTCTCACAGTAAAATTATCTATAAAAATATCAAGATCTCTTCCACTCGTATTGGTTGTGTCGTCATCTGTGAAAATTGCAAATTGAACAGTACTTGACGTAATTCCTGTAAGATCCACTATAATAGTTTCTCCAGCCGCAGCGGGCGTATTTGTAATTAAATCATACAGCACAAGCCAGTTTGTACCGTCTGTAGAATATACCAATTGTACAGTATCACCAGTATTAAAAGTGTCTGTTAATGCCGTTCCGTTCCAATCTACAATAGAACTATCAAATACTAATTCATAGCCATCAGCGGATAAGTCGAAGGTTGGAGATAATAACCAGTCAACATCAGGTCCCGCACCAAAGTAATTAATTCTCGCGGCACCTGTTGCTCCACTATTAGCAAACCCATCTGCAGTCCACGCACCAGTATCCAATGTCGATGGTCCGGCAGTTAAATCTCCGCCAGTAGCTTCGTTCCAGCACGCATCTAAGAATGTAGTGAAATCTTCTGTGTAGTCAGGTGTATAAGTTGCACATGCTGTCGTAAAATCAATAGGGCCTACCCATTCACTATACCCATTAATGGCATCACTACAGTCTGCTCTAACATAAACTTCGTAAGCGGTATTTCCAGTTAAGCCGCTTTCAGTATAAGGATTAGTTGTAGTTGCAGTTCCGGAAGTAGGAGATCCTGTACCATCTGCTTGAACTAAAACTTCCCAATCGTCTTCAGATCCGCCATTAGTCCAGCTAACGGTTACCGAATCCGCAGTGAAACTATCAATAGTTATATCAGTTACATCAGGACATAAGGCTGTAGTTGTAAAATCAACAGGGCCTAGCCATGCGCCATATGTACCACCGCAATCAGCTCTTACGTAAACTTCATAAGCGGTTAGTTCGGTTAATCCTGTTGCACTATACGGGTTACTAGATGTAGTAGAAGGAGTTCCCAATTCTGGTGAACCAGTACCATCGGCTTGAACTAAAACTTCCCAATCGGTTTCAGAGCCGCCAGCGGTCCAGCTAATCTCAGCGGTTTCAGCAGCAAAACTGTCTATTGTTAAACCGGTAAGGTCAGGGCATGTAGGAATTGCTCTTACTACAAATTTTCCAACATGAAAATCATAATCTGTACCAGATGTAGTTCCATTTGATGCCCAAATAGCGAATTGCACGTCACCAGAATACGATGTTAAATCTTCTGTGTAGTCTGTTCCTTCAAGTGTAGGCTCATTTCCAGTATTCCAAGTAGTAAGGTTTACCCAAGTTGTGCCGCCATCAGTGCTTGATAATAGTTGTACTTCATCATCAGCTCCCATTGCATCAGCAGTAAAGCCATCATTCCAGTTTGAAACAGCAACATTTACTTCTAATTGGTAAGGGCCACCTGTTGATAAATTAAAAGTAGGAGATAGTAACCATTCTCTTTGAGCAGTTGTACCATATATATTAATGGCATTACTAGAGCCCTGAGTATATGTGTTTCCATCATCCCATGCAGAAGACCCAAGTCCTGCAGGACCAGTAGCCACTTCACCATCTCCAGCTTCGTTCCAACATGTATCAGGTACATTTGTTGACATGTCCGCCGTATAGTCTGGAACAATTGCAGCACATGCTGTCGTAAAATCAATAGGTCCTACCCATTCACTATACCCATTAATGGCATCACTACAGTTTGCTCTAATATAGACTTCGTAAGCTGTATTTCCAGTTAAGCCGCTTTCAGTATATGGATTAGTTGCTGTTGCAGTTCCGGAAGTAGGAGATCCTGTACCATCTGCTTGAACTAAAACTTCCCAATCGTCTTCAGTTCCGCCATTAGTCCAGCTAACAGTTACCGATTCAGCAGTGAAACTATCAATAGTTATATCAGATACATCAGGGCATAAGGCTGTAGTTGTAAAATCTATAGGGCCAACCCATTCACTATAGCCATTACTAGCATCATTACAATCCGCTCTTACATAGACTTCGTAAGCTGTTAATTCAGTTAAGCCTGCTTCAGTATATGGATTAGTTGTTGTTGCAGTTCCAGATGCAGGAGATCCTGTACCATCTGCTTGCACTAAAACTTCCCAATCGTCTTCTGTTCCGCCATTAGTCCAGCTAACGGTTACCGAATCAGCAGTGAAACTATCAATAGTTATATCAGATACATCAGGACATAAGGCTGAAGTTGTAAAATCTACAGGGCCAACCCAGTCACCATAATCTCCACCACCACAATCTGCTCTTACGTAGACTTCGTATGCCGTGAGTTCAGTTAAGCCGCTTTCTGTGTATGGATTAGTTGCTGATGCAGTTCCAGATGTAGGTGACCCTGTGCCATCGGCTTGAACTAAAACTTCCCAATTACTCTCGCCAGAAGAACTCGCCGTCCAACTCACTTGTACTTCTTCGGCTGTAAAACTGTCTATTGTTAGTCCGGTTACTGGTAAGCAAGTTGCACCTTTAGTTACAGAGAGGTCGTAGGTTGTGTCTTGTGGAGATGCCCAAGTAGAAACTACGATGTAGTATGTTGTCCCATTTAAAACAGGGAAGTTAGTAATATTTAAATCTAAAGTGCCACTAGAGTAGTTATTGAAATCTCCTGTCGCGCAAGTGGTGCCAATGTCAGCACAATCACTATAGATAAATATGCCTGTGTAAGTATCTGTGATATTAGTTAAATCAACATCAATTGAGCCATCTTCATCCGAAGTATATGAATAAACAATGTCATCCCCATTTAAATAAGCACTAGTCGTAGTACAACCAGTGCTACCTGGTGATCCTGAATAATCATCACCAAAACCAGCAGTCGTTTGAGCGATAGCTGTGTACGGAAGAGTGCCTACATCTAACGGGTTAGCACAATCTGTACCTGCAGGTGGTGCGTCTTCAACTAAAAATGATTGTTCAGTACAGCCGGTAGCATCACCATTGGCATTGTAAGGTGTAATCGTTGTATAATACGTAGTGCTATATGCTAAACCTGTTGGTGTGTAGGATATTGTAGTTCCTAAATCTACATTGTTGGCTATGTCAGTTCCTCCCGTAGTAGAACCCATCGTAATTTTATAACCTGTAGGGATTCCGGTTGCTGCAGACCATGTTAATGTTCCGTCGATAGGAAAATCAGCCGTTGAAGATGTTAAGCTTGAATCACAATTGGGTGGAGTAATAGCTGTAAAAGTTACAGATAATTCTACATCGATAGTGATACTATCTGTATAATTATCCTCGTCATTAGAAGAAAATTCAAGGGTAGTAAAGTTTGTTACATCTAGTCCTTCAAAATCTTCAGAACATGATGCCGTTAGAGACAGACCGTCAGAAGTACCTCCTGTAACTGACAAATCAAAACTGTACCAATCACCACAATAATTACTTCCATAAGAAGAAGTAACACCGCTAAAGTTATTTAAGGTAATCAACGTAATAGGATTTCCTCCGTTGACTGTAACATCGGTATTGTTGATGGTGATGACTGTGGGGCCATCATCTTGTCCTGTTGCACTAAAATTTTGTGTTACTTGGGAGAATCCTGCAAAAATGGTTCCTAAGGCTAAAATAAATAACGTAATTTTTTTCATAAATAATGTATCAGTTGATGATTAATACCATTATTAACAAAATAGAAATAAAATAAAAAAGTAGAATTTGGCGCTTAGATAAACAAGAAATAGAAGGGGTTCTTGGATAGCTGAACAGCAAATATAGAAAAATATTGAACTTTCAATTAAAATTATGTTAAAAAGATGGGATATTGTTAAAACCCGGTATTTCGAGTTCTACTCGTGACTTATGAGATTGCTAAAAAACAGAGTCAAAAATTTGTTTAGAATGTAATATTCATATTTAGAGTGGTCTAAATATGTTAATTATCAATAATTTAGACCTTTTGGTCAATCTAAAAAAAAAAAGAGGCTTGCGTATTAAGCAAGCCTCTTTTAATTTATATATTAAAGCGTATTATCTAATAATCACTTTTTGAGTTTTATTTTGAGCTGCATTATGCAGTTTTACAACATATACACCATCATTTAATTGACTCACGTCTATAGTTTGAGTTCTGTTTGTAGTTTCTAATAAGGTTGAAACGACTAAACGTCCTTGAACATCATACACAGAAGCTGTTGTAGATTCTACTAACTGACCAGCAATAACAATAGTTTTAGCTGCTTTATTAGTGTATATATTTAAATGATCAAAGTTATTATCTATTGTAGATAATGTCGTCACGGTAGCTCTAAGGTAGAACCTTCCTGTTCCAGATAAATCTGCATTAGGCGTTATTACATAATCTCCAGTATTTAATAAGGTTGATGTATTTAATACGTTATCATCTAAATAAACATTAACATCACTTCCTAATGTAGAATCTGCGATGCTAAAGGTTAATTGCTCACCTTGGTTGGCGTTAACCCCTAAAGGAATTGATACGTCACTTAAATCCGTAGTGTTTAAAGACTGTAAAGCAATAGGTAGGCCTGTATTGTCTTCCACTAAATGCGAGTATAAAGCGAATGAAGGAGCTGTTCCTCCCCAGATTTTAGCATCGTAACCTAAATCTAAACCTAAACTAGAGTTTGTGTTGAAATAGAAATCAGTACTATAACTGTTGTTTAATGTGCTAGCTTTAAGTTTTAAATACGTTAAGACATTAGCGTTTCGGCCGGTAATGAAGTCATCAGATGTACCTGTTGTTCTCATATCTGTTGTAAAGTACAAGTTAGAACTAGCAGAATCAGAGGATACAAAGAACCCTTGTCCTGGAGCAATTAACACTTCGTTTGCGTTGGCAAGTGTATAGGTTGCCCAAACATTGCTAGTGCCATCGTAACCGTAAATACCAGTAGCATCACCAATAATATCAATATTTCGTTGCTCTGGAATACTTGCATACTCTAAAAAGGCTTCCATATCTAAATATGACGGATAAGGATTTCCAATAAGATTCCATGAGGCATAACTAGAGCCTGAATTCTCAATGCCTATAATAACAGTATCGTCTGCTGCAGAACCCGTAAATGTTAAATTTGCTCCTGAATCCGTAGCAACTCTGTAGCCCGTACCACTGTCTAATGTAGCAGACGTAGCATCGGTATAGTTAACGTAAGCACTTGCCGATTTATCAAACGGTGCAAAAGCATAGGTTGTAGGTGATGTGGCTCCATTATCTAATAGATCGGTACTGTTAGTACCAGTAGTTAAAAAGTCTGACCAAGATTGCCCTGAAAGTGGAGGGGTAATAAGGTCGTTACCTCCAGCAGCACTACCGTTAAAGGCATTAGCAAAACGCTCGTAAGTAATGGTACCTGTAATTGTACCATTTAATATTAAACTCGAAAAACTAGACGATGTCGATTCTAAAACTAAACCGTTGGTAGCGTTTAGCGTTGCAATGTCATCTACTGTGATTGCGGCTCCTGGGTTAACGGTCACGGAATTTGCAGTTGTATTTGCTGTAATCGTTGCGTTACCAGAAGTGATTATGATGTCATCATTAGCAGTAGCTGTGCCATTTGGATCGCTTGGAGACCATGTGCCGTTGTAGGTATAGGTTACGGGTGGTATTGGATTAAAACTTAAGCTAATATCATCTAAAGCAAATTCATCTCTACTTCCGCTACCTCCATTGTCGGCTGTAGACCAACGTAAATATAAGTACTCCCCATCTGCAATAGATAAACCTGTAATGCTTGTAGCTTTTGAGTTAGAAACCCAAATAAGACTACCATCAGCGGTTGCATCACTTGTTAAATTTGAAGCTGCAACATCGGTATAGCTTAAATCATCTGTACTGTAAGAGAAGTCGAACGTAGTTGATCGTCCCTGGTCATTATAAACATATATTAAGTATGCTAGATCAGCTGTTGTAACCGTAGTTCCTGTTTGGTTTTGAGCTCTCAACGTAATCGTTCCTGGTGTAAAGTCACTACCAGTAGCTTGAAATCCTAAGCTACTATTACTACTACCTGTGTCAAAGGCATAAAAACCACCACTACTAACACCTCCTGTACTTGATCCTTTTATATAATCACCTGAGGTTTGAGAACCGCCATAGCTTAGAGAACCATCAGACATTCCTGTTGCTTCCCATGCATCAGAATCTAATTGACCACTCGCAGGAGTATCAGTAAAACCAGAACCGTCAAAAGCACCATTATTTACATCTGTTACTGTGGTATCAAAATCAATAACAAAAGCCGTGTTTTCAGAAGTAATTTGCCATCCTGCAGCAGGTATTGGTGTGTCGCTAACTGAAATAGTTAAGTCAAATGAACTTGCAAAACCAACAGCAGCAGAGTTACCGCCTGCTACGTTCTGTATTTCAAATGTTAAGGTTTCATCGCCTTCATCAATAAGATCATCCGTTACAGTTATAGTTACGGTTTGATTTGTGCTAGTACCCGCAGCAAAGGTTACCGTTTGAGTCGTATAACCATCTATATCTGCAGTATCTCCAGTAACTAATACCACGTCAAACGTTGTGTCATTTGTAGCGTCTTCATTACTAATAGAAAATTCTAAATCATAGGTTCCTACATCTTCCCCAACTGTGGCACTAGAGCTAACAAATTCAACGGTAGTCGATGATAAAACTTCATATATATCAATATTTTGTACGCGCCAATCTTCAGCTCCACTTCCAAAATTCATATCATATTTAAATGCTAAATACGCTGTGCCTGTAATGCTTGAAGCATCTACAGAAGTAACAGAAGCTGTAGATAGAGTGCCGGAACTAGCTGTGTTATTTGGGTCAAACGTAATTGCTGTCCATGTTGCCGTTGTTGGATCGCCACCTGTGTAATCTATAGAATATAGTAATTCAAATTCACCTGGTGTATTAGTTGTGTCGCCATAACGTTCTTGAGTGGTGACATCAATGTTTACTGATGCATACGCATCAAAATCTATTGAGAAATCTGAAATTAACCAATCAACGTTTGTACTCCCATAGCCATTCATAGCATACTCATCACTACCACAAGTCCATGAGTTACCTCCGGCTTCATCAAATGCAGTCCATTCTACAGCGCCACAATCAGAAAAATCTTCACTATAAGGTAATGCAATTGGAGGCGCTACATCGTTATTAGTAATAGTAAGTGTAAATGTGCTATTTAAACCTGCAACTGCATTATCGCCACCTGATACATTTTGTATTTCAAAGGTTAAGGTTTCATCGGTTTCTAAATCAGTATCATCAGTTACCGTTAATATAACTACTTGGTCTGCAGCAGACCCTCCAGGAAATGTTACCGTTTGAGTAGTATAACCATCTATATCTGTAGCGTCACCATCTCCACCTGTCAGAACTACATCAAACGTCGTATCATTTACGGCATCTTCATTAGCTATGGTGAATTCTAATTCATAAGTGCCTACACCTTCAGAAACAGATGCCGTACTTCCATTGAATTCAACAGTTGTACTTATTAGTGTAGTAAAATTATCAGTTAAAGCCGTGCTCATATAACACGTATCTGTGTCATTATATTCGTAGATAGCAATATAGTAAGTTGTGTTAGATGATAATTCTGTAACGTCTACTGATGTGCCAGAACCATTATAAACAACATAGTTTCCTGTTCCTAGTTCAGTTCCAGATGAAAAGTTGGCATTATCAGGATAAGAGGTTTCGCTTTCAGGACTAAAATCAACGGCAGATCCTTCTTTCATAATAACAATTACATTGTCACCATCGGTACCTCTTGTCCAAGATATCGTCGCGGCATCTGTTGTAATACTAGATGCTGAAAAAGCTGTAGCTTCACTGGTAGGGGAAGTACAAGTTGAAGGGGAGGAGTATGTTACATCAAAACTGTCGATGTAAATTCGATTACTAGAATTACTATCTTTTTGTGTTAGTTCAATAGTGGATATTCCCCCTAGCGAACTCATAGTATACGCACCTCCACTAATAGTAATTGCTGTAGCACTGCCTCCGTCTACAGTATATTCAGCAGGACCTGTTCTACTTGATGCATAGATTGTAACATCGGTTATGGTAACACCGTTGTTGGCGTAAATCTTTATAGACCCTCCTTGAGTGTCGTTTTGATAAAGACGTAACTGATTACTATATATTCCTGGATTAGATGTTCCAGAGTTTTTGAAACTACCAAAACCAATATTTGAATCTACTGTAATTCCAGGCGATGATTCATTGAGTCCACTTTCAGCCCCTCCGTCAGAAAAATCATAGGATACTGTAGTTTGAGAATATCCAATACTCCCAATAAAAAGAGTAATTAATAATAAGTAAATGTGTTTCATGTGTTAATTTGTTTTAATTTTTAGGGTGAAATGTAGGTTGTAAATAGAATATTTTCAAGAAAATACTTACAAATTACAACTGTACAACTATATAAAATGTTGTTAAAAGTTAAAATGCCAAAATAAGCCATAAGTACTGTAGATATAGGGGGTTGCAAATATAGTGAAAGATTTTTTTAACAATAAAATTTAAGTATTACGAAACGATTAACCTTACATTAAGGATTTGAGTTATTTACGCTTAACTTACGGGTTGTCAGTAACTTAGTTTGTTTTAGTTAAGTTTAACCAATTTTGTAAAATGTTTTGTGCATAACATAAATGTTTCAATACGTAAAAATCTGAATAGGCATGGTCAACTCATAATCTGCGGGTAAGAGTTCATTGAATTCTGTAGTGAAATATAGAATCTTTAAGTCTTGTTTTAATGACGGTCGCTGTAAAGGGGAGCAGAAATATAAGCGAGATGGTATTGATTGTCGTATCTAATTTTTTTTGTGGTGTTGTGTTTGTCTGTTTTTTCGTTCACTTTAGGTGTTAAAAGTATTTAATAAGTTAAAGGTTTTAAATAATCATTTTCTTTAATTCTTTAATATAAACTAGTATAATGCTTGATTTCTTTTAAATTTGTGGCAAATTTAAATTAATAAACCACAAAGGTTTAGTTTGTTTTGTATGAGTAAAGTTGCATTTATAACAGGAGTTACGGGCCAAGACGGTGCCTATTTAAGTGAGTTTTTATTGAAAAAAGGCTATGAGGTTCATGGTTTAAAGCGTCGTTCTTCCTTATTTAATACCGATAGAATAGATCATTTATATCAAGATCCGCATGTCGATCATAAAAATTTCTTTTTGCATTATGGTGATATGACGGATAGTACGAATCTGATTCGTTTAATTAAAGAAATTCAACCTGATGAGATTTATAACCTAGCGGCTATGAGTCATGTGGCAGTGTCTTTTGAGATTCCTGAATATACTGGGAACGCAGATGGTTTGGGTACCTTACGTATTTTAGATGCGGTTCGCTTATTAGGTTTAGAGAAAAAAACACGTATTTATCAAGCATCAACATCAGAATTATATGGTAAAGTTCAGGAAGTACCACAATCTGAAACCACACCGTTTTACCCGCGTTCACCATATGCTGTAGCAAAAATGTATGCCTATTGGATTACTGTGAACTATCGTGAGGCTTATGATATGTATGCTTGTAATGGGATTTTATTTAACCATGAATCTCCAATTAGAGGGGAGACGTTTGTGACCAGAAAAATTACAAGAGCGGTGTCTCGTATCGCTTTAGGGTTACAAGATAAATTTTACTTAGGTAATTTGGATGCACAACGAGATTGGGGACACGCTAAGGATTATGTGCGTATGATGTGGATGATACTTCAAGCTGAAGAAGCTGAAGACTGGGTGATTGCCACTGGTAAAACGACAAGAATTCGAGATTTTGTACATATGAGTTTTGCAGAAGTTGGTGTAGAGCTTGAGTTTAAAGGAGAAGGTGAACATGAAAAAGCTTACGTTACTAAATGTAATAATCCAGATTATCAATTAGAAATTGGTAAAGAGGTCTTAGCTGTAGATCCACGTTACTTTAGACCAACTGAGGTTGAGTTGTTAATTGGTGATGCTTCAAAAGCTAAAGAAAAATTAGGCTGGGAGTGTCAGTACGATTTAAATGATTTAGTAAAGGATATGATGCAGAGCGATATAAAACTGATGAAACAACAACAGTATCTTGAAAAAGGCGGTTATACAACCATGAACTATTTTGAGTAATACTATGGCTACGACTTCAAAAATATACATCGCAGGCCATAGAGGTATGGTAGGATCTGCAATCTGGAGGGCCTTAACAGCCCAAGGGTATACTAATTTAATTGGTAGAACAAGTGCTGAGCTCGATTTAAGAAATCAGCAGGCGGTTAACGCATTTATTGCAGCTGAACAACCAGATATCATCATTGATGCGGCAGCCAAAGTAGGAGGGATTTTAGCGAACAACAATTTTCCTTATCCATTTTTAATGGAAAACCTACAAATACAAAATAATCTAATTGATGCCGCTCATCATTTAGATGTTAAGAAATTTATTTTTTTGGGGAGTTCTTGTATCTATCCAAAATTTGCACCACAACCCTTAAAGGAAGAGTATCTCTTAACGGATAGTTTAGAGCCTACTAATGAGTGGTATGCTATCGCAAAAATTGCGGGAGTTAAAGCTTGTGAAGCCATAAGAAAGCAATTTGGGAAAGATTTTGTAAGCTTAATGCCCACCAATTTATATGGGCCTCATGATAATTTTGATTTAGAGAGTTCTCATGTTATGCCTGCTATGATTCGTAAATTTCACGAAGCAAAGGACACTAGTAGTCCTGTTGGACTTTGGGGTAGCGGAACACCGATGCGCGAGTTTTTACATGTTGACGATTTGGCTCAAGCGGTTTTATTTGCTGTAAATAATGTACTGCCAGAGCATTTGTATAATGTGGGCACAGGTACAGATGTTACTATTAAGACCTTAGCGGAAACGATACAAAAAATTGTAGGGCATAAAGGTTCAATAGTTTGGGATAGTACAAAGCCAGACGGAACACCAAGAAAATTAATGGATAGTTCTAAATTAAGAGCTTTAGGTTGGGAGCCTAAGTACTCTTTAGAAAAAGGTATTGAGGATGCTTATCATTGGTTTCAATCGCATCAAGAGGATTATAAAACATTAAAACTATAATAGTTTGAAATTCAGTAAACGACATTTTGCTAAAACTATTACTTGGCGTATTATAGGGACATTGGATACTTTCCTGTTGTCGTGGTTTATATCTGGAAATGTTAAACTAGGTTCGCAGATAGCGTTTATGGAACTTATCACTAAGATGGTTCTTTATTACTTACATGAGCGGGCTTGGTTTAAATCGAAAATAGAATCGTCTAACAAGCGTCATATTTTAAAGACGTTTTCATGGCGTGCTGTCGGAACAATTGATACTTTTGTTTTAGGATGGATCGTTACAGGAAACCCTTTAACGGGTTTAAAAATTGGAGGTGCTGAGGTGCTTACAAAAATGGTATTGTATTTTGGACATGAGAAACTCTGGTACCGTATTGATTTTGGATTGGACAAAAGAAATAGAAGAAAACGATTAAACCAATTGAAAAAATCTAAAGAACTATGAGCTTAAACACGGTTAGGCACGATTATAAAATTAGTAAAATGGATCGGGAAAAACACCACGGTCATCGCTCATTTCTTCTATGGTTTACTGGGTTATCTGGGTCTGGAAAATCTACGCTTGCTAATTTGGTAGAAATGGAGCTTTATAAAAAAGGCATTTCCACCTTTAGTTTAGATGGGGATAATATTAGGCAGGGTATAAATAAAGACCTTAGTTTTGCTCCAGAAGATCGTACCGAAAATATTAGAAGAATAGCAGAAGTTGGTAACTTAATGGTCAATGCAGGTATAGTCACTTTGGCGGCTTTTGTTTCCCCATATATTAAGGATAGAGAAAATATTAAGACGATTGTTGGTGCGGAAAACTTTATTGAAATCTATATCAATACCTCTCTAGAAGAATGTGAACGTAGAGATGTAAAAGGCTTGTATAAAAAAGCGCGCGCAGGAGAAATAAAAAATATGACTGGAATTTCGGCACCTTACGAAGCGCCAATCCAACCCGATATTGAAATTATTACAGATGATCAACCGATAGAAGCATCGGTAAAAACTATATTAGACGTTATTGTTGAAAAATTAAAAATTGAATAATGAGCAATTATATTATTAATCACCTAAGAGAATTAGAATCTGAAGCCATCTTTGTAATTAGAGAGATTGCTGCGCAATTTGAAAACCCAGTATTACTATTTTCAGGAGGAAAAGATTCAATCTTATTAACCCATTTGGCGAAGAAAGCTTTCTTTCCAGCAAAGATACCGTTTCCATTAATTCATATTGATACGGGTCATAATTTTCCTGAAACGATTGCGTTTAGAGATGAATTAGTTGAAAAATTAGGTGTGACACTTATAGTTGGTTCAGTTCAAGAAGCAATTGATAAAGGTCGTGCGAAGGAAGAAACAGGTGCTGATGCCTCTCGTAATTCCCTTCAGATTGTGTCTCTTTTAGATACATTGGAAGAACACAAAGTTGATGCAGCCATGGGTGGTGCAAGACGTGATGAAGAAAAAGCACGAGCAAAAGAACGTTTCTTTTCACATCGAGATGAGTTTGGACAATGGGATCCAAAAAACCAAAGACCAGAATTATGGAACTTATTCAATGGTCGCAAAAACTATGGAGAACATTTTAGAGTGTTTCCAATTTCTAATTGGACAGAAATGGACGTTTGGGAATATATTAAATTAGAAAATATAGAATTACCATCATTGTATTTCTCTCACCAACGGGATTGTGTGGTTAGAGATGGTGTGATTTTAGCAAATTCTGAATTTATAACATTAAAAGAAGGTGAAGCTGTTGAGACTATGACGGTGCGATACCGAACTTGTGGTGATATGCCAATTACTGGTGCTGTTGAGTCTACCGCAGATGATTTAGATAAAATCATAGAAGAAATTGCAACAACGCGTACAACCGAACGTGGAGGTCGTGCTGATGATAAGCGCGCTGAAACAGCAATGGAAGATCGTAAAAAACAAGGTTACTTTTAAAAAAACAAATAGAAATTAGGTTGAGACTTTAGAAATCGAAATAAATACGATTAGAGAACTAAAGGCTGACAACTAACAACTAACACGGATTAAAAATGGATTATCAAGATATAGAATTATTACGTTTTACAACAGCGGGAAGTGTAGATGATGGAAAGAGTACATTAATAGGGCGTTTGCTTTACGATAGTAAGTCAATTTTTCAAGATCAGTTAGATGCGGTTGAAGCGTCTAGTAAAAGTAAAGGTTTTGATTATGTAGATTTATCTTTATTGACGGATGGTTTAAAATCTGAACGAGAGCAAGGCATTACCATAGATGTTGCGTATCGTTATTTCGCCACACCAAAACGTAAATTTATCATTGCAGATACACCAGGACATATTCAGTATACCCGAAATATGGTGACTGGAGCGTCTACGGCTAACTTAGCGATTATCCTTGTTGATGCGCGTAAAGGGATGTTAGAGCAAACGCACCGTCATGCATTTATTGCTTCGTTGTTACGTATACCACATGCTATTGTTTGTGTGAATAAAATGGATTTAGTGGATTATAGTGAAGAGGTGTACACTAATATTGTGGCAGACTTTAAAGCGTTTTCGTCTAAATTAGATATTAAGGATATTCAGTTTATTCCAATCTCAGCTTTAAATGGAGATAATGTAGTAAATCGATCGGAGAATATGGATTGGTATGATGGCAGCACGTTAATGTATCATTTAGAAACGGTTCATATTTCAAGCGATCATAATTTGGTAGACTGCCGTTTCCCAATTCAATCTGTTATTCGTCCACATACTTTAGATTACCAAGATTATCGCGGTTTTGCTGGTCGTATAGATGGAGGTATTTTTAAGCCTGGAGATAAGGTGAAATCACTGCCTTCTGGTTTTGTGACGACTATTAAAACCATTGAACTTAATGGAGAAGAAATAGCAGAAGCTTTTGCGCCGATGTCTGTGACGATGACCTTAGAGGATGAAATTGATAATAGCCGTGGCGATATGATTGTTCGTGAAAATAACGTCCCTCAAATTGGTCAGGATTTAGAAGTCTTAGTATCTTGGATGAGTACAACTCCAATGCAAGCACGTACTAAAGTGGTGATTAAGCACACAACTAATGAAACGGTTGGGATGATTAAAGAATTAAAATATAAGATTGATATTAATACCTTACATCGTATTGAAGGTATCGATAAGGTAGAAATGAATGATATTGCTCGACTTTCAATTAGAACGGCGAAACCTATCTTTTTTGACGCTTATAAAAAGAACCGCCAAACGGGAAGTATTATTATTATCGATGAACAAACCAATGAAACTATTGGTGCTGGGATGATTATTTAATGATGATGCAGTGATGCAGTGATGCGGTGATGCAGTGATGCGGTGATGGGGTGATGCGGTGAATCTTTAGAATAGGAATTTTAAAATTTTAAAAATGACTCATAAAGATTTAGAAGTTTATAAATTAGGTTTAAATTTAGTAGAGGATATTTATAAACGTACGAAGGGTTTTCCTGCATCTGAAAACGTTGGATTAACCTCTCAACTTAGAAGAGCAGCTGTTTCGTTGCCTTCAAATATAGCTGAGGGATCGAGTAGAGGTTCTACAAAGGATTTGATTCGATTTTTAAATATAGCATCGGGATCACTGGCGGAAATAGAAACGCAGTTAGTCATAGCAGAACGAATTTGGTATATAGCGTTCGATAATGCATTACAAGACAATATCATTACCATTAGAAAAATGCTATACCGTTTAAAACAGGCTTTAATAAAAAAACTAAGTAAGTAAAATGAATAATAAAAGCTCCAATCTAGCGAATCACCGCCTCACTGAATTACTACATGAAAGTATCGCCGCAGCGCTTGAAGCCGGTAAAGTAATTCTTGACATCTATAATTCCGATGATTTTGGAGTAGAAATTAAAGGGGATAACTCACCGTTAACCAAAGCCGATGTGGCATCACATAATGTTATTATGGAGCACCTAAGCGCAACAGATATTCCTGTGCTCTCTGAAGAAGGAAAAGCCATGCCGTATGCCGAACGTAAAGATTGGAATCAATTATGGATCGTAGATCCCATTGATGGAACAAAAGAGTTTATAAAGCGCAATGGAGAGTTTACAGTAAATATTGCGTTGATTGAAAATCAGAAAACGGTTATTGGAGTGATTTATGTCCCGGTTTTAAACGATTTATATTTTTCAACTTCAGAAATGGGAGCTTTTAAAGCGAAAGTAAATCTTGAAGATTATAATGTAGATGCTTTAGTACAACAAGGCCAAAAATTACCATTAGAGAGAGCAGATAAAACGTTCACTGTTGTGGCAAGTCGTTCTCATATGTCTCCTGAAACAGAAGACTATGTTAATGAAATGCGCCAAAAACATGGTGACGTAAAATTAATATCTAAGGGCAGCTCATTAAAATTATGTATGGTAGCAGAAGGACAAGCCGACTGTTACCCTAGATTTGCACCAACCATGGAATGGGATACAGCAGCAGGTCAAGCGATTTGCGAACACGCTGGCTTCGATGTTATAGATTGGGACACTAAAAAAACTATGTTATATAACAGAGAGGAGTTATTAAACCATTGGTTTTTGGTGAAGTAAGTGTACCAAAGTTAAAAAGTTAAGGCCAGGCAATACAAATAGAACTTAAGTCATAATGCAATCCGTAACGGTATATCTAATTAAAAAAAAATTAGAGAAACAATAAAAAATAAATGATTCGATTATTAATAGTTGTAGGTACCAGACCAAACTACATCAAAGTAACGCGGTTTAAGAAAGTTGCTGAGGAAAAGTTTAAAACGAAGTTTGATATAAAAATTGTGCATACAGGCCAGCATTTTGATAAGGCGATGGCTGACGATTTTTTTAGACAACTAGATATTTATCCCGATTTTTCTTTAAATATTCCAAGGAATTCTGCCAATAATCAAATTGGTGAAATTATGATTAGGTTAGAAGAAGTTATAAATACGTTTCAACCACATCTTATTCTTGTTCCAGGAGACGTCAATTCTACTCTAGCAGCTGCCATAACCGCAAATAAGATGGGGATTCCTTTAGGACATTTAGAGAGTGGACTAAGGAGCTGCGATAGAACCATGCCAGAAGAAATTAATCGATTATTAGTTGATGAGATTACTGATTATTTCTTTGTAACCGAACAAAGCGGTATCGATAATTTAATTAAAGAAGGTAAACCACAAAATCAGATTCATTTTGTTGGAAATACTATGATTGATACTTTGGTAGCTTTTGAAGATGCTATAAAATCTCAATCTGTTATAGAGGATTATGAGTTAGTAGCGAATGCATTTATTCTAATGACCATACATAGACCTGCAACAGTAGATCATAAGGAAGGCTTAGAACAATTGTATACTTTGCTTAAGGCGATAACTCAGAAGCATACAGTTGTTTTTCCGATGCATCCAAGAACTTTAAACAACATTACAAAGTTTGATTTAAAGGCTGATTTTGACAATTTAAAGCAATTGGTCATCACTGGACCTTTAGATTACTTTAGTTTTCAAAATCTAATTCACCATTGCAAAATGGTCTTAACTGATAGTGGAGGTATACAAGAAGAAACCACCTTTAAACTAAAACCATGTTTAACACTACGGCCAAATACAGAGCGTCCGATTACAATTACAGAAGGTTCCAATACCTTATTAGATTTTGATATCGCCGAAATAATGGAACATATAGAAACTATAGACCAAAACAGGTATAAAGACAGTGCTGTCCCTCAGTTTTGGGATGGGAAGGCTACTGAACGTATATTAGAGGTTATTGAAAATTTAGGACATACATCTTAATCTAATGGTTTGTAGAATGTTAAATTAAGCAGAGGATGTTGTTGTTCTTCAAATCTTAAAAAGTGAATTATATATAAGACATTATGCCATATTCTAAAAAATTAAATACATTATTTGTTCATATACCGAAATGTGCTGGTAAATCATTTGAAGTCGCGGTGGGTATGATTTCAAAAAGTGAAAGTCAAAAATATAAATGGCGATCATTTTTTAATAGAGCTTCAAAATATATGTTAACTCAAACGAGAGATAAAAATAGTTTGTCACGTCTTTGGGGAACTTTTGATATAAGTATTGCCTTGCAACATTTAACCTATACCGAAATTGAATTGTTAGGTTTATTAGGCCAGAATACCATGGAGAATGCTATTAAAGTTGCTATCGTTAGAAATTCCTATGATAGAGCGGTATCATCGTATTTACATATGGGTGGTGATCTCTCTTTTAAAGATTTCGTTAAAACGTATTACACTACGGAAGGTCGAGATCATAATGATTTAGCCCATAAAAGAACACAACTAGATTATTTAAGAAATAAGAAAGGTGAAATTGTGGTCGATAATATTTTAAGATTCGAAAACCTTAATGAAGATTTCAAGCGTTTTAAAGATAAATATAATTTAAAAGTAGATGAAATGCCTCATATAGGTAAACAGAGAGATAAGAAAAAGTATCAAGAGTTTTATTGCGATGAATCATTCGCTATTGTCAGTGAAGTGTTTAAAGAAGATATTGAATACTTTAATTTTAAAATGGATACAACAAATCTAACATAATACATTCTGGCGCGTAAAAAACGTTCAGTATTTTATTAAAATTTTACAGTTAACATAATAACTACAATAAGAAGCAAAAGTGCATGGTAAGTGATTCTACAAAAAGTATAATTTCAGGTTCTTTTTGGATGATGCTACAAACGGTTTCGCTAAAAGTGATTTCTTTTTTTAGCCAAATTCTTTTAGCACTTATTCTAATGCCAGAAGTCTTTGGTAAAGTAGCCTTAGTCACTGCGATTACTAATATTACATTTATAACGCAACAGTTTGGAATTCAGGATGTTTTAATCAGAAGAGGTAAGGCTTTTGGGCTTTGGTATGAAACGGCTAAGTCATTAACCCTTTTTGTGTCCATAATAGCGTTCGTCATCAGTTTGCTTATTGGTTGGCTCTACGGCTATTTTACAAATGATCTTGAAATATCTCTCTTAGTACTTATTTTATCTTTCAGTTTACCCTTTCAAGCCTTGTCTATTCTTCCTAATTCAAAGTTGAGAATTAATCTGGAATTTAAGTTCTTAGCACAGATTAAGGTTGTTGAATTATTATCCATTCAAGTGGGCATTATTTTGCTAGCACTATTAGATTTTGGTGTGTATAGTTTTGTGTATCCTGTTTTATTCGTCGCTATTATAAACTGTCTGTACCTCTATTATAAAACAAATATTCAATTTAATTTTAAATTGCATTTAAGAAAGTGGCGCATACTCTTTAATGACAGTCTGTATGGCTTCTATTTTGCCTTAGCGAGTAGAACGTCTTTCCAAATTGATTATATTATTCTTGGTTTCTTTGCAACGCAAGCAGAGGTCGGTTTATATTTTATGGCCTTCACGATTGCGGTTCAAGCGATTGGTTTGTTGGCGGCTAATTTACCCTCGGTGATATTTCCTACGTTAAATAAAATTAAACTTACAAATATTGAATTAGGTTTAAAATTACAAACATTAATTATTGTACTTTCTATTTTTGGTGCCATTTTAACAAGTTGGCAATTTTTTTGTGCGGAGTATTTGGTGCATCTATTCTTAAGTGAAAAATGGTTTTCTATAGTTAATTTAATACAAATTCTATCATTAGGGATGTTTTTTAGAATCCTTTCTTCACAATGGGTGGTGCCACTTAAACTCAATGGAGAATTTGATAAACTGGCAAGAATAGCTGCCATCTCATTAGTCGTGATGGTCGCCTTATTATTTCCTTTAGCTTATTTTTACAAAGCTTTGGGTATCGCTTACGGAGTATCCATCTATTATTTTGTGATATCGTTTTATCAATTGTACAAATCCTTAAAGAACTATGAAATTAACTTGCTTTCATTATTTTTAAAGACCAATATGCTCTTAGGGTTTAGCCTTATTGCGTTTTATGGATCTCATTTTTTGGCAGAATATATAATTGATGGATCAACAAAGCTTTTACTTGTTATAAAGTTAGTTATAACATCAGTAATTGGTCTGTTGTTCTTTGTGATTATGCTAAGATTATTTCATAAACAGTATTATTTTACAGTTGCTGATAAAATTAAATCCCTGAAAAAATAGAAGTATGAAATTGGGATTATTAATTATTGTTTTGATTCTAGCTTTTTTTTTGCATTTAGTTAGAATGATATGTTAAAATGTTTAAATTTCTTAAACGATACTGCAACATTGTTGGGGTCAGCTATGAATAATTACTTAATCGTAACAAATAGATTTTTTTATGAATTTCTAGTTACACCTATTAAAACCAAATAAACGTGCAGGATTATTTTTATATATCATTGGCCTTCTTAATATTTGTTTTTTTTTATAGTAAAAAGAAAAGAAAACTTAAATATTTTTCATTTTCATTTATAGGACCGTTAATAATATTTTTGCAATATTTCGCTAGTTATTTTGAGAGCATATTAAAAGGTCATAAATATGAATCAAATATATTAAGAAGTTATAATATTGAGGTAGGTCTGACATTTGCATTACTTTCGATTCTAGCCTTTTTTATTGGTTTTAATTTAAAGAAGGAGAAATTTAGATTAAACTCATCTATCGATTTTAGTATTAATTTATTTAGTAATAGGATTTTATATTTGGTTTTAATATTTACACTAATTTTTACTTTAGTTATCTTAGGTGGTATTCAAAATGCATTATTTAGTATATATGATAGAGGTGATTGGAATAATATGTTATTTGCTTTCAGCCCTGTTGTTGTTAGTACGTTAATGGTTGCAAGTACTATTATATTTCCTATAATAATTTTGTATGCAGCAACAGGTATTGTCTTGAAGCCTAAATCTAAAGTTTTGTTATATTGTATAGGAGCTGCAGCATCCATTACTTTCTGGTATGAATTCAGCAGAGGTTCTGGGATTTTTTTCATGCTTATCCCTATTGCAGATTATCTGATTAATAAAAAAATTAAATTATCAAAATTCATTTTATTATTCACTATATCTATGTATTTGTCTTTCATAGGTTTTACACAAAGAAAATATTATAAAGGCGGTGTTGCTAATTATATTTATGCCGTGTTTCAACCTAAATTTGATGATCAAAGTCGTACAATTTTTAAAGAGGAATTTAAGCCTGTTTTTGCTTCGATTGATGCACTCCCAAGTTTTACAGTTAAGGTTGATGACAAGCATAATGATCAGGAAACGTCATTTTCGTTGCTTTTCAAATTATTATATAATTTAAATCCCTTTCCTCAATTCATTATGAAACCATATCCCATAGGTAAAGACTTAAAGGATATGATAGGTGTTGATTACGGAATTACTACACCTGCACTTGCCGAAATATACTACGTTATGAATTATTTCGGGGTTGTATTAGTTTTTTGTATAGGATATTTATTTTCTTATTTCGAAAGGAATGCATTGAATCAAAATCAATTTATATTAGTTCTTACATATGTGTTTTTATTAATTGCTTTGGTATTATCATCTCATAGCGGATTAAGACCTGTATTAAAGATTATATGGTACCTTGTTCTCTTTAAGTTTTTTTTGAAGAAGATAGGTGTTGTTAACTAAAATTAGTTCTTTAAACTAAATCTTAGGTAGAATAGTTTTTTTAGAGTTTATATTTTTAATTTATTTGTTACCTTAATTAAAGTATTGATATGAAAATTAAATTAAATAGCTGTAAATAATAAAATATGTACATGAGTAAATTTTAATTAGTAACGAAAAATGAATAAAAAATATCTACTATCAGTACTAACCTCTAGGCGTCAATATGACGTCGCCAAAATATTGGATGAATCGGATGCACTGCTATATCTAAATACGGATGCTTATTACGATAGAAAGTCGAACTTTAGTAAACTTTTGGACATTATTAATTTTAAAAAGGAACAAAAAGCATATATGTCTTATAGAACAGGTATTGACTATGATAAAGTTGAAAGTTCTTGGTATGTAGGATTAATGTTCAAGCTATTATTAAAAAAGTTATCCGCAAAAAAGAAATATGTATCACTATTGTTTGCGTACAGGTTATTAAATAAAAAAGCGATTAGATTATTGTCTCAACATAAGGCAATCAATGCCTTTTATGGGTATGATTCTGGATGTATAGAAACTCTGCAGTGGATAAATAATAATCGTACTAAAAATGTTTACGTGGTTTTAGAACAATGTATAGTTCCGAGGCGCGCCCAAATTGAAACCTTTGAATATTTAAAAAAAGAATTTGGAATTCATATAGATCACATTTTACCCACCTTAAAAATTCTTAAAGAAAGGGAAGAAAGTGAATGGGCGCTTGCAAATAAGATATTAGCCCCTTCTTTATATGTCTATGATGAGCTAATTAGAGCGGGCGCAGATAAAGAAAAGCTAACTATAGTACCTTATGGTTACCAAAATAAGGTTGAGTTTGCTGTAAGAGAGGCAAATCTTACTTCTAAGTTCGAAACAGAAAAACCTTTGAAAATCATTTTCGTTGGAAATGCTGGATTTAGAAAAGGTATTCATGATTTTATCAATGTAGCCAAAGCCTGCTCTGAAGAAAACTGTGAATTTTTTGTTATTGGTAATATTGAGACTGATGCCATAGACTGGCTAAATGCTAATAAATCTGATAATATTACATTTTTGGGGAAATTGAATAAAGAAAAGTTAAATATAGAATACAAAACAGCAGATGTCTTTTTCTTTCCTTCTTACTTGGAAGGATTAGCTATGGTTGGCTTAGAAGCATTAAGTTGGGGATTACCGACTTTAACAACTAATGAGTCTGGTTCCGTTATTAAAAGTGGACAGGAAGGTTATATCTATAAAGCTGGTGAGGTTGCAGAAATGACAACGGGCTTAAAAAATATGATTGCCGATAAAGATTTGAGGAGAACGATGGCCTTTAATGCTCTTAAACGAAGTGAAGAATTTACTCATGGAGAATATGAAAAAAAATTAGTAAAAGAATTATTATGACAACTGATAAAAGTCAAGAGTCTATAGGGGTCTTAAAAAATCAAAAAATCTCATTTAAAAAGAGCGTTTTTATTTTAATGTATTACACTGTAGCAAAGCATTTAATAGATACTCCGTTACCTGGTAGTGGTTTGGCCATGCGATTTAGAGCTTTTCTATGTAAGCGCATATTTAAATCTTATAAAGGCTATTTTAAAGTGCATGCCGATGTTGATTTTGGAAGTGGTATTAATGTTGAAATTGGCAACAATTCATCTTTAAATAGAGGGGCTTGGATAGGTAATGATACCGTCATAGGAGATGATGTAATGATGGGGCCAGAAGTGTCCATACTCTCCGGTAGTCATAATTTTGATAGAACAGATATCCCAATGACGCAGCAGGGAGCTCCTCCAAGGTTACCTGTAATTATAGGAAACGATGTATGGATAGGTACCAGAACTATTATTTTGCCAGGTGTTAAGATTGGAAGTCACTCCATTATTGGCTCTGGTAGCATTGTTACTAAAGATGTGCCAGACTGGGCCATATATGCTGGTAATCCAGCTAAACTAATCAAATACAGAAAAGAAATTAATGACTAAAGTAGCCCTTTTAACTGGTACGAATTCGAGAAATGCGGGAGGTCTTTTTAATAGTGTAAAAAGCTTAGCGAAAAGTATTGTAGCTGCAGATGATGCTTTGGACCTAAGTGTCATTTCGCATAACGACGAATACACTGAAGAAGACTTAGCGTCTTGGGGTGACTTAAAAATGCCTATTTATAACGTCATAGGGCCTAAGAATTTTGCCTATTCTAAAGATTTAAAAGGTGTTTTAAAAAGTAATAATCCAGATATTATACATCAGCAGGGGATATGGACTTATGCGTCACATTGTGCATTAGCTCAAAAAAGACAATCGCATACCAAAACCATTATTACACCAAGAGGCATGTTAGATCCTTGGGCTATTAATAATTCTAAACTAAAGAAGAAGCTTGTAGGGCATTGGTTTGAATATGCCAATCTTAAAGGTGCAGATTGTATCCATGCGCTTTGTGAATCGGAATACCAGTCTATTCGTAATTTAGGCCTAAAGAATCCTGTAGCCATCATTCCTAATGGAATTTATTTACCAGAGGATTTAGAAATCAAACAAAAACACCATATTAAAGGGGTTGAAGACAAAAAAGTATTGCTCTTTATTAGTCGAGTCCACCCTAAAAAAGGCTTAGAGTTTAGTCTTGAGGTTTTTAAGAATATTCAGGAAACAGCACCTCATTTATTGTCTAACTGGGAATTTAGAATTGCAGGATGGTCTCAAAATGGGCATCAAGAAGCACTTGAAGAAAAATGCAAGGAGTATAAGTTAAGCAATTTTGTAAAATTTATTGGACCAGTGTATGGTGAGGCCAAGGAAAAAGAGTTGTTACATGCGGATGCTTTTATTTTGCCGTCTTATAGCGAAGGTTTGCCCATGTCGGTCTTGGAAGCGTGGTCTTATAAACTTCCGGTATTGATGACGCCAGAATGTAATATTCCAGAAGGTTTCGAAAATGAGGCGAGTATTCAGATTAATCACAATCTAGAGCATACTACAAAAATTATAAAACAGGTTCTAAATTCTGAATACGATCTTACTCGTTATGGTGAAAATGGTTATAATTTGGTAAAAAATAAATTTACTTGGGGTAATATTGCAAACCAAACCTTAAGTTTGTACCATTGGTTATTGAACCCAAATGAGATACCAGATTTTATAAAGTTAGATTAGATTTTGAATACTATAGACCTTTCAACCTACAATAATAAGTTTAGCTTCCTGAACAAGCTAAAACGCTTACTATGGACAATAGTTTGGTTTTTATTAGCAAAACCTTTTCCGCGACGTTTTGCTAATAGCTGGAAACTCTTTCTACTAAGGGGTTTTGGAGCTAAAGTTCATAAAACTGCTGTAGTGTATTCTTCTGTAAAAATCTATGCACCTTGGAATTTAGAAATGAAAGAACACGCGTGTATGGCTCCAGAGGTTGATTGCTATAATGTTGATAAAATAGTCATTGGAGCGCATGCCATTGTATCTCAAAAATCGTATTTGTGTACCGCGTCTCATGATGTTCAGAAAAGTGACTACCCATTAATTACAAAACCAATTATTATTAAAGATCAAGCTTGGGTTGGTGCTGGGGCATATATCAATATGGGGGTTGAAATTGGTGAGGGTGCCGTAGTTGGTGCAACAGCATCAGTTTATAAGAATATTGAACCCTGGGTTATTGTAGGCGGCAATCCTGCAAAATTCATAAAAGAAAGAAAGCTTAATGGATAGTAAAATTCCTGTTACCGTAATTATCTCTGTTAAAAACGAAGAACTGAATCTCCCGGATTGTTTGGATAAGCTAACTTCTTTTTCTGAAGTTATTGTAGTAGATTCTATGAGTACTGATAAAACTCCAGAAATTGTGCGTTCACACAACCACCAGTTGGTTAATTTTGAATGGAACGGTAAATTTCCTAAAAAAAGAAACTGGACCTTGAGAAACGTAGCGCTTAAAAATGACTGGTTGTTATTTTTAGATGCAGATGAAATGTTGACACTAAGCTTTATTGATGAACTTAAAACAACCATCGCTAATACTACACACAATTCGTTTTGGCTAAACTATAATAACTTTTTTATGGGCCATGAATTGAAGTATGGTGATAAAATGAAAAAGTTGGCTTTGTTTAAGAAAGGTTGTGGTGAATATGAAAAAATAGAAGAAGATAGTTGGTCTCATTTAGATATGGAAATTCATGAACACCCGATTATTGAGGGAAGTTCGGGGCACATAAAAAGTCCTATTATACACAACGATTATAAAGGTTTAGAACATTATATCGCTAAACATAATGCCTACTCCTCTTGGGAAGCTAAACGTTTTATGTCTTTAGAAGCAAATAATTTAGAGAGTTTTACGAAGCGACAAAAAGTAAAATATAATTTAATAAATACAGGTTTATTACCTTTTGTTTATTTTTTCTATTCTTATTTTATAAAACTAGGTATATTTGACGGCAAATCAGGATATTATTTGGCCAAGTATAAAGCCAATTATTTTTTACAAATACAAACTAAAATCAAAGAATTAAAATCCAACCAATGAAGAAAATATTAGTTACAGGAGGGGCAGGTTTTGTAGGTTCACATTTATGTGAACGCTTGCTAAACGAAGGGAATGAAGTTATTTGTTTAGACAATTACTTCACAGGTTCTAAAGGCAATATAGAACATTTAATGGATCATCATTACTTTGAATTGGTGCGTCATGATATTATAAATCCGTATATGATTGAAGTTGATGAGATCTATAATTTGGCTTGTCCAGCATCACCAGTACATTATCAATACAATCCCATAAAAACGATAAAGACTTCGGTTATGGGAGCCATAAACATGTTAGGCTTAGCAAAACGTGTAAATGCAAAAATACTTCAAGCTTCTACCAGTGAGGTTTATGGTGACCCTAACGTTCACCCACAACCAGAGAGTTATTGGGGACATGTTAATCCTATAGGCTTAAGATCGTGTTATGATGAAGGTAAACGATGTGCGGAAACGCTGTTTATGGATTATCACAATCAAAATGAGGTTGATATCAAAATTATAAGAATTTTTAATACCTACGGACCAAGAATGCATCCTCAAGATGGTAGAGTTGTGTCTAATTTTATAGTTCAAGCGCTTAAAGGTGATGCTATTACTATTTACGGAGACGGAACCCAAACTAGAAGTTTTCAGTATGTCGATGATTTGGTTGAAGGAACGATTCGCATGATGGGGAGTAGAGATGGTTTTAAAGGGCCTGTGAATATTGGAAATCCAGTAGAATTTACCATGTTAGAATTGGCACAAGAAGTGGTTGATCTTACCAATTCTAAGTCTAAGATTACCCATATGCCTTTGCCTCAAGACGACCCTATGCAGCGTAAGCCAGATATCAGTTTAGCACATAAAGAGTTGAACGGATGGGAACCAAAAGTACAACTGCGAGAAGGTCTAGGACATACTATTAAATATTTTGATAATTTATTAAAATCATAATCAACCAAAAGACTAATTATTAAGACTAGAGTGTTATAAAGTTATAACACTCTAGTCTTATTTATTTAAAACCCTGATCATTAGGATTAGACTTGTTTTCGAACATTAGTTTAAGTATATTGTAATATTATGTTAAAATTGGAGATTTAATTGTTAAATTTGCATTGATTTTAAGCATGATAATAAAGTTTACTAATAGAATGATAAAGGTATTATTAGTTTAAAAGCGAACATATAGGCAATGAAAGTTTCCATAATTACAGCAACATATAATAGTGCTGAGACCATAGCTGTGTGTATGGCATCAGTATTAAATCAAACTTATTCTAATATTGAATATATCATTGTAGATGGTGGATCTAAAGATGCTACAATTGAAGTTATCAAGAAAGCAACAACATCCAATACAAATGTTGTTTTTAAATCGGAACCAGATCAAGGGATTTATGACGCTCTCAATAAAGGAGTTCAGCGTGCTACAGGAGATGTAATTGGATTTGTACATTCTGATGACTTTCTTGCGAATCCAAATATTATAGCTGATATCGTTGAACAATTTACTACAGAAGGGGTGGATGGAGTTTACGGAGATTTACATTATGTAGCCTTTGATGATACGGATAAGATTATTCGTAATTGGGTGAGTCAACCCTTTACTAAAAAATTATTAAAACAAGGCTGGATGCCTGCACATCCGACCTTATTTTTGAAAAAACATATCTATGACACCTATGGTAGCTTTAATATTAATTATAAAATCGCTGCCGATTACGACTTTATTTTAAGAATTTTTAAGCAAGCTGACTTAAGGTTTTTCTACTTAAATAAAACGATTATTAAGATGCGCGTGGGTGGAGTTAGTAATAACAGTATAAAGAATATTATAAAAAAAACTAAGGAAGATTTGAAGGCTGTTCGAGGTAATGATATAGGAGGTTTTGGAACTATTTTTCTGAAAAATGTTACAAAGCTAAAACAATTTAAATCAAAGAACTGAGGTTTAATCGTCCTTAACAATAAAGACATATAGGTTTGTAATTTTTATTGCAAATTTGACATTTAATTATCTACAATCCCAAATTTATGGTAAAAGAACTTCTTGATAATTTTAATCCTAGTAACTATATCGGCTGGTTGGCTTTAGTCTCTGCTTTAGTAGCACTGATTGTTTCGGCAACGAGTTATCCTGCTATTCTAAATGTAGCCAAAGCAAAAAATTTAATTGCGACCTCCGATTCAAGGAGTAGTCACTCAGGAAGTGTACCGAATTTAGGGGGTATAGGTATTTATTTGGGTATTGTTGTTACTATAACTATTGTAGGAGCTTTATTAGATACTAAAAGTTTGTTACTTGTTTTAGGTAGTATAACCATACTATTTTTTTTAGGGCTTAAAGATGATATTTTAGTATTATCACCCCTTAAGAAATTTACAGGCCAGTTACTTGCAGCATTATTATTAATAGTTTTTACAGATACGCGTATATTGGGATTGTCAGGGATTTTGGGGATTACCATTTTACCTTATACGTTATCCGTACTGTTTACACTATTTGTATATGTATTGGTTATTAATGCTTTCAATCTTATTGATGGTGTAGACGGTTTAGCGGGTTCATTAGCGTTGATGGCGTGTTTGGCTTTTGGCTATGTGTTTTTTAGATACAAGGATATTAGTATGGTGGTCTTGGCAGCAGCGTTAGTAGGAGCTCTCATTCCATTCTTGCGCTTAAACTTTTCGAAACGCAAAAAAATGTTTATGGGAGATACGGGATCTATGATTATTGGGTTTATAATTGGGGTCTTTGCTGTGCGTTTTATTGGCAGTTCTGAAATGTCAGCAACAAGTAATTATCATAATTCATCGCCGATATTAGTTTTGTCCTTTTTGTTTTTTCCATTGTTAGATACGTTAAGAATCTTCTTTATTCGCTTAGTCATCCATAAAAAAAGTCCCTTTTCCGCAGATAAGAATCATTTACACCATCGCTTTTTATTTTTAGGATTTTCTCACAAACAGACAACGGCAATGATTGTTTTTGTAAATGCGTTATTAATCGTGTCTACCTATTTATTTAGAAACTGTGAAATCCACGTTCAACTTTGTATACTTTTAGCTGTGGGTACTATTTTGTATTCTCTTTATTTTATCTATGATTGGTTAAAGTCAGATAATAAAAAGCCAGAGGCTCTAAATAACAATTAATTAGGTTGTAAATTAATCCTTTGTTGCTAGCGATATTGCCCTTATATTTGCCAGATCGTTTAAAATTAAACAATGTTAGAAAAATTTTTTGTTATAGTTTGTCTTCTCTTTTTAGGTTCCTGTGCGTCGAAAAAAGATATTTTATATTTACAAGACGCAGATAGCGCAGCTCAAAATGCAATCAATTATCAAGATGCAACAATTCAGCCCAATGATATATTAAAAATAACGGTGGAGAGTGTTGTGCCGGAAGCAGCTATTCCTTACAATAAAAACGCTTTACAAGGCGCAGTATCACAAAGTGTAGAATTAATTCAATTAGATGGCTACTTGGTATCCATTAATAACACCATTAATTTTCCGGTTTTGGGTGAGATTTCCACGCTCAATAAGACGACTATACAATTAAGTGAATTTATAAAAGCCAGTTTAATTTCTGGTGGGCATTTGTCTAATCCGACCGTAAATGTGAGGTTGATTAATGCTAAGGTCACAGTATTGGGTGAGGTAAATAATCCTGGTACTTTTCAGTATATGGAACAAAATATGACTATTTTACAAGCAATAGGATATGCAAAGGATTTAACAATAAACGGAAAAAGAAATGACGTTTTAATTACAAGAGAAGCCGATGGGATGCGTAAAGTAGCCCATATTGATTTGACGTCTGCCGAGTTTATGAATAGTGAGTTTTATTATATTAAACCTAATGATTTAATAGTCGTTAACCCTAATGATACTAAGGTTAAAGAGTCAGGATTCATTGGAAATATAGGGACGGTTCTTACAATAGCCTCTTTAGCTTTAACTATAACGATTTTACTGGCCCGATAATAGATATATGGATAATTTAATTAACTACAAAGAAGGTGAGGAGAACAACTTAGATGTAAAACAGGAAGTGTTTCGTTATCTACGCTATTGGCCTTGGTTTGCATTAGCGTTAGTAATTGCTTTAATAAGTGCATTTACGTACTTACGGTATTCCCATCGCATATATGAAACAAGTTCTAAGATTAAAATTTTAGATGAATCTGAGGGCTTAGAATTACCTTCTTCGGCGTTTGTCTTCAATCGTTCTAACATTAACTTAGAAAATGAGAGTGAAATTCTAACATCGTATTTAATTATAGATCGCGTTGTTAGAGAATTAAATTTGTCAACAAGGTTTTATGAGGATGGAACTGTTGTCACATCTCAGATAGACAATTTACCTTTAGATTTTCATCAGATTATAGAGCCTGATAGTATCGAAGAAAGCTCATCTTACAAGATTAATGTTAAGAGTAAAGGCTTTGAAGTCATAAATTTAGGAACAGAAGAATTATTGACTTTTTCTGAGTTTAGTACTTTTAATACCGAGCATCACTTACCATTTAATATAAGGTCACTTACTGCAGATTATACGCAATTAATAATAGGTAAATCATATATAGTTCAATTTATTCCTGTTAAAAGCGCTACACTAGATCTTAAGTCTAAAATTAATATTGGAGCTATAGGTGAGCAAAGTGATTTGCTTAAGTTGAGTATCAAAGGAGAGAGTAAAGTACTTTCTGAAAGTATATTAAATACATTGATGGATGTCTTTGATAAAGATGGTATTAGTGATCGCCAGTTGGTATCTAAGCGTACCTTGGATTTTATTGATGGCCGTTTTGTGTTTTTAGCAGAAGAGTTAGATTCAATAGAAGTTGATAGACAAGATTTTAAACAGCGCAATAATTTAGTAGATATTACTGTCGATGCTGAATTGGGTTTAGAACAGCGGACAAAGTCTGAACAAGAAGTGTTTCAAATAGAAAGTCAACTTGAATTATCTCGTTTATTAGAAACGTCTTTAAATGAAAATTCGGAATCAGATTTATTACCCTCTAATATTGGTGTTGATAATTCTAGTATCAATATACTTATTGCTGAGTATAATAATGCCGTAATTAATAGAGATAAGATTTTAAATAGTGGGGGGGTTAATAACCCTTTGGTAAAGCAAGCAGTATCTCAAGTAGAAAGCCTAAAGGCTAATATTAATAGATCTTTAAAATCGTATGTGAGTCAATTAGAAGCCTCTAGTCAGAAGCTCAATATTCGAAATCAACGGTTTATTGGTAAAGTATCTCAAATTCCACAAAAAGAGAAACTCCTGAGGGCTATTAATCGTCAACAACATATTAAAGAGAGTTTATATCTTTTATTATTACAAAAACGGGAAGAAGCCGCCATAAATTTAGCAATTACAGAACCTTCTATAAAGGTGGTTGAATACGCTTTGTCTGGATCTATACCTATCTCTCCAAAGTCTAAGGTTATTTATGCTGTCGCCATTTTAGGCGGATTGCTAATTCCGTTTGGACTATTATATCTCGTCTTTATGCTAGATACTAAGTTGCATGGTAAAGAGGATATCATTAAAATAAATTCAAAAACACCAATTATAGGTGAAATTCCAGATGTAAAAACGAAAGAAGAAGACATCTTTGATGACCCTAATGCTCGAACAGCTTTAGCTGAATCCTTCAGGATTTTAAGTTCTAATGTAGATTTTATTTTACCGGTTAGGGACGATGGAAAAGCAAAGGTGATTTACTGTACATCAACCATTAAAGGTGAAGGAAAAACATTTATTAGTCTTAATTTATCTTTAGCCTTGTCTAGTATAAACAAAAAAGTACTTTTAATCGGTGCGGATTTAAGAAACCCACAGATTCATAATCGTATTAATGAAGACAAGCACAAGCCAGGCTTATCTAATTATCTTCATGATGGTAATTATGACTGGAGAGATTCTTTAATCAAAGGTTTTGAAAAGCATCCTAATCATAGTATTATGTTATCTGGAAGTATTCCTCCCAATCCAGCACAACTTCTAACTAATGGTCGTTTCACTAAGTTAATAGAAGAAGCTAAAGAGGAATTTGACTATATTATAGTTGATACGGCTCCAACTATTTTAGTAACCGATACGATGCTAATTTCTCAACTAGCGGATGCCACAGTGTATTTAGCTAGAGCCAACTATACAGACAAGAATCTTTTAAAGTACTCTAAAGACCTCGCTGAAACAGGTAAATTAAAAAACATGGCGTACGTGATTAATAGTGTTGGAGCGAGTAAATCTTATGGTTACGGTTACAACTATGGCTATAACTACGGTTATGGGAATCAAAAGTAATCTACAACGCCTATTCTATTTGCTTTATTCGTGACATTTGTCATACTTTATGAACGTTTTATAAATTACTTTTAAAAGTGAATTATAAAACATAGAAGTCATGAAAAATATAGAGCCAGTGTCTACCATTATGTCTACCAATATCATTACGCTGAAGAAGGATGATGAACTTGAGACAGCTGAACTTTTATTTAAAAGGTATAAAATTAGACATATTCCGGTAGTTAAAGGAAAGATTGTTATTGGTATGCTAAGTTATACCGATCTGCTCAGAATAAGCTTTGCTGATGCCGTAGATGAGACGGAAACGAATATTGAAACCTTAGTTTATAATATGTTTACGATTGAGCAAGTTATGGCTAAAAATGTAGTCACCGTAAAATCAGATACGACTATAAAGGAAGTTGCAGTAATTTTAGCTCAAAAGGAATTTCATGCGTTACCAGTTGTAGATCATGGTCGCCTAGTTGGCATTGTTACCACTACCGATTTAATTAAGTACATGTTAAACCACCTATAAAAAGTGCTCAATGCCCTGTTTTATGAATTAGCTAAATCCTTTAAGGTTGTAATAGTTGCTGTTGGGTTATTACTTTTAAAAACATGGCTGCCTGCAACAAACGTGTCCGCTCCTGCTGCTACTAATTTCTGAATATTTTTATCGGTAACTCCTCCGTCTATTTCAATGCGTGTATCTAGACCTTGCTCGTCTATCATTTTGCGTAAGTTTTTTACACGTTTGTAGGTGATATCTTCAAATTTTTGTCCACCAAACCCTGGGTTTATAGACATCAATAATATCATGTAACATTCAGGTAAAATGTCTTCTAAAACAGTTAGTGGAGTCGTGATATTAAGAACAATTCCAGCTTTGCAACCGGCATCTTTAATTTGTCTTAAAGTTCTATGTAAATGGACCGTAGATTCGTAATGCACCGTAATAATATCAGCTCCTACCTTCGCGAATTCTTCAATGTAACGTTCTGGTTTTTCAATCATTAAATGAACGTCTAAGGGTTTTGTTGCATGTTTTTTTATCGCAGCAATAACGGGCATGCCATAAGATATGTTGGGTACAAAGTGGCCGTCCATCACATCTATATGAAACCAATCTGCATCGCTATTATTTACCATTTCAGTGTCGCGTTGAAGATTGCCAAAATCGGCAGCTAGCATTGATGGAGCAATTAATTTCGAAGCCATTTTATATCTTTTTTTAATGTTTCGGCAAAGGTACTTAAAAAGTCAGGATTATATCTTCCTTTTAGGAGTAAATGGATTTTTGTACGAGTGGGTTTTGTAGAAATATTGTGAAGAGGATGGTTGAAATTTTAGCTAAGAACCGTGATTCATAAAAAAAGTGAACCCACGGTAATCAGCCGTGGGTTCTTTCATCAATCAAAAAACGAACAGTTATGTTTGTAACTGTTGTTACCTTCTTTAGGTTGGTCGTTAAAAAGACGAATACCTAACCTAAATATGTTTTTAATATTTTACTTCTAGACGTATGCTTTAAACGTCTAATTGCTTTTTCTTTTATCTGTCTTACACGTTCACGAGTTAAATCAAACGTTTCTCCTATTTCTTCTAGGGTCATAGGGTGTTGACTAGCTAATCCAAAATACAAACGAATCACGTCAGCTTCACGCGGTGTTAATGTTTCTAAAGCACGTTCTATTTCAGTTCTTAAAGATTCGTGTAATAAATCTTTATCTGGATTTGGTGATTCACCACTTCGTAATACATCATATAAGTTAGAATCTTCACCTTCTACTAAAGGAGCATCCATACTGACGTGACGACCAGAATTTTTCATAGACTCCTTAACATCGTTAATCGTCATGTCTAATTCTTTTGCAATTTCTTCTGCAGAAGGTGGGCGCTCATGACTTTGCTCTAAAAAGGCAAACGTCTTATTGATTTTATTAATAGAACCAATCTTATTTAATGGTAAACGTACAATACGAGATTGTTCAGCTAAGGCTTGCAGAATTGATTGACGAATCCACCAAACCGCATAGGATATAAATTTAAACCCACGCGTTTCATCAAAACGTTGTGCAGCTTTTATTAATCCTAAATTACCTTCATTAATTAAATCGGGTAGGGTTAAACCTTGATTTTGATATTGTTTTGCAACAGATACCACAAAACGCAGGTTAGCTTTGGTTAACTTTTCTAAAGCAAGTTGATCTCCAGCTTTGATACGTTGAGCTAATTCTACCTCTTCGTCGGCTGTAATAAGATCTACTTTACCAATTTCTTGTAAATACTTATCTAATGATGCAGTTTCCCTATTGGTAACCTGCTTGGTAATTTTAAGCTGTCTCATTTATATTTTAAGATTTGTGCAATTTTACAACAACGGTTGCTTTTATTATACGTGCTAAAACAATAAAATGTTACACAATACTAATAAATTTTTTTTTAAATCTTTAGAAGTTTTACAGTTTCTAGATTTATAGAGTCGACAGTGTCATTGGTAAATTTATAATGACCTCTCATGGTTATTAGCCTAAACCGATAAGCTTTAATCTGACTTAAGGTATTTAAAAATAACCATTTTGATTTTAATAATCTCGGCTTTTCAGATTTTAAACTTAAGTCAAATATATGTTTACGTCCTTCTTTTTCAGCAACAATATCTGGTGTTACATCTATATCGCTTCCTTTTTTATGATAGGATTTAGGAGTCTCATAACCTTTTAGGTCTGCCTTAATATTAGAAAATCCTAAATTTTCTAAATAAGATATTGAATTGCTTAGTTCTTCCGCGTATTTTATTTTGTCTTGTGTAATCATAACCTATAGTATAAGAAATTTTATTGTAAAATCCTAATTATCAGCTATTAATTTAAAAATGAGTAGCTTCTGAATCGGTTATTCAAAGCTATACTCTAACCTGTCCATCTCCGTAAACATAATATTTGTTAGTGACTAATTGGTTTAATCCTAATGGTCCGCGATGATGTAATTTGTCTGTACTAATGGCTAACTCTGCGCCAACTCCCATTTGACCTCCATCGGTAAACCTGGTAGATGCATTATGATATACAGCAGCACTATCCACGTTGTGCATAAAAGTCATAGCTTCTGCTTTTTCTTCCGTAATAATGGATGCCGAATGCTTACCAGAATACTTATTTATAGTCTCAATGGCGTCCTCTAATGACGCGACTTCTCCAATAAGTAATTTTAAAGCTAAAAATTCTTCATACCATATGTCATGATTTGAAATGGTCTCATTTTGCGGTAAAATATCAGCTACCTTATTATCAACTAGAATTTCAACCTTATGTTGTTCTAATTTTTGCTGCAGCATGTTTAATTTTGTTTCGTATTGTGGTAAATTTTTATTGATAAGTACTTTATCTAAAGCATTGCATCCAGATATTTTATCTGTTTTTGCATTAATAATTACATTTACAGCTTTACTCCAATCGGCGTGTTCAGATACGTACAAAAAGTTGTTACCGCGTCCGCTGACTAAGACAGCACAAGTGGCATGTGTTTTTACAAAATGAATGAGTCGCTCACCACCACGAGGAACTATTAAATCTAGAGGCTCTGTTGGGTTTTTTAAAAATTCTTGAGTTTCTTCGCGCTTTAAATGTAGTAGTTTAATCCAATCTTTAGACAGACCGTTGTCTTCTAAAGCTTCATGCCAGCATTGTTCTAAAATAAGGTTACTATTTAAAGCTTCTTTTCCGCCTTTTAATAAAATCTTATTATTGGCTTTAAACGCTAAAACGGCGGCTTCGATGGTTACATCTGGTCGTGATTCGTAAATTATTAAAATGGTACCAAAAGGGGCCGTTGTATTAACGATGTTGAGTTTGTTCTTTAAGGTTGTGTTAGAAATTTCTTTTCCAACAGGGTCCTCTTGAAGCATTACAGCTTTTACCGCTGCCATCATCTCATCTACCTTTTTATCATTTACAATAAGACGGTCATATAAGGCTTGGTCTTCTTTTTTAAAAGCATTTAAGTCTTTTTTATTGGCTTCAATAATAGTGTTTCGTTCACGATCTAAAATCTGAAGCATTGATTTTAAGACGTTGTTTTTTATGTCTGTATTTAAAAGTTTCATGTGTATGTTTTTAACTAAAAGTTATTTAGGCACTAATGAATTTAGTTCCTACTTTTTTATTATTTATGATATCTACAATAACATTTTCTCTTTTGCCATTGGCGATATACGTCGGAATGTTTTTATTGGCGGTTCCCTTCGCAATTTTTAATTTTGAAGCCATACCACCACGTCCTTCTCCTTCTTTCTTATCGGAAGCTTGAACATATTTTTCTACATTCTGATTGGTGACCACAGTGTTTAATAGTTTTGAATCATCATCATCTGGATGACCATTATATAGTCCGTCCGTATCAGACAAAATAATTAATCGATCGGCATCTATCAGTTCGGCAACTAAACTTGCTAATTCGTCATTATCCGAAAACATGGACATGGTCAATGAAACGGCATCATCTTCATTAGCAATAGGAATGACCCCTTCTGAGAGTAACCCTTCGTAACAATTTATCATATTTTCACGGTGTTTACCTATATCAAAATCGCGTTTTGTCGCTAAGACTTGAGCGCATCTCATACCGTAGTCATTAAAAAGACTATAGTAATGTCTCATCATTCGTGGTTGCCCAACAGAAGAGTAGACCTGTCGTCTTATCGACTTGTCTTTAATGGTTGTTTCACCTAATATTTCCATGCCTGCCATTGCGGATCCAGAAGACACAAGAATAACCATAATATCTTCTTCATATAGCACAGATATTTGCCTTACCAATTCGCGAAGTACTGGTCCTAAAATTCTGTTATCTTTATTTGTTAATACGTTGGTTCCTACTTTTACGACCACACGTTTTATCTCTGTATTCATCATTTTATTTGTCTTTACCCAATTCTACAGCACGATCAAAAGCGGCATAAGCGGCATCCTGAATTAACTGTTTTACGTTATTATCATCCATAGAATCAATAGCGGCTTGGGTTGTACCTCCTTTTGATGCTACTTTATTTATCCAAGATTTTGGTGAAATATTATTTTGATTGAAGAGCTCAATGGCACCTTCAAACGTACTACTTACTAAAATTTTGGAATCATAATCTGAAAAGCCCATTTTTTGTGCAGCTTCTAACATAGATTGCATGAAGTAAAAAACATACGCTGGTCCACTACCTGAAATCCCTGTGGATGCATCAATGAAATTTTCAGTTTTTACATGTATTGATGTTCCCGTGGTATCTAATAGGTTTCTAACCATTATGAGTTCTACATTAGAAACCGTTTTGGATGCTGTATAGGATGTTACTCCTTTACCAACTTGTGCTGGTAGATTAGGCATTGTTCGTATGACTTTATTAACGTCTAATTTTTGTTGAATAGTGTCAATAGTGACACCAGCCATTAAGGATACAAAAATTTGGTTATCATTAATCATGGTTTTCATTTGTTGAAATAACCCATCACTATGATAGGGTTTTACCGCGATAAAAACGATATCTGCTTTTGGTAAACAATCATCTAAATTATCATAAACGATAAATCTAGAATCTTTACTCAGGCTTTCTATTTTTTTTGGATCGGTATCATAAATTCTTAATTTATGTTTACTGATTAGTGGCGATTCAGCCATCCCTTCAGCATAGGTAAAGCCCATGTTTCCGGCTCCAATTACTAGTACTTTCATATTTTATTTAGTTAATAAGTTAACTGTCAGTTGTCTTAATAACCACAACTACTATGCGATAGTGCCAAAATGAAATTATGATTTAAAGAATTTTGATATCCTAAAGCTTTTATGTAAATAGTTAAGAAATTGAAATGTTTAGAGGGTAATTGTTTGTAATGTCGTAATTGCTAAAAAAAGTTAAAAGTGTAATTGTGACAGACTGTCGGTGACAAATTGGAAAATTAAATATAAAAAGCCTATGAAATTAGAATTTCATAGGCTCATATTGTTTTAAAAAGATTTTATATTATACCTCAACTAATTCGCGAGTTAGCCATCCTCTTCTACTCGCCGTTGCAATCGCATAAGGTGTAATCCAAAACAAAGCGAATGTAAATAATATACTGTATGAGTATGCCCAAAAGCCTTGCGTGGTTTTATATTGACTTGTAAAAAATAAAACTGAAAATGTGGATGCTATCAATATGCTAACTAATGTTGATCCTAAAAATAATAATGGATGTACAACTACGAAAAACAACATTGAAATTAATAGCGGGTAACTCATTAATAATTTTACGAATTGACTAATAAATAAGATTCTAGTTCCAGATTTACCTTTAGCTCTAAAGTTCGTAAAAACATATTTTGCCATTTCTAGATTTTCTCTCACATTACTTCTTCCCCAACGAATAAACATTTTATATAGACCCATATATTGATCGGGTACGTTGGTAAAAGCCACAGCATTCTTCTGAAACAAGACGTGCTTTCCTTGTTTTAAGATCATATTAGTCATAGCTCTGTCTTCACCGATATCGGAAGGTTTCCCCATAAATGTTTGGTTAATCCATTGGGGTAAACATTGATGTACAGCGGTACTTCTATACGCAGCCAATGCACCTGGTGTACACAATACGGAGTTTAGATTGCTTTCTGCAGAACGTACAAATTCAAAACTCAATACAAAACTAACGTCAAGCATTTTTGGAAGCATTTCCTTTTTATTGTTTAACACTCTTATGTTTCCAGCGACGGCACCACAGTTGTCATCTTTTACAAAAGGGCTAACTAAGTTTCTTAATGTATCTTCTGTAACGATAGAATCACTATCTACTGTCACATAAATATTACCTGTGCCTAAATTGAATCCACGGTAAAGGGCATGACGTTTCCCTTGGTTTTCTGGTTGTTGGTAAATTTCTAACCGATCACCTAGAATTTTTTTAGCATCAAGCATCCATTCCCAAGTGTCGTCTTTACTACCATCATCGATAGAAATAATTTGTAATTTTTGCTTTGGATAGTTGCTATTATCTAAACTTACTAAGGTGTCATAAACTTGCTTGCCCTCGTTATAAGCAGGAACAATAACTGTAACCGTTGGTAATTCATGGTCTGAAACAGAAGCAATAGGCTTGTATTTAAAATAATTATAGGCTTTGTAAATGAAGAATAATGCTTTAAAAGCTAAAAGTGTTGTCGCTAAAACTATAAAAGTGTAGCCAACGGTAGTACTCATTTTGTCGGCATTAAATTGTTCAAAATCATTATAAAAAACAGAGAGGAAATAGACTCCTAAAATGAGAAGTAAAAACGTACTAAATAGAACAATTTTGTTATATGGATTTTCTGTTATTGATGTGCTAGTAAGAAATAAGTTAAATTGATTAGATAATTTTTTGGTTCGATTTTTAGAGGTTGAAATGTTATTTTTTGAGGAGGTTGATTTTGATGTCATACATTTAGTTTTTGATGTGATCGATTAAAACAGATGTACGTTTAATATTACAATTTAGATTTTTTTTGAGTTTTATTTAACATTCACAAATTTAGTTTCGGTGGTATAAACCAACGCTGAAGTCAATGATGAATTCATAGGGTAGGATAACTAAATAAGTGATTGTTATTTTATCATTTCAGTCAAATATACGATGCCGAAAATCCATCCAACATAAAGTAAAGTGTAGGTTATGGCGTAAACTACTGAAATTGCAATTTCCCCTTTTGTGTCTTTTGATTTATTAAAAACGAATTTTAATGCTCTGAAAAAAATCCAATACAACATTGCTAATAGTATAAAAAGCGAAAACCAAAATACAGCTTCTAAAATGATTAGTAAAACAACGAGTAAGATTGTCATCCCAATCCACAATACTATTGATAAAACTAATCCACTAATGACGTCGCCACCATCAATTGATGGAGTTTCAAAAGTCGGTGTAGCATTTCCTATTAAATTTCCCCGTTTAAAACACTGAAATTTCGGGAAATTATCAATCAATCCAATTCCCTTGTAAAGTCCGTAAGCCATAAATAGGAATAGTGATAAGGTTATAATACTATGTTAGTATCATTTTTTCGGAAGTCTTATTTTGGCTAACATGTTTCTTTAGTCTTAAAATGATATGCAAACTTAATAGCAATACAATTTTTTAGTTATGAAGACATGGCTCTAAAGTAATGGAATTGATAATGGTTACGATAAAGTGTTGAATATAAGGATATAAAAAAAAGCCTATCAAATGTTGATAGGCTTTTTAATATATTAAGATTTGAAAAGAAATTAATCTTCCTTTTTATCTTGTCTTGGCTTACGATCATCACGTCTGTTATCACGTCCGCGATTATCTCTTCCTCTATTGTTATCACGTCCACCAGAACGTTTATCATCTCTTGGTGGTCTTGCTACATAACCTTCTGGTTTTGGTAACAATGCTTTACGAGATACTTTCTCTTTACGTGTTCTAGAATCAATTCCGAAGTACTTCACATCAAAAACATCTCCCATGTTTACCACATCGGATACATTTTCTGTACGTTCCCAAGCTAATTCAGATACGTGTAATAACACTTCGTTACCTGGTGCATCCATATACTCAACAACAGCACCAAAATCTAACATCTTGATTACTTTTACTTCGTAAACGCTACCAACTTCTGGCTTAAATAAAATAGCATCAATTTTTGCCATTACAGCATTGATACCTGTTTTACCAACACCCATAATTTCAACAATACCTTCTTCAGTCACTGGATCTTCGTTAATAACGATAGTGGTCTCAGTTTCCTTTTGCATTTCTTGAATTACTTTTCCACCAGGTCCAATTAAGGCTCCAATGAATTCGTTTGGTACACGTCTTGTCACCATTGTAGGTGCATGATCTTTAACATCTACATTTGGCTCAGCAATAGTAGAAGTTAATTTTTCTAAGATATGTAAACGACCAGCACGTGCTTGTTGTAAAGCATTCACAAGGATTTCGTATGATAATCCTTTTACTTTAATATCCATCTGGCAAGCGGTAATACCATCTGCAGTACCTGTCACTTTAAAGTCCATATCACCTAAGTGATCTTCATCACCTAAAATATCAGATAATACAGCGTATTTTCCAGAGTCTGCATCAGAAATTAACCCCATGGCAATACCAGAAACTGGTTTTTTCATTTGCACACCAGCATCCATAAGTGCCATCGTACCAGAACAAACTGTTGCCATAGACGATGAACCATTAGATTCTAATACTTCAGAAACAACACGTACTGTGTAAGGACAATCTGCAGGAATCATACCTTTTAAGGCACGTTGTGCTAAGTTACCATGACCAACTTCTCTACGAGATGTTCCACGGATTGGTCTTGCCTCACCAGTACAAAACGGTGGGAAGTTATAGTGTAAATAGAAACGCTCTTCTCCTTCTTGAGATGGCATATCAATTTGGTTAGCATCTCTAGAGGTACCTAAAGTTACCGTTGCTAAAGCTTGTGTTTCTCCACGTGTAAAGATTGAAGACCCATGTGTTGATGGTAAGTAATCTACCTCACACCAGATTGGTCTAATTTCGTCTGTCTTACGACCATCTAAACGTAAACCTTCATCTAAGGTTAAATCTCTAATAGCTGCTTTTTCAGCTTTACGGTAATAGTCAGAAACTAAACCTCCGTAATCTGCTAATTCTTCTTCAGAAAACGTCGCTTTAATATCTTCTTTTATTTGTTGAAAAGCAGCACTTCTTTCATGCTTAGAAGATCCAGCTTTTGCAATAGCATACACTTTATCGTACGCCATGTCATGTACTTTCTTCTCTAAATCTTCGTCTTTTCTTTCTGGTTGGTATTCACGCGTCGGTTTCTTGCCAAATGCCTCTGCTAATTTTAGTTGCGCAGCACATTGTATTTTAATATGCTCGTGTGCAAACTTAATAGCATCTGCCATTTCTTCTTCAGAAATCTCATCCATTTCACCTTCTACCATCATCACAGAATCGGCAGAAGCACCAATCATCATATCAATGTCAGACGCTTCTAATTGCGCTAATGTTGGGTTAATGATGAATTCACCATTAATACGTCCAACTCTAGCTTCAGAAATCGCACATTCAAATGGGAAGTCTGATAATTGAATCGCTGCCGAAGCGGCTAAACCTGCCATTGCATCTGGCATAACTTCTGGGTCATGAGACATTAACTGAATCATTACCTGAGTTTCAGAATGGTAATCTTTTGGAAATAATGGACGTAATACACGGTCTACTAAACGCATTGTTAATACTTCTCCATCACTAGGTCTTGCTTCTCTTTTGAAGAAACCACCTGGATAACGCCCAGCGGCAGCAAATTTTTCTCTGTAATCTACAGTTAGTGGAAGGAAGTCTACATCTTTTTGTTCGTAGTTAGAAACAACTGTACATAATAACATACATTTTCCTGACTGAACAACAACAGAACCATGTGCCTGTTTTGCTAATTTTCCGGTTTCGATAGAAATTTCTCTACCATCACCAAGGTCAATGACCTCTCTAAAAACTTTTGGAATCATAAATTTTTTAATTCTAATTAAACAATGGTCGTTGTGTTGTTGTGTGTAGTTGTTGTCTGTGACCAATGAAAAACCGCGGATCCTAAACTTCACTTTAGGATTTTCTGCTATTTTTTTTACGATTGTTTTACTCTTACGTTTGAGTTATATAAAAACAAAAAGCCACGCTAAATGCGTGGCCTTAATATTGAGATTATTTTCTTAATCCTAATTCTTTTACTATCGCACGATATCTTAAGATATCTTTCTTAGTTAAGTAATCTAGTAAGCTTCTTCTTTTACCTACTAACTTTACTAATGAACGCTCAGTGTTAAAATCTTTACGATTCTTTTTTAAGTGCTCAGTTAAGTGATTAATTCTTGCAGTAAATAATGCAATCTGTCCTTCTGCAGAACCAGTGTTTTTTGCATCACCACCATGTTTTTTAAAGATTTCCTCTTTTCCTTTTTGATCTAAATACATGCTAATATTATTGTAAATGATTTTTATGTACACGAAAGCCTCTCTTTCGAGCGGCAAATATACTACTTTTTTGTGATTTGAAATTTTTTTCGTAACTTTTTGATATCCTAAAGAATATAATTATGTCCTAACTACAAATTTCCCTAACACTAAAATAGCTTTCAATAGATTACCCCTTGTAAAATAATTAGGTATGAAAGTTTCAAATCATTTACGGAATTTCTCAAACGCTTACGACGTTTTAGAACGCACCTTTAATAATACCTATAATGGTATTGCTATTGTAAATTTAGATGGAAATTGGTTAAAAGTTAATGAGAGCGTCTGCGATATTTTTGGATATACCAGATGGGAACTCTTTAATATGGACATTAATAATATTGTTCATGCCCAAGACCTTGGTGTTCATGCAGAGAAATTCGAAAATCTTATAAGCGGTAAAATTAACAAGTATCGTGTAAAGCAGCGCTATTTTCATAAAAATGGTTCTATCCTTTGGATGCTCATCTCTGTGTCATTAGTTTATTTCAAGGAAGGTAGAGCTCACATGATTTGGCAATTTACAGATATTACCAATCGGAAGAAAAGTGAAGACAAATTTTTAACAATGCTAAGTGTCGCTAAAGAACAGAACGAAAGACTCACATCGTTTGCCAATATTGTTACTCATAATTTAAGATCTCATGCGGGGAATTTAGCGTCTTTAACTGATTTCTTAGAAGAGGATTATGCAAATTTGAAAGCGAATGAGAATTACCAATTGTTGAAACAAGCCATCGGTAATCTTCAAGAAACCGTATCTCACTTAACTGAAGTTGCTAAAATTAGAGAAATTGAGGATTCTAAAATGGAAACCCTGAATTTATATGATTATATAGAAAAGGCAACATACAATATTATCGCCTTAGCACAGAATGCTGAGGCTACTATTTATAACCTTATTGATGAAGAGGTTTTTATAAAAGGTATACCAGCGTATTTGGATAGCATTATTCTCAATTTTATTACGAATGCTATTAAATATAAATCTGAGAAGCGAAAACCTATTATAGAACTGAGTTCTGAATGTCAAAATGATTTTGTAGTGCTTAAAATTAAAGATAATGGATTAGGAATAGATTTGGAAAAATTTGGGGATAAACTATTTCAGATGTATAACACCTTTCATTGTAATAAGGATGCTATTGGTATTGGGCTTTTTATCACTAAAAATCAGATTGAATCTTTAGGTGGAAAAGTTGAAGTAGAGAGTATAGTGGACGAAGGGACCACATTTAAAGTCTTTTTTAAGAAGGCCTAAGTTGAATGTATTTTACAAGTTGTTCCAACAGCCATCTTTAGAACTTAAGTAATTATGGCAACTTAATAATTTATTGAGTTAAACTAATTAATGGTATAATTTAATTTTGTTTTTAATACTTAATGTTAGCTCATGCCAAAAAATCTCAAGCGATTAAAGAACAAAGTGTTTCAAAATATTTTTGAGAATGCTAACGGAGGAATTTCTATTGTAAGCCTAGACGGTGTGTGGATTAAGGTCAATCAAAGCATTGTGAATCTATTAGGGTATGAGGAAGCAGAACTTTATAAGCTGAATTTTAGAGATATTACGCATCGTGATGATATTGAGTCTGATTTGGCTCATATGCAACAATTATTAGATGGTGAAATTGATAACTATCAGATTGAAAAACGATATTTTCACAAAAAAGGTTATGTCGTTTGGACACTGTTATCCGTGTCATTGGTGAGAGATGAAAATGATGAGCCTGTCTATTTTATAAGTCAATTAGCAGATATCTCAACTCAAAAATCAGCGACATGGCATTTGGAATTTTTAATGAATGTAATTAAAGGTCAAAATGAATCGTTGAAAGATTTTGCTCATATTGCAACTCATGATATTAGAACACATGTTGGAAATTTATGTTCTATCACTGAATTTCTGGAAGAAGAATTAAAAGAGACCTTAACATCTAATGAGAATTATAAGATGTTAAAGGATTCTTTAGGTAATCTCGATGATACTATAAATCACCTTAATTTAATGCGGTTAAATAAACCTAAAAAATTCAATATTTTAAACAAGCTGTCCTTGTATAATTATATCGAAAATTCTATTTATAATGTTAGTGCTATTGCAAAAAGGGAAAACTGCGAAATTATAAATAAGGTAGATAAAGGGTGCTATATAATGGGAATTGAGGCGTATATTGATAGTATTATTCTCAACTTTCTTACCAATTCAATAAAATATAAATCAGACGAAAGACGTGCAACTATTGAACTTTCAAGTAGTTCAAAAGATGAATTCGTAGTGCTTAAAGTAAAAGATAACGGTTTAGGAATAGATTTAGAGTCTAATTATAATAAGTTGTTTACTTTGAATGGTACATTTCATGAACATCCAGACTCTAGAGGAGTGGGTTTGTATATTACGAAGAACCACATTGAAAGTATAGGTGGAAAAATAGAAGTGGAAAGCAAAGTAAATAAAGGAACTTGCTTTTCTATTTATTTTTTAAGTGCCTTAAATGCAGTGGAAAATATGGTATAATAAGAATTGATTAATATCTTAATTCTAATACATTAAAGCAAAAAAAAGAGGTTTTTACACCTCTTTTTCTACTGTTGTTTAAGCTCTTACCGGTTGATTTTTTATCAAGTCGATATATAAATTAACACGTTTTTTTAAATCCTTACGATGTGTAATGAAATCTAGGAAGCCATGCTCTAATAAAAATTCAGAAGTTTGAAATCCTTCAGGCAATTCTTTACCAGTGGTATCTCTAACAATTCTAGGTCCTGCAAAACCAATTAAAGCTCCAGGTTCTGCAATATTAATATCTCCAAGCATAGCAAAAGATGCTGTGGTACCACCTGTAGTTGGATCTGTACATAATGAGATATAAGGAATGCCAGCGTCAGCCATTTGCGCTAACTTTACCGATGTTTTAGCTAATTGCATTAATGATAATGCAGCCTCCATCATACGTGCACCTCCAGATTTACTAATAATCATTAAAGGAGTTTTCTTCTTGATTGCATAGTCTGCAGCGCGCGCTATTTTTTCTCCTACAACAGATCCCATTGAACCTCCAATAAAACTGAAATCCATACAAGCAATCACCAAATCTTGTCCGTTAGATTTTCCAACAGCTGTGCGTACGGCATCATTAAGTTTTGTTTTCGCTTGTGCCGCTTTTAAACGGTCTGGATATTTTTTTGTGTCTTCAAATTTAAGAGGATCTTTTGACGTTAAATTGGCATCTAATTCCTTAAATTTATTATCATCAAACAGAATTTGAAAATATTCGTTGCTTCCAATTCTTACGTGATAACCATCTTCTGGACTTACATAAAAATTTTGTTCAAGTTCTTTTGTGTCTATAATCTTACCTGTTGGAGATTTGTACCAAAGTCCTTTAGGGGTGTCTTTTTTTTCTTCCGTAGAAGTATGAATACCTTTATCTTTTCTTTTAAACCAAGCCATATTAGGTTGCTGTTTTAATCCTTTGACTACTATTACTTAGTCGCTTTGGTTCTAATCAGCATAAGCGCTATGCATTGTAATACTCAGGAAGGGTTTGCGATTATTGATGTGATCTCAAATCGTTTTTTAGTTAGTTCTGTTTTGCTATTAGAAAGCGTACAAAATTACTATTTTATTAAATATAACTCAAAAATAGAGAAAAGTATCTCAATATTTGAGTTTTATGAATCAAATAAAAACCCATTAAAACTCTGATTATGAGTTTTAATGGGTCTATAAATATTTAATAAAATAAACTTATAACGTGTTTACATTATTTAAATCTTCGAATGCTTTTTTAAGTCTTTCCACAAAAGCATCTTCACCTTTACGTAACCAAACGCGAGGATCGTAGTACTTTTTGTTTGGTACATCGTCACCATCTGGATTTCCTATTTGAGTTTGCAAGTAGTCCTTATTATCTTGTATATAATCTCTAACACCACTTAAGAATGCATATTGCATATCAGTATCAATATTCATTTTAATGACTCCGTATCCTATAGCTTCTTTAATTTCTTCTACAGTAGAACCTGATCCACCATGGAACACAAAATCAATATGATTGTTAGGTAGGTTATGTTTTTTAGATAAAAACTCTTGAGAGTTCTTTAAAATTTTTGGTGTTAACTTTACGTTACCTGGTTTATACACTCCGTGTACATTACCAAAAGCAGCTGCAATGGTAAATTGGTCGCTTACTTTACTTAATTCTTCGTAAGCATAAGCAACTTCTTCCGGTTGCGTGTATAATTTAGAATCATCTACATCTGTATTATCTACACCATCTTCTTCACCACCTGTAATTCCTAATTCAATCTCTAAGGTCATACCCATTTTGCTCATACGCTCAAGATATGTTTTACAGATTTCTATGTTTTCTTCAATTGGTTCTTCAGATAAATCAATCATGTGAGAACTATAAAGTGATTTTCCTGTTTCCTTAAAATGCTGCTCACTTGCATCCAATAAACCATCAATCCAAGGCAATAATTTTTTAGCACAATGGTCTGTATGTAAAATTACAGGCACACCATAGGCTTCTGCCATAAGGTGAACATGCTTAGCGCCTGCAATAGATCCTGCAATAGCTGCTTTTTGATCTTCATTACTTAAGCTCTTACCGGCATTAAATTGCGCTCCTCCATTAGAGAATTGAATAATGACTGGTGCATTAAGTGCTTTAGCGGTTTCTAAAACTGCGTTAATTGTGTTAGAGCCAATGACATTTACTGCTGGTAAAGCATAGCCATTTTCTTTAGCATGGTTAAAAATATTTTGAACTTCTTTTCCTGTGGCAACGCCAGGTTTGATATTATGACTCATAATTATAAAATTGATAATTTATGTTACCAAAAGTACGTAAATTTTGAGAATTTACATGGTCTAATCGGTTATAAAATGTCGAAAACGTTATAGTCCAGTTGGTGTGATAAATTTGAAAATAAACTGGCTATCCTCGGATAGTGTATCTAACATGAGTCAAATAAAAAGTAATAAAAAATTAAAACGGATAGTTAATCCCAATATTATAAACTGCATTTCTAAAGTTGTAGTCTCTAAACCATCGGTTGTTATCGCTTTGTGAAGGGTCATAGGTTTTTAAACCAATATCAAAGCGAAGCACGAAGAAGTCAAAATCATAACGAATACCAAATCCGGAACCAACTGCGATATCTTTTAAAGAATTGAAATTAGTGAATGTCGCATCGTCGTCCGTAACGTTATCTAAAACATTCCAAATGTTGCCAGCATCAACAAAAATGGCCCCTTGAAATGCACCAAACAAGCTAAAGCGTTGTTCTGCACTTAAATGAATTTTAAAATTAGCTTCATTAAATTCGTTGGTCGATTTAGAACTTCCTGGACCTAAATTATAGGCTGTCCATGCTCTATTGTCATTGGGTCCACCAGCAAAGAAACTCTCTGCAAACGGAATACTGTTAGAGTTGCCATATGGAATTGCAATACCTGCATAACTTCTCAAAGCCAAGACATTCTTATTGCCTAAATCAACATACTTTATATAATCGATTTCGGTTTTAAAATATTGAGAGAAAGTCACTCCGAAGACATCATAGTTGTCATCTTCATTTTTTGAAAGACCAGCAATACTAGAAATTGTTGATAATAGATTTCCAGCTAATTCAACACGCCATTTGAAAACTGAGAAATCATTATCAAATATGTTTTTTCTTTTGTCTTTTTTGTAATCAAAGCTCGTAGAAATGATAAGGTTATTCTCCGTAAGACGCTCTTTTCGTTCTTCAATAGTATTAACGGTTAAATAATCATCATCGGAAGAGGTTAAACTCGTATTACCAGTTAAAACATCATTGATAAAAGTATCAGCTGGAGCGTAAGAATTTGATAGGCTAGAATCATATAAAGTCTCGTCACTATCAATATAATTGATGTCTTGTGCTATGGAGTTCAGACTAGAGAAGGAATTGGTGTATACACCAAAGTAGTTACTCGTATTTAGGTTTTTTACAAAATTGACATTGAACAATTCTAAGGTATTTGTTACTGTGTTTGAAGGGAACCAGTTATAACTAAAAACACCAGATATGGCTTGTTTGTCAAGTCCAATATTTTGCTGGCTTGTGGCCGATACATTTATAATGGTGCTAGGCGACATGTATTTAGGAATAATCTTATCGGTATTAAACGGACTGAATAATCTCGGAATCGTTAAACGTATGTTTCCACCAAATTCATTGATATCAAAAAAAGAGGCTTCAGAGTCATTTCGTGTTTTAGATGCTCCAATTGCCGCAATTCCTGAAATCTCTAAGGTTTCTGCACCTCTAAATATATTTCTAATTTTTAAACCTGTACTAAATGAAAATCCAATGGTTTGAATGTTACTCGTATTAATTTCAGGGTCAAAACTTAAACTGTATTTCTTTTTGGGCTCTAAAAATATATTTGCGGTTAGGGTTGTATCGGCTTCATTTTCCACAAAATCGATATTGGGATAACGAAACATTTGTAAATCGTTGAGGTAACGCGATGTTCTACTTCGAGCTAAATCACTATAATGATCACCCTTATTAATAAAAACAGCATCTGTTAATGCCTTAGGTCTAAACTTTAACTTTTCCTTGCTATAAAGATTTATATCCTTGTAGGTTGCGGTGTCTGTAATAACTTTAAAGCGATTGTCAAAATTGTCGTCGGTGTAAATATTGACTTGCTTAATTTTATAGATTTTAAAAGGTTCTGTAGTGGTAGAATCATCACCTCTAATGGTTCGGTTTGCAATAATTAAATCGGTATGTACTTTGTGGTTGGTTTTAGTTGTATCCAATTCAAAACGAATATAATCTTGTCCAAAATGATAAAAACCAGTATTTCGCAAATACGTGTTAATGCGTTCGCGCTCGTTTTCATAATTTTGCTCATCATATTGTTCTCCCTTTTTTAATAATGTAGCACTTATGAATTTTGGATAAACAGAGTCAATAGCACTACTACTAATTAGCGGCCTTAAAGAATCTAAAATATAGGGTTTCTTTTTTGTGACTTTGTAGGTTACTTTAGCAAGTTTATTACTGTCCTTTTCTACGTCGTAAGTAACGTTGTTATTAAACCAACCTTTGCTATAATAGTATTTTCGAAGATTTTTCGCCGTTTTAATGGTTTTATCTTCATCGTAAATAACTGGAGGTTCACCTGTTCGTTTTAACCACGCATTAAAATTACGTCGCGCTTCTATATGCTTATCAAATTGTTTTTTAGAAAGTATAGCGATGTTTCGATTAACTTTAGACGAATCACTTAAAATATTAGCATTCAAAATGGAATCGATGTTTGGTCTAGCTAAATTATAAATATGAAGTTTTAAAGGTGTGCTAAAATATTTTCGTATACCAGAGTTGACTTTTTGATCGATGATATTATTAATCCGCTCGTTAGAGACATGAACACTATCAGCTATAATTGAATTACTAATAACAAGATGTTCGCCATCTTTAACACGTTTTACAACATTACAAGAACTTAGCATCGCTACACTTACTAAAAGCAATGTGAAGCGAGATACGTAACTTTGGTTACTAAATGATGTTAAAGTGGTCTGTTGCAAAGTTAAATTTGGTGAATTATTAAAATATGTTTAATGAAACAAAAATAATACCATTTCCTCTATAGAAATAGTATAGTCACTTTAATTTCGAAACGTTATTAAATCAAAAAGGGTTTACTTTGTATAATGAAGCGTTTCATCTAACAAATGTAAAGACATTTTAATGTTATCAAAGAATCAAATAAAGTTAATTAAAAGTTTAAGTCAAAAAAAAGGACGCCAACAGCAGCGTTCTTTTATAGTTGAAGGTATAAAAGGAATTTCAGAATTCTTAAAGTCAGATTATACCTTAAAAAATCTCTATTCCACAAAACTCATATTTGATGCTCCTCAGGATTTAATAGTTGAAATATCAGAAGTTGAATTAAAAAAAATATCAGCACTTAAAAACCCGAATACAGCCTTAGCAATTTTTGAGATTCCAAAGGGAAATCCCCCTCAAGATGATGGTTTAATTGTGGCTTTAGATGATGTAAGAGATCCTGGAAATTTAGGTACTATAATTAGACTTTGTGACTGGTATGGCATTAAAGATTTAGTGTGTAGTTTAAATACTGTAGATTGCTATAACGCTAAAGTTGTACAAGCAACGATGGGGTCTTTAACTCGTGTTAATGTGCAATATGTAGATTTATACGATTACTTAGAATTTACTAGGATTGATATATTTGGAACTTTTTTAGAAGGTGAAAACATCTATAGCGCAACCTTACCTGAGCAAGGCATTATAATTCTCGGTAATGAAGCTAATGGGATTTCTGAAGCTATTGAGAAAACAGTGTCTCGTAAAATAACCATTCCTCAGTTTGGTGCCATTAAAGAAACGGAAAGCTTAAATGTAGCTAATGCTACTGCCATTCTTTTAAGTGAATTTCGCAGAAGAACTATTGAAAAGTAAAATTAATAAATACACCTCGCGTTTGCATTTTTGAGATGTTTCCTGTCCACGGACTATTGGGATCAACATCTGGAATAATCTCATTATTCATAGCAAAAACACCACGTATAGACGGTGTAAATTTAAAGTATAGCAAATAAAAATCTATACCAAATCCAAGTTCATAGAAGTAGGTGTTTTTAGTCATTCTAAACTCACCAGAACTATTGTCATTTGGGTTGTCTTCATTGCTAGATAGATTTAAAGCTGTAGAAACACCACCAACAATAAACGGTTTAAAATTATTAATACGTTTCGTTGATATTTTTAACAAAAGCGGAATGTGTACATATGTAGATTTTACCTCTCTAAGCAAATCAGAATCATTATATTCTGTGCCTTGAAAATAGCTTTCGTTATATTCTAAATTTCGAGTCGTAAAAAATACACCAGGCTCAAGTCTTAGATTCATGAAATTATTAATTCGCATGTCTCCAACAAGACCTAAATGAAATCCAGTCGTTTTTTCAACAAGAATATCTTTTAAATTTTCGTTGTAGTCAAAATTAAAGTCATATTGATTGAAGCCAATAAAATAACCCCAAGTCAAAAACTTTTGATCTATATTATCTACGGAATTTGTAACTTTTTCTTTTGTAAAAAGTTGAGCATAAGAGCTTTGGAACGCGAATAAAAAGACGAAAATGATAAAAAAATGCTTCATATTATGCTTTAGATGCTGAATAAATTGTTGCCACTCCCATGGTTTGTGGCAGGTCTATGACATTAATAAACCCAATTTTTCTTAAAATATTGTTTAACGCTTCTCCATAAGGAAACAAAGAAGCTGATTCGCTCAAATAATTATAAGCCACTTTATCTTTAGAAAAGAGCTTTCCTATGGTTGGCATAATCAGTTTGGTATGCACGTTATAACCCGCTTTATAAATAGGATTTGTAGGAACGGAGGTTTCAAGAATAACAAAAATACCATTTGGTTTTAGCACTCGTAAAATTTCGGCAAGTCCTTTTTCTAAATGCTCAAAATTTCGGACTCCAAAGGCTACGGTGATAGCGTCAAAAGTGTTGTCTTCAAAAGGTAAATCTTCAGAATCTCCAATCACCATTGAAATAATGCCGTCTAAGTTTTTAGAGTTAATTTTTTTTCGACCAACCTCTAACATCCCATCGCTAATATCTAAACCAATAATTTCTTTAGCGTTTGTAGAGGTTAAGCTAATTGCTAAATCTCCTGTCCCTGTAGCAATGTCTAAGATATTTTCAGGTTTGGTTTTGGCGACCATTTCTACAACCTTATTGCGCCATTTTACATCTATTCCAAAAGAAATTACTCGGTTTAAACCATCGTATTCATTAGAAATAGTATCGAACATTTGAGTAACCTGTTTCTTTTTAGATGCGTCACTGTCTTTGTATGGGTTTACTTTTTCCGCCATAAAAATTTTTAGCAAATATATGGATAAGTTATAAGTAGTTAAAGTTGGAAGTATTTAAAGTTAAAAATAAAAATTTGTGATGTTATACGCATTAAAAATATACGCCTTTTGAGCCTTGTGAATTTTTGTTTTTTTAGGTGTATATAACTTTAAATCCCATAGGCTCTTTATTACTTGTAACTTATAAGTATATTTGTATGCTTATTTCAGGGAAATACAATGAAGGGAGCATATTCAAGATTTTATCAGCCAATCAAATGATTAATTGCGAACAGCTTGCTTATACGAAGCGAAGTCGAAGTATGACCTTTGAAAAATAAATAAATGTTGACACATGAAAATTATTATCGCAGGTGCAGGTGAAGTCGGATTTCATTTGGCGAAGCTTTTATCATACGAATCTCAAGAAATTACTTTAATAGATACCAAAAAAGATAGTTTAGCATATGCTGGCGAGCATTTGGATATTAGAACTATTAAAGGTGATGCTACGTCAATTTCCATTTTAAGAGAAGGACGAATTGATACTGCAGCTTTATTTATTGCCGTTACATCCTCTGAAACTACAAATATTACAGCTTGCGTTTTAGCAAAACAGTTAGGTGCTAAACGTACTATTGCACGTATTTCAAATACCGAGTTTATTGATAATAAAGAAACCGTTGGATTTTCGAAATTTGGAATTGATGAGTTAATTTCACCTGAATCCTTAGCGGCTTCAGAAATTGAATTATTATTAAATCAATATGGGTTTAACGATACTTATGAGTTTGAAGAAGGTGCATTAACCATGTTAGGTCTGCGCTTATCTAGAACGGCAACTTTTGTAGATAAAACAGTTAAAGAAGCCGCAGAGATATATCCTGAATTGAATTTTATTCCTATTGCAATTCAACGCTTAGGCACACAATACACTATAATACCTCGTGGTGATACTATTTTTAAAGAAGGAGATAAAGTTGTTTTTATAACATCTAAAAATGGGGATGAAGAATTATTTAAATTATCAGGAAAGGTTAAAGTTCTCATTAAAAACGTTATGATTCTTGGAGGAAGTCAAATTGGTTTTCAAACAGCTAAAGATTTGTGTTCAAGTAAGTTTAATGTTAAATTGGTAGAGAGTCGTAGAGGTAAAGCAGAAGATTTAGCTGAAGAAATTCCTAATGCTTTAATTATCTGTGGTGATGGTAGAAATGTAGATATTCTTGATGAAGAAAACATTTCGGATATGGATGCCTTTATTGCCGTAACAGGTAATTCTGAAACTAATATAATGTCTTGTTTATTGGCGAAATCAAAAGGGGTGAAGAAAACTATTGCTTTGGTTGAAAATATGGATTATTATCAATTATCGCAATCTATAGGGATTGATACGTTGATCAATAAAAAATTATTAGCGGCAAATAATATTTTTAGATACATTAGAAAAGGCGAGGTGGTTGCGATGACAAAATTAACCAACATGAATGCGGAACTTTTAGAATTCGTGGTTAAGCCTAAATCTAAGATAACGAATAAGGTTATAAAGGATGTGAAATTTCCTAAATCTGCTATTATTGGAGGTGTCATAAGAGAAGGACAAGGATCTATTCCGCTAGGTAGTTTTAAGATTGAAGCAGGAGACAGGGTAGTGGTTTGCTGTTTACCGCGATCTATTTCTGAAGTAGAACGATTTTTCTCATAATAGATATTATGTCTCGTATAAAACTTAATTATAAAATTATCTTTCACTTTTTTGGATTGCTATTATTGTTTAATGGTGGTTTTATGCTTATTGCGACGTTAATAAGTTTTATTTATAAAGATGGTGTCACATTTCAACTTTTTTTAGCGGGTCTTGTAACACTATTAATTGGAGTCTTAGCGATGTACAGAACAAAAGATCATCGCAAAGAAATGAATAAGCGCGAAGGTTATATTGTTGTGGCCTTTGGATGGATTGTGATGTCTCTTACAGGAACTTTACCCTATCTTGCTACGGAAGCTATTCCTTCATTTACGGACGCCTTTTTTGAAACGATTTCTGGTTATACGACGACTGGTGCTAGTATTTTAAATGATATTGAAGTCATTCCGGAAGGAGTATTGTTCTGGAGAAGTACCACGCATTGGATTGGTGGTATGGGAATTATTGTTTTAGCGATTGCTATTTTACCATTACTTGGAGTAGGAGGTATGCAATTATTTGCGGCTGAAGCACCAGGACCAAGTGCCGATAAATTACATCCTAGAATTACAGATACAGCAAAACGATTATGGCTTATTTATGTGGGTTATACGGCTGCTGAAACAATTTTACTACAGATTGCTGGTATGTCGTTTTTCGATGCTATAAATCATGCGTTAAGTACGGTGTCTACCGGAGGATTTTCTACTAAAAATGCAAGTGTAGCGTATTGGAATGATAATCCTGCGATACAGTATATTATTATATTCTTCATGTTTTTGGCTGGTACCAATTTTGTGCTGAGTTACTATTTATTTAAAGGGAAAATTTCTAAGGTTTTAAAAGATGAAGAGTTTACACTCTACTTTAAATTCATTATTATATTTACTCTAATTTCTGCGGTTTTAATCTATTTTAGAGCAGACATATCGCAGTCAACTATTGTGCACCCCATGGTTTTAGGTGAGGCAGAAAGTGCATTGAGACATGCGTTATTTCAAGTATTAACGGTAATAACAACAACAGGTTTTATTAGTGCAGATTATACGTTGTGGACCCCGTTTTTAACCGTTTTCTTTTTTGGAATGATGTTTTTAGGTGGTTCTGCTGGTAGTACTTCGGGTGGTGTAAAAGTAATGCGTCAATTAATTTTAATTAAAAACAGTTTTTTGGAATTTAAACGCGCTTTACATCCTAATGCTATTATACCTGTACGATATAATGGAAGATCAGTATCTAAAGATATTGTATTTAATGTGCTAGGCTTTTTTATTCTTTATATGTTGTCATTTATCGTTGGAGCATTAGTATTCTCTATGTTTGAAATAGATTTTACATCTGCCGTCGGATTGTCAGCATCTAGTTTAGGAAATGTTGGGCCTGCGTTGGGTGACTTTGGACCTGTAAATAATTATGCTGCTTTACCGCCTTTAGGAAAATGGTGGGCGTCTTTTTTAATGCTTATAGGTCGATTGGAATTGTTTACGGTTCTCATATTATTAACTCCTTTCTTTTGGAGAAATCGGTAATTACAAGCCTTGGTCTATGAGTGTTAATAAAACCAAATTATTAGCTGCAGGATTTATAATTACCAGTTCTGTTTTGCTTCTTCTAAACGACTTCAATTTTAGTCCATTAATTCTTATCTTAAAAGTAATTGGCTTGGTGCTGTTTTTACATGTTTTAGTTAAACAAAATCGTTAATACTTAAATTATTTTAAAGATTTTATCAAACAGAGCTAGCCTATATTCTCACTATTATTTCTGTGGTTTTTACTGTTTTATTTTGGTTAAGATTTGATCTACAGGTTGTAACATTTGAAATGATTGTACGTCTTATTTGTATAACCAATTAAATTTTCAATCATGAAATCAGTATTCAATAAAACATCAGAATTTGAACCAGAACCCATTGCGGTAACTCATTTTAAGACCCAAGGTTCGGTATACTCAAATTACAAATAATTAGTATTCGAATAGAGTTAGTTATCTCACTCTGAACTTTTATCTGATGCATAAGTTGTGTCTTTTAAAACTGAAATCACATATTTAAAAATAGGTTGATCTGATCCCATATTGTTCATTTAAAACCCTAGAAATTATGCCATCTAACTCAATGAATGTTATTAACTATAACAGAAGGCAGTTGCCGCAACGCGATAAGTTTAAGAATGTTCTTGGTGGTTATGATCCTAATCTTAAAACGGAATATAATCTACCTAAAGCTACGACTAAGCAGTTAAAGGCTATTCGGAAGCGTTTAAAAGAAGAACGGGACGTTAGAATGCTAAAAGTAATTTTACTTACGGTGATTTTGTTTTTTGTGCTTTTAGGGGTGTTCATTTATGCGACAGATTATATCATCGCGTTAATTTCATTGTAATGTCTAATTATTAAAAAATAGAATTCATGCCCTTTGCAGAATCCATGATGAGTACCTTAAGAAGTAATAAGGTCATTATGCTTAATAAATCCAAACGATTTAGAAAGACTCTTGGCGGTTATGATAAGCAAAGAAAAACCGAATATAATTTTCCAAAAGCAACTCCAGAACACTTAGAGCAGTTAAGGCAAAAGTTGAAAAAAGAAAATCAAATACTATGGGGCAAAGTGATTAGTGTGTCACTTTTATGTCTTGGAAGTTTGCTTTGGATATTCTGGAGCTAGTTTAATATAAATGACGTTGAGTTTTTGATGTTTTTGGGAAATGCTAATACTTAAATTATTTAAGGTTTATAATGTCAAAATGATAATTTTTAGATTTTTTTTAAGGATTTGAATAATAATTTTGTACTTTTAATGAATATTATTTAATTCATCCCTCTAAAATTCAGCTTATGACACCCGCAATTAAACAAAGTTTAGGACATAAGATAGCACGTGCTAAAAAAGTTCATTTCACTTCTAGAGGCTTGCTGAATACCAGGTATAAACGTATTGTAAAATATAATTTCAAAAAGGCCCGTAAGAAATCCATATTTGGTATTAAACAGCGTGCGAAATCTCCTCAGTTAAGCAAACTAGGAAATAGAACATCTATGATTTTAAAAATATCGGTATTTGTTGTTAGTTTCGCGCTCTTAGTTTAAATTATTTCTAAGATTACATCTCTATAATGTAAGGGTTTTTCTAATAAACATTAATCACAAAAAAAGTTGCAACAATTAATGTTGCAACTTTTTTTATGAAAAATATGACAATTATAATTTAACTTAAAGCCGTCTTAATACGTTTTATAGCTTCCTTAATTTCTTCTTGAGACGCTGCATAAGAAATTCTAATACAATCTGGATTACCAAAAGCTTCACCTGTTACAGTGGCTACTAAAGCTTCCTCCAGTAAGAATAGAGAAAAATCAGAGGCATTATTTATTGTTTTTCCTTTTATAGTTTTTCCAAAGTATGAAGATACATTAGGGAATACATAAAATGCTCCTTCTGGCTCGTTCGTTTTAAAGCCTTCAATTTCACTTAATAAATTCAGGATGAGTTTACGTCTTTCCTTAAACTCATCAACCATATATTTTATACTAGATGGCTCTGCTTCTAAAGCCGTAATTACTGCACGTTGTGCAATACAATTGGCACCACTAGTAATTTGACCTTGCATTTTGTTACAAGCTCTTGCAATCCAATCTGGTGCTCCGATATAACCGATTCTCCAACCTGTCATGGCAAATGCTTTAGACACACCGTTTACGGTTATTGTTCTATCATACATGTCTTCAAATTCAGCCATACTAAAATGACCTCCTTTAAAATTGATATGCTCGTATATTTCATCAGAAACAACATAAATGTTAGGATGCTTCTGAAGTACATCAGCTAACGCTCTTAATTCTTCTTTACTGTAAACAGATCCACTTGGGTTACAAGGAGAACTGTACCAAATCATTTTAGTTTTTGGAGTAATGGCAGCTTCTAGTTGGTCGGCTGTCATTTTAAAGTCGGTATCTATAGACGTTTGAACTTCTACAGGTATACCATCGCTTAGCTTAACAATATCACTGTAACTTACCCAATACGGACAAGGTAAAATAACTTCGTCTCCAGCGTTAAGCATTACCGAGGCAATATTCGCCAAGGATTGTTTTGCTCCAGTTGAAACGACTATCTGTGGTAATGTATAGCTGAGGTTATTATCACGCTTAAACTTATTGATAATAGCTTCTTTCAATTCTACATAGCCATCTACAGGAGTATAGCTATTGTAGTTTTGATTTATAGCTTCAATAGCAGCATCTTTTATAAAATCTGGTGTATTAAAGTCTGGCTCACCCAAACTTAATCCAATAATATCTTTTCCTTCAGCTCTTAGTTCTCTAGCTTTTGCTGCCATGGCCAGCGTAGCTGATGTGGCTAGATTATTAATTCTATCCGATAGTTGATTCATTGTAATTGGTGGTTTTTAAACTAGACATTGTATTAAGCCAAACTCGGCTTTCTACCTAACTCTTTTAATTGTTGATAATGTTCGGAAATAGCTTTCCAAATAGTATTGTATTCGTTATAAGGTAAACTAAATTCATGAGCAGTTTCTCTTACAATTTTTGCAATGTTTTTATAATGAACATGGCTTATGTTAGAAAACAAATGATGTTCAACTTGTCTGTTTAGACCACCAGTATAAAACTCTACAATCCAACTTTTAGGTGAAAAGTTAGACGTTGTAAACAATTGATGGATTGCCCAAGTGTTTTTCATAGTACCATTTTCATCTGGTAATGGCATTTCAGTGTTGGGCATAACGTGAGCTAATTGAAAAACAACACTTAGAATTATACCAGCGGTATAATGCATAATGAAAAATCCAATTAATACTTGCCACCAAGTGTAGCCTAAAACCAATGGTAAAACCACCCAAATAGAATAATATAAAATTTTACCAATAATTAACTTGGTCCATTGTGTTGCAGGATTAGGAAAGTCACCATAAGATAATTTTCTTTTAAGGTATTGGTAGGTTTGTTTAAAATCTGTAGTAATTGCCCAATTAACAGTTAGTAATCCATATAATAAGAAGGCGTAATATCTTTGATATTTATGGATTTTCAGCCATTTCGCATGTTTTGAAAAACGAATAATTCGTCCGGCGTCAATGTCTTCATCGTGACCTTGAATATTAGTATATGTATGATGTAAAACATTGTGCTGTACTTTCCAATTGTAATCGTTACCCGCTAAGATGTGAATGCTACTTCCCATCAGTTTATTTACCCATGCTTTACTAGAAAAAGAACCATGGTTAGCATCGTGCATTACATTCATACCAACACCTGCTATTCCAATGCCAATAACGACCATGCAAATGATTTGAACCCATGAAGGAATGTTATCAACTGTAAGCAATACTACTAATGGTCCTAGTAATAGGGTAAACATTACGATAGCTTTTGTGTAGAGTTTCCAGTTACCTGTTTTTTTAATGTTGTTGTCTTTAAAGTAATTATTAACGCGTTTGTTAAGGGTTCTAAAGAACTTTGCAGAGTCAGTTCGAGAGAATTTGACGGTTTGTTGTGCCATTTAATCAGTTTTTTAAAATTATAACGTCAGGGATTGTAAAACATTATAACAATGCAAAGATAGTTAATAAATAAAAAGCAGCCTTAATCGATTAACGTTTAATTATGAAGATTAAATTTAAGTATTTTTGTAAAAATTTAAAACATGAAGCTCATTCTAAAATACTTTCCAGATTTAACTGAAACTCAGATTCAACAATTTGAAGCTTTGGAGGACTTATATAAAGATTGGAATAGTAAAATTAATGTCATCTCTCGTAAGGATATTGATGAGTTGTATTTAAGACATGTTTTACATTCTTTGGGGATTGCAAAAGTGACCAATTTTGCTCCAGGAACTTCAATTTTAGATGTTGGTACAGGTGGAGGATTTCCGGGGGTGCCTTTGGCTATTTTATTTCCAGAATGTCAGTTTCATTTGGTAGATAGTATTAATAAAAAACTAAAAGTTATTAATGCTGTCGTTGAAGATTTGGAATTAACTAATGTGAAAACAACGCATAGTAGAGTAGAGGCCATTGATGACACTTTCGATTTTATTGTAAGTAGAGCAGTGACGACGATGCCAGAATTTACAACTTGGGTGAAAGGGAAGGTTGCTAAAACTCAAAAAAATGAGCTAAAAAATGGCATTTTATATTTAAAAGGAGGTGATTTAACTGAAGAATTAAAACAATATAAAAATGTTAAGGCATTCTTGCTTTCCGACTATTTTGAAGAAGCATTCTTTGAAACTAAGAAAGTTATTTACCTGCCTTTAAAATTTAAATAAAAGACAGGTGAAAAATACTTTTGTATAAGGTTTCTAAAAAGACATGGTTAGGTTAGCACTAACACCTGTTGCTTCAGCAGCATAACGACAAACTCCACCAACACAAATAAGTCCGGCGCGCTGTCTTCCATAATTTAATCCTAACCGAGTAGCACCTTTTGTGTAACTACCACCGACATTAAAATAATGCGTTTCTGATGTGTCACCATCATCTCCACTATTATAGATGTCATTAACATAGAATGAATATTTAGAGTTTAAATTAAATTCTAAAGTTCCGCCTGTCCAATCATGTGATTCGGAATCTGACCATAATTTCTGTGCTTCAAATCTAAACGATTTTCCTCCTCCTAGTTTGTGTGTTGCTTCTGCTACAAAAATATTAGTTTTAATAGGGTCAGCTCCAAAGTTCCCTTCAATCTCTTTTTTATTGTAGTACTGATTGACGTAGTAAAATATAGTGCTCCATTTTGAACTCCATTTTTTTCGAATTTCAAAATTAATATCCGAGAAGTATTTATTTCCAAAACCGAAAACTTCTGTGCTATAGTCTTGATTTCCATAATCAAAATCTCCTTTTAAGCCAGCCCAATACGATACATTGAATGCTAGTTTTGTGCCATATTTTCCTCCTAGAGGTGTGTCTTTATTAATCTTATAAAATAGATCTATTTGACCACCGATTTCTCCAGCTTTTAAAATCCCTGGGTCTAAAAATGAAACTTGAGATTGCGCTTGATACACAAAAATATTAGTTAATAAGTAATCGTGTTGTTTGGTTAAACCGGGAGTATAGTTAACGATATTTTCTAGAAAAAGGTTACCATCTTTTTTGCGTTCTGAATAAAACGTCATGTTTTCGAGTCTTCTAAATGTCGCGTCTAAGCCAAAGCCTTTTTTAGAAAAACCAGTATTTAATAGCATGGCATTTCCTGGTTTGACAAAAGTATTAGACAGCTGACTTAACTGAACAATAGCATCTTCACTTTTAGAAACATATTCTAAACTCGAGTAAAAATTACCTTCTGAAAAATCCAACCGACCTGAAAACGCATTCGTCAATTCATTAAAATCAGGAACTTCTAGTTCAATCGCCTCCTTTCGTCCTACATAACTTAACCCAAGGCTTAAAGATGAGGTTTCAAAATTCATAATAGTAGATAAATCAACTTCAGCGTTTGCACCAAATATTTCACCTTCCGATGTTTCAAAACCATAACGTTGTTTACCGTATAAACCTGTTAACGAAACAAATTCTATTGGTTTATATTCAACTTTACCACCTAATAAAGCATTGTTAAGACCTAGTTGTCTGTCTTCCCAGGTTCTTAAGATTAAGCCACTACCAAATTGTGCATAATAATGACCTGCAGTAATGTTTAATTTAGAATTTCGATAGTTTAAGGCATACGTACCTACATTGGTACCTTCAAAATTTGGTGAGTAGTTAATTAATGCAAAAGGCTCATAAGATTCTATTTGAACTGTAGCCGTAAAGTTCTTTAAAAATGTATAATCTAATTTTAGATAGTTGTTAAAGCGCAGGTGTTTATCGCCATCCTGATTTTCATTGTCGTAAAAAGATCCTGTTTTTTTATCGTCATTATACCATGCCGAATTGGATTCAAATCCTATTCTTAAGTTATCTAATAATTGTGCAAAAATAAATTGTCCTGATAGACAAAAAACTAATAGTAACATCAGTCTTTTCATAGTAGTGGTTTTAGCTAGTGGTTGGTAGTTTTTTGTTGTTAATTAGAGTGTTTTTTAATCACTTCAAAGAGGGCGTCCTCGCTTCCTGGTGTATAACCCGTATGTTGATATACGATTTCTCCATTTTTAACAACAATAAGATATGGTAATACTGCAATGTTTAAAGCACGTTTGAGGTCTTGGTTATCGTCAAGTAAAATCTGATACTCCCACCCTTTTCCATTTACTAGTGGAATAACACGTTTTTTAGTTCTAGAATCGTCAGTAGAAATAGCTATAATTTCTACATCAGTTTCATCTTGCCATTCATCATACACTTCACTAATTGCATCTAGTTCGTTAATGCATGGGACACACCAAGTCGCCCAAAAGCTAAACACTTTAATAGTGTCGGTGTTTGCTAACTCTTGAATAGAGACAGATTCGTCATCAGTACTTTTTAATGTGATATTCGGTAATTCTTGAGCGTCACTGAATTTAAATATGATTAAACATATTAATAAAATAAAGCTGTTTTTCATTTGAATAAATTATTTTTATTAGTAATCCTACAATAATACTACCAAAAAATTAAAATTAGTTTATATTCGCTAATGAATTAAAAAAAAATCCTTCATGAAAACAAATTACCTTTTTAAATCTTTATTCTTTGCCTTAACATTAATTTTTACAAGCTGCAGTAGTGATAGTAGTGATGATTCAGGTGGTGGTGGTGAACAAGCTACAAGTATTACAGTAACTAGACAATCTAGCAGCGATGTTTATGTGGGTGATGCTATATTTTTTAACGTCATTACGGATACAGGTGCTGTAGTATCTAATTCGGCTAGTCTATCTGTAAATAGTGTTGGTATAAGTGGAATTAATTATACGCCACAAACAGCAGGTGTGTTAAGTGTTGTAGCTACTTACAATGGTTTAACGAGTGAGCCTTTAGAAGTTACAGTGTTAGAATTACCAACCAAATTTAAACGCAATGTTTTGATAGAAGACTATACAGGAACTTGGTGTGGATGGTGTCCTAGAGTATCTTATGGTATTGAGCAAGTAGACGCGACTACGGATCAATCAGTTACTGTTGCAATACACCGCGTAACTACGGATCAATCTAGTGGTTATTATGACCCTTATACTTATGAAGCTTCTGCGTTAGAGAATATGATTGGCTTATCAGGTTATCCAACAGCCATGCTAAATAGAACGACAACATGGACTTATCCAGAGCCTAGTAATGTAAGTCAAATTGTTGATTTGGCGGATACGGATGCTGATGTTGGTTTAGCATTGACACCTACGTTGGATGGAACTACAATTTCAATTGATGTGAAAATCAAGTTCGGTTCGTTATCGGTTAGTAATCCTAAGCTTGTTGTTTATATATTAGAAGACGATTTGTTTCATGATCAAACTAATTACACGAGTTATTATGGTGGTGGAGCTACGCTGTCTAATTTTGAGCATGATAACGTGTTAAGAGCATCAATTACGGATTTATTAGGTAGTAGTATACCGTCAGCGGAAGTGTTTGCAGAAAATGAATACTCACAAACGATAACAGCAGATGTGCCTAGCAATGTTACTAATACCTCTAAAATGAGAGTTGTTGCTTTTGTTACTAATGGTGGTAATAACGGAGTCTATAATGCAAGGTCAGCTAGTTTTGGTGATACTCAAACTATTGAAGAGTTATAATAGAACTTAAATGTATTAATAAAAAAATCCTGTAAATTACTTTACAGGAGGTTTTTTTGTTTGAGTACAAGTTGTAATTATTGTGCTACAAGCTTAGTCGTAAATCTTTGGTTGTCCTCGGTTGTGACATTTAAGATATAAAAACCAGTAGCTAAATCAACAGGGATAGTAGTTCTATCATTTAACGCTGTTATGGTGTTAAAAACTGTTTTACCAGTAACATCAATAATAGTGATATTAGCATTACTGTGTGTATTAGAGTGTAAGACGAGTTCATTTTGTATTGGATTTTTTTCTAATAGAATAGTTATCACTTCGGCATTAGAAATATTTAAAGGTGGATTTAATATTTCGTATAACGCAAAAGCAACATTTGCTTCGGTCAGTTGAACGTGAGGTTCGTTCTCATTTGGCGTAAATGTATTGGCGAATGGTGTATTGGTCGTTGGGTTAGGACTTCCTAAGTCTATTGCATGATGCCAGTTTATTTCATCATTTGGAAACTCTACAGCTAATGCACTAACAGAAGGAATAAAGTTAAATTTATCTATAGCGATGGCATTTACAAAGTCGCTAGCTATACCAGCATCAGCGCCTAGCACATCGGTAATTTCAGATAAATCAAATAGACCACCAGGAGCGGCATCAACACCATCAGAATGACTAAAGGATTCACTTTCTGCTGTAGAGCCATCAATTTCCCCTCCAAATACTTGTATAGAAATACTACTTACGGTGTTTGTTGTTCCGGCTTCTGGAGTGAAATTAACATCAATTAGGACGTTTGCTGTGAAAACAGATACAGGAATGCTTAGTGTAGTACTAATTACAGGATAACTATTTGTGACCGTAGGTCCAGAATCTCCCATGGCGAAATACGGGGCATTAGTGCCACTACCATTAATTATGGAAACGTTTCTAGTCATCTCTGGAAACCCAGATGAGGTTAAGGCGTTAATATTCGTTTCAAAGATGCTTCTAAACGGGTGTGCGACAGGTAACGTAAGTGTTGGGTCAAAGGATACTAAATCGGATCCAGACAAATGAGCTTCTAAATGATCCGTTAACAGCTGTCTTGCAGCTGCGGATTTTAATAGGCCGTTAATTAAAGGTTCTACCTCTGTAACGCCATTAGTTTCATTATAAGCCAAAAAGTTTAATTGATGTTGTAAACCAATAGGGACATTTGCTCCAAGATGCGGAGAGTCAAAAGAGATATAAAGTCTAGTGTCTGCATCTAACGAATTCGCTTCCATATAATTTAAAGCATATCTTGCAATCACTCCTCCCATACTAGGGCCAATAATTACATTTTGTTCTGGGCTATTGCCAGCTTTGTCTTCATTTATAGTTTCTATAAGTTCAATTAAAACCATAGCATTACGTTCCATAAAATCTGCGCCTCCATCTATAGTTATATCATCGGCTACCCTTGTATATGTAGGGAAATTTAGAAAAACAATGTCAAAGCCTTCAGTTCTTAGTAGGTCAGCTAAATTTTGATCTCCTTCCGTTCCCACATAGTCTAATGAATCATATAATCCAGTGATATCTCTGGTGTCTCCAGGGTCAAAACCATCAACGACAATAATAGGTTTATCTAAAATGTTATCTGGACTTAAAAATATTTCATATTCACCTTCGCCAGCATAATTTGTAGATTCTCCATAATCTGATAAATCCGGAATAATTTCGGAAGTTATAGAAGTTTGGGCAAAACTTAGAAACGGGAAGCATAATAAAATAGTAATGTAAAGTTTTTTCATAAGTCGCTAATTTTGAGTTAATTTCCCGAAAAGATACAAACTTTACCCAAGCTATTTCTTTTTTTTAATACTATTTCTATTAAAAGCAAAAAAAATCCTTAAAAGCATTCAGCTTCTAAGGATTTGTATTTCAATTTATTATAAGTGATTAGCCTAAGAAAGGGTATCTGTAATCCACAGGAGTTACAAAGGTTTCTTTAATTAATCTTGGAGACACCCAACGCATTAAGTTTTGGGCACTACCAGCCTTGTCATTTGTTCCAGATGCTCTTGCACCACCAAATGGTTGCTGACCTACAACAGCACCAGTTGGTTTATCATTAATATAGAAGTTCCCTGCTGAATTTTGTAATGCTATTGTAGCTTCTTCAACAGCATAACGACACGTTGATAAAATTGCCCCTGTTAATGCATATTCACTAGTTTCGTCAATCAATTTTAATGTTTCAGAAAATTTGTCTTCTTCATAAACGTAAATGGTTATTACAGGACCAAATAATTCTGTAGACATCGTGTCATATTTTGGGTTGGTCGTAACAATAACTGTTGGTTCAATAAAATAACCTTTAGATTTGTCGTAACCTCCACCAACAACAATCTCTGCGTCAGTAGCAGCTTTGGCTTCATCAATATATTTTGCTAATTTATCAAATGAGCCTTCATGAATTACGGCAGTAACAAAGTTGCTCATGTCTTCAGGAGAACCTTGCTTAAAAGAATTAACGTCTTCTATGACGAATTTCTTAACATCGTCCCACAAGTTACTTGGAATGTAGGCTCTAGATGCAGCACTACACTTTTGGCCTTGGAATTCAAAAGCGCCACGAGAAATTGCAGTGGCTACTTGTTTAGCGTTTGCAGATTTGTGAGCAACAATGAAATCTTTTCCTCCTGTTTCTCCAACAATTTTTGGATAGGTTTTGTAGTTGTGAATGTTATTTCCAATTTGTTTCCATAATTCTTTAAAAACGAATGTAGAACCTGTAAAGTGTAAGCCAGAAAAATCAGGACTTGCTAATACCGTTTCAGTAATCATGACTGGGTCTCCAAAAACAACATTAATGACACCATCAGGAACACCAGCTTCTTTGAAAATATCCATAATTACTTTAGCAGAGTACACTTGGCTATCGCTAGGTTTCCATACCACAACATTACCCATTAATGCCATACATGCAGGTAAATTTCCTGCAATCGCTGTAAAGTTAAAAGGAGTAACAGCATAGGTGAAACCTTCAAGCGGTCTGTATTCTACGCGATTCCAAGCGTCGCTTGTGCTTTCGGGTTGTTCCATGTAAATGTCAGTCATAAATTGAACATTAAATCGTAAGAAATCAATCAACTCACATGCCGCATCAATTTCAGCTTGGTGAATTGTTTTAGACTGTGCAATCATAGTTGCTGCATTAATCTTCGCTCTATAAGGGCCCGCAATTAATTCAGCAGCTTTTAAGAAAATACCAGCACGTTGTTCCCATGGTAATTGAGACCAAGTTTTACGCGCTTCTAATGCTGTAGAAATTGCGTCCTCTACATGTTGTTTTTCTGCTATATGATATTCGCCTACAATGTGTGCATGATCGTGTGGAGGAGACATTGTTCTGGTGTTTCCAGTTTTTACGTCTTTTCCATTTATGTACATAGGAACTTCAACCTTTGAGTTAAACATTGATTTGTATGCTTCAGCAACAGCTTTGCGTTCTGCTGAGCCAGGTGCGTAAGACATAACTGGTTCGTTAACCGCTACAGGTACATTAAAGAATCCTTTTCCCATAATATATTTGTTTTTTTTAGTTTGAATTTTGAAAGTGTAAAGTTACAATTTTTATAAGAGAATTGTTCCTTCAAACGTTATAGTTGTGTGAAGATTAGAAATAATGATTTTAGGACATACCGTTGAAATTCTTCCGATTATTCCTATTGAAAGTAGAAACGAAAATATGTTGGATATTAGGAAATGATATCGGTAATGAATTATGCTATACATTGTAAAGAATCTACAAGGTAGCGGTGAACCCATTTATGATTATGTGCAAGGCTCATTAAATTCTGAGATGATGTTGCTTGAAAAGTAGGCCGAAGCGAAGAGCATTTAGGTTTTACGTCTTAATTAAGAGCAAAAGGAGCGCTTAGCTTAAATGAAGGAATATAAACTTTAAATTTATTGGTCTTCGTTAAGTTAATCATATTGTAATGCCCTCTCATAGCTCCAAAAGGAGATGTTAGTAAACATCCAGAATTATAGGTGTGAGATTCACCTGGCTTTAAAACTGGTTTTTTACCGATAACACCTTCTCCTTCAATAATTTCTTCATTATTTAAGGCATCAAGTATTTTCCAGTGTCTAGAATTTAACTGAACAGAATCTTTACTTTGGTTTTCAATAGTTACTTTATAACCAAAAGCAAAGTGCACCTTATAATTTTTATAAAATGTGCCTTCAAAATTGGTTTCCACAGTGATTTTTATGCCGCTTGTAACTTGTTGTACCATAAGTTTGAAATTAGTCTATGCTAAAATAACATAATTTTTCAATGAAGCATTATAATTACGGTGAGCCGTTGGAATTTTTAACAGTTCGCTAATACTAAGTTGTTTTAAATTGAGAAATAATAAATTTAGACTGCTATTTTGATATTATAGTAATAGTTTAATTCGTAATGTCTACCGAAGAAGCTTCTCCAAATCCTATAAGTCTGTCATAACGAGCACCTAAATCCCTGTAATACACTAGTACTTTGTAATTGTTTTCAGTTTGCCAAAAATTGCCACTTATAGCTCCTTCGTCAATTTCACCAGTTTTTTTGTCGACTGCCACAAATTTGTAATTATAAAACCCTTGCTTCATTAACATGGTTGTTTCGTAGCGTTTGCTTTCAGGAATATAAACCATCTGAGTTAATGGTTCGATAGTGAAATAATTGAAATTACCATAAATGTGAATATTTTTATCTTTTAATTCATCTTGTTGTAATGAGAAGTGAACGATAACGTAATCCGCTTCAATATCTGGATTGTCTCGGTCAATTGCCGTGACTAAAAAATTTCCATTAATATCTGGATTGTAAGTGTATGGTCTATCTTTTCGAACAATGTTAGTGTATAAATAGTTATGGTATAAGTCTTTTAATTCAATAAATTGCACACCAACATTGGCAGCTCTAACATCTTTATTTTCGAAAAATAGATATTCGTTACCTCCCCAAAAAGCAGATTCAGTATCATAGCGATAAATAAGTTCGTTGCCCAAAGTGTACTGTGGTTTAAGATTGGTGATTGCGGTATTCAGGTTGTTGTTTTGAATAATAACTGTTTTAATAGTCTCCAATGGATTGTTTAAGTTGGTGCCGTTCGTTGTGATAACTAAATCCACGGACTGTTTTTCTGCAATCACTTTCACGTCTCTAGAGCGTTTAATACTAATTCCTACGTTAGCTCCGTCTTCATAAACCATGAATTTTCTGCTGAACATAAGTTCGTCATAGTCATCATAGATAGAAATCATATAATTTCCACTTTTTAACAAACCTCTAGTTTGTGTGTTTGGGATGGTTAAATTATAATGAGAATAAATTTGATAGGTGTTAAAAGAGTTCTCATAGTCTAATATTCGTTGATTGTCTAAGCCGCTGAGGTATTCTGATTTTACCAGGTTTGAAGGGGTCCAATCAAAATTAAAATGCTCAATAACGTAGTAAAAGTCTTCTTCATCACCTGTTAAAGCATCAAATTCTAAGGATAAAGATTCTCCTATACTTAGTACCGGCAATTGGCCTTCGGTGGTGTTACTTTTAAAGGTAATCGTTTTTATGAAGTCTGGTGGGTTTAGCTCTACAGCGACTTGAGAAAAAAGAATTGTAGGAATTAGTATAAGAAGTAAAAAGGTAAAAAAACTGTTTTTCATTTTGTTCGGAATCTTAGCGTATAAAGATAATCAAAATCTATGCCTTAACACAAGCTTGTTATTTATAATGGTTACAAATAAAAAAGTTGCTCTATTTTGAGCCTTAATTAAGCATTAATTTGTAGATTTGCACCGATTTTTAGATAACTAATCTTTAAAAGATATGTCAAAAGACATCAAAATTAAAAAGGGTTTAGATATAAAGTTGGTTGGTGAAGCCGAGCAAACTTTAGAGAATGCTATTGTTAGTAATTTCTATACTATTAAACCTGAGGATTTCCACAGTATTATTCCAAAACTTGTCGCTAAAGAAGGAACGCGTGTTAAAGCGGGTGAGACTTTATTTTACAATAAGGATAACGAAGCAATGAAGTTTGTTTCACCTGTTTCTGGTGAGATAACTGAAGTACAGCGTGGACCAAGACGTCGTATAGACGCTATAAAAATAACAGCAGACAAAGAACAAGCTTATGTAGATCATGGTACGTTTGATTTAGCTTCGGATGCTGAAACAACTAAAGCGCATTTGTTGGCTTCAGGGTGTTGGGCATTTATTAAACAACGTCCTTACGATGTTGTTGCAAAAGCTGATAGAACTCCAAAAGCTATTTTTATATCGGGTTATGCAAGTGCCCCTTTAGCTGCAGATTTAGATTTTACTTTAAAAGGTAAAGAAGCTGAATTGCAAGCTGCGGTTACAGCCTTGTCTAAATGTACAGAGGGTGGTGTTCATATTTCTGTCGGTGCAAATTCTAATTCACCTTTAGCAAATTTACAAAACGCTATTACTCATAAAGTGTCTGGGCCACATCCGTCAGGGAATGTTGGGACTTTAATTAATAAGGTTGATCCTATTAATAAAGGTGAAACGGTTTGGACGGTGAATGCTCAAGATTTAGTAATTATCGGAGAATTGCTTTTAACAGGGAAGTTTAATGCGGAACGTATTATTGCGCTTGCAGGATCTTCGGTTAAAAAGCCTCGTTATTTTAGAACAAAATTAGGTTCTGAAATTTCAACTATGGTTTACGATAATGGAGTTGAAAGAGATAGTAACGACCGTTTTATTTCTGGAAATGTATTGTCTGGAAAACGTGTTCAACCCGATGGTTACTTAGATTATTACAGTAATGTAATCTCTGTAATTCCAGAAGGTAATGATTACGAATTATTTGGATGGAATAAACCAGTTTTTGATAAAGTGTCTAACACTAGAGCTTTAACATTTTCATGGTTGACACCAAATAAGAAATACGACCTAAGCACTAATATGAATGGTGAGCATAGAAATTTTGTGCTTACAGGTAACTATGAGCAAGTGTTTCCATTAGATATTTATCCAATGCAAATCTTAAAATCTTGTTTGTATAAAGACCTTGATGAAATGGAAGCTTTGGGTATGTATGAAGTGGCACCTGAAGATTTTGCTTTAACAGAATTTGTATGTGTGTCAAAACAGCCACATCAGCAAATTATTAGAGCAGGATTGGATTTAATGTTAGAAGAAATCGGTTAAAAAATAGATAATGGGTTTAAAACAAAACTTACATAGCTTAAGAGAAAAATACAAAGGGACCAAGATGGCTCCGGCCTTCAACGCCTTACATACTTTTCTTTATACGCCTAATGATACCGCACATGGTGGTACACATATTAAGGCAGCGGATGATTTAAAACGAACAATGAATACGGTCATTATGGCCTTAATTCCGTGTTTGATCTTCGGTATGTTTAATGCAGGTTATCAGCATTATGTAGCAGCAGGAGAAATTGAAGCTGTAACTAGCGGTTTCTTTAGTAGTGAATTCTGGACCTTACAGAATTTTTCTTTAGGGTTTTGGAAAGTACTTCCAATACTAGCTATTTCTTACGGTGTTGGTTTAGGTGTTGAATTTTTATTCGCAGTTATCAAAGGCCACGAAGTTGAAGAAGGTTATTTAGTAACTGGTATGTTAGTGCCATTAATTGTACCAATTGATATTCCATTATGGATGTTAGTGGTTGCTGTTGTTTTCGGTGTTGTTATCGGTAAAGAAGTTTTTGGTGGTACAGGAATGAATATTCTAAATCCGGCCTTAACCATTAGAGCATTCTTGTTCTTCGCATATCCAACATGGATGAGTGGTGATAAAGTATGGGTAGAAGGAGCTGTAGAAAGAACTAGAGAAATTGCAAATGGCTCAACTGCTGATGCTATTTCTGGTGAAACTATTTTAGGTAGTTTAGCCCAGTCGCATGGAGTTGATTATTCGGTTATGGATATGTTTTTCGGCTTTATTCCTGGTTCAATTGGAGAGACATCGACACTATTAATTTTACTAGGAGGTTTATTCCTCATCTTCACAAAAATAGGAAGTTGGAGAATCATGTTAAGTTCTGTGATAGGAGCGTTAGTAATGGGTTATATTTTTAACCTAGTCGTAGCTGCAGGATGGATTACAGATACAAGTAAATTTTACGGTTTAATGAGTACTGAGTTCTGGCATCATTTATTAATTGGTGGTATAGCATTTGGTATTGTTTATATGGCAACGGATCCTGTTACAGCATCTCAAACTAACAAAGGTAAATGGATTTATGGTTTCTTAATTGGTTTCGTATCAATTATGATTCGTGTATTTAACCCAGCATATCCAGAAGGAGTCATGTTAGCAATATTGTTAATGAATGTATTTGCACCAACCATAGATCATTATGTGGTGCAGGGCAATGTGAAAGGAAGATTAAAAAGAGCAAAAATAAAAACAGCTTAAATTATGGCAATCGATACAGATAAAAATAGTTATACCATTATTTTTGCCATTGTTATGGTAGTGGTTGTGGGATCTATACTTGCAGGACTTGCTTCAGGCTTAAAACCTTTAGTGGATGCTAATAAACGTTTTGAAAAACAACAGAATATATTGTATGCCATGGGTATTAATGCCAATGAAGGTACAAGTGATGTTGCTTTTATTTCTACGGATAAAGTAGAAGACGAATTTACCAGTACTATTACTAAGCAATATGTTATTGAAGGAACTAAAGTTTCTGAAGTTTCTGAGGCTTATTTAATAGACATTAAGAAAGAGGAAGCTAAAGCAAAAGATCCTAGTTATACAAGAAAATTACCATTGTTTGAAGGTGAAAAAGATGGTCAGCCAATCTATGTTATTCCAATTAGAGGTAAAGGATTATGGGATGCCATTTGGGGATTTGTTGCAGTTGATAAATCTATGACAGTACAAGGTGTCTTTTTTGATCACGCAGGTGAAACACCTGGTTTAGGTGCAGAAATTAAGCAACGTTACTTTATGGATGATTTCGCAGGAGAGCATTTATTGAATGATGCAGGTGTTTATGGAGGCATAAATGTAGCTAAAGGGAATGCAGATCCTAAGAACGAAAGGAAAGACGACAATGCAGTAGATGCCATTGCAGGAGCAACAATTACAGGTGATGGTGTAACCGCAATGATTAAGAAAGATTTAAAAATGTACGTGCCTTATTTTAAGACATTAAACTAATAAATGTATGGGACTTTTATCAAAAAAAGATAGTAAACTAATATTAGATCCTTTAGCGGATAATAACCCAATTACCATTCAGGTATTAGGTATTTGTTCTGCTTTAGCGATTACAGCACAGTTAAAGCCTTCAATTGTAATGGCAATTTCTGTAGTCTTTGTATTGAGTGTAGGTAACGTCGTTATCTCTTTAATGAGAAATATCATTCCTTCTAAAATTAGAATTATTGTGCAACTAATCGTTGTGGCAACCTTAGTAATTATAGTAGATCAAGTGTTAAAAGCATTTGCTTATAGTTTAAGTAAAGAGCTTTCAGTATTTATTGGTTTAATTATTACCAACTGTATTATTATGGGACGATTTGAAGCGTTTGCTTTAGGTAATGGCCCATGGAAATCATTCTTAGATGGTATTGGTAATGCTGCAGGTTATGGTTTAATTCTTATAATCGTTGGTTTCTTTAGAGAGTTATTAGGTTCAGGAACTTTATTTGGATTTAAAGTCCTTGGTGATTCTGTAGAAAAAACCGGATTATATGCTATTGGCTATGAAAACAATGGATTTATGGTTTTACCTCCGATGGCCTTAATAGTAGTGGGTTTAATTATTTGGGTACAACGTAGTAGAAATAAAGAATTAATAGAAGACTAAATTAGTTTATAGTTACTAGTTGTTTGTCGATAGCAATATCCAACAACTAAAGACTAACAACTAAAAACAAAATATATGGAACATATAGAATTATTTTTCAAATCGATATTTGTAGACAACATGGTTTTTGCATACTTCTTAGGTATGTGTTCTTACTTGGCTGTCTCTAAAAAAGTATCTACAGCAGTAGGTTTAGGAGCTGCAGTAATTTTTGTATTAGCAATTACAGTACCTTTAAACTGGCTATTAGATCAATATCTACTACAAGAAGGAGCTTTAACGTGGTTAGGTCCTGAATATGCGGATTATGACTTAGGTTTCTTATCGTTCATTATGTTTATTGCGACTATTGCAACCATGGTTCAGTTAGTTGAAATCATTGTAGAGAAGTTTTCTCCATCATTATATAATTCACTCGGTATTTTTTTACCATTAATTGCAGTAAACTGTGCGATTTTAGGTGGGTCTTTATTTATGCAATCAAGAGAAATAGAAACCTTAGGTTTAGCTCTTAACTATGGTATTGGTTCAGGAATTGGATGGTTTTTAGCCATTGTAGCGATTGCAGCTATTAGAGAAAAAATTAGATACAGTAATGTACCAGCACCGTTGAGAGGGTTGGGAATTACATTTATAATTACAGGCTTAATGGCCATTGGTTTTATGAGTTTTGGTGGCATGCTAACCGGAGGTGAAGAAGAAGCGACTGAAGAAACTAAAAAAGACACTGTTGGTATGGTAATGCCTACTACAACCGATAATGCAAAGGATGAGACAGCTAGTCTCATTATGGAAACAACTAACGATACGGATAAAAATTAATAAGGATTATGGTATTAGCAGCAAGCACAATAGGAACGGTCATCACTACAGTGGTCGCGTTTTTAGTAGTTACTTTATTATTGGTAGCGCTTTTACTTGTAGTGAAACAAAAACTGTCTCCATCAGGACCAGTAAAAATCACTATTAATGGAGAACGTGAAATAGAAGTTGATTCAGGAGGAACTTTGTTATCTACATTAGGAAGCCAGAAAATATTCTTACCATCGGCCTGTGGTGGAGGTGGAACGTGTATTCAATGTGAATGTCACGTGTTATCAGGTGGAGGTGAAGCATTGCCTACAGAAACACCGCACTTTTCAAGAAAAGAACTAGCACATGGCGCACGATTATCTTGCCAAGTAAAAGTGAAGCAGGATATGGAAATTACTATTCCTGAAGAAGTTTTTGGTATTAAAAAATGGGAAGCAACAGTAGTTTCTAACTATAACGTAGCAACATTTATTAAGGAATTTGTTGTTGAAATTCCTGAAGACATGAACTATAAAGCAGGTGGTTATATCCAAATTGAAATTCCACCATGTGAAATAAAATATGCAGATATGGACGTATCTGCTCACCCTGAAGATCATCCAGGTGAACCAGATAAGTTTAAACCAGACTGGGAAAAATTTGGTTTGTGGCCTTTAGTGATGAAGAACGACGAACTTGTGGAAAGAGCGTATTCTATGGCTTCTTATCCTGCTGAAGGAAGACGAATCATGCTTAACGTACGTGTGGCAACACCACCTTTTGATCGCGCTAAAGGCGGTTGGATGGACGTTAATCCAGGTGTAGCTTCGTCTTATATTTTTAATCAGAAAGTTGGTGATAAAGTGACTATTTCAGGACCGTATGGTGAGTTCTTTATCAATGACTCTGACTCAGAAATGTTATACGTTGGTGGTGGAGCAGGAATGGCACCGATGCGTTCTCATTTATACGAATTGTTTAGAACTATTAAAACAGGTCGTAAAGTAACATATTGGTACGGTGGACGTTCTAAAGCGGAATTGTTTTACATCCATTACTTTAGAGCTTTAGAAAAAGATTTCCCGAACTTTAAATTCTATTTGGCATTATCTGAACCATTGGAAAGTGACAATTGGAAAGTGAAAAAAGATATTCACGATGAAGAAGGAGATGGGTTTGTAGGATTCATTCACAACTGTGTTATTGAAAACTATTTAAATCATCATGAAGCACCAGAAGACATTGAATTATACTTCTGTGGACCACCGTTAATGAACCAAGCCGTTCAGAAAATGGGTGAGGATTTCGGAATCCCTGATGAGCATATTAGATTTGATGACTTTGGAGGTTAATATACCCTTAGTTAACAATCATTACATATAGAAAAAGCCAATACTTTATTAAAGTATTGGCTTTTTAATTGAGGTTATTTGGTTTCTAGTTTAAATACCTGCTAGACCTAATGGTTAGTAAAGTATTATTGTACATGTAATGCTTCACGTCACGTCCTTGCTTTTACTGTGCTTATGCGTCAGTGACTTCTGCTAGAATTCCTTTTAGGCTATTAAGAGATATAGGTTTTAGAATGTAATTAGATACATTTTCATAGCGTTTGGCACGATTTAAGTCTATTGGATTAATAGATGAACTTACAATATAAATCGTAACCATTTTATGGCTTTTAATCTTGATAAATTCATCTAGGAATTCCCAACCATCCATAATGGGCATGTTAATATCTAATAATATCACATCAGGAAGTACTTCTTCTGTGTTCATTATCGGTTTTAAATTATTTAAAGCCTCTTGTCCATTCTTAAAAACCATAAATGAATTGCAGAATTCTGAGAGTTCCATCATTCGTTTGGCTCCAAAAATAAAAATGGGGTCATCATCAATAATACAAGCTACGTCTATTTTAGTCATGTTTTTTTAAATGGATATAGAAGGTTGTACCTTCATTAACTTTACTTTTAACTTCAATTTTTCCTCCAATGGCTTCCACTTGATTTTTTGTTATAAATAGTCCTATACCTGTAGAATCTTCATGTTGATGGAATGTTTTATACATACCAAATAATTTATCACCATATTTTTTTAAATCAATACCTTGACCATGATCTGTAATTTCTAAGATTATAAAATCAGTGTTAGCGCTAGTTTTTATTTCAATTTTAGCGGGTTCATTTGGCTTTTTATATTTTATAGCATTCGTTAAAAAATTCAATAATACGCTATCTAAATAGGCTGGAACACCTTTAACATGGATATCTGGTTCGATAGCGATGGAAACCGAGGTTTTAGAATCTAAAATAAGTGCGGAAATACTTGACATTGCTTTATTAAAACTATCTAATAAATTTAATGGTTCGGTTTTTAAATCTTTTTGAATATTGATAGCAGCAACCTCGTTTAAGTGAACTACAGTATCTCCTAGGTTACTAACAGCCTGCTCTATTAATGGAAATAATTCGTTCTCCGTGGTTTCCGGTAAATCCATTTTTACAATATCGAGCAGCATATCTAAATTACCGTAATGCGATCTTAAATTATGAGAAACAATATGTGCAAAATTCAATAATCGTTTATTTTGGTCTTCAGTAGTCACTAATAATTGTGAAACTTTTTCAGTGCTTTTCTTTATTTCAGTGAGGTCATTGATTTGAGCTACGAAATGCTGTGGTTGATTATTACTATCTCGCACAATTGACGTGAATAATTGTGTCCAAATGATTTCACCTTTTTTATTTATATAGCGTTTTTCAGTTTCATGATGGTCGAGTTTGCCATTAAGCATGTCTATCATAGCTCGTTGTCCTTTACGAAAATCTTCAGGATGTGTGATATCTTTAAACGAGTGCGATCTAAATTCATCTTTAGTGTAACCAAAGGTTTGACACAAGCTTTTATTCACATCAATCCAGTTGCCTTCTAAATCTAGAATAGCCATGCCAATTAAAGCGGTTTCAAATGTTTTTCTCAGTTGCTGTTCTTTAAATGCTAGTGCATAAGCATCTTTTGTTTTTTTATCAATATCTTGAAATAAGCCTTGAACCTTTATACATTCATTATTTTCAATTATTGCTGTGCCAATGGCTCTTACCCATTTATCTTTTCCTGTTGCAGTAACTATTTGCACTTCGATATCATAGTCTTCATGCTTTTCAATACAATCGGTAAATACTTTAGTGATTTTATTTAAGTTATCACCGTTTTTGTAAAATGAAAGCGCAAGTTCAATATTAGGTTCATAGTCTAAAGGAACTTCATGGATTTTTTTTGTCTGAGAACTCCATGTAATTTTTTCAAGTTTGGTGTTAAATTCCCATGTGCCAATAGCAGCATGTTTTTCAATAAAATTTAGCAATGACACCTTGTTGTTTTGAGGCGTGTTTTCTTCAGGAGTGTACAAAATATGTAGGGTAAATGGGATTCAAGTAGTGCAAATGTAACTTTTAAATTTGACTCTTAGAGATTTAGCTGTGGTTTTTGACGTTGAGCAAATGTTTTAAGTAAGAAAATTAATACGTTATTTGTATTCCATAATCAAATAAACTGAGGTGGTTTCTCCAATATTTAGAACCTCGTGAGACGTAATCGAATCTTTACTAAACATATAACCAGTCGGCACATCTACTTCGCGAGTTCCTGTATCGTCTGTTATTCTGAATCTTCCTCCAACTAAAGTATAACCAACATGTGGATTGTGGTAGTGTTTCTCGTGCCCAACGCCAGGTTCAAAAGTGCATTTAAGCACTCTTAGTTCTTTATTATCTTCTAAAACCTCGCAAACTGCATGGCCTCTCCAACCTGCTTCTAAGGGGTCTGGTAATGGATGTTTGTTTTTACAGCTCGAAAGACCTATGGCGATAAGGAAAACAAGTTTAAAACAAGTTTTGTTTTTCATTCATTTTATTTGAAAGCAAGATAAGAATTTCAATAGGATTAGCTATCGCTTTGTTTAGATTTAGAAATAGCATAGTATTATAATAGTATGCTTTTTTAATGTGATTTCAAGACATCTAAAACTATTGTTATTTTCAATACCATAATCAGATTGTAAAAAATTTTATCATATGAAATTATAATTCACTATTAGTTTCGGCAATGATTCTAGCCATGGTATGTTCAAGATTTTCAAGTGACAGTATATAATTTTTTATATCCCAAGCTTGATTATCCATCACATTTTCAAATTCAATATCTTGGAACATTTTGTAATTGGATTGTTTGAGTTTTGATTTTTTATTCCACTCCAAAATCCCATAGTTATCTATGTTTTTTAACGAGGCATGCTTTGTGAGATATGTTAACACAATGGATTGATTAATTTCATCCAATGTGTTATAATTTTCTTCGTTTTTTTCTAAATTACTAGACCATTCAAAAAATTGCAGTCGCAATGAATCTGAAGAAATTAAGTTAAGCTTACCAGAAGAAATGACATCTAAAACTACCGATTGACTTGGCTTATAACTCCAATAATTGATGGATTGTGCTAAGAGACTATCGAGATTGAATTTGTTTAGGACCTCTTCGGGCTCTCCTACTAAATCCATAAGGACTCTTGTATCAGATAAAATGGTTTTGTGGTGTTTAATATACTCCTGAACACTTATTATGTTTTTTTTAAATTCTAAGTTTAGGTTTTTTATGATTGTTTGCTCCTCTTTTTTGTTGGCTAAGTCTTGGTTCCAATTGTTAATTTGAAGCGCAATGAGAATCCCAATAACCACGAGGATGATTTCACCAATGGCGTAAAGCAGATATTTTGAAGTTCTGTTTTCTTTAATCATGTTTTGACGAATATGTCTGAAGAATTTTATCATAATTTAATTAGTTATGATTTTCTAATCTTTAAAAACTTACCGTAAGTTAATTGCCTCCAAAGCCATTCTAATGGACCATATTTAAAATAATTGAGATATAAGGTGCTAAATACAACCTGAAGCAGAAAATAGGCGATGGCAATAAGTGTTATCATGGTAAATCCCATTTTACCAGCCCATCCGAAACCAATACCATAAAAAAAGGTGATGCCAAAAATAGTGTGTAAGATATAATTAGTGAAAGCCATTTTTCCAGCGGGAGCAAGCCACATCAATAGCTTGGGTTTTTTTCTAAAAAGTAATGCAATTAATGCCGCATAACCTAATGCGGTTGGTACAGTGCCCAAAGCATAGCTTAGCGTGTTAAGAAAGCTGTTGATTTGATTTTGTTCCCCTAAAAATAGAAGGTAGGCTCTCCAGCCGCTCATAGGTAAACCTAGAAGTAAACCGTAAAGCGCTATTTTTTTTAGAAGATTTACATTTTGTAAAAGATTTTCATTCAGTATTTTACGTCCAGCCCAAAGACCGATAAGAAAAATTCCAAAAACTTTAAAAATACGACCTTCTTCGAGAATCATTGACAAGCGTATCCATGAATTACCAAGGTTCATTTTAAAAAAAGCAGACCAGTCTTTATTGGTTAATTCAAATTCCACATCATTCCAAAGTTTACCATCCCACTCTACTTGAGGGAAGCCGTAGTTTTGCCATGAATCTATGCTTTTTTGATGAAAAACATCAGGATAATTTATGCCGAAGTACGAAATAATGAACCAATTTAAAATAGGTAGAAGGATGAGAATGGTGGCAAACATCAATAATTTCTTATCTGAAACGTTGATGAATGGAATTATAGCAAAGCCTAAAAGCGCATAGAGTGTTAAGATATCACCGAGCCAAAATCCTATTAAATGAATTAAACCAAAAACCATTAGCCAGAACATACGTTTAGCAAAAAATGGAGCAAAAGGCTTGTTTTGACTACTTAGTTTATAGTATTGTACAAAGCAGCCAATACCGAAGAGTAGGGAAAAAATAGAATAGAATTTACCATCAATTAACAAAAAGGAGATAAATCCCAAAACCCCATCAGAAGGACATACAAAAGCCGGATCCCTATAACTTTCTGAGAAAAAGAAAAGTCCTGAAAAATAAACGATGTTAGCCATAAAAATGCACTGTATGGCAATGCCGCGAAGGACATCTAAAAAATGAATGCGCTGGTTTTGTTGTATAGGAATAGTATGGTTTTGGTTGGTAGTTTCTATCATAGTTTATCTTTTTTCAATTATTTGTTCTCAGTTGTTTTTCTGATTATTTATCCATTGATTTATATTGTCTTCTAGCACGTTTAAAGGAATCGTTCCACTACCCAAAACAACATCATGAAATGCCCTGATATCAAACTGATCTTTTAGGATGTCTTCCGACTTTTTTCTAAGTTCTTTTATTTTTAGTTCGCCAATTTTGTAAGCTAGAGCTTGTCCAGGCCAAGCAATATACCTATCAACTTCAACCGAAATGTCGTTTTCGTTTTTACCAGAATTCTCTTTAAAATAGTCGATAGCTTCTTGTCTTATCCACCCAAAGGCATGGATGCCGGTATCAACTACCAATCTCATGGCACGCCACATTTCATAAGTCAATTGCCCGTATTTAGAATACAGATCTTGATACATGCCGAGTTCTGGACCCAGACTTTCAGAATACAGTCCCCAACCTTCAATAAATGCCGTAAACCCAAGCATGGTTCTAAACTCTGGAACATTTTCTAGTTCTTGAGCAAGTGAAATCTGTAAGTGATGACCAGGAACCGCTTCATGAATAGTTAAGGCTTCCATTTCCCATTTAGGTCTCGATTCTAGTTTATAAGTATTCGCATAGAAATAGCCTGCTACACCAGATTGCAGAGAACCTGGATTATAATACGCCGTTGTAGTCGCTTGCTCTGAATAAGCTGGCACTTTTTTTACACCATACGGAAGTCTTGGTAGTTTCCCAAAAAGTTGGGGCAAGACAGGATCTATTTTTTTGCAAATATCACGATAAGCCGAAAGCAATTCCTCAGGCGTGTCAAAATAAAACTGAGGGTCTTCTTTTAGAAAAGTATTAAATGCATTTAAGTCTCCTTTGAAGCCTGTGTCTGATTTCACCTTTTCCATCTCAACCAATATTCTTGCTACTTCTGATAGGCCGATATCGTGGATTTCCTGAGCGGTCTTATTTGTGGTGGTATGAAACTTTATTTGCGCATTGTACCATGCCGTTCCATTGGGTAATTCACCTAGGCCATAGCTTTCTCTAGTGTTTGGTAAATAGGTGTCGGTCATGAAAACTTTGAACTTATCAAAAGCTGGGTTAACACTTTTGGTAATGATAGTTTTAGCCTTCTCTTTGAAGGCATCATGTCCTTCTAAGTTGATAAATGGTGTGTAAAAAATGCTTTCTTCAGGAGTTTCAGCTATCATGCTTTTTAATTGTTCGGGAACTTGAACAACTGTAGTTCGTGGCATCACAATTCCTTTTTCTATGCCTTCTGACAAGGTTATTTCAACGTTTTTTAAAAGTTCTGAAATACCCTCAAGTCTTGCTATAATATCTTCCAATGCCTTTGGCGAATTCGTTGGCATCATTTGAATAATTGCAGGTATGTACGAATGAATGCCCTGAATTTGGTCTATTATTAAATATTGTTCTGGAAACTGGCTATTTAAAGCATATTGGTCGCCAACAGAGCGATTAAAGATGCTGAAGTTGACTTTATCTTCTTCCGTTAAATTTTCAAGATTAAACCAGTCTTTAGAGTCGTTAAAAATCTTTAATACCGCTAAGTCTTTTTTTGTGCCTTCAGGTGAAACATCATCCCATAAATGGTTGTATCCCGGTTTTCCAAAAAATGTAGCCGTTACAGGAGATGCTTCTAATTGACTTTCGGTATAGACTTCGAATAGCAGCTTTAAACGTTTACTTTCGCTACTAAAATTTTTACTATCCTTAATGTAGCTTAGTTTTTCAGTAATATTACCATTAGGTAATTTTGTGTTTTGGGCGTGTCCTTGCTTAACAGTTATAAGACATAAAGCTAAGCTTAGAATTAATAAGATGTTCTTCATGATTTTTTCATTTTGTAATTGATTTAAAATTATTTGAATTAAATTTTCTCAGCATCTGCCAACTTCTTAGTATCTGCATATTGCTGAAACTGAATTATTTTTCCGTCTTTAAGTGTGTAATGATGCGCTACTTGTACAGAATAACTTTCATCATTTTTAGAGACAATTTCGTAGCGCAAAGTTGCCAATACTTGATTATTACTCATCTCATGTAGATTTACATCTTTTACTGCGAATGATTTATACAAAGGGCCAATTCGTGCAAATACACCATTTAAGACAGCTTCTGGACCAATGTATGGATTACCATCAGCCAAGGAATTTCCTTCAGCTTCGTTCCATACAATTTTTTCATCTATTAAACCAAGTACGGTTGGAATGTCTCCTTTTGCAAACGCTTGGTAAAGACTATCGATTACTATTAAATTAATGGTATCGGTTTTTGTGTCTTGTGCAAATCCATTTAAATTAATGGCAATAAGGAACATTGTGGCTAATATTCGTTTCATAGTTTTCATGTGTAATGGTTTATTAATTAATATATTGATTTATGCACTTCCAATTCAATCTCTATCATAAATTCTGGTACTGCTAGTTCTGTTACACCAAGCCAAGAACCAGTAGGGAATTGGGTTTTATAAATTTCAGTTCTGTAGGCTGCGGCTTCTAAAAATTTTGGCATATCCGTTGTAAAGACATCTTCTTTCACTACATCATCAAATGTGCATCCATAATGTTTTAAGATTTTTTCTAAATCAGCATAGCAATTTTTCATTTGTTGTGCCAAATCGCCAACCGCTGTTGGGTTCCCTTCATCATCCATACTTACAGCTCCAGAAATTTTAATAGAATTGCCGATTTTTACAGCATGCGAATAGCCATAGGCTTTTTCAACTTCGGGTCTTAGCAGGAAGTATTCTGGTGTTTCGTTTACTTGATTGTGTGCAATGGTTTCCGTTTTTTCTTTTGTGATTTCTGTAGTGACTTTTTCTTCACAATTAAAAAATGATGCTGAAATAAAAAATAATAGTAGACTTGTAAATAATTTTGATGTGTTCATTTTGATTAGTGTTTATTGGTTATTTCTTTTTATCTTTCTTCCTTGTATAAAAACTTCGGCAATAAATAAGGGTATCGCCCAACAGGCCCAACTCATTAAAACTTGAACTTCTTCCCATGTTCCAATATCAAATGACCTTATAATATCGTATACAAATCTGAATGTGACGAAAGCTAGCGTAATGACGTAACTTCTAATCATCCACTCTTTATGTAGGTCTATTTTTCGGTTCTTTATAGAAATAAATGCCATTATGGAAGACGTTGACCACGCAACGCCAAGCATAAACCAGCCAACGGCATATGGTAAATTAACATCAGAAGTAACCACCATATACATACCAGATATTCCTGATAAAACAGTAGACATCATATAAACACGGCCTAATTGCCTATGGATTTTGAGATATTTATTTCGAATTTTTGGCATAAATTGAAAAGGCCCAATTATAGTTGCGATTATCCCCAAAACAATATGTGGAAATACCCAATACACTCTCGAGAAGTAATACGAGCCGTAAACTACTTCAGTTGGGATTAGCATGGGGAATGCTGTAGTAATTACGTAGTAAATCGTTATTATTCCTGTTAGTATTGCCAGAACTTTTAATGTATATCTATGTAATGCATTTTTATTGTTAGATGAATCCATTATTTATTAGAATCAGTAATTAATAGCTATTGGCAAGATATAAGGTTAAACCAAGGTTATCAATCACATCTTAATGTGAAATTTAGTGCTAACATTTTGTATATTTGAGACTTAGCTATTAATTAAACCATTATTTTGAATTCCTTTAAAACACTGAGCACTTTTGTTCTGCAAATGAGCTTACTCTTTGTATGCTATAGTGTGTATGCTCAAAATCCTTCGCAAATTGATGTGCTTACTACAGATGATGGCTTGCCCTTTAGATCCATTACTTGTATGGCTCAGGATAAAAATCAAATGATGTGGTTTGGTACGGAAGTCGGCTTAATACGATATGATGGTAATAATTTTAAGGTCTATAATTCTGATAGAACTAATCCTTTTTATATTGAAAATGAGCAAATTGGAGATAATATAGAAATTGATGACACAGCTAATATATTATGGTTTTTTGCGAATTTAAAATTGTATAATTTAGATTTAACCACAAATAAAGTTACTGCATTTAATGGTTCTCACGGTATCAAAGGAGACGTTGTAAATTTACTTAGAACTGAAGATGGTAGTATTTGGATAAAGACAGAAGACTATCTCACAGCAAACAAAGATGAAGCCAAACATTATCTTCAAAAATTGATTAACGACAAATTTGAAGTTAAGGCCACAGTATCAAGAATTCAAAGTGGTAACAGTACGTTAACTAAAGACAGAAAAGGACACATTATACTAAATTTAGATCAAGGTTCTTTTAAGTTTAATGCCAATGGTGAACTGTTAGACACCTATAAATTATCGACTTTTAATTGGCAAGGGAATATCTCTAATTTTACGCTTTCATATTTTGATAAAAATAATAAACAGTACTTTTTTTCTCAAAAAGAATTTGGGATTTTTACTTTAAGTGAGGATGGTTTAAGTTCAAAACACATACTTAATAACGGTGTACTATTTTACCAAGGCATACAAGACGATGAAGATCAGATTTGGTTTTCTGGTGATACGGATCTATTTCGCATGGACACAAATGGGGTTTTTAAGGATTATACACAACAGTTGAGGTCTACATTAGAATATTCAAAAATCAATATGCTTTTTATTGATGCTAACAAACTACTTTGGGTCGCAACAGACAATGGTTTATTTAAAATACGTATAGAAGATGGGCTGTTTACAAGCGTATTCGCATCTAAGAACCAGGGATGGGGAAATACAATGCGTGGTATTTTTGAAGATGCCAATGGAACTATCTATGTTAAATCTGAAAGTCAAAACAAAATTCTATTCAAAACTATTGCGGGTAAAATTGACACACTACATCTAAATCTTGAAAAAAACGCATTAGAGATTTCGCAATATGTGTCCATTTTTTATGCGCTGGATGAAAATAAAAAAAATGCATTCACTTTAGGTCTGGGCTTAATGAAAATTAATCTAGAAACTGGAGCAACTAAGATTTATGATGAGTTTAAATCTAGCATAGACTTAAGGAGTCAAAATCCAATAATAAAACTCAGAAATGGAAAATTATTATTTGGACAGAGTTTGTCGCAACTTATATTATTTGATCCTGAAACTGAAGCGTATAGTATGCCATTTGAAAATAAGAATATAGAAAATGATTTTGCTGATTTTAGATTCTTTAAAGAAAGTAAAACAGATGATGTTATATGGATTGGTACACGCAGTGATGGCTTGCTAAAAGTTAATATGAATGGAGGTGTTGAAACCCAGTTTTCTAAAGACACTAATCCGAGAATTTCACGAAATTATATTCTGGCTGTTGATGAAGATTTAGAAGGGAATATATGGATTGGCACCTATGGTGGTGGTCTAAATTACTTATCAGCAGATGGAAAAACGATAAAAACTTTTACTAAAAATAATGGTTTGCCAGATAATAATGTTGTTGGTTTTTTATTTGACGATAATCAAAATATGTGGATTAGTACTTACAATGGTTTATGCTATTTTAACCCAACCACAGAAGTGTTTCAGAATTTTTATGCTGAAGATGGACTCACACATTTTGAATTTAACTATTCGTCGTTCTATAAAGATAGTAATGGGAATTTTTACTTTGGCGGCATGAACGGATTGAATAAGTTTAAACCAAACGAAGTTCTAAAGCAATCTGAGACACCAAATATGCGATTTACAGAGTTTTCAGGTTACAATAGCAAAACTAAAACTGATTTTAAAACTGATTTTAATCAAACTAAATTATCAACTTTAGAAATTTCACCTTACGATCAATATTTTGAGGTCAACTGGACAATGCCAAGCTATTTTCAAAATAATAAAAATACATATAGTACAAAATTAGAAGGTTTTGAAAATCGTTGGTTTTATCATGGAAATAGTTCTTCAATCCGATATAACAAATTGCCGGCAGGAGATTACGTATTAAACGTAAAAGGTAAAGATTCAAGAGGAAATGAAAGTCCTTCAATTTTGTCCATACCGATTACAGTTAAACAAATATTTTATAAAAAATGGTGGTTTATAGCATTGGCGATATTAGCAGTTATAGCTATCATGTCTTCCATTTTTAGGTATCGATTTAAACAGGCTATGGCCATGGAACGCCTTCGGACTAAAATATCTAGTGATTTACACGACGATGTTGGGTCACTGTTGTCTGGTTTAGCCATGCAAACCGAACTTATGGAAATTAATGCCAGTGAAGCCGATAAATTGAAACTTCAAAAGATTGCAGGAATTAGCAGAAATGCGATTTCACAGATGCGAGATCTGGTATGGAGTATTGATAGTAGGCGTGAAACGGTTAACGATTTAATTGAACGTATGCATGAGTTGGCGGAAGAATTATTGTTGCCAAAAGACATCACGTTTCAAATTGTTAGCTCAAGTATTAGAAATCCTAATAGACGTTTAATAGCACAGACTAAGCAGGCTTTATTTTTAATATATAAAGAAGCCATCACTAATATTTTAAGACATTCTGATGCTACACATGTAAAAATAGCTTTAACTAATACGTTCAAGGGGTGTGAGTTTACCATTAAAGACAACGGCAGTAAAAAGGAGAGTTATAAGTCAACCGGTTTAGGCTTATCTAATATGGTAATGCGAGCAGAAAAGTTAAAAGGAGATATAGTATTTAAAAGAGAAAATGGATTTTGCGTTGAATTACATTTACCTTTTAATATGTGATTTTTTTACATTATTATAACTGCAGAATTGAAATCATAGTATAATTTTTATTTAAGTAGATTGTCCCCTTGAGGGGACTTTAGGGGTGTTTTTTAAAATATATCAAAAGGGAAACTATATAGAATATCTAATAATCTGTAAAAGTAAAATCACATCATAATGTGATTGTAGAGAATTTCTAAAACCATAACTTTACTAATGAAGAATTATCACATGTATAGCTTTTAAAATAGTGATAACATATAAGCCTTTCGCCAATAAAAAATGAGTAAAATTAATCTAGGGATTGTAGAAGATGATACGTTAATTCAGGAAAGCCTGAACGACTTTTTTGATGCCCAATCTGAGATTGATTGTGTGCAGATATCGTCTTCGGTTGAAGATTTTTTAACGTCAATTAAATCACTTGAAACTTTACCAAAGATAATTCTTCTTGATATTAACCTATTAGGTATGTCAGGTATTGATGGGATTCCATTACTCTTAAACGAACTTCCAAAAGTTGATATTATTATGCTGACGACTTTTGAAGATAATGATAGTATTTATAAAGCCTTGTGTGCCGGAGCTTGTTCGTATTTATCGAAAAAAACACCACTTAAAAAAATTAAGGAAGCTATAGAAGTAGTGAGCAAAGGTGGTTCTTACATGTCTCCTTCTATTGCGAGAAAAATAGTGAATACCTTTGCACCAAAACAGCATAAAAGCAATTTGCTAACGCCAAGACAAAAAGACATTGTAGCTGGTATAGTAGATGGTAAAAGCTACAAAATGATTGCCAATGATTTGTTTGTTTCCATCGATACGGTTCGTACACACATTAAGAACATCTATAAAACGTTAGAAATTAATAGTAAAGCCGAATTGATTCGGAAATCTTACGATAACGAACTATAATTCAAACTCTACCATACGAAAACAGATTTTTTTGTCGTTATTAAAAGTATGAAAAAAGTTCTACTCGCCATTTTGATCTTAACATCACTTGCTGTTTTAGCGTTTCAATTTAGACCAGTAAAAAAAGTGGTAAGTATCGTTAAATCAAGTATTGAAACACCAAGTCTTATTAATAAAGATAGTCTAACAATCGCGTCTAGAGTTAATATGCCTGACGGTTATAAACGTGTCAATTATGCCAAAGGAAGTTTTCAAGATTATCTTAGACGTTATAGATTAAAAGCTTTTGGAAGTAAAATCATTAATTACGATGACACCAACTATTTCTGGCAAGGAGGTCATATTGGTATTTTAGAGATTCCGGTTCCTAAAAATGGTCTACAACAATGTGCAGATGCACTTATTAGAATACGAAGCGAGTACCTGTGGGATAACAATAGAAAAAACGAAATAGGTTTTAACTTTACATCTGGGCATTATTGTTCTTGGACCAAATATGCTGAAGGGTATAGACCTAAAATTAACGGTAATAAAGTCACGTTTCATAAAACGGCAAGTGCCAATACTTCAAAAGGCAACTTCTATAAATATCTGAATTTAATATATATGTATTCTGGGACGTTATCGTTGTACAATGAGTTAGAAGCCGTTAAAGTGAAAAATTTAAAAATTGGTGATATGCTCATCAAAGGAGGTTCACCAGGACATATAGTTATGGTTGCAGATGAGGTTGTGAACGCGCAAGGAGAAAAATTGTATTTATTATGTCAAGGCAATACACCAGCCCAAAGTGTACATTTAGTAAAGAATCTTGAAGACGCAGCGATTTCACCATGGTATCAACTCGAAGATGATACGGCGATTTCTGTTTCAAATTATAGGTTTAGTAGTTCGAAATTTGTGCGTTTTAAATAGCAAGTTTGTATTTTTGCTATATGAGTAAACCACTAACACCACAAGAAATACATAATCTCGCCATGAACCATGTTGGTAAAGACCTGGAGGCGCGTGGTTTCGAGTTTGTAGCTATTAATTCTAAGTTAAAACGCCATCCACAATTTGTTTGTATCGATAAGAATAGTCAATATTATTTTGTGGTAGTCCGTGCCGTGATTTTACCAGATAACCCTAATAATTATGATGTGGTTTGGATGGAAACCTTTAAGAAACATGCTTTTGAAAAGGATGCTAAAGTGTTATATGCAGGCGTAGGGTTAGGAAATCCTGATGGTGAAGATTTACCGCTTTATTTAAACGAAGAATACCTCATTGAATATAATGGGATTCAAGTTATAGAAATGAATTTAAATTGACCAATTCCTGCGAAAGCAGGAATCTCATTAATAAAACACCAAGATTTTAGTTTTTAATATGAATAAAATTTTACTTTCAATTAGCCTTGTATTACTGTTTTTTTCTTGTCAACAAGAACCCAAAAACATCAAATTATCAGGTCCGGTTTTTGGAACGTCGTATAGTGTTCAATACCATTCGGAACATGATGTGAACTACCAAAAACAGTTCGATAGCCTTTTTAACGTGGTGAATCAATCCATGTCAACCTATATTCCTGATTCTAAAATTTCAAGAATAAATAAAGGGGAAGCTATTGAAGTAGATGCACATTTTACACGCGTTTTTAATAATGCAAGACAAATTTATAGAGCAACGGAAGGTGCTTTTGATCCAACAATCGGAGCTGTTGTAAATGCTTGGGATTTTGGGCCAGAAGGAAAAATAACAAACATAGATAGTACGGCAATTGATGGTTTAATGAAAGCAGTTGGCTTTAATAGAATGGGTTTAAGGGATAATAAAATTATAAAATCGGGAGCATCGTATCTAGATTTCAATGCCATTGCCAAAGGTTACGGAGTGGATGTAATTGGTGAATTTTTAGAACGTAAAAATGTTACTGATTATTTAGTTGAAATAGGAGGTGAAATAAGAGCAAGAGGCATTAATCTTGAAAAACAATCAACTTGGAAAGTGGGTATTGATGATCCTAATTTTGAAGGTGAACAATCCTACTCTAAAGTCATTCCTTTACAAGATGAAGCGATGGCTACTTCTGGAACATACCGCAAATTTAAAGTCGATGAAAACGGAAATCGCTATGCACACATTATTGATACCAAAACAGGCTATCCTTCAAAAACAAATATTCTTAGTGTCTCTGTATTGGCAGAAGATTGTATGACGGCAGATGCATATGCTACAGCGTTTCAAGCTATGGGCATTGAAAAGGTAACTGAATTTTTATACAGACATTCAGAATTAAAAGCGTTTATTATTTTTGAGAATGATGACAACGAGTTTGAAACGGTGTCGTTAAATAACTTTCCTGACTAGAAAAAACGACATTCAGCAGTTAAAAACCCACTTTTAAAAGCTAATAGGCTTTCAGTTTGTAATTTGTTGTAGTTTTAGCTACAATATTATGATGCTGAAGAAAATTCTCTTTTTTATATTATTTCAATTGTGCTTAGGTTATACGCAAGCACAAGAGCCCGTATCTGTACACCTTACAGAAAAAGATGGCTTGCCAGACAAAGAATTCTATAATATTATAGAAGACAGAAAAGGGTTTATTTGGTTAGCTGCAGATAAAGGGCTTTTTAGATATGATGGAAAAGTCTTTAAAAACTACAGCAACCAAGAAAAAAGAGGCTTATCTGTTTTTGAACCTAAAGAAGATCATTTGGGACGTATTTGGTGTAATAATATTTCCGGACAATTCTTCTATGTAGAGGATGATCAGCTTATGACGTTTATAGATCTTGGAAAGGAACTTAAAGGGGAGCTTTCAAATTTTGTAGTGACCCCAGAAACTCTAATTGTTTTTACCAAATATAGGATTTATTATGTCGATTTATTAAGTAAGAAAGTCACCACATCGTATGAGACTACCCTTGCTTTTGGGGAACCTTTTGAGTATAATAATGACATTTTTTTTGGGTCGTTCGATAACTTATGTAAACTAAGCAAAGGTTATAAAAAAGAAAACCTTTTTAAGTTCGAATTACCAAAACCTAAAAAGAATGGCAAATACAATGTTAATCAAAAATCAAAGCTCTTTAAGTTAGGATCTATGTTATTCTTTATAAGGGAACATGGCGAAAAAAATCGTTTTTTTAAGCTCGATTTAAATAAGAATCAATATACTGAAATCCATGATTTCGAGGAGCTTTCCTATCAGCGATATCTCTCGTATTTTGAAAATAATGGACAGTTATGGGTCGCTACGAATACTGGTGTTTTAGTGTACTCGTATAACAATGATAAATTTAAATTAGAAAAGCAGTTTTTACAACGGTATCATGTTACCAAAATTATAAAAGATAAAGATGATAACTTCTGGTTTACGACGCTGAACAATGGTGTGTTTGTTATTCCTAATATTCATATAGAACGTTTAAACATTTCGGAAGAAAATAGTAATATAAGTAGTCTAGAAAAGATAGATGATAACACCTTGTTTTTTGGAACTAATAGAGGAGATGTTGGTTTTTATGATGTCATAAATCATACAGAAGATATTATAGATTTGCCATCAACAGCGCGAGTTTCAGCCATAAAACACCATGCAAAAGAACAGTTAACTTTTATAAGTAAAGATGATGATGGCTTTTTATTAGATAATAAAACAAAACAAGTTACTGCTTTTAATAATTTTCATGCAGCAAAGAGTTTGTCTATTATAAATAATGAAAACCTATTATTTGCAAACTATGCCGATGTGCGCTTATTAGATAGTAATAATTTCAATAAAAAAGGTCAGGATATTTCTTCAAATAAAAGGACATTTACCTCATTTTATGATTCAGAATACAAAAGCACTTATATTGGTTTTATAGACGATTTAGTAATTTACGATTGTGATTGGAAGCCTAAACATATCAGGAATAATGACCAATCTATTTTTGCAATTTCACTTACCAAAACTAAAAATGGAATGGTTTGGGTCGCCACATTTAAAGATGGGATTTATGGTATAGCGCATGATAAAGTGGTGTCTCATTTTACAACCGAAAATGGTTTAGTGTCTAACCGTATTGAAAACATTAAAGCAGATGGCAATAAGCTATGGATAGCCACAGATAATGGCATACAATTATTAGAAACAGAAACCAAAAAAATAAAAACCTTAACGAAAAGAGATGGTATCGTGTCGTATGATATTTCTGGTATAGAAATTTTAGATAATACGGTTGTTTTTTCTTCTAATTTAGGGTTGTTTAGAATTGACAAAGAGAAAGTATTTAAAACACCAATACAGCATAACGTTTATTTTAGTCAAATAGAAATTAATGAAGAAGCCACACAAGTAAGACCTAATTATGACCTTGATTACGATCAAAATACAATTAACATTGAATTTAATGTTAATGGGTTCCAATTTAATCAGAAGGGAACATATACCTATCGCTTATTAGGATTAAATACCGATTGGGTATCAACAGAAACAGGAATAAATTCCGTTAAATACAATAGCTTGCCTGCCGGAAGCTACACCTTTCAAGTAAAACCTATACTTGACTTTGAAAGTAGTGATGCCACAATAAAAGAACTTAAATTTTCTATTGAAAGACCATTTTGGAAAACATGGTGGTTTATTTCAGGCTTATCATTTTTAGTACTAGGATCGACGGTTTTATACTTCCGAAGAAAAATAAAACAAAAGGAGCAACAACGGCAATTAGAAATAAAGCAACTGTCCTTAGACAATGAGTTGATTAATTTGAAATTAGAAAATTTACGGTCTCAAATGAATCCGCATTTCATATTTAATGCGCTTAATTCCATTCAGGAATATATTGTGTTGAATCAAAAAATATTAGCAAGTATATACTTGGGTAAATTTGCAGATTTAATCAGAACATACCTAAACCATAGCACCAAAGGACGTATTACGCTTCAAGAAGAAATTGATTGTCTTGACATGTATTTAGAGTTAGAAAAATTACGTTTTGAAGATAAGCTAGAGTATACTATTAATAGTTCTGGGAGTTTAACTACAGGAGAAGTTTATATTCCAACAATGCTCATTCAGCCTTACGTAGAAAATGCACTAAAGCATGGTTTGTTACATCGTAAAACAGACCGTATTTTAAAGATAGATTTTTTTATTAATGACAATACAAAAACAGTGAAATGCCTCATTGTAGATAATGGTGTTGGTAGAGGTAAGGCAGAAGTGTTTAAAGCACGAAAAAACAAAAAGCATAAATCCTTTGCAACAAAAGCCACTCAAGACCGATTGGCATTATTAAATTATGGTAAACAAAAGCAAGTCGGAGTCACTATAATAGATTTGTTTGAAGATAACCAACCATCCGGAACACAAGTAGAAATTAATATTCCTTTTACAACCTAAACCTAGAATTATGAACGTAGTAATTATAGATGATGAGCCAAAGGCTAGAAAATTACTAGAAATTTTAATAAGAGAAAACTGCTCTAAAATTACATCTATTTTTACGGCTGAAGATTTAATAAGTGGTGTAGACATTATTAAAAAAGAGCAACCAAAAATTGTGTTTTTAGATATTGAAATGCCAGAGCATTCGGGTTTAGAAATATTTGATTTTATTGATAGTGCAACTTCAAATTTTGAAATCATATTCACAACCGCTTATAGCGAATATGCCATTAAAGCCTTTGAACTTTCAGCTGTAGATTATTTATTAAAACCATTGCGAGCAGATAAATTAGTTGACGCTATTGAAAAAGCGATAGCTAATATTGGGAAATCTCATATTAATTTAAAATTAGAAGAACTTCAGAAAAGTCTAAAATCTTCTAATTTCAAAAAAATAGGGCTTCCTGTTGCAGATGGTATAAAGTTTATCAATTTTGAAGATATTATTCTTTTAAAAGCCGATGGCATGTACACTAAAGTAAGTGTTCATAATGCTTCCGAATTATTAATAAGCAAACCGCTTAAACATTTTGAAACCTTACTAGAGTCCATTCCTACGTTCTATAGACCACACCGTTCTTACCTCATTAATCTAAAGTACATTCAAGAATACTGCAAAAAAGATGGTGGTTATATTATTATGGACAATAATGAAAGCGTCTCTATATCAAAAGATAAGAAAGATGAGTTTTTAACCATTGTGCAGAATATAGGTTAGCGTTTTTTAGAAGTTGAAACGTACATTTCAGAAATTAACTGCTTTTTTTTAAAGCATCATAATAGATATTTGGTTCATTAACAACAATTAAAACCAAATTTATTATGACAACAAGATTACTTTTTATGCTACTTTTTATAAGTAGTTTATCCATTGCACAAGTACCAACAGACGCAGTAGCAAAATATACGTTTAATGGTGGAAGTTTAATTAATGTAGCAGATCCTGGAAATGGCGATTTATCTGGAACAGCACCGACACTAAGACCAGATCGCTTTGGTGGAGCAGATAATGCTATTAGAGCAAATGCAGTTACTAGAAATGGGTATACGCTTACAGGTTATAATGATGAAATTAGTATTAGTTTTTGGATTGCAGGTTCTGCACCTACAGGAACGGCTCAAGAAATTTTTGATATTCGCGAATCAAACGGCTCAGGAGATGGAATTTCTATGACAACGACAACAAGTAATACACTAGTAGCAAACTTTATAAACGGAAACACATCGCATCAGTCTTCTCAATCCAACTTTTCATCTGTTTTTAATGGTGGATGGCATCATATCGTTTTTACCACAAAACGAGATGCTACAGGTATAGCTTTTGATAATAGTATTTATATTGATGGGACTTTGCATACAACACTTTCTAATGGGATAGATTCAAGTATTAATCAGCCTTTTTTAAATAATAATGCCACATTTAGAGTTTCATCAAATGATTATTATGGAAACATTGATGATATAGAAATCTTTAATAGAACATTAACGGCTACAGAGGTTCAAGATATTTATGCACATATACCTGAAGCGGATATATTTTATGTAGATGCAAGTGCAACAGGTTCTAATGATGGTACTTCTTGGGCAGATGCTTTTACAGATTTACATAGTGCTTTAGCGATTACAGATTTAAATGACCAAGTTTGGGTAGCTAAAGGAACTTATAAGCCACACGCTTCTGATAGAAATGAAAGCTTTGTAGTAAATACCAATCTTTACGGTGGTTTTGCTGGTACTGAAGCTACTTTATCTGAAAGAGATATGAGTTTAATCCATACTACAAATGAAACAATATTAAGCGGAGACTTGTTGGGAGATGATAGTGCAGCAGTAGATTTTAATGATTCTACAAGAGATGATAATAGTACACACGTTGTAGAAATTACGACAAATAATTTAACGGTAGATGGTGTCACCATTAAAGATGGTAATGCAGATGCGACATCTGGTGACGACCGTTTTGGTGGTGGACTTTTTAAAGCAGTTGCTGTTGCTAATTTTACGATAAAAAATAGTGTCATTAAAAATAATGTAGCATTTACAGGAGCTGGTTTAGCGCTAACAACGACAACCTCAGAGTCTAATATGATTGTAGATGCTTGTGTTATAGAAAATAATTTAGCTAATGCAGCTTCAGGTATCGACTATCATCGTTCTGGTTCTGTAGGAACAATGAATATTACGGTAACAAATACTTTGTTTAGATCTAATATCACAGATAATGATGCCGTAAAAAACAGAAATGGTGTTGGTGCAGCTGCCTTGCGTTTGAGGGCTTATTTTACTAGCGTTACGCTTAATGCAGATGTAGTAAATAATACATTTGTTAATAATATTAGTGCCGGTAGTGGTGGTGGAGATTATCCTGTAGTAGAAATATCAAGAAATAATGGAGAGTGGGGAACTATTACCGTTGCTAATAATATATTTTGGGCTAACACAGATAACACCGCTACACTAGCAAAAGCTATTGGTAGAACAGCTACAAATTCTACGAGATTTGGCAATACAAATGCTAGTAGAATTGTAAAGAATAACACGGATGAAGATGGACTATCGTTAATAACAGGGACTACAGCAACAAGTTCTACAGACCCTAATTTAGATGTAGATTTTAAATTAACGGCTGGTTCTTCATCCATTGATAGTGGTGATAATAGTTTAATTCCAGCAGATATTACTACAGATTTATTATTTAACAATCGTATTTTTAATACAACAGTAGATCGTGGTGCTTATGAATACGATCCGTCTTTAGGAATTAATGATGTGGTGTTACATGAAAATGACATCAAATTATATCCTAATCCAACCACTTCAATTTTAAATATTGAAATGACTCAAAACTTAAAACAAGTATCAGTTTATTCTGTTTTAGGAGCTGAAGTTTTAAGAACTCAAAATAAAACTATTGATGTTTCAGGATTATCAAACGGAATATTCTTAATTAAAATTGAAGATGAAAACGGAAACGTTTCAACTAAACGCTTTGTGAAGAAATAAAGGTGCTATTAGTCAATTGAAGAAAGTTGGACTAATTAATTTTAGTTCAACTTTTTTTTTAGATTAAAGCTGAATTGATGTTGTGTTAGGTTAAATCTGAGAAGGTCGTTTATTTAAGATTTACTTACCATTCATTAGTCAAAAAGTGCTTTTTACTAAATAAAAATAAAGTCCAATAGATTAATTTGTAAATTCAGCCCTAAATCTACAAGTTGAAACTGCGGCCTTTTCAATATTTATTTGTTTTACTTACAACCTGGATTCTGTCAGCTCAACAACCTGTGTCTATTCACCTCACCGAAAAAGATGGCTTACCAGATATTGAGTTTTATGATATCATTGAAGATCAAGAAGGTTTTATTTGGTTAGCAGCAGATAAAGGTTTGTATCGTTATGATGGAAAGCATTACACATTTTTTACCAATCCTCTAAAACGTGGTCGTTCTCTGTTTGGCCTTACTTTAGATGCTAAAGGGCGTCTTTGGTGTAATAATCTTTCCGGACAATTTTTTTATGTTGACAATAATGAACTAAAGCTCTTTAAAGATTTTGAAGAGATTAAAACTTTAGTTGATTTCACGGTTTATAATAATCATCTTGTAATTTCTGTAAATAAAAATTTAATTAGTGTTAACTTAGATACTAAAGCCGTTGTCAATTCTGTTTCTGGAATCTATGGAGATCACTTTAATCAGTTAAACAGCCTTAAAGAGGGTTTATATTTTAATAAAAACAACCGCATATATTTTACAGAAGATCCGGCATTAAAAAACGCTCAATCAATTCATAAAAACCCATTTGAAACCGCTCAACTAAGTGGGGCAAAAAAGTTTTTTAAATATGATAATCGTGTGTTTTTTTTCAATGAATTAATGTCTTCTAAAAGAAATGTCTTGTTCTATATTTCTAATGATAAGGACTTAAAAGAGGTGAAATTGCCTAAAAAACTGGCTTCTTTAATTGTAGTGAATGCCTACCAAGTAAAAGATGAATTATGGGTGTTAACGAATAGAGGTATTTTTATTACTGAAATTAAGAATAATAAACTAAGGATTAGTGAACGCTATTTTAAGAATAGCTACACTACAGATCTTATCATAGATTCTAATACTAATTTTTGGGTGACAACGCTAAAAAACGGTGTTTTTGTAATGCCCAATCTTGCCTTAAAAAAAATAGCTTTACCAAATAATGTAGGGGTTACTGCTATTGAAAAAACCGACAAAGAAAACTTGTATTTGGCGACTTCGGACTTTAATATTTTTAACTATTCTAAAACAGATAATGGTATAAAACAACTTGATGTTTCGTTTAGGAACAATATTTACGGCATTTGTTACAACGCACTATCTAAAGATCTTTTAATGGTAGCGACAACTGAGTCCGTTTTTCATAACTCAAAAGAAGAATTGAATAAGAAAAGTAAGTTGATTGTAACAAAATCTATCTCTGTTTACGATGAAGACCAATATTTAGTGAGCCTTCCGCATGCCTTATCTATATATAGTAAAAAAGGAGATTCCCTGTCTTTATTGCGTTTGGTGAGAAGTTATGGTTCCGTCTTAAACAAGAATAAAACTAAAGCTTATTCTAATTTTATTGATGGTTTTGGTGTGGTCGATTTAAAGACAAAAGCCTATAAACAAATTACCTATAATAATACCCCTATTTATGGTTCTAAAATTGCAATAACAGCAGATGATGTTGTTTGGGTTGCCACTTATAATAAGGGATTGTATGGTTTTGTAAATGATAGTTTACAGTATAAATTGAATATGAAAAATGGCTTAGCTTCTAATGTTATCAATGTGATTACACCAGATGAAAAATCCTTATGGATTGCCACAGATAGAGGGTTACAAAATTATAATTATGACACCCAAAAGGTCATAACCGTAAATAAGGAAGATGGTATGGACTCTTACAACATTAATTCTATTGTTGTTCAGGATGATGATGTTTTCTTTGGTTCTAATATGGGACTATATCAATTTGATGCTAATACTATTATTAAAACAAGACAAACGCTTCAGCCGTATTTTACCTCTGTAGCGATTTTAGAAAAAGACACTATTGTTCAATCCAATTATGAATTAGACCAAACAGATAGTGAAATTAGATTTGGTTTTAATGTTAACGGATTTCAATCTAACGAGTTTGTGAATTATGAATACCAATTAGAAGGTTACAGTGATAATTGGATAGCAGTAGAAAAAGGTTTAGATTTTGTGAAATTTAATACGTTACCTGCCGGGAAGTTCACCTTTCATTTAAGAGCAAAAAATACATTTCAAAAAACATATACAGAACCTATTTGTGTCAGTTTAAACGTAAGGTTGCCATTTTATAAAACATGGTGGTTTTATAGCTCAATTTTATTAATTTCAATAACTATAGTGTGGTGGTACTTTTCTCGGAAAACAGCTCGTTTAAATGTTTCTCAGCAACAAGCATTAGAAAAAGCAAAGATTAATCAGCAATTGGTGTTTTCTCAATTAGAAAATCTGAGATCGCAGATGAATCCTCATTTTATATTCAATGCCTTAAACTCTATTCAAGATTATATTATTTTGAATGAAAAGAAGTTGGCGCGTCAGTATTTAGTGAAATTTTCTAGATTAATACGAACCTATTTAGAGCATAGCCAAACCAATGAAATTTCTTTAAATGAAGAAATTAAAACACTAAAACTCTATTTAGAACTTGAGAAAGACCGTTTTGATGACGATTTTAAATTTGAAATTCACGTTGATGAAAACCTCAAATTAGAAAACACATTTGTGCCTTCATTATTTATTCAGCCTTATGTTGAAAATGCTTTAAAACACGGCTTACTTCATAAAAAAGATAATAAAAAACTGATTTTAAATTTTGTAAAAGACAGCGTCTTCAACCTTTTAATTTGTGAGATTATAGACAATGGTATTGGTCGTGAAGCATCAGCAAAAATCAAAAATCAACGTGCAGGAAATCACAAATCCTTTGCGACATCAGCTAATCAAAAACGAATCGATTTATTAAATCGCAGTCAGGATAAAAAAGTAAAATTAGAGGTCGAAGATGTATACAACATACACCAAGTCGTCTCAGGAACAAAAGTAACGATTACAATAGAATTAACACATTGAGAAGCTATCTTATGAAGCGAGCATATGAAACATTTTAATATTAAGAGAAATGATTTATAGTGAACAGCATGTGCCTCATATAAACAAATAAAATATAGACATGACAGCAATAATTATAGACGATGAAAAACGTGCAAGACGTATTTTGCATACCTTAATTGTAGAAGAATGTTCTGAAATAGAAACGATTTTTGAGGCTGAAAATTTATTAGATGGTGTAACCATTATTAAAAAGGAACAGCCAGATATTGTATTTCTAGATATTGAAATGCCTAATCATTCAGGACTTCAGATTTTAGAGTTTTTTAAAACTGAGGCTATTAATTTTCAAATTATTTTCACAACCGCTTATGGCCATTACGCCATAGAGGCCTTTAAATTATCAGCTGTAGATTATCTTTTAAAACCTATAGATGTTGTCGAAATGAAAGTTGCTATTGCTAAAGCATCAACCTATTTAGAAGAAAATTCCATAAAAGAAAAACTACAGAATCTTGAACGAAATTTTCAGCAATTAGCTTTAAATAAAATAGCTTTAGAAGTCCCAAAAGGTATTCGTTTTGTATCGCATGAAGATATCTTATTTTTTGAGGCAGATGGTGTGTATACTAAAGTCTATTTGCAGAATGGTAAAACAGAATTAATCTGTAAAACCTTAAAACACTTCACAGAACAACTCAGTAATAAACCACTGTTTTACAAACCACATCGTTCATTTCTAATCAATTTAAAATACATGAATGAGGTCACTAAAAAAGACGGTCTTCAAGTTATTATGAGTAATAATAAGAGTATTCCTATTGCGCGCGATCGTAAAGATGAATTTATGGATCTTATCAACCGTGTATTTTAAATTTAAGTACCATTCATTGCTTTAATCTTACCATTCACTAAAAAGTTCAAAATCCTTTTAGCAAAGCTTGTCATTTTTGTTTCATAATTATAAAACCAAATTTATTATGAGAATAAAATTACTTTATGTATTGTTTTTAGTTAGTAGTTATGCTTTTGCGCAAAATTGGTCGCAAGTAGGATCTGCTCAATTTACAAACCTTTCATCAGACGCTGCTATGACTTTTGATGCTGCAAACGGCGACATTTATGTGGCTTATAGCAATGTAGCAGATGGCAATAAGGCTTATGTGTCTAAGTTTGATGGTACAAACTGGATGTCTATTGGACTAGTTTCCAATGACGCTGCAGATAATATTGCTATAAAAATCAACCCTTTTAATAATGAAATTGTTGTTGCCTACAGAAATGTTACTAATAATATGACCGCTTATAAATATAATGGAACTGCTTGGTCATCTGTTTTTACAAATGTTGGAAGTTCAGCCTTGTCTGATCATCGTTTACAAATTCAATTTAATGCGGCAGGTACTATTAGAGTAGCAGGTAGAGAATGGACTCAAAAGTTATTTATTGCAGAACGTGATACTTCTGGTACAGGACCAAACCATGTAGAAGTTCTATTAAATCCAAACAATCAATATAATGGAGATCATAGATATGATTTTACGGCTTACGACGAATATTTTGTCTCGCAAGAAAATAATTACAACGGATCAGTTACAGGACGTAAAAATGTAGGATCAGCAAACAATAATTTTGATTTTACTAACTTCTTAAATGGTACCACTACAAAAAATATATCAGGAATTTATGATTCTAATTATCATGCTTTTTATAATGATATAATTCCACAAGGTGCAGCAAATAACGATATTAGAGTTTACAATGGAAGCTCTTTTATTAAGTCAGTAACTGCAACTAATGATATTGTAGAGTTAAGAAAAAGCTCAAACGATGATAAACTGTATTTAATGTATGCTAATAATACAGAAGATATAGTTTTTGAAAATTACGATACTAGTTTAAATACATGGACAACTTTACCAAGTGTAGGTTTAAATTATAATAGTTCCAATTTTTTTATAAAAATGGCAATAAGTGAAGCTGATGGAAATTTATATGTATTATACCAAGATAATGATAAAGTTTCATTAAAAAAATACACTATTGCAACAACAGCTTGCAACGTAAATATTCCCGATGCTAATTTTAAAGCAGCCTTACTTGGATTTTCATATATAAACACCAATGGTGATAGCGAAATTTCTTGTACAGAAGCATCAGCTTATACAGGCACTATAAATGTTCAAAACCTATCTATCTCAGATTTAACAGGTATAGAAGCCTTTACGAATATTACAGAATTATATTGCAAAAGCAATTCGTTAACTAGTTTAAATGTATCTGCTAATATAGCTTTAACAAATTTAGAATGTAGGCTTAATCAAATAACCAGTTTAGACGTTTCTAATAATACCGCTTTAGAAAGATTAAGTATTGATAATAATAGTATTGCTAGTTTAGATATTTCTAATAATACCGCTTTAATTTACTTATATTGTTATAGTAATCAATTAACGAGTTTAGATGTTTCTAATAATACCACTTTAGAAGTGTTACAATGTGGCAATAATCAACTAACAAGCTTAGATGTTAACGGAACTACAGCTTTAAGGTGGTTACAATGTGAAGATAATCAATTAACAAATTTAGATGTGTCTTCAAATACGGCTTTAACTACTTTATATTGTCATAGTAATCTATTAACGAGTTTAGATGTTTCCTTTAATACAGCTTTAACTAATTTAAACTGTCAGGATAACCAATTAACGAGTTTAGATGTTTCCTCTAATACAGCTTTAACTAATTTAAACTGTCAGTATAACCAATTAACGAGTTTAGATGTTTCTGGAGCTACAGCTTTAACTTATTTATACTGTCAGGATAACCAATTAATGAGTTTAGATGTTTCTGCTAATACAGTTTTAACAAACTTATCTTGCTATAGTAATCAATTAACAAGTTTAGATGTTTCTGGAGCTACGGCTTTAAATTCCTTATACTGTTATGATAATCAATTAACAAGTTTAGATATATCTTTAAATACAGTTATAGATGAGTTATATTGCGACGATAATCAATTAACAAGTTTAAATGCAGCAAATGGTAATAATAATAATTTAATTTTTTTCTCTGCAACAAACAACCCAAGTTTAACTTGTATACAAGTAGATGATGTAGCTTGGAGTACCACAAATTGGACAAATATAGATGCTACAGCAAGTTTTAATACAAATTGTATTTGCTATGTAAATATTCCTGATGCTAATTTTAAAGCAGCCTTACTTGGATTTTCATATATAAACACGAATGGTGATAGCGAAATTTCTTGTGCAGAAGCATCAGCTTATACAGGATCTATATATGTTCCAAACCTATCTATCTCAGATTTAACAGGCATAGAAGCTTTTACGAATATTACAGAATTATGGTGCGGAAGCAATTCGTTAAGCAGCTTAAATGTTTCCGCTAATACAGCTTTAACAAATTTAAATAGTTATGGTAATCAATTAACGAATTTAGACGTGTCTGCTAATACAGCTTTAGAGCAGTTACGCTGTGGTAATAATCAATTAACGAGTATAGATGTTTCCGCTAATACAGCTTTAGAGGAGTTTTTCTGTGATAATAACCAATTAACAAATTTAGATGTATCTTCAAATACGGTTTTAACGACTTTATATTGTCTTAATAATCAATTAACGAATTTAAATGTGTCTTCAAATACGGCTTTAACTACTTTATATTGTTATGATAATCAATTAACGAGTTTAGACGTTTCTAATAATACCACTTTAGAGGTATTACTATGTGCTAATAATCAACTAACAAGTTTAGATGTTTCCGGAACTACGGCTTTAATTAATTTAAACTGTAGGAATAACCTATTAATGAGTTTAGATGTTTCCGTTAATACGGCTTTAACGACTTTAAGGTGTGATAGTAATCAATTAACGAGTTTAGATGTATCTTCAAATACGGCTTTAATTTCCTTATACTGTGAGGTTAACCAATTAACGAGTTTAGATGTATCTTCAAATACTGCTTTAATTTCCTTATACTGTTTTAATAACCAATTAACAAGTATAGACATATCTTCAAATACAGCAATAGTTGAGTTATTTTGTTCTGATAATCAATTAACAAGTTTAAATGCAGCAAATGGTAATAATAATAATATCAATTCTTTCTCTGTAACAAACAATCCAAGTTTAACTTGTATACAAGTAGATGATGCTTCTTATAGTACTACAAATTGGACAAATATAGATACTTCAGCAAGTTTTAGTACAAATTGTGCAGCCTTAAGTAGTATTGATTTTGAAAAGGAAAAAATATCAATTTACCCAAACCCAACAAAATCTACCTTAAATATAAAAACAGCAACAGCAACAGCTATTGCTAATATATCTGTCTATTCATTATTAGGTAAACAAGTTATTAAAACAAACTCTAAAACCGTAGATGTTTCTAGTCTTTCAGAGGGTGTTTATCTTATAAAGATTATAGATTTATATGGAAATCAACATGTAAAACGATTTATAAAGGAATAAACCAAAGTTCTATTTATACTAAAAAAGGAAAGTCATCAAGGCTTTCCTTTTTTTATTACTATTCATTTACAAAATCTTACCATTCACTAAAAAGTTAAAATTCCTTTTCCTAGATCTTATTATTTTTGATACATAATTATAAAACCAAATTTATTATGAAGTACATTATTTTATTTTTTATTGCATTAGTAACCACAAGTACATTTGCACAGCAAACATTTTTTGAAAATATTAAAGCAAAAGGCGAAAACCCAGTTTACATTGAGTATCCAGGTGTTGGCATTGATAACGAAGGAAAACAGTCAATAAATCTTAGTCAAGAAAGAGTTGGTCAATATAACGAGCCGCAAGAAGTTATCGTAAAATTATTAAATTATGAAGGTATAGACTCTGGAATAGCTATTATAGACAAAAATGATAATGACGAAAAAGGAAGCCAATATATTGCAGATTTTACAAAAAACAGACAAACTTTTACTGGATTTCCAAACACATATATCGTTTATGAAAAAGTGTTTAACGAAGGTTATGTAGCTATTGGCAATTATATTTTTTTTATAGATCATTTTAACAGCCGTACAGAATTTGGTGATATAAGAAGAGTTTATGTGCTAAAGGGTACAACACCTGATGGTGAGGCAACTTCAAAGACTAAAAAAAAGAAAAAAGGTTTCGGTAAATTTTTAAATAAAGCAAAAAATATTGCTCTAAATAATAGTGCAGGACCGGACCCTAGAAAAGCACCAGAATATAAGGCCTTGGCTCAAGAGAATGTGCGTAAAATGATATCTGATTATTTAACCGCTATGCGCGAAAAACAAATCGCCTATACGCTAACGTCTAAAGATGAAGCAGATTTGGCTACTATGCAAAAAGAGGCAGACGCTTACAGTAAATATATTAAAGATAAAAACGATGCCTATTGGCAAAGTCCAGAAGGTCAAAAAACACTCAGAGTTTGGAAATTAAGAGACCAGCACAAAGCGAGTTGTCTTAAAACAGCAGAATCTTGTGATAGTTCTTATCATTAAACAATACAAACAAATTTAAACATTCAAATAACATCAAAAACTATGAAAATTTTTAAATTTTTACTTTTAATTGGCTTAACACTGTTACTTTTTAATTGTAATGCAGACGACGATCAAGCACAAGTAAATAATAATCCGAGTGCTTTTACATTAACAGAAGGAGCAGCAACAAACATAGGCATACCTTTTAATTGGACCGCGTCTATAGATCCAGACGATGACGAGGTTGTTTATGCCATTTACTTAAATAACAATTTATTAATTGAAGATTTAAACGCTTTAACCTACGTTATAGAATATAGCTTGTTCGTATCTGGTGAAAATATAATTTTAGTGATTGCATCAGACGGTTTGGGTGGAGTAACAGAGCAAGAGCTCGTTGTTAATTTATTATCCTAAAGTTACAACGAGATATTGATAATAAAACTAGAGCTGATAGTAACCATGTGTTTTTTTAGTATTTAGCATCTAGTTAAGGCTGAGTCTTTATAGGACTCAGCTTTATTTATTAAAAAATAAAAGCCATTATTATATGTACTTGTATAAAGCTTAAAAAGTATGAATCAACACCAACAACCAACCCAATACTAAGAGTAAGCCTCCAATCGGAGTAACTGGACCTAAAGCGCGTAGCTTTTTCCCTTTAGCATCAGATAAAACCAATCCGTAAATACTAAAGGAGAATAATATAATACCAATTGTAAAACACCAATATGTTGCTGAGGTTACGTTAGTTGCACTTAGTCCCAGCGCTAACAATACGATAGCATGATACATCTGATATTTTACTCCAACTTCAAAGCTATGTAATTGATCTGTAGTTAGAATTTTCTTCAACGCATGAGCACCGAAAGCTCCAAAGATTACGGCGAGCATTCCAAATATAGCACCTGTTGCAATTATAATGTGTTGCGTCATTTTAATACGTTGTTTTATTTATAAACTACAGGAATAATTTCACCTTTCGCTAGGCAATATTTTTTAATGTCTTCGTTAGAAAGAGAAGCCGTATAATCCACTTCTTCAACTTTAAAACCTATAGAACGAAGCTTATCGAAATAATCTCTACCATACACACGAACATGATCATATTGGCCAAAAATCTTGGCACGTTCATCTTTATCTGTAATCGAGTCATCTTCAAAAGTCACCTCACGATTTAAATCTTGTGGAATCTGAAAAATACCATAACCACCAGGCTTCATTACTCTGTATAATTCTTGCATTGCTTTAGTGTCATCAGGGATGTGTTCTAATACATGATTACATAGAATAACATCATAACTATTATCTTCAAAAGGCAAATCACAAATATCGGCTTTCACATCCGCAATAGGTGATAATAAATCGGTCGTTGTATATGTTAAGTTTTTAAGGCTTCTAAAACGTTTTAAAAAACATTGTTCTGGTGCAAAATGCAACACTTTTTTTTCCGCAGTAAAAAAATCTGTTTTATCATTAAGGTATAACCACAACAAACGGTGACGTTCTAAGCTTAAAGTTGAAGGCGAAAGTACATTGTTGCGTTGGTTTCCGTAGCCATAAGGTAAAAAGGTTTTGAAACTTTTACCATCAATTGGGTCTGTAAACGTATGTCCTTTTAAAAAGAAGGCTAAAACAGGCCGTGCCACGTAACTCAATCTTATGAGCAAAGGTCTTGGTATGGTGTTTAATATAAGTTTGAAGAGTTTTTTCATTGTTACGCAGAGATTCATGGAGAGACACAGAGGTTCACGGAGTGCTTACTCAGATGTGTTTATAAATCGTTTTATACCGTTTTTTAAAAGTTTAGTATTGAAATTGAATAATAGTCCAATAGGATAATCTCCTAATTTCATGTAAGTCAATATTTGAGCAGTATGAACATCTGTAAATTTCTCAACAGTTTTGAGTTCAATAACTATTTTGTTTTCTACTAATATATCAATTCTGTAACCGTGGTCTAAAATGATATCTTTATAAATGATAGGTCTTGAAACTTCTTTTTGAACAGAATATCCTAAGGCTTTTAATTCATAAAATAAGCATTCTTGATACGCGGATTCTAATAATCCAGGACCAAGTGTTTTGTGCACCTCAATAGCTGCTCCAATAATATTCTCTGTGATTTTATCGTAAACCATATATTTTATTAAAACCTAAATTCCTCCGCGAATCTCTGTGGAAACTCTGTGTAACTCTGCGAAACAATTATCTAATCATAATAAATAAACATCGCTATTACATGGATTAAAATAACGATTAAACATTTACTTCACTTGTAATTAAATTATAAATGCTATCCCAAAGCGCAATTCTATGCATTAATGCATCTTTAGCAATATTTAAAGTTTCCTGCCATTTTTGCTCATTCTCACCACATAATTCCTCTATCATTTTTAATGAAAGTGGGCCATGCTCATCGCCATCTAATTCAATATGACGCTTTAAATAATAGGTTAGCTTACTATAGGTATTGTTGCTGGTTTTAGACTGATTGATAATTTGAAAAAACATATCAGGTATCACATCTTCACGACCAAAAGTAAATGCTGAGGCAATTTTGTGCGATTCATTTGTTGCAATTACCTTAAATGTGAAATCTATAAATTTTAAGGTTTCAGCATTCAAAGTTACTTTTTCTGCAGCATGAGATACAGAATTATTATTTTGAATATGATTAACAAAACTTTCAATTTGCGAAGTGCTAGCTCCAATTTGGTGCATCGCATCTAAGTACATTTCATAATGACTTTTAGGCTCACCTAACTCATTAACATCGCTTTCTTCACCTAGGACAATTTCGTTTATAAAACGAGCTGTCGATGGATTTTGAACAGGTGTCCAAGGCACTTTTGTATTTGTTAATTGAATTTGAAGTGCTTTTAATAATGACATAAAATCCCATACAGCAAACACATGTTGCTCCATAAAGGTTTGTATATCATCAATAGATGATAAAGCACTATATAATTTATGAGCGTTGAGTTCTGCTCTTAAAGCGGTTAGTTCATTCTCTAAGTGTGCTATGGTCATAACTAATATCTTAAAGCACTAATGCGTTTTGTCTAAAAGCATCTTCTTCATCTGAAGTAATACCCAAAGCCTCATGCACATAAGCAAACGTAGAAAGTATTTCTGGCTTCCCATCTACAATAGCAACATCGTGTTCAAAGTGTACACTTGGTTTTCCGTCTTGTGTAACAATCGTCCAACCATCACTCAATTGTTTGACTTTATGAGTTCCTAAATTAATCATAGGCTCAATGGCAACGACCATACCTTCAATAAATTTCTTACCACGACCACGTTTTCCGTAATTAGGCATTTCAGGATCTTCGTGCATTTTTCTTCCTAGACCATGTCCGACTAATTCTCTAACAACACCGTACCCTTGGTCTTCGGTATATTTCTGAATAGCATAACCGACATCACCAACACGATTGCCAATTTTTAATTGCTCAATACCTTTGTAAAGTGATTCTTTGGTAATCTGAATGAGTTTCTTAGTTTCTTCAGCAACATTTCCAATTTCAAACGTATACGCGTGATCACCATAAAAGCCATTCATAAATGAACCACAATCTATAGACACAATATCACCATCTTTTAATGGAATATCTGTTGGTAAACCATGAACGACAGCTTCATTAACACTACAAAGTAAGGTTGAAGGACAATCGTAAAGGCCTTTAAAGCCAGGTAAAGCACCATGGTCTCTAATAAACTCTTCTGCGATGGCATCCAAATGATTGGTTGTTACACCTTCCTTTGTTTCTTTAGCCAACATACCTAAAGTTTTAGATACGATGAGCGCACTTTGACGCATTAATTCAATCTCTTCTGCTGTTTTTACTATAATCATGATTCAAAATATTGAGCGGCAAAGATAGGTAATAGCATTTCTTGATTAAAATTACTACCGAAGAAAATGAAGATTATTTACTTTACTTAATCTAGACTATTAAATCGTGATACAATTAAGCTCTCTCTTAGTTGAACTCGCAAGCTTATTTTGGTGAATTTCGAAGGCTCTAAATATGATATATAACAGTTTTTAAGTAATATGTTTACTGTAAGTTTGCAATATAAAACAGATTGTCTATGTATAAAATTGTTACCGCAGAGGAGGCTTTAAAGGTTGTAAAATCTAATGATCGTGTATATATTCAAGCTGCTGCTGCTGCACCTCAAGCGCTTGTAAAAGCACTGTCAGCAAGACATGAAGAACTTCGTAATATTGAGGTTTGTCAGTTACATACCGAAGGTGTTGCACCTTATGCAAATCCAGAATTAAAAGATAGCTTCCATATTAATTCCTTTTTCTTGGGGAAAAATGTAAGACATACTATAAAAGCTGGAAACGGATCATACACTCCAGTTTTTTTAAGTGAATTACCTCGACTTTTTCAACAACGTGCTTTAGAACTGGATGTGGTATTAATTCATGTGTCTGTACCAGATCGTCATGGCTATTGTTCATTAGGTGTATCTGTTGAAGCGATTTTAGCAGCTATCGATAATGCGAAGACTGTTATTGCTCAGGTGAATCCACAAATGCCAAGAACTCACGGAGCAGGAATTATACATATATCTGAAATTGATTATTTTGTAGAAGTAGATGAAGAAATTCCGACGTATATCATGGCTGAACCGAATGCTATTGAAAGTAAAATTGGAGATTTTGTTGCTGGATTAATAGAAGACAGAAGTACATTACAGATGGGAATTGGTTCTATTCCTAACGCCGTTTTAACACGCTTAACTAATCATAAGGATTTAGGGTTGCACACAGAGATGTTTTCTGATGGAGTTATAGATTTGATAATGAATAATGTGATTAATGGTAATTATAAAAAGATTAATCGTGGACGAGCACTTTCAACATTTTTGATGGGGTCTAAACGTTTATATGACTATGTTGACGATAATCCATTTGTAGAAATGCGTGCTTCAAATTATACTAATAATCCTGCATATATCAAACAAAATCCAAAGATGGTGGCTATCAATTCTGCTATTGAAGTTGATGTTACTGGTCAAGTTTGCGCAGATTCAATAGGTTCTGATATGTATTCAGGAGTTGGTGGGCAAATGGACTTTATTCGGGGAGCATCCTTAAGCCAAGGAGGTAAAGCGATTATAGCACTGCCATCAGTGACCAAAAATGGAATTAGTAGAATTGTGCCAATATTAAAACCTGGTGCTGGTGTCGTAACCACAAGAGCACATGTACAATATGTCGTTACAGAATATGGTATTGCCAATCTATACGGTCAAACGATTAAGAATAGAGTAAAAGCTTTAGTGGATATTGCGCATCCAGATCATAGAGAATCTATCGATAAAGCGTATTTTGAGATGATAAAATAAATGATAAGATTTAAAACTTCCACCACTTTTTAGGTGCTGGCGGAATATTTGGTTCTTCATTGGTGATGATTTGGTATACTTCTCCCCAACCTAGAATACCGCCTATGTTTCTATCATCTATAAAGAGGTCTGCATGAATTTTTCTACTTCTACTATAGTCATATTTTTCTTCAGGAAAACTAGCATTTACAGCGTAAAACTCAATGCCATTGTCTTTGCAAAATTGCACAGCTTCATCTAGCTTAGCACCACAGCGATACGTCCATAAAATGAGACGATGACCATCTTCTTGAAGCCGCTTTAAGGTTTCAAAAGCAAAGATTCGAGTTTTTCCAATCTTCGGATAAGCATCATCCACTATGGTGCCATCAAAATCTACGGCTATTATTAATCTGTTTTGAAAATTCATGGTATTCAAAGTATCTGGGTCTAGAGCAAAGTTACAACAATAAGAAAATTACACAAGGCTTTCTCTTGTCATTGCTTTTGGTTGCGGTACGCCTATCAACTTTAAAATGGTTGGTGCAATATCTCCTAAAATACCATCTTTAATGGTTTTTAATTCATTGTCTATTAAAATCACAGGAACAGGATTAGTGGTATGTGCCGTGTTCGGTGTGCCATCCGGGTTTATCATGGTTTCACAGTTTCCATGATCCGCAATTAATATAGTGGTATAATCATTTTCTAAGGCTGTAGTCACAACTTCTTTAACGCATTTATCCACATGTTCACAAGCTTCTATCGCTGCTTGCATAACACCTGTATGGCCAACCATATCTCCATTTGCAAAATTGAGACACACAAAATCAACGTCTCCTTTTTTAAGTTCAGGAACTAGAGCATCTGTTAATTCATAAACACTCATTTCTGGTTTTAAATCATAAGTCGCTACTTTTGGTGAGTTTCTTAAAATACGAGTTTCACCTTCAAATGGTTTTTCTTGTCCGCCTGAAAAGAAAAAAGTAACATGAGGATATTTCTCTGTTTCAGCAATACGAATTTGCTTTTTATGATGTTTCTCTAAGACTTCACCTAGTGTTTCAGTGAGGTTGTCTTTATTGAAAACGACGTTAATGCCTTTAAACGTATTGTCGTAATTAGTGATGGTTACATAGTATAGATTCAGTTTATGCATATTAAACTCATGAAAATCAGTTTGAGTTAATGCTTCCGTCAATTGTCTTCCTCTATCTGTTCTAAAATTGAAAAAGATAACAACATCATCGTCTTTAATAGTGGTTACAGGTTGATTATCATTATCTGTAACAATTAAAGGTTTGATGAATTCGTCTGTAACATCCTTGTCATAATTATCTTGGATAGATTGTACTGCATTCTGAGTTTTTTCACCTTCTCCATTGACTAACGCATCATAAACTATTTTTACACGTTCCCAACGTTTATCTCTATCCATGGCATAATAACGCCCCGTTACTGATGCTAGTTTTCCAGAAGTTTTATCAAGGTGCTTTTCTAAATCTGAAATAAAACCAGCTCCCGATTTTGGGTCTACATCTCTACCATCTGTAAAGGCATGTACAAAGACGTTTTCTAATCCGTAATCGTTAGTGGCATTCAATAAACCATAAAGATGATTTATATGAGAATGAACTCCACCATCACTAACTAAACCTAATAAATGTACATTTTTATTATTGGCTTTAGCATATTCAAAAGCTGTTTTTAAAACGGGTTCTTCACGAAGTGTATTATTTTCTACAGCAAGGTTAATCTTCACTAAATCTTGATATACAATACGGCCAGCACCCAAATTCATGTGTCCTACTTCGCTATTTCCCATTTGACCTTCGGGTAGGCCAACATGGAGTCCGTCTGTCCTTAGACTGGCATTAGGATATTTAGTGTATAGAGAATCTATAAATGGAGTTTGTGCATTGTCTATAGCCGAAACTTTAGGGTCAGGTGATTTTCCCCAACCGTCTAAAATCATTAAAATAACCTTCTTATTCATGTCTAATTGTTTTGAGTATCAAAGATAATACTATACAACGCTACAACAAATCTGTAGGACGAAAAAATTTTAAATATTATCTCTAAATTAAGTTTTGCTAGTAGGTTGCTAATGTTTGGTTTATGATTTGTGATAGTGTTAACATATTTGTTTTCAAATCGTTAAAAAAATGTTATAATATTTTTTTTAGTGTAACACTTTAAGGGATATGTCGTCTATTTAGTATAATCAAAAAACAATCAATTAAATTTAAAATCTTTCATCATGAAAAAAACAGTAATCGTATTAGCCTTAGCATTAGGCTTCTCAATGTCAAATGTAAATGCATCTAATGACCTTTTAATTTCAGAATTAAATAACGTCATTGAAAACCCAATTAAAGTAAGTCCTTTGTGCAAGGCTGTTGCAACTGGTAACTTAGAAGAAGTTAATAAGCTTATAAAAGCCGGTGCAGATGTCAATGCAAAGTCTAATGGTATGATGCCAATCCACTATGCCGCAAAGTACAATCGTGTAGAAATTATTAAAGCTTTAATTACTGCAGGGTCTGAAATTCACAAACCTTGTGATTTAGGTTATACTGCTTTAGGTCATGCACAAAATTCTAAAGCCACTGACGCTGAATTATTTTTAAAGCGTTTTAAAAACAAAAATGTCTAGGAGTAGACAGTTATTTGAGTTAGTTAGTTTTAAAAAGCGCCTTTAGGGCGCTTTTTTGTTGTTAACAAACGGACTACTTTTAAGCTTTTAATTTTTTAATATGGACTACCAGTTTAAAATAATCTCAAACGATAGCTTAGATCAAATCATCCCTTTAGTTTATGAACTTAACGAAGGGAAAGTAGATGAAGAATTGCTAAAGTCGCGATTTGACGATATAAAGCAGCAAAATTATTAAATGTGCAGGTGTATTTAAAGCTAATAAACTGGTTGGTATTTCGGGATTATGGTTTTCTACACGTCACTATATTTGGAAATCAATAGAGTTAGATCACGTATATATTTCCCCAGAACACAGAGGGAACGGTATAGGAAAACAGTTTATGGCATGGATATACAATTATGCTGAAGAGCATGGATGTAATTCAGTAGAATTAAATATCTATGTTCAAAATCACCCGTCTCACAAATTTTATTTTAATGAAGGCTTTAAAATTTTAGGCTATCACTTTCTGAAACAGCTATAGTTATTTTAAAAACTCTAAATCAGAATTCGTTTCAATTTCATAAGGAGCTTTATTGTATTCAAAAATTCGAGCTTGCAAAGTGCCTTTTAAAATACGTTTGTTTCCAGTAACTGTAATCCAACTGCCTTCTCGTAGCCCAATGACAGGTTGATTGTTATACACGTGAAATTCTTTTATACGTGTTTCTCTAGTTTCACCCATATGTGTACTGCCTTCAATAGGGTCTAAGTAATGCGGATTAATATTAAACGGCACCAATCCTAAGGTTTTAAAACTTGGAGGATACACTATAGGCATATCGTTGGTGGTATTCATAGTTAACCCGCAGATGTTACTTCCTGCGCTAGTCCCTAAATACGGGGTGCCATTATTAATGGCTTCTTTTATAGGTAGTAACACGTTGTTCTTGTATAATTGCGATACTAAAACAAAGGTGTTTCCACCACCAACAAAAATACCTTGTGCATTCTGTATAGCTTCTTTAGGTGTATCAAATTGATGAATACCTTTTACTGTTTTACCAATCTTGGCAAAAGCATTTGATGCTATTTTGGTATAATCATCATGCGAAATACCTCCAGGTCGAGCATATGGAATGAATAAAATTTCATTTGCAGATTTAAAATGCGTTTCTAAATCGTTTAATAAATACTCTAAATAGCCGCTGCCATGAATAGTGGATGTACTTGCAATTATAATTGATTTCAAAATTTAAGGTTTTAGATGTACGGTTTTACAAAGAAAGTCAATCTTTTTTAAAAGGACGATTTTATCATTTAACAAATATTTACGAGCATAATCTTATGAGAATTGCAGAATATAACCGAAATTTAGTTCAGTAATTGAAATAAAAAAACGAGCATGTTAAATTATTTTCCGTTAAGAGGGTAATTATATAGTGAACAGCATGTAGTAATACCATATAAATAAAATTAACACATGAAAAAAACACTACTCTTATTACTCTTATTTACTACGCTAGCTACTTTTGGACAAGATATTGAAAGAATTACCGTCAATGGTAGAATCGTCGTGTCCACTGATGATAAAGAAGGTGTCGCGGTTTTTAACTCGTCTTCTAATAAAGGCACCTACACCGACGCAGATGGGAATTTTGAACTTGATGTAGCGCTTAATGATGTGGTAGAGTTTGGAGCGCTTCAATTTGAAGATTTTACAGTTACGATTACTGATAAAGTGCTGTTGTCAAAACGGCTAACAGTGATACTTGTGGAGGAAGTGAATAAATTAGATGAGGTTGTCTTATTGCCATTTGATTTAACCGGAAACTTGGGAGCAGACCTAGAAAATGTTAGAACTTACAACGTTAGTTTGGACGATGTTTACTTTGGATTAGATAATATTGAAGATTTTGAGTTTTCTGCGGATTATAAAACTAAAGCTGATAATTTAGCTTTTAATGAATACAATCCTTACGTAGGTAATATGCTCGATTTGGTAAATGTGGCAGGATTTTTAATTAAGCAAGTCGTTAATGTTGAGGACAAGAAACCTAAAAGTAAGAGAGCTGTAGAATTAGAGAAAACCCCGTTTAAGAAAGCATTAGATACCTATAGCGTTAATTATATTCACAATAATTTTGACATTCCTTTAGATCAAGTTCCAGCATTTATTGATTATGTTGAGAAGGAAGGGATAGCAGATAGCCTGTTTGAAGAGAATAAAGAAATGCAACTTTTAGAACGTATTTCACAGTTAAGTAAAGCGTTTTTAAAAGACAATAGTGAAAAGGAGTAAAATACTTTATAGCATTATTTTCCTTTTAACCGTGCTTATGGGGAATGCTCAACGCACCGATTTAAAGGGTAAGTTAATTGCAAACGATGAGGTTGAAGGACTTCACATACAAAACAAAACAGGGGCGAAATATACGATTTCAGAAGGCGATGGAAGTTTTATTATTCCGGCTAAAGTTCAAGATACTTTAGTTATTTCGGGAGTAAAATATCAAACACAAGAGATAGTCATTTCTGAAACAGTAATGGATTTAGGTGAATTATATGTTCAGATGGTGGAGAATGTTAGCGAATTGAACGAAGTTGTTGTTGGTAAAATTTTAACAGGAAGCTTAGAATCCGATCTTCAAAATTCAGAAGCTAAACCAGAGATAAATTTTTATGATTTAGGTATACCAGGATATACAGGAAAACCACTAACCCAAAATGAAAGAAAATTATACGACGCCGATGGTGGTTCATGGGGCAGCATAGGTTTGGGGTTTAGTGTTAACTTCTATAAGGTGCTAAATACCATCAGTGGACGAACAAAGAAACTAAAAGCAATTGTAGAACTAGATGATCGTAGTGCATGTATAGAACGCATTAAATACAATTACGAAAACTATATTTTTGAAAACGATTCTTTAGCAGAAAATTTGCGAACTGAGTATTTTTTATTTTGTCAAGAAGACGATGAATTTCTGAATCTGTGTCATCAAAATAATGATTTGGCACTCCTAGAATATCTAAAAGAAAAACTAAAAGTTTATCAAGAAAATAGAAAATCAGTAACTAAAGACTAACTTTGGAATGCGTTTTGTAAATGCATATTACAATCCAGAACAATATATGAAGCCTCAATATTTATTAATTCTTACGTTTACACTTCCATTTTTAATTTCCAATTCTATTTCGCACGAATATTATGTCAGTGTAACAGAAGTAGAATATGCTGAAGAGCAACAAGCCCTTCAAATCATAAGTCAGATTTTTATTGATGATTTTGAAACCCTACTTCGTAAGCGTTACGATGAATCTATTACACTCGCTACTGAAGATGAGTTGGAAATGGTTGATACGTACATGAGTCGGTATGTGTCTGATAAATTGAAAATCGTCATAAATGGGGAAGACGTCAATTTTAAATTTATAGGAAAGGAATATAGAGATGATATTGCCTATTGCTATTTAGAAATAGAAAACGTTTCAAATATTAAGTACATAGAGGTTACCAATCAAATTTTATTCGATGCGTTTTCAGACCAACAAAACATCGTTCGGTTAAAACTTCAAGGCAAAAATAAGAGCTTTTTATTAGTTCCAGGTAATGATAGTTGCGTGTTAAAATTTAATTAAAAGACTGTTAAAGCCATCTTAAAGTCCTATTTTAGGCCTCATTTTAATCCCAAAATATTTTTATGAAAATTTTAAAATACTTCGTTTGTGCTATGCTTTTTACGTCCTTTAGCATATTCGCACAAGATGACGTAAAGGCCGAACGCCAGCAAGGTCATACTAATCAAAACAAATTTAAACAGCTTTATGATGAGTTTTCTACACCCAATGTGTTTAGAACGGGTTCTGGAGCACCTGGTCCTGGGTATTATCAGCAGCAGGCAGATTATAAAATGGATATTGAAATCGATGACGACAAAGCAAAATTGTATGGTGATGAAACGATTACATATACCAATAACTCGCCAGATGAGTTAAAGTATCTTTGGGTGCAATTAGATCAAAACATGCGTGCAAGAGATTCAAAAACACCACTTATTGGTAGTTCTGGAATTGCTCCTGCTAATTTATCATCTAGAGTTGTAAAGTCTTATCTAAAAGAATCTTTTGATGGAGGTTTTAACATCGTCCATGTGAAGGATGTGAATGGAAATGATTTACCATATACCATAAACCGTACAATGATGCGTGTAGAATTGCCACGAGCGATAAATACAGGAGGTAAATTTTCATTCCAAATAAAATGGTGGTACAATATTAATAACCATGTAAAAGACGGAGGTCGTTCTGGTTATGAATATTTTGAAGAAGATGATAATAATTTATATACCATAGCTCAGTTTTACCCACGAATGGCTGTGTATAATGATGTAGAAGGATGGCAAAATTCTCAATTTTGGGGACGTGATGAATTTGCGTTACCATTTGGAAATTTTGATGTGAATATTACTGTACCTGCAGATCATATCCTAGATGGTACAGGAGTTTTGACAAATCGTGAAGAAGTCTTTACAAAAGAGATGATGAAACGTTACAAGAAAGCGCAAAAATCTTATGATGAGCCTGTAATGATTGTAACCGACGAAGACGCTAGAAATGCTGAAAAATCTAAAAGTAAAGATAAGAAGACTTGGAAATTGTCGGCAAAAATGGTTCGTGATTTCGGTTTTGCAACCTCTCGTAAGTTCCTTTGGGATATGATGGCTGTAAAGCTTGGAGAGAAAGATGTTATGGCTGTGTCTTTATATCCAAAAGAAGGAAACCCATTATGGGAACAATGGTCTACTAAAGCCGTTGCGAGTACCTTAAAAACCTATTCGCGTATGACCTTTGATTACCCTTATCACAAGGCAATTTCTGTAAATACACCTATGGGAATGGAGTATCCAATGATCTGTTTTAATTTTGGTCGTCCGGATAAAGAAGGGAATTTTTCTGATAGAACAAAATATGGGATGATTGGAGTTATTATTCATGAAGTTGGGCACAATTGGTTCCCTATGATTATAAATAGTGATGAGCGTCAATGGACATGGATGGACGAAGGTTTAAATACGTTTACACAATATGTTGCAGAGCAAGATTTTGGTGAGTGGTATCCTGATGCTTTATCTCCGCAACATAAAGCATTTCCGTCTCGAAGAGGACCAGCTAAAAATATTGTAAGGTATATGGGAGGTGATCAAAACTTTATTGCACCAATTATGACCAAAGGTTTAAATACTTATCAATTTGGAAGTAATGCTTATAGTAAGCCTGCAACCGCTTTAAATATTTTAAGAGAAACTGTAATGGGTCGCGATCTATTTGATTATTCATTTAAAGAATACGCAAATCGTTGGAAGTTTAAACACCCAACTCCAGAAGATTTTTTCCGTACAATGGAAGATGCCTCAGCAGTAGATTTAGATTGGTTTTGGAGAGGTTGGTTTTACACTACAGATTATACAGATATTGCTATAAAAGAGGTTAAGAAATTTGCGGTAACGACAACGCCAAATGATAACGGAAAGCGATTGGCTGAGCGCTACAATAGAGATCCTGAAAGTTTAGTGTATTTTATTGAAGAAGGTGCAGAAGGTTATGATGACGCTATGAAAGCTAATACATCTATTGATGAGTTGCCTACTGTGAAAGAATATATCATGGATAATTTTACACCAGAAGAGCAGAAGGCGATGAAAAAAGCACCTAAATATTTCTATCAAATAACGTTTGATAAACCAGGTGGATTAGTGATGCCGTTAATCGTTGAGTATACTTATGCTGATGGCACTACGTCAAGAGAAACATATCCTGCCCAAGTATGGAGGCTTAATGATAAGGAAGTCAGTAAGGCTATTGCAAGTGATAAAGAAATTGTATCGGTACAAGTAGATCCAGACTTAGAAACAGCAGATGTAGATACTACCAATAATTCTTGGCCTAAAGAAGTTAAAGAAAGCGATTTCGATACGTTTAAAAGTAAAGTAAGAGATTAATACACAATTTAAATTATAAATTTAAGCCAACTATTTTTTAGTTGGCTTTTTTTATTTTTAATTTGAAGTGGTATAATCCACAAACTCACTTTATATTTGCAGTGTGATACATCAACTAACATTATTATTTATTGGAGGTGCGGAAATAATGGTAATACTACTAATTGTAGTATTAGTTTTTGGCGCTGATAAAATACCTGAAATTGCCCAAGGTTTAGGTAAAGGTATGCGTCAACTAAGAGACGCAAGCAATGATATTAAGCAAGAAGTTACCAAAAGTGCAAAGGAGAATAACATTTTAGATAAAGATGTTACGAAAGATGTACAGGAAGAGATTAACAAAATTAAAGATGATCTTGAAGACTTCACAGGGTCATTAAAGCGTAATAAATAATTACAGATTATTTAATTACACACTTCTTTATTTGTCATAGTCGTAAAATTACATACTAATTTCTGTGTTTTATTTAATATATTTAGAGAATTAATCATCTAAATTATATTATATGAAAAAAATGTACACTTTGATAATGCTTGTCATAGCCATTATCATAGTATCTTGTTCTAAAGATGCTATAACTGATTCAGAATCGGAAGCTGTTCAGTTTCCAGAAGAGCCTTTAACCATAACCCAAATTAATGAACGTATTAGCGAAAGTATCAGGACTACTGGTGATTTTTACTGGAGTAATGAAGATGCACACTTTTTATGGAGCGCCTTAACGCACGGACAACATGTACTGACTGTTGGTTACGGAAATGAAGGTCAGAGTTTTGGTGAAGAAGGAGATACTGACCTTGAAAATAAAAAAAATAGTTTGCTCGCTACAATTCTTAACGAAGAACACGTTACTAAAGAAGATTTTAAACTGAAGGAAGATGATATTCTAACGGTTTTTGATGCAGAAGTAACAAAACTCGAAACTATTATAGCTTTAAGAGAAAGTGAATATGTGAGGTATTTAGAACCAAATGGCTATAACCAATATACTGCGATTCAGCAGAAATCAAGTTCAGGATGTGATACAAGTGCAGATTCAATTAACTCGGCACACTATTCTACTATAGCTCCAAATAATGCACAAGTGTCTTGGCATTTTGATGCGCATAACATTCGTGATGCATGGAATATATCAACAGGTTCAGGTGTTACCATCGGATTGATTGATACAGGGGTTTCAAAAACGCAATCTCTATTAAATTCAGTGGGAATTAATGACGGCTATTCATCAGGCCGATTTGTTCAAAAATATGGCACTTTTATAGATTCTAATTGGTGGTGGTCTAGTAATTATGATGGCCCTCATGATAAATGTGGACATGGAACAGCAATGGGATCTACGATGGCTGCACCACGAAATGACAACGGAATGCCTGTTGGTGTCGCCTATAATTCTAATTTGGTGGCTTACAGAGCTACGGAAGATGTGCTTTTAAATGACTATCATGAGCGTAAAGGTGTTTCTCAAGCATTAAAAGATTTAGGAGATCGGAGTGATGTGAAAATAATATCAATGTCTATAGGTTATGTTTGGTCTATTGGTAATATAAAAGATGCAGTACGCTATGCGTATAGCAAAGGAAAACTAATTTTTGCTGCAGGTGGCACGTCTACGAGCTTCACAAATGGCTTTGGTGTTATTTTTCCAGCGACAATGAGTGAAACTGTGGCCGTTACTGGTGTTAATGATGGAAGTAGTTATGAACGTTGCGATACATGTCATAGTGGTAGTAAAATAGATTTTACGATTATCATGGAAGGAGATAACAATACAAGTAAAGCTCCTCCTGTATTAGGCTTTAATGATGGGCAACGTCGTTACACAGGCGGATCTTCCGTAGCAACAGCAACTACGGCTGGTATAGCAGCCTTAATATGGTCTAAATATCCAAGTTGGAGCAGGACACAAGTGCTTAATAGGTTAAAGCAGTCTTCTGAATTTTACCCTAATAAAAATAGTAGTTTTGGTTATGGAAATATAGATGCGTTAGAAGCTGTACAATAGGTTAAACACATCTTATAAAAAGGAAGCCTCGCTAAATGTTGCGAGGCTTTTCTTTTGAAGCGATTGAAATAATTTAATCTAATACATGCTTCTTAAATATCGCTTGTAATTCGTGTTCTGGATTATCAGTGATTCCACAATGCGTTTTAGAACTTTGAATGATTGTACTGCGAGACGCTGCTAACCATCTAAAGCGGTCTGAGATTTCAAATTGACCAATTTTCCCAGCAGAAGTATCCCCTTTAGAAATTAACTCCCAAGATTTTAAATAGTTGTTAATTGTGTCTAATTCTAATTCACATGAAAATGCATTCAGTTTTTGTGGATCAACATTATATTTAACGCCTAAAAATTTTTTTCGTTTTGAAAACAAAATCACACCGACGTTAAAAAACTCTTCACGTTCTACTTTAGGGACCAATCTAATAATCGCATATTCAAAAGTAACTTTATCTTGCATCTTCAGCTTCTTTTACTAAGGTGTCAATTTTTGAGAGTCTCGAATTTAAGTATTCAATATAAGCTTTTCTCATTTGGTCTGGTGTAAATGAATCAGACTCATTGATTAGCCAATCTTCAGGTATTTTGTAAATAATATCTTCAATGGTATTTTGGTCTAATGTTGCGATAATCTGTTGAGAGGCTTCATTTAATTGCGAGGCACGCTCCAAAAGGACGTGATCTTTAATCAAGGGAAAGGTTCTGGTTAGATGATTTTTCCAGGTACTCCAATTATGATGAAAATAGAAACTGGCACCATTATCTATAACCCATAATTCGTTATTCCAATTTAATAAATTGGTGTTTTTTACAGTTCGGTCTATATTGCTAATTATACTATCCAGTAGTACAATTTTGGATGATGTCATTGCATCAGCAACAGACACTAAAGGATCAAAGGTAATAGAGCTACTTAGGTAATGCAACCCGAGATTTAGACCTACACTAAATTTCAATAAATCTTGTATTTCTTCATCGGGTTCAGTTTTGCTAAAGGAATCGTCTAAATTTAAAAAAACTAATTCAGGAACTTTTAAACCAATAGCTCTGGCTAATTCACCTCCAATAAATTCTGCAATGAGAGCTTTGGTTCCTTGGCCAGCACCTCGAAACTTTAAAACATATAGAAAATCATCACTAGCTTCAATTATAGCAGGTAGAGAACCTCCTTCTCTCAAAGGCGTAATGTATTTAATAACATCTGCGGTTCTAATGTCAATGTCACTCATAGCTGCGCGATTATTTTTTTCTACTAATAGTTAATCCGTCTCTTATTGGTAGAAGAACAGTTTCAATGCGTTCGTCATTTTTAAGAAGCGTGTTGTATTCTAAAACGGCTTTGGTGGATTTATCTTTTTCATCTAAAGGTTCTACAACTTTTCCATGCCATAACACATTATCAGAAAGGATGACACCGCCAGGATTCAACTTGTCAATTATTAAATTAAAATAATTAGAATAGTTCGGTTTATCAGCATCAATGAAGATTAAATCAAATGTATCTTCTAATTCAGGAATAATATCTAAGGCACTTCCTGTATGCTGAATAATCTGTTTTCCATAGTCAGATTTATCAAAATATGTTCGCTGGAAATCAACCAATTCTTCATTTATATCTATAGTGTGAAGTGTTCCATGTTTTTGAAGCCCTTCTGCCAAACATAAAGTTGCATAGCCTGTAAATGTCCCTAATTCTAAAATAGATTTAGGTCTAATTAATTTAGATATCATACTCAATACACGACCTTGATATGGTCCGCTAAGCATTATAGGTTGTAATACTTTTTGATAGGTTTCTCTAGTAAGTTTTTGCAGTAGTTTGGGTTCTTGTTCAGAATGGTCAACTACATATTTATCTAAATTTTCGGGCAGGAAATACATAAATGATAATTTTAATTATAAGAATAACACATGGGAAATTATTAGGATAATATCCTATTTACTAATTTCTTTTTTGCGTCTTCATCATCGCCACAAAGCCATTGTATCACATTATCTTCCCAAATAGCATCGCTTTCAGTTTTGGTAATAATTTCTCTATCAATAGCTAAATCAATTATTTTTCCAGGATAAGAAGATTGTTTTTCGCTTTCCATTTCGCCTAACGGATAAGGGTCATCAAGTCCCATTATCACTTGTTTAGAACCTTGATTTCTAATCAATAATTCTAAACCACCAGTATCATGTACTAAAGTGTCAAAGAATATATTTTTATGCCCTACGGCTTTTCTTGGATGACTCTTACCTTCAAATAAATCTGGTCGCCCATCAAATCCTTGAATCCGTCGTCCTAAATTAATTTGTGCCAATTGTCCGCCATGCGCAAAACAAGTACGCATATTAGGATATTTATCTTGGTAACCATTTAAAGTTAAGAAGTGATATGCATCACCACATTGTGCTAACATCCAAATTAAATGAAAACGCCATGATGTGTTTTCTAATTTTATAAATTTTTCCCCATCGTAAGGATGAATTTCAACAGCCAAATTATATTTGTTGGCCATTTCAAAAATGGGCTCATTTTCTTCATCAAAAATACAACGCCAAGTGCCAATAGAGTCCATATAGTGGGTTGGTAAACACAATAATTGCATACCCAAAACTTCAACGCAACGCTCAATTTCCCAACAAGCACTTCTTACAAAACCCGGATGAACCACGAAACCACAGGTAAATTTGCTAGGATGATTATGTTGAATTTTAGCATTAAAATCATTCTGAAAGCGTAAAGCCTGCTTCATTTCTTCAACCCTTAAACCGTTGCCGTAAAGTTGAGATAAATTTAAAACTACAGCATGGTCTAGCTTATTGCGTTCCATCCATTCCAACTTTTCATCTAAGAAAAAACTAGAATCAGTGATCGGACGATTCCAGTCCTTTTGAAGCATAAATTTTCGGTCTTTATCCACCCAAAAGATTTCTTTATCCTTCATAAACTGAGGTATTTCCTCAGGATAAGGTAGAAGGTGAGAGTGGCCGTTTATTCTTAGTTTGCGTTTGCTCATATTAGGGTTGAATTATGAGATGGTTAGTTATGAAATCTATTTAATTTCTAATTTAGTCCTTTTTAATAGTCTTGTTATATCTATCAAAAATGGCAGGCATATCGGTTTCTATATTATCCAAAGTAAATTCCTCTTCGTATAGCAGATTAGCATCTTTCTCAGAATACCATTGTAACTTATCTTTTACGCCTTCATCTCTTGGGTATTCTATAACTAAACCAACAGTATTTGGTCCACGTTGTGGCGAATGCGGCACTTTTGGCGGTAATAAAAAGATATCACCTTCTTTAATATGAATGTCTTTAGGTACGCCATCATCAATGACTTTTAAAACAATATCTCCTTCTACTTGATAGAAAAATTCTGGTGTTTCATTATAATGATAATCTGTACGGTCGTTAGGACCACCAACAACCATGACAATAAAGTCGCCATCTTTCCAAACCACTTTGTTACCAACAGGTGGTTTAAGTAAATGACGATTTTCTTCAATCCATTCTTTAAAATTTATGGGGGGAAATAATTTGCTCATGATAAGAAGAAGCCCATCCTAGCCTTCCCATTGGGAAGGAACTCTTACTTGGGCGAATAAGAGTAGTTATTAAACAATAATATTTAAATCGTAATAGCTAAAAAATAATTTCACTAATATACAAAGACCGTATAGGTTTTTAAAACCTTTAAAGCCTATTTTTAAGTTAAGAATTACCGCAACAGTTTCTCCTTCCCTTATGGGAAGGGTTAGGGAAGGGCTCTTTACAAAGATTTTGTTCGTCCGCCATCAACAGGAAGGTTAATTCCGTTAATATAAGCAGCACGTTCACTTGCTAAAAAGGTGATAGCATCGGCAAGTTCTTCTGGTTGCGCAAAGCGTTTTGCTGGTACTGCATTTTTCATGGCATTGGCAGCTTCTTCTTCAGTATTCCCAGATTTTACCGATTTGTTTTTTATAATTTGAGTTAAACGTTCTGTACCAGTGGCTCCAGGTAAAACATTGTTTACGGTAATACCAAACTGTCCAAGTTCATTAGCCAACGTTTTACTCCAATTGGCAACCGCTCCTCTTATGGTATTACTAACTCCAAGACCATCTAAAGGTTGTTTTACAGATGTTGAAATCACATTAATGACGCGACCAAAACCTTCCTCTTTCATAAAAGGAACGGTAGTTTGAACTAACACATGATTACATTTTAAATGTTGGGTAAATGCCGATTCAAATTCATCAACTTCGGCAGAAAAAATAGGGCCTCCTTTTGGGCCTCCTGTATTATTTACCAAAATATGAAAACCATGTTGGTTTGAAATATAATCTGAAACCTTTGCTTTTAAATCATCAGGATTTGAAAAATCAGCCACAATATAATCGTGTGCTCTTTGTTGCGGTAATTCCGAAAGTACTGTTTTTAGTTTGTCTTCATTTCTCGCTACTAATGTAATTTGAACACCTTCTGCTGCTAAAGCTTGTGCTGTTGCTTTTCCTATTCCTGCTGTACTGCCGCAGACAAGTGCGTATTTGTTGTTTAGTTGTAAATTCATAAGCCCATCCCAACCTTCCCAAAGGGAAGGAGTTTTGTTAAGAGTTATTATTTTAAAATTTTATTCAATTTATATTTAGAGTTCCAATCTAGTTTCTTCCCTTACGGGAAGACGGAAGATGGGCTTCTAGTATTTTATACAAACATTCTTAGCTTCCGTAAAAAAACGCAAAGCTTCAAAACCACCTTCACGTCCAACTCCAGATGCTTTTACGCCTCCAAAAGGGGTTCTTAAATCGCGCATCATCCAAGTGTTTACCCAAACAATACCGGCTTGTAGTTCGTTACTCATTCGCATGGTACGTTTTAAATTGTTGGTCCATAATGTTGCGGATAAACCATATTTTACTTTGTTTGCCATTTCTAAAACCTCATCTTCTGAATTGAATGGCATTATAGTTACGACAGGTCCAAATATTTCTTCTTGGTTTACTCTGCAGTCGTCATTTGGCACTTCAATAACGGTTGGTTCTAAATAATAACCGTTTTCAAAACCTTTAATTGTTATTTCATTTCCACCACAAAGAACAGTTCCATGTTCTTCTTTCGCAATGTTGATGTATGCTTTTACTTTCTCCAAATGCGATTTAGAGACTAAAGCTCCAATATTGGTGTCGGCTTCAGATGGATGTCCAACTTTTAAAGCTTTTACTTTTTCAACAAAGTCTTTTTTGAATTTATCATAGATAGACGCTTCTACAAAAATGCGACTGCCACACAAGCAAATTTGCCCTTGATTAGCAAAAGAGGAACGTACTGTGGTATTCAACATGTCCTCATAATCACAATCGGCAAAAATGATATTTGGATTTTTTCCGCCTAATTCTAAAGATAGTTTTTTAAATAGTGGCGCAGCGACTTTTGCAATGTGCGCTCCTGTGGCAGTACCTCCTGTAAAAGAAATAGCTTTAATATTTGGATGCTCAATAATGGCTTGTCCTGTGGTTGTTCCTAGTCCATGAACAATGTTTAAAACACCTTCTGGCAAACCTGCTTCGTTACAAATTTCACCAAGTAAATAAGCTGTCATTGGCGTGACTTCACTTGGTTTGGCAACGACGCAATTTCCTGCGGCTAATGCTGGTGCGATTTTCCATGTAAAGAGATAGAGTGGAAGGTTCCAAGGCGAAATACAACCTACAACTCCAATGGGTTGACGTAAGGTATAATTAAAGGCATTTTGACCTACAGATTCATGACTTTCACTCGCGAATTGCGTTATCGCATTCCCAAAGAATCGAAAATTACTCGCTGCTCTAGGAATATCAACGGCTTTTGCTAAACTTACAGGTTTGCCGTTATCTTTACTTTCGGCTTCTGCAAAACGCTCTAAGTTAGCTTCTAGTAATTCTGAAATTTTTATTAAAATTCTGCTACGTTCTTCTAATGTGGTTTGACTCCAACTAGAGAATGCTGATTTTGCACTTTTGTATGCGCTTTCTATATCTTCTTTTGATGAGTTTGGAATTTGTCCGTAGATTTCTCCATCAGATGGATTGTAGTTGTCTAACCAGTTGCCTTGAATTGGGTTTTGGAATTTTCCTTTTATGTAGTTTTGAATGTTCATTTATAATGCATCACAATGAAATATTAATAATATGCCTTTATTGAGTAGAGATTCTTTTTTTTCTTTAAAATAATTAATTAGTTCTTCATTATGTTTAGTGAAATTGTCTTCAAAGGACTTTAACTTTTCTGAAATGTCATTTCTATGGTTTAATAATTCAGTATCATTATTCCAAGTCATTAGTATTGTACTACAATTTTCAGTATATTTTTCGTTGTAGATTCCTACAAAATTAGGTTGATTGATTTTAATTAGATCATATTCCGCATCAGTTAATTCAAAGATTCTGTCTGTCACTCCAAAATCTAAATAATCGATTATACTTACTTTCCAATAGTCGGAAAGATTTATTGTTTTTTTAAAATCAGTTTTTGTAAAATCTAAAGCTAGGCTTCCTATGGATATAGTTGAAATTGAAGAATATAAAGTAATAATATCTTTACCTAAAAAATCTTTAAAATCGTTATTTCTTCTAAATTCATTTTCAGTGTATAGATAATAGTATCCGTTTAGTGTATCACCTTTTTTAGATATAAGATTTAAATGAAAACGATAGGCGTAGCCTGCATCGGCAAATGAATAGCAGCTGATAAATAGAAATAAGATTAAAACTATTTTCTTCATTTTAAGATTTCTTGTAAGCCATAACCTTTATCTCCACCACCAAATCTGGATGTGGTAACTGATGCACTGCAACGGTTGTTCTGGTTGGTCCTGTTTCTTTTTCAAAGAATTCTCCGTAGGCTTTGTTGTAGTCGGCAAAGTCATTCATGTTCACTAAAAATGAGGTCACATCAACCACATCTTTAAGGCTTGCTCCAACTTTTGCTAAGTTCTTTTCTATGTTTTTAAGTACTTCTTGGGTTTGGGTATAGGCGTTTAAACGTTTGGTTCCCATCTCGTCAATGACATCTACACCTGCAATAGTGTTGTCTGGTCGACGCGAACTTGTACCTGAAACGAAAATGAAATCGCCTACTTGTTTAACGTGTGGATATGCTCCTCTTGGTGTTACTTCCATAGTCTAAAAAGCCCCTTTTAATTTCCCCATAGGGGAAAAATTAGAGCGGGAAATTGAGTTAATATTTATAATTAATATTTTTTATGCGTCACTAGTTCCTTCCCTTTGGGAAGGTTAGGATGGGCTTTTTTTTACAACCCAGCAATCCTATCATCTTCTAAAATAGCTTCAGTTTCAGCGTTTACTTTGTCTAAAATAGTTTTTAAATCATCTTCTGACGAAATAATCTTATCCGTTAACAGATTTAAAATCGCTTTGTCTTGTGCTCTTCCTTTTAACATGGCCTGTCTATAACCTATGTTTTCATTAAAGGTAACTAAACTATATTTTGACGAATACGCATTTTGAAATTCTTTTTCTAGAGCCATTTCAATTTTTCGTTTTTCTTGAAATATAGGATTTGCCACATGACCTTTCATTTCATGGAAATTGTCAATAGCTAAATCGGCAATGGCATCTGTATCTTTCTTTCTGTTTTTCTCGTAAGTTGTAAAAGTAGCTTCCCAATTGTCTAAATTTTGGTCTAATACTTTATCGAATTCAACCACATCTTCAAAAGAGGCATTCATACCTTGTCCGTAAAATGGTACAATGGCATGTGCGGAATCTCCCATCAATAGGGTGTTGCCTTTATAATGCCAAGGCGAACATTTTACGGTTCCTAATGAGGCTGTTGGGTTTTCAAAAAAATCATCCACTAAATTGGGCATAATAGCCAATGCATCTGGAAATTCTTTTTTGAAGAATTCCGTTACGGCTTCAGGTGTTGTTAAATTATTGAAATTGTATTGGCCTTCATCAAAACTTAAAAATAAAGTCACTGTAAAGCTACCATCTAAGTTGGGCAGCGCAATAAGCATAAAACTACTTCTTGGCCAAATATGTAAGGCGTTTTTATAGGTTTTATAATCTCCGTTATACGTTGGTAAAAAGGTTAATTCTTTATAACCATGACTTAAATAGTCTTGCGAGAAACTGAATAAGAATTTCTTACCTAAATAATAACTTTTTCTCAAGGCCGAACCTGCGCCATCTGTGGCAATGATACAATCGGCATCTTCTACAAATTCATCTTTAAAGTTATAATCTTGAAATAATGCTGTGGTTTTTTCAAAGTCAACCGATTTGCATTTTTTGTTGAAATGAATGGTGACGTTATCATGTTTTTCGGCTTCATTGAGAAGTAATGCGTTTAAATCGCCTCTAGAAATGGAATTGATGTATTCGTAATCTCTTCCGCTGTAATTAGATAAAAACGTATTGCCTTCTTTATCGTGAATCATTCTACCATTCATTGGTATGCAAAGTTCTTTGACTTTGTCTTCTAGGCCAACGAGCTTCATAGCTTTATTTCCTCTGTTGGAAAATGCTAAATTAATGGAACGACCAGCGGAAATATCTGTAGTTCTTAAGTCTGGACGCATTTCGTAAACGGTTACGTTGTAGCCTCTTTGCCCTAGTCTTAGAGCTAGTAGACTTCCGCAGAGTCCTGCGCCAATGATAAGTATGTTTTGGGCAGCCCCTTCTAAATCTTCCCCAAAAGGGAAGACTTTTTCACTGTTGCTTTTATCGTTATCCATATTGTTCTTTAAATTTAAGCAGGTAATCCTGAGAATTTCAGGTTTTTCGTTTATATCGTTTTTAACCCAAAATTCATTTTGTTTTTATAAACCTATAAGGTTTTTAAAACCTTATAGGTTAAAGTAGTTCTCAGTTCCCTTCCTTTGGAAGGGTTAGGGAAGGCTTTTTTTTATTTTCTCAACCATTAGATAAACATCTTCAAAAGAATTATATAAGGGTACAGGTGCACATCTAATCACATCAGGTTCTCGCCAATCGCTAATAACGCCAGCTTCCGTTAATTTATCGTGTAAAGATTTGTCAGCATTTAAAACCTGAATTGATAATTGACAACCACGTTCATCAGGGTTTTCTGGTGTGATAATTCTGATGGTGTCTTCGCCTAAGTCTTTCAATAAAAACTCAAAATAACCGGTTAACTTTTTCGATTTTTTAAGGATTTTATCAAATCCGACTTCATGAAACATATCCAATGAGGCTTTTATAGCTGCCATGGATAATATTGGTGGATTACTGAGTTGCCAACCTTCAGCTCCTGGTAAGACATCAAACTCATGTCGCATATTAAAGCGTGTGTCCTTATTGTGGCTCCACCAACCTGTAAATCGGTTGAGGTCTTTATCATACGCATGTCTTTCATGCACAAAACAACCCGATAAACTTCCTGGTCCAGAATTTAAGTATTTATAGGTACACCAAATGGCAAAATCGGCTCCTGAATTATGTAAGTCTAAGTCAACGTTTCCTGCGCCATGTGCACAGTCAAATCCAACTTTACAGCCGTAACTGTGACCAAGGTCTGTAATGCGTTTAAAATCGAAAAACTGACCTGTGTAGTAATTGACTCCACCAATCATGATTAACGCTATCTCGTTGCCTTGTGTTTCAAGAATTTTTTCTAAATCTTCATAATTCAGTAATTCTTCGCCTTTTCGTGGTGTCCATAAAATTAAACCTTCTTTATCATCATAACCATGATGACGTAATTGAGATTCTACAGCATATTTATCTGAAGGAAACGCATCACTTTCTATAAGAATTTTATAACGCTCCTTGGTGGGTTGATAAAACGACGCCATCATAAAATGGAGGTTTGCCGTTAAAGAATTCATAGTAACCACTTCAATGGGTTTTGCACCAACGAGTTTGGCTGTAGCTTCTGTTAAAAATTCGTGATAGGGTAACCAAGGATTTTTAGCATCTGTATGCCCTTCAACACCGAGATTTGCCCAATCTTCTAACTCTTGATTGATATAAGCTTTAGTTGATTTTGGTTGCAAGCCAAGTGAATTGCCACAGAGGTAAATGAGGTCTTTTCCGTTTTTATCTTTTGGAATATGAAACTGTGCTCTGTAGTTAGATAATTCGTCTAATTCGTCTTGTTGCTTAGCATAATCAAGACCATGTTTGTGGTTGGACAATTTGAAAGGATTTTCGGTTTCCTACAAAAATAGCATAATTCTATTAATTTTCCTTTAATCGATTAATTCAGAAAGTATGATGTAATTAAAAAGAATTGAAATAGTTTTGCGTCTATTTTTCTGGCTAATTACTTAGTCGATAATTAATTGTATATGCTAAATAAACTTTGGTTACCCTACCACCAATGGTATATTAGATATAGTGGCTTTTCTAATAAAAACGAGAAAGACGATTTAACTTATTTTAGAGATAAACTATTTGTCTCTATTTTAATATTAACGCTTGCATTAAGTTCAATATCTTATATTCCTAGTGGAGGAATGGCGATTGCCTTGGATAAATGGTTCGTTTTTGTAATAGATACTATAGCTGTATCGGTAATGGCATTTTTAGTTTTTAATAGGCAAATGCGTCTCTCAGTAAAGAAAACTATATTTTCTATTAATTTGTTTTTACTGTCTTTTGCCTTAATTATTGATCTTGGACTCCAAGGTAGTGGTACTATTTTGCTCTTTATGCTTAGTGTTTTAATTACACTTTATAGTGGTAAGAAAGCTGGTGTTATTTCTGTTATAGTATCTGCGTTGTTTTATGTAATTGTACTATTAGTAAATTATTATGAGGGTATAGACTTTGAGTTTTTTTCACAGTCTCCAAATGAGATTTTATTTGTTGTTTTTACAAACAATATACTCTTTGGTTTGTTGACCGTTTTATCTGTGTCATTTTTGGTGGATCATTTACACGCTGCTTTATTAAAAGAAAATCAACTCCAAGAGGAACTTATTGAAAAACATAAAAATGTAATTATAGCGAAGGAGCGTGCCGAAGAATCAGACCAATTAAAATCGGCCTTTATGACTAATATGAGTCATGAAATTAGAACACCGATGTATGGTATTTTAGGTAGTGCAGAGCTATTAAAATCATACCATATTGATGATGAGGAATATCAGGAGTTTGTTGAGGTCATTGATCATAATGGTAATGAACTCCTCGACGTAATTACAGATATTTTGAATATATCTAAAATTGAAACAGGTCAAATGAGGGTTAAACCATCGTTGTTTAATGTTGATGATTGTATTCAAGGTGTTTTTGATTCGTTTTTGCCTGAAGTTAAATCCAAACATGTTGGTTTTACTTTAAACAATTTTATCAGTAAAGGAGATCGTCAAATAAATTCTGATAAAGAAAAGCTTACTGCAATATTAAGGCATCTTATAGAAAATGCTGTAAAGTATACTTCAAATGGAGATCAAATTACATTAAGCTGTAGTGTAGATAGTGATGTTTCTCATTATGAATTTGTTATTAAAGATACTGGTGTTGGAATTCCCGAAGATAAGAAAGAGACTATTTTTAATCCTTTTTATCAAGTAGATGTTAATAACAAAAACGGACTTCATGGATCTGGGATTGGTTTGTCTATCTCAAAAGCTTATGTAGAGATGTTGGGTGGAGATATGGTGTTGGAAAGTGCAAAAGGAGTCGGGACGTCTGTGAAATTTACCATAGTTACCGATATGAAAAAAAATCGAAACTTATTCGTTGTTCGATAGTGGTCAATAAAAAAAACAAAGCACCTTTACAAAATCGTAAAAGTGCTTTAATATATATAGGCGCCAAAAGGCGGAAAATGTAAGCTATGCGTTGTTAAATCGAAACTTAAAACACGAATCTTACATTATAGAGAGCAAAAATACAGTCTTATTTTGTGGCATCCAAAGTTATACTGACATCCGTGAAGTTTAGATTCCAATGGCCACCTTCCATTTTGTGATCTGTGGCAATTTTAATGCCGTTATAATCTTTATAATTTTCAAAAGTTGTTGCTAGGGTTGGCTCTTGAGAATTTCCTTTTCTAAAGATCCATTCTTTAATCATAAAGTCATCGCCATAAAAAATGTCATAAGCATCGCCAGGAGTATAACCGCCTTCATTTGGATAGGTTAGGGTGATAAGATTTAATTGGTTTTTACTAATTGGAGCTATTGCTTTTTTTGGTTCAGAAACCGTAGCAGTAGAATCCCAAACCAATTGAAATGGTACTAACAACCAAAATTTATCGTTAATGAAAGCTCTATCGGCAGCCATACTCATACTATCCTGAGGATTTTGAATATAACTTACTGTTTCCGTGTCAGTCTCCATATTAACAATTTTAGTTTTTGGATTCCAAGTCCAAGTTCTGCCTTTTCCTTGTATAGTATCTCTATCGACTTGAAAAGTAAATTTTACTTCAGATACATTCTTCCAATTTTCAAAACCATGTGAGTTAGCAATTTTTCGAGCTATAGTTGGTTCTTTATGGATTTCTTTTAAACGTGATTCGGACTTGTCAGATTTGCAACTTGAAAAAAGTAGTAAACAGATAAGACCAAGATATAATGATTTCATATTAAAAAAGATATGGTAAATTACAGGCTAAATTAATCAACCATGAATGACGACGCTAATTATTTTGAAGTTAATAAAGCGACTTGGAACAAAAAAGTAGCCATACATGCGCAAAGTGAGATGTATAATATCAATGCTTTCAAAAATGGAAAAACATCTTTAATGCCTTATGAACTAAAGGCTTTGGGAGATGTTAAGGGTAAATCATTGTTGCATTTGCAATGCCATTTTGGTCAAGATACGCTGAGTTGGAGTCGAATGGGAGCCAAGTGTGTTGGTGTCGATTTGAGTGATGAAGGTATAAAATTAGCAAAGCAATTAAATGAAGAATTAAAACTTGATGCTAGGTTTGTTTGCTGTAATGTTTTGGATACGTCTAAACATATTTCAGAGACTTTTGATATTGTTTTTACAAGCTACGGAACTATTGGTTGGTTGCCAGACTTGAAACCTTGGGCTAAAATGATTGCGGAACGACTTAACGTAGGTGGAACATTTTACATTGTAGAATTTCACCCAATTGTTTGGATGTTTGATTATGTAGATGGACAACCCAAAATGAAATATCATTACAGTCAGGATGATGTGATTTATGATGAGTATGAAGGCACTTATGCTAATCAAGATTCAAAAATTGTAAGTAAAGAGTATGGTTGGAATCATGGTTTAAGTGAGGTGGTTAATTCACTTATTGAAGCGGGATTACAAATTGAGTACCTCAATGAATACAATGAAAGCCCGTATGATGTTTTTCCGGATTTGATAAAGACAGAATCAGGAATGTATAAAATGGAAAACCAATTGTTTCCTATGATTTTTGAGTTGAAGGCTACGAAAAAAAGGTTCTCTAATTCTTAAATGGGAAAACTGTAAAATCTAACATTCTATCAAAAAAAATAGTTTCAAACATGAAAATAATTAATTTATTAATCCTTTTCTTAACAATTAACCTTTGTTCCGCTCAAGCGATTAAAGGTATTGTAAAAGATAAATTAACAGGGGAATCTATCGCTTATGCGAATGTTGTTTTAAAAAATGGTAAAGGCACCTATGCTAATGAATTTGGGGGTTTTGAATTGAAAATTGAAAACATAAATAGTGATACTTTAAAGATTTCAACTATAGGTTATAAATCTAGGCTATTGCCTGCGACTCGTTTTAAAACTGATGGGATACTTGAAATTTTATTAGAGCCTGATATTGAGAATTTGGATGAAGTTGTCATTTCTAGTAAAAAAATAAAATATGGTGAGAAAGAGATTCTAGGTGAAAAAAGAGATGGGAATATTGGTGTGACGTCCTTAATTGGTTATGAAACCACAGTGTTAATAGAGAATCCTAAATCCAAAACAGGCAAAGTAAATGGAGTTTATATAAATCTTAAAAAACGAAAAGATGCTGAATATATAGCAACCTTTAATCTTAAGTTTTATGAATTTGATTCTATAACTAATTCACCTGGTAAGTTGTTATACCATGAAAATTTATATGTGAAACCTAAAAATAAAAAATATAAACTTTGGGTTGATGTAAAAGATTTAGGAATTAGATTCCCTAAAGCAGGAATTTGTGTTGGTGTTGAAATGGTAAATACATCAGGAAAAGTGAAAAAGTACGCTTATTTTGGTCCTAGATATAGATATACATTTACCGAAGAGAAAGATCTACAAACGTGGTCTAATTATCATAATACAGGATGGAGAGATGGATATATAGAATATAAAAACCCCAAACGCACTAAAGTTGGGGTTTTAAATCCTATGATAGGTGTTGAGGTTGAATATGTTTTTGAGTAGATATTTTAAGACCTTTAAGGTTTTCAAAACCTTAAAGGTCTTATACATTAAAAATAGATTTCAGGCTTGTTTAATTAATGAGGTCGCCCATTTATATGGTTTTTTATGAGTTTATAATGCCAACTGCTTAGGCGTTTTGCATTATGTTCTTGCTCTATCAGAGCTGATATTTCGTTAAAATATTTTGGATCCGCATGTCTGAAAATTAGCCAAGTTTCTAGGTTTGGACAATCAATACGTTCGCCGCTAATCCAGCCATATTCTTTTGTTAACTCAATAAGTTGTTCCGTATTATGCTTATCAATGGTATTCCGTTTTTGAATTAGAGAGTCTATTTCTTTTTTAGAGTAAGTACCATCATCTTTTTTAAAACTATCAGGAATTTTAAGTCGAATGTCACGGTCCTTTTGTATCATGTCTGTGATGGTTTCACACATTTCAGTTTTGTTAGTAATTGTTTTTTGCGCGAAACTCGTGTTCACGAAAACAATTAGAAGCACTAACAATACTTTTTTAATGTGTGTAAGCATCTCTTAATGTTTTGCTGTTTCCTTTAACAATTCAGGAAACTTAGCTTTAAATTTATTTAATCTAGGCACTGATACATTTCTAATATAACCTTGATTTGGGTGAAGACGTTCATAATTTTGATGATAATCTTCTCCAACCCAAAACTTTTGAAATGGGTATACTTCAGCAGCAATAGTGGCATCTAATTCCTTAGCCAAAGCCGCTTTTTTATCTTCAATGATTTTCTTTTGCTCGTCGTTTTGATAAAAAATTATAGAACGATACTGTGAGCCATGATCAGGACCTTGACCGTTAACTTGTGTGGGGTTCTGAGAACCAAAATACACATCAACTAGTTCTGAGAAGCTAATAACTTCAGGGTCATAAATTATTTCTACAGTTTCCGCATGGCCAGTTTTACCAGTGTTGCTCGCTTCATAGGTTGGATTGTCTGTAAATCCACCAGCATAGCCTGAAATAGATTCCTCAACACCTTTTACACTTTCATAAACAGCTTCAACACACCAAAAGCAACCACTAGCAAAATACGCTCTTGCTTTACCATCTTTTAAGGGTACAACAATAGGTTTTGCATCTATAACAGCGTGTTGTTTTGGGTTCGTCTGTGCCTGATTGTGGCAGCTAAATAATAAGGTGATCGTTAAAATGCTTAGTAACTTTTTCATGTTTCAATTTTTCTTTTTTTTAAAGTCGTTAAAAGTTACGATTCCTTAAGTCTAATTATTCTAAAATTATCTTAAATAAAAAAAGCCCTTGCAAATGCAAAGGCTTAGATATAATATGTGTGAAATGTTTATTTACTAAGTTTAGCAAATAATTTATTCATTTTTACTTTTTCTTCTTCAGCTAAATCAGCATCTACAAGGATTCGACCACTATGTTCATCAGTAATTACTTTCTTACGAGAAGCAATTTCAACTTGTATTTGTGGAGGAATTGTAAAGAAAGAACCACCTGAAGCACCACGCTCAATAGCAACAACAGCTAAACCGTTTTTAACGTTGTTTCTAATTCTGAGGTACGCTTTAACTAAACGCTCATCAATCTTCTTTTGAAAATCTAAAGACTTATCGTTAAGTGCTTCTTCTTCTTTTTCAGTTTCCTTCAAAATTTCGTTAAGCTCCCCTTTTTTGTGCTTTAAATGTGCAGTACGATCTTTTAAACGCTCTTTAGTTTCAGAAATAACTTCTTTTTTCTGCTCTATCTGAACTTTAAATTCTTTTATGTGCTTTTCAGCTAATTGAATCTCTAATTCCTGAAATTCAATTTCTTTAGTCAATGAGTTGTATTCTCTGTTATTTCTAACATTTTTTTGTTGCTCACTATATTTTTTGATCAAAGTTTTAGCTTCTTCGATTAGGTTTTTCTTACCTTTAATCTCGTCATCAATAATAGTTAGGCTGTCGTTTAGCTTTTCCATTCTTAAGTTAAGCCCTTCAACTTCGTCTTCTAAATCTCTAACTTCTAAAGGAAGTTCTCCTCTGACATTTCTTATTTCATCAACTCTAGAGTCAATTAATTGTAAATCATATAGTGCTCTTAATCGCTCTTCAACAGAAACTTCAGCTTTTTTTGCCATAATTATAAATACTTTATCGGATTTGTATTTGTCTTTGATAAAATGATTGCAAAATTAGTGATTTTTTTCGAGAGATAGTCTACTAAAAACGATTTTGTGAACTGTTCGCTTTCATAATGTCCAATATCAGCTAATACGATATCATTTTCGGCACTAAAAAAATCGTGATATTTTAAGTCAGCAGTCACCAAAATATCAGCATTAGCAGCTTTTGCGGCCGAAATTGCAAAACTTCCAGAACCACCTAAAACGGCAATGCGTTTAATCGATTTATTTAAGGGTTTTGAATGTCTAATACATTCGGTATTCATTTTATTTTTAATAAATTTAAGGCAATCTTCGGTTTCTAGGGCATTTTCTAGCTCACCAATCATGCCTATTCCAATATGTTGATTGGTGTTTTCTAAGGTTGAGATTTCATAAGCAACTTCTTCATAAGGATGTGCTTCAAAAAGTGTTTTTAATACTTTAGATTCTAAATGTTTTTTGAATGTTACAGAAATGGCGACTTCCTTTTCGGTGTGTAACACACCTTTTTTGCCAATGACAGGATTAGAATTTTCATTTCCTAAGTATGTACCTTGGCCTTCAACATTAAAACTACACGATTCGTAATTGCCTATATTTCCTGCTCCAGCATTAAACAGTGCAGTTCTTAGCTCCTCTGCATTTGCTTTTGGAACGTAGGTTTGTAATTTTTTAATTGTACCCGATTTTGGAATTAATATTTTCTTATTTGTCAATCCTAATTGATCACATATAATTGAATTAACACCTTGATGTGCATTATCTAAAGCAGTATGAATAGAAAATATAGCGATATTATGTTGAATTGCTTTTATGACTACGCGTTCTACATACGTTTTTCCGGTTATTTTTTTTAAACCTGAAAATATAATAGGGTGGAAGCTTACAATAAGATTGCAGTTGTTTTCAATGGCTTCATCCACAACGGCTTCAAGTGTATCTAATGTGACCAGAATACCAGAGACGTTTGCGTTTTTATCGCCAACGAGAAGTCCTACGTTGTCAAAATCTTCAGCATAGGCCAAAGGAGCTAAGTTGTGTAAGTGATTAATGACGTCTTGTATAATCATAAGTGTATATTTGTTTCAAAAATAATATAATTTAGCTGCTGTGAAGTTGATCCGCATCATATTGTTTCCTATTGTACCCATTTATTTCGTAATTACTTGGTTGCGTAATTTGCTATTTGATATGGGAATAAAATCGTCCAAGTCTTACGATTTTCCTGTGATTTGTGTTGGAAACCTGAGTACAGGTGGAACAGGAAAAACACCTATGATAGAATATTTAATTCGACTTTTAAAAGATGAAAAGTCACTTGCCACACTAAGTAGAGGTTATAAACGAAAAACAGAAGGTTTTGTTTTAGCGGATGAAAACGCAACTGCAGATAGTATTGGTGATGAACCTTTTCAGTTTTATAGAAAATTCAAAGCGGTTGCCGTTGCTGTTGATGCCGATAGGCAAAATGGTATTGAAGCGCTTAGAGCCATGAAACCTCAACCTGAAGTAGTTTTATTAGATGATGCTTTTCAACATAGAAAAGTAAAAGCGGGATTTAATATTCTTTTAACCGCTTACAATAATCTCTATTATAAAGATATCGTTCTTCCTACAGGAAATTTACGGGAGCCTCGTGCTGGCGCAGGACGAGCCGATGTGATTGTAGTTACTAAATGTCCTAACAACCTTTTAGATAAAGAGAAAATAGCTGTCATAAAGTGTCTAAAAGCCAATAAGCATCAAGAGGTGTATTTTAGTTATGTGGACTATGCTTTACGCGTAATTTCAGCTTCCAACACGTTAGAATTAAAAGCGTTACCTGAATTTACTTTAGTTACGGGAATAGCCAATGCAAAACCATTGGTTGATTTTTTAGTTGAAAAGGGATTGAAATTCGATCATCTAGAATTTAGTGATCATTATAATTTTAGGACTTCTGATATTGAAAATTTGGCTTCAAAATCATTAATAATTACTACAGAAAAGGATTATGTTAGGTTAAGCAGTCATGGAAGTTTAAAAGATGCATTGTATTATTTGCCTATTGAAATACAGATAGACAAGTCAGCACAATTTAATGCAGCGGTAAAAAGCTTTGTTAACTAAAGAAACTCGACACTATTTTTTCTCCAGATAACGCTGCGTGTAATTTATCTTCAAAATCATCTTGTTTAAATGGTTTGGAAATAATATCATCAAAACCAGCCTCTCCAAACTCGTGCATTTTGTCTTCTAATGTTACTGCTGTTAGAGCAAAAATGGTAAGTTCTTTATCAAATGTTCTAATGATTTTTGTGGCTTCTAGTCCGCTAATACCTGGCATATGGATGTCCATTAACACGACATCGTAAGCCACTTCTTTTACCTGTTCTACTGCAGCTTCACCATTATCAACCACATCACAGTAGAGATCCATTTTATTAAGAATCTTTTTGGTAATCATTTGATTGATTTTATTATCTTCTACAATAAGAATCTTAACGTTGCTTAGATCTAATCCCTTCATTTTATTTTCTTTTTTAACTTCTACTACTTCGGTTTTGTCTATAACTTCATCATATTCTAAAGGGATTTCAAAAAAGAATGTTGTGCCTTTACCAAGCTCACTCTTTAAATCTATTTTTCCTTTGAGAATTTGAATTAGTCCTTTTACAATAGATAAACCTAAACCAGTACCTCCATACTTTCTGTTGATTTGCACGGAGCCTTGAGAGAAGCTCTCAAACATGTGTTCTTGTTTTTCTTTTGTAATACCAATGCCATTATCTTCAATTTCGAAGCGAAGTTTGTACGTATTGTCTTTTAGATCGACTTTGTACGTTCTCACCCAGATGTCTCCATCTTTTGTAAATTTAATAGCATTTCCAAGCAGGTTAATTAAGATTTGGGAAATTTTTAATTGGTCACCAAGAAATGTCTCCGGTAACCCTTTTTCATATTCAAAATGAATTTTAGTATCTTGGTCTTTAGCTGAATTGCTAAGGGCTGAGATTACATTTTCTAATTTGTTTTTAAGGTTAAAATGTTCTGGATCTATTTCAACTTTATTGGCTTCAATTTTATTAATTTGAAGAATGTCGTTGATGAAGGTTAATAGGTAATCTCCAGAGAATTTTAAGGATTTTAAATGTGGAACTTGATGTTCTTTAGGATCTTCATCTAATAACATATTCGTAAGTCCGGTTACAGCATACAATGGTGTACGTAACTCATGAGTGACTGTAGATAAGAAGTTAGCTTTTGTTTTAGAGGCTAATTCTGCTTTTTCTTTTGCAACAATAAGTTCATCATTCTTTTTGTGAAGCATAGTGTTGGTATTCAGTCTTATATTGTTATTTTTATATAACGATAAAGTTAAAAGCGATAAAATTGTAATTAAAGCGATACTTAGGATTGTTGTTATCCTTGTAAACGCGCTTTCTGCACTTACTTCTGTAATTTGTGCTTTTAATTGCGCATTTTCAGCATCCTTATAATTGTTAATAGATTGCCCTGAAATACCAGATACGATGTTTTCTCGCTTTACATTTAAAATGGAGTCAGATAAATGGATATGTTTTTTAATGTACTCGTGAGCACGTTTATAGTTGCCATTTTGTTCATGAATCTCACTTAGAGTAACAAAAGCTTCATTTATATTTTCAATAATATTTTGTGATTGGGCTATGACTAAACCTTCTTCGGTTTGTGATAAAGCCATTTCTGGATACTTAAGCGCACTATATACTTTTCCGCTTTGAATTAAAGCACTGCTTAGAAGATGTTTCTGATCGTATTTTTTAGCTAAAATTATGGTTTGTTCTAGCATGGTTTTAGCCTCTTCATATTGCTCTTGGGCAATATATGCTTTAGCTTCATTTAGTGTAACTTCTGAGATGTACTCTTCTCTATCTACTTGCTCAAATAGGTTTTTAGCGGAAGTGTAATAGGTTAGTGCTTTGTCGTATTCTTGTTGGGTACTAAAAATGACACCTTTAATATTATAGGTAATAGCAAGGTTGCTATAATCACTATTATCACGTTGTAGTTGAATGGCTTTACTAAGTGAAACCGTAGCTTGATCCTCTTCTCCAACGAAAAACTGAACTTTGGCAATTTTGGTGTGAATGGTGCCTTGACTAGTTTTATCGTCTATTTTTTCTGCGATATCTAATGCCTTATCCAAGTTGTCCTTGGCATTATAATAATTGCCACGTTCATTGTCTAATTTGGCTTGGTTTAGATGTTCTTTTAATCTCAAAGAGAGCATGTCTTTATCCTCAGCTTCATCTTGTTGCGCGAAAATAAGACTACAAAAACATGCTAAAAAAACAAATATGTAATATTTGATCTGGGACATTCAGCTCACTTTAATTTAAACAAATATAATTATTTATTCGATAAAAGTGTTTATTTGTCCGATAAATTGTAAATTAAATCCAAAATTCTTGAACTATAGCCTGTTTCATTATCGTACCAGCCCACTATTTTTACCATGTTTCCTATAACGGAAGTCATCTGTGAATCGAAGATACATGAATGTGGATTACCTACAATATCTATTGATACAATAGGGTCTTCCGTGTATTCTAAAATACCTATGAGTTCATTATTAGCTGCATTTTTAAATATATCATTTACGGCTTCAATGGTTGTAGGTTGCTCTACATTTATAGTAATATCGGTTAAAGAACCGTTGGCAACAGGCACTCTAATACCACATCCTCCTATAACATCAGATAAATCGGGAAAAATTTTTGTCAGGGCTTTAGCGGCTCCTGTTGTAGTTGGCACAATAGATTGTCCAGCGGCTCTTGCACGTCTTAAATCTTTATGAGGCTGATCGTGTAGACTTTGGTCGGTTGTATATGAATGTATAGTGGTGATGTAAGCTTGTTTTATGCCCAAATGCGCTTTTATTAAAGCAATCATGGGTGCAGCATTATTAGTGGTGCAAGAGGCGTTTGAAAGAATCGTTTCTGTACCGTCAATACTGTTGTCGTTTACACCTAATACAATAGTTTTGATATCATCCTCTAAGGCTGGAACAGATAAAATAACACGCTCGGCTCCATTCTTAATATGATATTGAAGGTCTTCCTTTGTTTTGAATTTACCCGTAGATTCAATAACAAAACTCGGCTGAACTTTAGACCAATTAATGTTTCTTGGATGAGATTCTCTATATAATGGAATTGACACCTCATTCACAATTATATGATCTTCATCGTAAGAAATAACGTCTTTTAAAACTCCATGTATACTATCGTATTTTAATAAATGACTTAAAGTTCTAGTGTCAGCCAAATCATTTATACCTACGACACGAATTTGTGGATGTTCTAATGCTAATCTAAATACACGACGGCCAATTCGACCGAAACCATTAATGGCTATCGAAATCATTAATTAATATGTTTTTGTGCCTTGTACGATGATCTCACCAAAGCACTACTCTCTACATGTCTAAATCCTAAATCTAAACCAATCGCTTTGTATTCATCAAACTGATCTGGATTTATAAACTGCTTTACTGGTAGGTGCTTTTTACTCGGTTGTAAATACTGCCCTATGGTGACCACATCTACATCCTGCGCTCTTAAATCGTGGAGTGTTTGTATAACTTCTTCACGTTCTTCTCCTAAACCTAACATAATACCAGATTTGGTTCTGCGCTGTCCTTGAGATTTTAAGTATTTTAAAACTCCCATACTGCGATCATACTGCGCTTGGATTCTAACATCTCGTGTTAAACGTCTTACGGTCTCAATATTATGAGAGACCACTTCTGGTGCTACATCAATAATACGATCGATGTGTTTTTCAATACCCTGAAAATCTGGTATTAGGGTTTCAAGAGTTGTTTCAGGGTTCATACGTCTCACTGCTTTTACAGTTTCAGCCCACATAATACTTCCCATGTCTTTGAGGTCATCACGGTCAACACTTGTTAAGACAGCATGTTTAATTTGCATTAATTTAATGGAGCGTGCTACTTTTTCTGGCTCATCCCAATCTACTGTTTCTGGCCGTCCAGTTTTTACACCACAAAATCCACAAGAACGTGTGCATACGTTTCCTAAAATCATAAACGTCGCTGTTCCTTCTCCCCAACATTCGCCCATGTTTGGGCAACTTCCAGACGTGCAAATGGTGTTTAGTTTATACTTGTCAACTAATGTTCTAAGTTCTGTATATTTTTTACCTGTAGGTAATTTTACTCTCAACCATTTTGGTTTGCGTTCTGGTAAAATATTTGAAGCAACGTTTGTATCCATGCAATTATCAATTTCTGCAAGCAAAGATACAAAGTAAATTATAAAGCGGGTGCTCTCAAATAGTGAACGTTTATAATTAGTTCATACCATTTGGAGTTATGATAATTATTAATTTTCGATCTGAAAAAGTAGGCGTATTAACGTTTAATAATTATTTCGGCTAATAATTTTTTGGCTCTTAGAAGTTTAACTTTTACGTTATTAATAGGTTCTTTGAGTTCATCTGAAATTTCTTTGTAACTCAATTCTCGAAAATACCGTAAGTTGATTACCTCTTGATAATGCGGTTTTAGTTTTTTAATATCGCGCAAAAGATTGGCAAGATTTTGCTCTGTTATGATCTTATCTTCAGGTGTTGGTGAATTATCAACAATATCAAAATAGTTGTCTTCGTTATCTTTAGACGTGTTGTTGATAGTTTTTTTCTGTTTTCGGACTAAATCAATATGAATATTTTTTGAAATAGTAATCAGCCACGTTTTAAATTTATAATCTTCATTATAGGTGTTAATCTTATCGAAAGCTTTAGAAAATGTCTGAATGGTTATGTCTTCAGCATCATTTTCATTTAAGGTGCGTTTTAGTTGAAATGCATAGACATCATTCCAAAAGGTATCAAGGAGAAATTTGAATGCAATTTGATTATTATGTTTTGCCTTGTTTATGGCTTCTTTTATTTCCAATGCTTTGGCTTCGATATCAGATTAGCTATAAAGATACTTAATTGTGTGGTAATGAGAAATAATTCTAAAATTGGCATAAGGATAATGAGGTCGGTTTCTTCAAATTTTTTCGCTGTAAAACCAAAACACAACCATTGAACCGCAAAGCGTATACTTAATAAAAATACAATCCAAGGCCATGAAAATCCTACTAACAGAAGTGTTAGTCCTAAAATCCAAAATAATAAATTCGAAATGTAAAATAGACCTAATAAAAACTGATGCTTCTTTTTGTAGAATTTAGCCGTACTTATATGTCTTCTTTTTTGAAGTATCCAAGTTTTAAAGCTTGTTTTTGGTTCTGAAATTGTAAAACTCTCTTTTGTATAGCTTAGTGCTGTGTTAGAGGCATTAGCGACTTCATTAATAAATAAATCGTCATCACCAGATTTAATAGACATATGATTATTGAATCCACAATTATTGAAAAACAACTCTTTTCTGTAGGCCATGTTGCGACCGACCCCCATGTATGGTGTTCCCATTTTGGCATAAGAAAAATATTGTAAAGCTGTCATCACAGTTTCAAATCGAATGAGTTTGTTTAAGATCGAAAACTTCTTTTTTACATAAGCTCCGTAACCTAATACAATAGATTTTTCGTTTGAAAAATGACTACTTATTTCTGTCAGCCACCGATCAGAATTTGGTGTGCAATCGGCATCCGTAAATACTAGAAAATCATGTTTTGAAGCCTTGATGCCTAAGGTGAGTGCATATTTTTTATTTCCCCAAAAAGCTTCATTTGTTTTTACATCAACAAGTTTAATAGCATTGTTTTCAGCTTCATAAGCTTTCATAATTTCTAATGTATCATCATAGGAACTATCGTTGACTAAAACAATTTCAAAACTCGAATAATTTTGACTTAAAATTAGAGGAATGTTTTTCTTTAGATTTTCTGCTTCATTTTTTGCACAGATAATAACAGATATAGGTATCTGCTTTTTTAGTCGTGTTTCGGCACGTTTGATACTAAAAGAGAAAAGAAAACTTAAATAATATATGATTTGAATACTAACAACTGCAATAAATGCATAAAATAGTACTGAGGGAATTACCATTAATGCTTAAGAATGTTGTGGTTCGCTACAGTCTTTATATTCGTCAGGTAATTTACCGCAAAATCCACAAGCCTCTCCTTCTTTATTAAGCATAGGGTTTTGACTTGCGCAAGTACCTGCAAATTTACCATCTTTTTTTGCCCATATTTTTATAGCTATTCCTGCTACAGCAATCGCTAATAATCCTAATGTAAGTAATAGTAATTTCATCTGTTTATATCTATTGTATTTTAATTTCCAGACGGAACATCCTTAAATAAGCTTTTGTTTTAAGCCTTGAAAGTCAGGGTGTTTCATTTAAATGTTTAATTTTAATGCAAAGATAAGGCTTTTACATTTATTTCCTCGCTCATTTTGATGTGACTTAAAATGTTGAAGCTGTGTCCTAATTACTAAATAAACATTTTTACTAATCAATTAATTACAGAATTATGAAAAAATTATTCGCAGAGTTCTTCGGAACGTTTTGGCTTGTTTTTGGTGGTTGTGGTAGTGCAATTTTTGCTGCTGGAATTCCGGATTTAGGCATTGGATTTGTCGGAGTCGCACTCGCATTTGGTCTTACCGTATTAACTATGGCTTATGCCGTTGGGCATGTGTCAGGAGCACATTTTAATCCTGCTGTGTCTATTGGTCTTTGGGCTGGTGGAAAGTTTGAAGCTAAAGATTTGTTGGGTTATATTATTGCTCAAGTTATTGGAGGTATTGCAGCAGCTGGGGTTTTATACCTTATTGTTTCTGGTAAATCAGGATTTGATGGAGTAGGTGGTTTTGCAGCAAACGGTTATGGTGAGTTATCGCCAGACGGTTATAGTATGGTTTCGGCTTTGATTGCAGAGTTTGTATTAACCGCTTTTTTTCTATTGGTTATTTTAGGTAGTACCTATCCAAAAGCACCAAAAGGATTTGCAGGCATTGCGATTGGTTTGGCTTTGGTACTTATTCACTTAATCAGTATTCCTATTACAAACACATCTGTGAATCCTGCACGTTCTTTAAGTCAGGCATTATTTGCTGAAGGTGCTTATTTGTCTCAAGTTTGGTTGTTTTGGGTAGCTCCAATTGCCGGAGCTATAGCTGGAGGTATTATTCATAAAACCTTATTTTCTAAGGATTAAAAGCTGAAAAATTAGTATTATAAAAGAGGCGAAATAATAATTATTTCGCCTCTTTTTAGAGTATTTAAATACTGTGTTTAATGCTTAAAATATTAAAGGTGTTATTCTTCTTTTAACGATATTTCTGCAACTTCAGTATCATTTTCATTTGCGTTATCTCCTTTAGTACCTATTTTAATACTAAGAGCTAAGGCATCTTCCATATATGGAATTTGTTTCAACTTGCGGTCCGATTCATCTAAGATTCCTAAATTAACCATTCTGTCTTGCAACTCGGCCCAAATTTGGTATTGTTGCTCTTTTGGTAATTGAGGTAACGTAATAACATCTATCATAGACGTTTTCTCAATAGGATTAATGTAGGCTACGGTTTTTAAGTTTTTAGCACGTTCATTACCATTAATAACATACTTTTTAGAATCTGGATTGTTCAGCTTCATCAATTCTTTAGATAACTCGTCTAATTTAGAATTGTTACTTTCAATATCGCTTCTTAAATCAAAAATCTCATCAACAACAACATTGTTTTCGCTGTTCAATTCAATATTTTGTTGATAGAGCATAAATGACGTTGCTGCAAATAATATAGCTGCTGCACTCGCTGCAATACTATACCAAGGTGTTTTTCTTTGAGGTGCTAACTGAATGACTTTTGTATCTTCAGTAGTTTTTAAAGATTCTAAAATATCTCCTAAAATATAAGTAGGAGCTTCAACAGCACCTGCTTTTGCGACAATTTCTAAATTATCTTGAAGTTTTTCATAAGCTTGAGCAACTTCTGGATACGTAGAAATAAAGTGTTCAACTTCTTTGGATTCATCCAAAGAAATGTCTCCGACCAAGTACTTGTTAAGTAGGTCTGATTTTAAAAAAATTTGTAGTTTTTTTTCCATGATCAAATAATTTATGGATTGTAAACCTTTTTCAGTTCTCTCAATCCTATTTTTAATCTAGATTTAATTGTGCCAAGCGGAATGTCTAATTCATCACTGGCTTCTTGTTGTGTCATTCCTTGAAAAAATAAGGCATCCAACACAATTTGATATTTTTCTTCTAGTCCTCCAACATGCTTTTTAATGTCCATGACATCTTCGTTAAAATTTGTTGTTGGTAAGATATATACGTTAGATGTTTCAATTTGGACTTCTTTATGGTACCGATTATTAAAACTACGCAGTTTGTCTATGGCTGTATTTCGTGCAATACGAAACAACCAAGTAAAGAGTTTTGCTTTAGAAGCGTCGTACTTTGAAGCGTTTTTCCAAACTTTAACAAAGGTTTCTTGTAAAGCATCTTGCGCCACTTCTTCATTTACTGTTATTTTTAAAATAACACCATAAAGACTATTAGAATAGTTGTCGTAAAGCAAATCTAAAGCACGTTTATCTCCTTGTTGAAGGTAATCGATAATCTTTTGTTCTGTAGGTGTTATACTCAAAGTGTTAAAATCTTATTTTATAGATAGTTAAAACGTCTAAATTGTATTTCTGAACGTAAATATAATTAAATACACCTTAAAGGTGCTTAATATAAAGTCTTAGAATGATTTTATCTTCATAAGAGGTTGATTAATAGCATTTTCAAATAGAAATTATTCTAAATTCAAAAGTCACAATTTAAACTGTGACTTTTGCTTTATATTATATTCACTTCAGTTTCTATACTAATATTAAACAATCGTTTTACTGTTTTTTGTATCAATTGCGCCAATTCAAAAATCTCTTTCCCACTTGCATTGCCATAATTAACCAAAACTAAGGCTTGTTTCTTGTGAACACCATAATCATTAAAACGCTTACCTTTAAATCCTGCTTTTTCAATAAGCCATCCAGCAGGTACTTTTATAGCATCATCAGATATTTTATAAGACGGTACATCTGGAAAGTTACATTCTAACTCACTGAATTCTTTAGCCGAAATTATTGGATTCTTAAAGAAACTACCACTATTACCAATCTCCTTTGGATCTGGTAATTTAGTTTGTCTTATTGTAATTACAGCTTTAGAGATATCTTGGATCGTTGGTGCTGTTATGCCGTTGGCGTCTAGTTCATTTCTAATTACTCCGTAATCCGTATATAATTGATGCTTGGTCTTAGAGAGTTCAAGGTTAACACTTGTAATGATGTATTGGTCTTTTAAATCTTGTTTAAAAATAGATTCTCTATAGCCAAAGTTAGCGTCTTCTTTTGAAAAAGTTTTTACAGATTGATCGTCTATTTTTATCGCCTCACAACTTACGAATACATCTTTAAGCTCAACTCCATAAGCTCCGATATTTTGGATTGGAGCGGTACCAATATTCCCTGGTATTAATGATAAATTTTCAATACCTCCATAGTTGTGTTCTAAACACCAAACTACAAAGTTGTGCCAGTTTTCACCAGCCATTGCTTTAACAATAACAGAATGGTCAGTTTCGCTGATAACTTCAATGCCTTTTAAATTAATATGAAGTACTAAGGCTTCAATATCTTTAGTTAACAACATGTTGCTTCCTCCTCCTAAAATAAATAAAGGAGATGCGTGATAGTCTTTTAAAACAGAAATAAGATTTTCGATAGTGCTAATATCACAATAGGATTGTGCCTTAGCATCTATACCAAAGGTATTAAACGGTTTTAACGAAGCATTGTTAATAATGGTCATTAGTCTTTGTATACTTTTAATGCTTCTTCTAAGATTTTAACAGCAGTTTTTAAACTTTCATTATTTAAGACGTATGCGATACGGATTTGGTTTAAGCCAACTCCAGGTGTAGAATAGAAACCCGCAGCTGGTGCTACCATCACAGTATCGTTATTGTAATCAAAAGATTCCAGTAACCATTTCGCAAAATGATCTGAATTTTTTACGGGTAACTCGGCGATACAATAAAATGCTCCATTTGGTTTTGCAACCTTAACGCCTTCAATTTTCTCTAATCCTTCAATTAGGGTATTTCGGCGTTTTACGTATTCCTCTTTTACGTCATCAAAATAACTTTGAGGTGTATCTAATGCGGCTTCACTTGCAATTTGTGCTAAAGTCGGTGGACTCAATCTAGCTTGAGCAAATTTTAAAGCTGTTTTTATAAACTCCGTATTCTTTGACACTAAATAACCGATACGTGCACCACACATACTGTAACGTTTAGAAACCGAATCAATTATAATAGCATGCTCTTCTAAACCTGGTTCCTGTAAAATGGAATAATGATCAACACCATCATAAACAAATTCTCTGTAAACTTCGTCAGCGATTAAAAATAAATCGTGCTTCTTTACAATGTCTGCTAATTGCTTTATCTCTTCTTTTGAATATAAATAACCTGTAGGATTCCCTGGGTTACAAATTAAAATAGCTTTGGTCTTTGCTGTGATTAATTTCTCGAATTCTTCTATTGGAGGTAAAGCAAAATTATCTTCAATTTTAGAAATTACTGGTACAACTTTCACGCCAGAAGCTGTTGAGAAGCCATTGTAATTAGCGTAAAATGGCTCTGGAATGATGATTTCATCACCTTCGTCCATAATGCTGCCAAAAGCAAATAATAACGCTTCACTACCTCCGGTAGTTACAATGATATCATTATGAGAAACCACTATAGAATTGCGCTTATAATAATCCGAAATCTTTATTCTGTAGCTCTCAGCACCTTCAGATCTGCTATATGCTAGCGTCTCAATGGTTGTGTTTTTTATAGCATCTAGTGCGACTTGTGGAGTTTTTATATCTGGCTGACCTATATTAAGGTAGTATATGTTTTTTCCTTTTTTTTGAGCTTCTTCAGCATAAGGAACCAATTTTCTAATTGGTGATTCTGGCATCTGGATGCCCTTATTTGATATTGATGGCATTTGGTATAGATTTTAAAATGCTAAGTTCTGAAAAATCTTATAGTATATTGGAAAAATACATAAAAAAATGAGCTCTCAATTTGAGAGCTCATTTTTAAGTTATTAATATGTAGTCTTGATTATTGCTCAAGCATACTTTTACTTTTCTTTTCTAAAACACTAGTCTTGTTAGAATCTACAACCAATCCTTTTATTTTTAACGCTACTGTTGGAGTTTCTGCATTAGAAAAAACAGTGATTGTTTTTCTAATTGGGTTAACTCTCTTAGTGTCGTATTTTACTTCTATTTTACCTGTTTCACCTGGCATAATTGGGCCTTCGGGTTTTTTAGGTACTGTACAACCGCACGTTGATTTTACATTAGAAATCACCAATGGCGCATCTCCTGTATTGGTAAATTCAAAAACTCTAACTCCATCAGCACCTTTTTCAATGGTACCGTAATCTATCACATCGGTCTTAAATTCAATTTTTGCTACTTTTTCTTGAGCAAATGAACCAAGACTCATTAATCCTACAAATAATACTGTTATTAAATTTTTCATCATTTTGATTTTGATTAGTCAAACTTAGTTACTTTTTCATTCCTAACAAAATTTATTAGACGTAATACACTCCATTTAACAGAAATTTTGGCTATTAAACCCATATTGTTACGTTAATAATTTTTCAAAAAAGGAATTATAAGTACTTTTGACAGTTCTATTACAAAAACAATACCAAAACATGGAAATTCCATCTAAATATAATGCGTCTTCAGTAGAAAACAAGTGGTACGACTACTGGATGGAGCACAAATACTTTCATTCTAAACCAGACGAAAGAGAACCTTATACCATCGTAATTCCTCCACCAAACGTGACAGGAATATTGCATATGGGACATATGTTGAACAATACGATTCAAGATGTATTAATTCGTCGTGCACGTTTATTAGGCAAAAATGCATGTTGGGTTCCTGGAACTGATCATGCTTCAATTGCTACAGAAGCTAAAGTTGTAGCTAAACTTAAGGAACAAGGCATTGATAAAAATGATTTATCACGTGAAGAATTCCTTGAGCACGCTTGGGAATGGACAGAAGAATACGGTGGAGTCATTTTAGAACAACTCAAAAAGTTAGGGTGTTCTTGTGATTGGGACCGTACAAAATTCACAATGGATGACGATATGTCTGAAGCTGTAATTAAAGTGTTTGTAGATTTATACAACAAAGGTCTTATTTATAGAGGTTACCGAATGGTAAACTGGGATCCGGAAGCAAAAACAACGTTGTCTGATGAGGAAGTTATTCATGTTGAAAAACAAGGCTTGCTTTATTATTTAGAATATAAGGTTGAAGGTAGTGATGAAAAATTAACCATTGCTACTACAAGACCCGAAACCATTTTTGGAGATACGGCGATCTGTATTAATCCAAATGATGAACGTTTTACACATTTAAAAGGGAAGAAAGCGATTGTGCCTATTTGCGGACGCGTCATTCCAATTATCGAAGACGACTATGTTGATGTTGAGTTCGGTACAGGTTGCTTAAAAGTAACACCTGCTCACGATGAAAACGATAAAGTTTTAGGTGACAGACATAATTTAGAAGTGGTTGATATTTTTAATGCTGATGCGAGTTTAAATAGCTTCGGAATGCATTATGAAGGTCAAGATCGTTTTGTGGTTAGAAAAGCCATTACTACAGAATTAGAAGAGGCTGGTATTTTAGTGAAGACTGAAAATCATATTAATAAAGTAGGGACTTCAGAACGTACCAAAGCGGTCATCGAACCAAGATTAAGTGACCAATGGTTTTTAAAGATGGAAGATTTAGCACAACCTGCTATTGATGCGGTTTTAAAAACTGGTGATGTAAAATTATTTCCAAAGAAGTTTGAAAACACCTATCGCCATTGGATGGAGAACATTCGCGATTGGAATATCTCACGTCAATTACTTTGGGGACAACAAATTCCTGCGTATTTCTATGGAGATGGAAAAGAAGATTTTGTAGTTGCTGAAAGTACAGAGGAGGCATTAAAATTAGCAAAAGAGAAAACGGGTAAGGAAGAGCTAACCACTAATGACTTAACTCAAGACACGGATGCTTTAGATACTTGGTTTTCATCTTGGCTGTGGCCAATTAGCGTATTTGACGGTATTCGGAATCCTGAAAATGAAGAAATAAAATATTATTATCCAACCAACGATTTAGTAACTGGACCAGATATTTTATTTTTTTGGGTAGCGCGTATGATTATTGCGGGTTACAAGTATAAAGATGAAAAGCCTTTTGAAAATGTATACCTAACAGGATTAGTTAGAGATAAGCAACGACGAAAGATGTCTAAGTCTTTAGGTAATTCACCAGATGCCTTAAAACTTATTGAAGAATATACTGCGGATGGAGTTAGAGTAGGTTTACTGCTAAGTTCAGCTGCAGGAAATGATTTAATGTTTGATGAAGCCTTATGTCAGCAAGGAAAAGGTTTTGGAAATAAAATATGGAATGCCTTTCAATTAACTAATCTATGGGATGTTGCAGATATTCCACAACCAAACTCTAGTAAAATTGCTTTAGAATGGTATGAGGCTAAGTTTCAGTCTGTACTAGTAGAAATCGAAGACCATTTTAGTAAATACAGATTAAGTGATGCTTTAATGGCAATTTATAAGTTGATTTATGATGATTTTTGTGGTTGGATGTTAGAGATGGTAAAACCAGCTTATCAGCAACCCATTGATAAAACGACTTATGAAAAAGTGATGTCAATTTTTGAAGATAATTTAAAAATAGTACACCCCTTTATGCCATTTTTAACTGAGGATATATGGCAATATATTAAGGAGCGTTCTCCGGAAGAAGCCTTAATCGTTGCTAAGTGGCCAGAATCAAAATCAATTAATCATACTTTGATTTCTGAGTTTGAATTTGCATCTGAAGTAATTTCAGGATTAAGAAATATAAGAAAGCAAAAGAATATTGCCTTTAAAGATGCGATAAGTTTTTCTGTCGTAAATAACGAAAATGTAAATCCTACGTTTGATGAGGTGATTTCTAAACTTGGAAACCTTGAAAGCTTTGACTATGTAACAGAAGCTGTTGAAGGGGCGTTGACATACAGAGTAAAATCGAATGAATACTTTATTCCTATGGAAGGTAGTATAGATATTGAGGCTGAAATTAAAAAGTTAACGGATGAGTTAAATTATACCGAAGGCTTTTTAAAATCCGTTCAGAAGAAACTATCTAATGAACGCTTTGTTGCAGGAGCACCTGAGCAAGTTGTAGCTTCGGAGAAGAAGAAGGAAGCTGATGCTTTGGCAAAGATTGAAACTATAAACGCTAGTTTGGCTAGTTTGAAATAGATATGTTAAACCTGCAAGGTTTTTAAAACCTTGTAGGTTTTTGTTTTTAAGATTATTAAAAAAAAGACTACTGTAAAAAGTGGTCTTTTTTATTTACCACTCATTAATCTTATTGCTATCCAACTTCACGAAAATAAATAACAAAATAGTAAAACCCCATAGTCCAGAGCCACCATAACTAAAAAAGGGTAGAGGAATACCAACTGTTGGAATTAAGCCCATTACCATACCAATATTTATGGTAAAATGAATAAATAGAATAGAGGCTACACTATAACCATAGACCCGACTGAATTGCGATTTTTGCCCTTCAGCCAAGTACAAAACTCTAACAATAAGCAATACAAATAATAAGACGACGGCACTTGTGCCTAAAAATCCCCATTCTTCTCCTACGGTGCTAAAAATATAATCGGTATGCTGTTCTGGAACAAATTTCCCTGTGGTTCTTGTGCCTTGCATAAACCCTTTTCCAGAAACACCACCAGAACTTATGGCTTGCTCTGATTGAATAAGGTTGTAAGCTTCCGCTTTCTTCATACGTTCTAGTTTGGCTGGATCTTTTTCTAATCGCAACCACAAGCTGATTCTATTTTGCTGATGTGCTTTTAAGCCGTGTTCATAAAATAGTTTGACACCATAAGAGAAAGCAACAGAAACTAAAAGTACTATCAAGTATTGTAAAAGAGAACCTCTCTTTTTCTTTCTGATAAAATAGACTACGGTAAGGATTGTAGTCACCACAATTGCTGTAATAATAACACCAAATTTAAGTCCTAAAACGGCGAGGATGATTAAAGATAGAGCGATTACTAAGTATATTTGTTGTAAGCCTTCACGATAAAAAACAAAGAAAAAAGCTAAATAAACAATGGTACTTCCGGCATCATTTTGAAGTAAAATAAGTAAGGCAGGAACGAAAATAATAGCAGCAACTCTTAACTGATCTTTTATGGTAGTCATATTTGTTTGAAGGTCGCTAATATACTTAGCAACGGCCAATGCAGTAGCGAATTTAGCAAATTCACTAGGTTGAATAGTCATACTACCAACACCGTACCACGAACGTGCACCATTAACATCCTTTCCAAAGATAAATAAGCCTATCAATGCCAGCATAGCAACCAAATAAATAATACTCGCAAACTGTTCGTAGAACTTGGCTTCAAATGATAGTATTATTATGATGAGAAAAAAGGTTAGTCCTATAAATATAAGGTGCTTGCCGTAAAGTTGATCTGTGTCAAAATAACTGGTTATTTCACCAACATGCGAAGCTGACATGATATTCAAATACCCAAAAGCAAGTAATAATAAAAATAGAATGATAGTAATCCAATCAAACTTAAAATGTCTTTGGTTTTCTCTTAACATGCTTTAAGACTTTGGTATTTTAGCTCTAAGTTTCAATAGATTTTGGTATTCTTCTTCGCTAACGGGATCGAGTGTAGATTGTCTATTAATACCAAAAGGTTCGCCTGAATACGGTTTTTCATATTCATGTTCAAGAGAATATTTCAAAACAAAATTTTCCATATCTTTTCGGGTTGTTTCTCCTTTTAGATATTGTTCAATCATTAAACTTGCTATTCTACCTGCAAATCGACTTCCGAAATATCCATTTTCAACAAAAACTGCCATAGCTATTTTAGGATTGTCTTTTGGTGCAAAAGCCACAAAAATTGAATGATCGGTGAGTTGTGTCTTAACACTGTCAATAATGGTGAAATTTTCTGCAGTCCCTGTTTTTCCGCAGATATCTATTCCCGGAACTCTTAACATGGAAGCAGTGCCTTCGTTATAAACGTCAAACATACCTTGTACAACAGGTTCAAAATGACGTTTGTCTATAGTGGTATATTTCGGCGTAGTATATTTTTCAGGAATCGTATCGCCTTCGATATTTTTTACAATATGCGGAGTGTAATAATAGCCACGATTACCAATAGCTGCAGCCATATTCGCAAGTTGAATTGGTGTTGCGAGTACTTCTCCCTGACCAATGGAATTAGAAATAGTGTAGGTTGTTCCCCATCTGTTTTTACCATAGCCTCTATCGTAAGTTTGTGCACTTGGAATTTTACCTGGTTGTCCAACAGATAAATCGTTGTTTAAATAATCACCCAATCCGAAACTTTTAATATGATTGCTCCATACATCCATACCTTCTGCAGGAGTATCATATTTATCGATTACTCTTCTATAAACATTTGCAAAATAGGCATTACAAGATTGTGCAACACCAGCATTGAGGTTTACGGGACTTCTATGTGCGTGGCAAGCCATTTTACGATTGCCATATCTGTAACCCATTGCGCAACTAAAACGCTCTTCTGGAGTTACAACTCCCTCTTGTAAAGCGACAAGCGCATTGAGTGTTTTAAAAGGAGAACCCGGTGGGTACATAGCTTGCAATCCTCTGTCAAAAAGAGGTTTAGCGATGCTATCTCTATATAATTGAGAGAAGTTTTTAGAACGATCTCTCCCTACAAGTAGGTTAGGATTATAAGAAGGAGCAGAAATCATTGCTAATATTTCACCCGTGCCTGGTTCTATTGCAATAATTCCTCCGCGTTTATGCTGCATTAATAATTCTCCATAGGCCTGAAGATTAGAATCTATAGTTATCGTTATATCTTTTCCTGGCTGTGGTAAGGTGTCTAAAACTCCACCTTTAAAAGGGCCAATATTTTTATTGAACCGATCTTTTTGAATGAATTTTATACCTTTTACACCTCTAAGAATGTTTTCGTAAGTTTTTTCAATTCCTTGATTACCTATAAGGTCACCAAGTTTATAATAAGGATGCTTGGAAATTATGGACCGATTAACTTCGCTAATATCTCCTAAAACATTGGCTCCAATAGTTGTTTGATACGATCTAAGCGATCGTTTTTGAATATAAAAGCCTTCATATTTTCTCATTTTTTCTTGAAGTACTGCATAATCTTTTTTCGAAAGTTGAGGCACAAATGGTGAAGGTAATCTTGGAGAATAATGGGTTGCTCTTTCTAGCTTTTTATCGTAATCTTCTCTTGTGATTTTTAAGAGACTACAGAATTCTTCAATCTCTAGCGAATCTAATGGTGTAACCTCTCTCGGAATAACCATAACATCGTAAGAGGGTTGGTTGGCAACTAATAATTTTCCGTTTCGGTCATATACATAGCCACGCTTAGGGTAATTGTACTCTTTTCGTATAGCGTTGTCTTCAAAAATATTATAGACCGTATTGTCATAAACTTGAAGATAAAATAAACGCGCAATAAAAACGAGACCAACAAGTATCACGGTTGTTAAAAGTAGTAGTTTTCTCATTTTCGGTTTCGGCTAAAAAGAATTATAATCAATACACTAAGTAGTGTTGTGAAGATACTAGAAAATAACGTCTTTTTTAATACTAAAAGTATGTTGGAAATGTTAAAAATTTCTAATGAGAACAGTATAAAATGATGAATTACGGTCCCTAAAGAAATATAAGCGATTAAACTGCCAATATCAGTAGTGCTAAACTTTATACTTTGATGTTCGTATAACATACCGAATGAGCTTTTTAGCAATACAGGTCTAGCGTAAGCCAAGCTAACGGCTGCGGCAGCGTGCACTCCACCAGAATCTGAGAACATATCTACTAGCATACCTAATAGGAAGCTGATGAGTAACAATACTAATCGCTCTTCGCGAATAGGAAATAAGAAAATAAAAATGATATAGATATAAGGATTGATATAACCTAAAAAATCAATATGATTACATATTACCACTTGTAGTAGTAATAGTAAAATAAACCGAACGCTATTTATACCTGCTACACTATTCATTATTTCTTTGTTCTAAGAGACTAATTTCAGTGCGATCTAAATTTTCTATGATATAAACAGTTCCTACATTGGTCATATCATTAAACAATTTTACTTGAATGGTATATGTATCTCCACTTATATCACTTTCAAAACTAATAATGGTGCCAATACCAATTCCTTTTGGGAAAATTGATGATTCACCACCTGTTTCAATGGTATCTCCAACTTTTACTGGTGCAAATTGCGATACATCATCTAATTGAACAAACGCAGGGGATTTGCCATCCCATGTAAGAGACCCAATATGATTTGTGGACTTAATTTTAGCATTAATTTTACTTTTTACATTCAAGATAGATAATGCGGTAGCATATTTATTAGAAGTATTGTCGATTATACCAATGATTCCATTTGAGGTAATAACTCCAAAATCTCGTTTTATACTATCGTTTTTACCTTTGTTTAAAGTCAAATAATTATTAGTTGAAGAATAACTGTTTTTATAAACATCTGCAACAGTTACTCTATAGCTTTCTTGTGAAAATGTACTATCTATATATGACGAATCTGCTGTAGCGTGACTATTAAGTAATTGCTCTCTTAAACGTTGGTTTTCTTGAGAGAGAATATTGTTTTTAGTCTTTAAATCAAAATATTGGTCTACAGAATTCATAGTACCATAAACACCTCCAGTTAGAAAATTGGCTGAATTTATGAATTTACTCCTGTGATAAGAATGCGATTGAATTGTTAAAGCTAAGGCAATACTAAAAAGCAATAAAAACAACAGAAATGTTTTGTTTCGTATAACAAAATTTAAAATTTGTTGCATTATTTATGGCTTATTTAATCAATACGCTTTTGTATTTAGGTAAGTTTTTAAGTACAATACCTGTTCCTCTTACTACAGCTCTTAATGGATCTTCCGCAATATATACTGGTAAATCAGTTTTTTGAGATAATCTTTTATCAAGACCTCTTAACATTGAACCTCCACCGGCTAAATAGATTCCGGTATTATATATATCTGCAGCTAATTCTGGCGGAGTTTGAGATAACGTTTCCATTACAGAATCTTCAATACGTAAAATAGATTTATCTAAAGCTTTTGCAATTTCACGGAATGAAATCTGAACTTGTTTTGGTTTTCCGGTTAACAAATCACGACCTTGAACACTCATGTCTTCTGGAGGTAATTCTAAGTCTTCAGTAGCTGCACCAATTTGAATTTTTATTTTTTCAGCCGTTCGATCTCCAACATATAAGTTATGCTGCGTTCTCATGTAATAGATAATGTCGTTAGTAAATACATCACCAGCAACTTTTACCGATTTATCACAAACAATACCTCCAAGTGCAATGACAGCAATTTCAGTGGTACCTCCTCCAATATCAACAATCATATTACCTTTGGGCTGCATAATATCTACACCAATACCAATTGCTGCGGCCATTGGTTCATGTATTAAATACACCTCTTTACCATTAACACGCTCACAAGATTCTTTTACCGCTCGCATTTCTACTTCGGTAATTCCAGAAGGAATACAAACAACCATTCGTAATGCTGGATTGAAAAACTTCTTTTTCAATGCAGGAATGTTTTTAATAAACATACTAATCATCTGCTCGGAAGCATCAAAATCTGCAATTACACCATCTTTTAATGGGCGAATCGTTTTAATGTTTTCGTGTGTTTTTCCTTGCATCATGTTGGCTTCTTTACCAACGGCTATGATTTTTCCGCTTATGCGGTCTCTTGCTACTATCGATGGATTGTCAACAACAACTTTGTCGTTATGTATTATCAGTGTATTTGCGGTTCCTAAATCTATGGCTATTTCTTCCGTTAAGAAATCAAAAAATCCCATGTGCTATTCTTAATTATTGGGTTGTTCGTGTCTTATTTTTAAGACTATCTGTAAAAGTAGTAAAATATACGTTATTAATATGTTTAAAGATGTTTATTGCTAAACTTTTTTTCTTTTTTCTTTGGCTTCGCGATTAAAATAAAGTAGATAAGAACTTTGGTAAAAAAAAAGAACCCAAAATAAAGATGATTAGCATCCGTATTTTGGGTTTAGAAATTTAATTTTTAATGTTTAAAATGACGCGTACCTGTCATTACCATAGCTATATTATTTTCATTGCAATAATCAATACTGAGTTGATCTTTTATAGAGCCTCCTGGTTGAATTACAGCTGTAATTCCAGCATTATCAGCAATTTCTACGCAATCTGGAAACGGAAAAAAGGCATCACTAGCCATAACCGAACCTTTTAAATCGAAATTAAATGATTGGGCTTTGTGAATGGCTTGATTTAAGGCATCAACACGACTTGTTTGTCCGGTACCACTGGCACACAATTGTTTGCCCTTAACAAGTACTATGGTATTAGATTTTGTGTGTTTGCAAATTTTTGAAGCAAATATTAAATCGTCTAGCTCTTCAGTTGTCGCTGTTTTAGTTGTTACAGGTTTTAAACCTTCAAGTGTATCTGTAATGTTATTTCTGTCTTGAACTAACACACCATTCAAACAACTTCTAACGTTGGTTTGCGGCATTTCAATATCTTTTAAAATTAAAAGAATTCTGTTTTTCTTTCCTTTTAAGATTTCTAAAGCTTCAGGTGAAAAAGAAGGTGCAATCACCACTTCACAAAATAATTTGTGAATTTCCTCCGCAGTAGCGACATCAATTTCAGAATTACTAATTAGAACTCCACCGAAAGCAGAAACCGGGTCTCCGGCTAAGGCGTCTACATATGCTTGATGTAATGTGTCGCGTTGTGCTAATCCACAAGCATTGTTATGTTTTAAAACGGCAAAGGTTGGTGCATCGTTTTTAAATTCTAACATTAAGTTAACGGCAGCATCAACATCTAAAAGGTTATTATAGCTTAATTCTTTACCGTGTAGTTTTGTAAAAATTTCATCAAAATCACCGAAGAAAAATCCTTTTTGATGTGGGTTTTCCCCATATCTTAAAATTTTACCGTTATTTTCCGAAATTTTTAGAGATGGTATCTCTTGATTTTTGTTGAAGTAATTAAAAATAGCAGAATCATAATGTGATGATACATTAAATGCTTTTGCAGCAAATTGTTTTCTATCCTCCTCAGAGGTCTTTCCGTTTTTAGTTTCTAATAAGTCTAAAAATTCAGCATAATCATCAACTGAAGACACGCAAGTGACATCTGCATAGTTTTTGGCCGCAGCTCTAATTAAAGAAATGCCTCCGATATCAATTTTTTCAATAATATCTTGGTTACTTGCACCTGAAGCCACAGTTTTTTCGAAAGGATATAAATCGACAATGACAACATCAATTTGTGGAATTTCAAATTCTTTTAATTCAGCAACATCACCTTCGTGGTTCTGACGATTTAAAATGCCACCAAAAACTTTAGGGTGTAAGGTCTTTACACGTCCGCCAAGAATTGATGGGTAAGAGGTTACATCTTCTACAGGTACCACGTCGATACCCAAATCTTTAATAAATTTTTCTGTACCTCCTGTGGAATAAATCGTAACGTTGAGGTCGTTTAGTTTTTTTACAATTGGTGCTAATCCATCCTTACTAAATACCGAAATTAGTGCCGATGAAATGGTTTTGTTGCTCATAATGTTGTGTTGTGTTTTAGATGGTGCAAAAATACGCATATTCAAAAAGAAAATCTTGATGGAAAAACTGGTTTCTTTAAGTTTTTTGTAACAATATATTGTTGAAAACGTCATATCTTTAAAATGTTATAAAACAATCCATGCATGCTGGTCTATTTACGTTTACTTAAAGAGAGTTTTTCATTTGCTGTAAATGCGCTTCGGACTAACAAACTCAGGACATTCTTGTCGCTTTTAGGTGTAACAGTTGGGATATTTTCAATCATCGCAGTGCTAGCAGCAGTCGATTCGCTAGACAGAACTATTCAAGGGCAATTAAGTTCTTTAGATAGTAATACCATGTATATCTCAAGTATGCCATTTGGGCCAACAGATGTGCCTCGTTGGCAGAGAGAAACATTTGATGAGGTCTCCTTTAATGAATTTAAAAGTATTCAGGCTTCGGCAAAAGACGCTGAACATGTAGCGTTACAGTTATTTGTTAAGCGCGAAAATATAAGATACGAATCAGAATTAGTCAGTAGTGTAAATACGGTTGTTGTGTCTCATGATTTTATTGATATACAAGTTATGCAATTTGAAAAAGGCCGTTTTTATAACGAATCTGAATCTAATTCTGGTCGACCTGTTATAGTCATTGGTTCAGAAATAGCAAAATCCCTATTTGGTGAATTAGAACCTATTGGTAAAAAAGTACGATTATACGGTCAGAAGTTTACGGTTATAGGAGTGGTTAAAAAAGAAGGTTCAGGCTTGTTTGGAGATAGTAATGATATTTCAATATTTATTCCAGCTAATTATGTGAGAAACCGGTACGGTGATAATAATCCATATATTAAATATGTTGTTATAGTGAAACCAAAACCAGACGCAGATATAGAAGGTTTGGAGGCTGAGATTACTCAGATAATCCGTAATAAAAGAGGATTGAAACCAGATGAAATAAATACATTTTTCATTCGGGTAATGTCTGGGCTACAAGATTTGGTTGATGCAATTATTGGAACCTTAAATGTCATTGGGTGGGTTATCAGTGGGTTTTCGCTTTTAGTTGGTGGTTTTGGAATTGCCAATATTATGTTTGTAAGCGTTAAAGAACGAACGAATCTTATTGGAATTCAGAAATCACTTGGCGCTAAAAATAAATTTATTTTATTTCAATTTTTGTTTGAAGCCGTAATTCTCGCTGTTGTGGGAGGTTTAGTTGGTCTATTTTTAGTGTGGATAGGAACTTTAATAGGGAGTAGCTTTACTGAAGATTTTGAGTTTGTGCTATCAATTCAAAATATGCTTCTTGGCTTTTTTATATCTTCAATCATAGGCTTAATTTCAGGACTGATTCCTGCATTATCAGCGTCACGATTAGATCCTGTGGAAGCGATTAGGACTGGAATGTAAAATCTCTGCCCAAAAATCAGGACTCAATTTCAAATTAAAAAAAATCTCAAGTCTCAATGAAAAGTTACAATTTAAAACAAATTGACTTTTTGTCTACTAAGTAAATAGTTATACAAATAATTCCGATCGACCTTTTTTTAGAAATTAGGTTTAAATTTTTGAAATTTAAGAAAGAATTGATGCCACCTCTTTACAAACAAACTCTAAAAATCGTTCGTCTTCTTCAGTAAAAGGATCTGGAGTATTAGAATCAATATCTATTTGACCTATGTTTTCATTGTTTAAAAAGATAGGAATCACAATTTCTGCCTTAACTGTAATACTACATGCAATATAATTATCTTGAGCAGCCACATCCGCAACTACAAAATTCTGGTTGCTTATAGCCACTTGGCCACAAATACCTTTTCCAAATGGAATTATAGTGTGATCGGTTGGCTCGCCAATATAAGGCCCTAATTTTAATTCGTCTTTATCTCCGTTTTTAAAGTAAAAACCAACCCAATTATAATAACTTATATTTGCTTCGAGAGTTTCGCAAATCTTTAATAAGCGATCGTCAACACTAAGGTTGTCTTGTGTAACAATAGATTTTATTTCAGGTTTTAAGTCGTGTAAATTCATAGATGTAAAAAACTTTTTGCAAAAGTATCTAAAATACACTGTTTTAAAATGCGGATTTTATAAATTTAACATCAAACTAACATTAAGGATTTTTGAAGACGCTTTTAGTAAAATATAAATCTGTTATTCGTTTTATAGTCACTTTTTTGGCTGTATATGGTATTTTAACTATTGGTTATAATCTCTATTTAAATGTATCTGATGGTTCTAAGTTTTATCCGGATTATTTAACCAATTTAGTCTCCATACAAACAGAGGCTATAATAAATGGTTTGGGGTATGATGCGAGCATTGCTCCGCATCCTAATGAACCTTCGATGAAGATTATTATCAACGGAAAGTATGTAGCACGGGTTATTGAGGGGTGTAATGCTGCAAGTGTAATTATATTGTTTTTATCATTTTTAGTCGCATTTGCAGGCAAGTTTAAAACCACATTATTATATGGTTTAGCTGGTAGTATTATTATTTATGCGTTCAATTTAATTCGGATTGTGATTTTAGCAGTGGGACTTTATCATTACCCATGGAGACGGGAAATTTTGCATACCGTAATTTTTCCTATGTTAATTTATGGTACTGTTTTTCTGCTTTGGATGGTTTGGGTCAATCGATTTTCTAAAAATTTAAAGTCGAATGAATAAAGTAATCACATACATATTAGTTGCACTTTTAATTGTGCTTTTAGTTCTCATTAGAGCGTATGAAAATGTGCTGTTTTACGATCCGTATCTAACATTTTTTGAAAATGACTACTTATACTTGGATAGTCCAAGACGTGAAATTGCTAAGCTTGTTTTGTTTACGACCATACGATTTGTTTTAAATACAGCTATATCTTTAGGTATTTTATATCTCATTTTTAAGGATAAGAGTATAATCAAGTTTTCTGTATTAGTTTTTTCAGTGGCTTATGTTTTATTGCTAATTCCTTTTCTATATTTCGTTATAAATCCTAAGCAAGAAGATTACTATTTGTTTTTCAATATTAGGAGGTTTTTAATTCAGCCTATTGGCTTAATTCTTCTTTTGCCAGCCTTCTATTATTATAAGCTGAATCGTTAATAGTTTAATAATTCTATGTTCTCAATTCAATAATTTTGTAGCTTTGCATCGTGAAATTTTCATACACACATAAAGTTTTTTCTGTTACCTTATCATTCTTGATATTGTTTTCTACACTATCATTAACGATAGAGAAGCACTTTTGTGGAGATACTTTAATTGATGTTGCTATTTTTACTGAAACTGAAAAGTGCTCAGATGATCTTGCCCAAGTTGAGGAAGCAAGTATCAGAAAAATGAGCTGTTGTAAAGATGAGATTGATGTTATTGAAGGTTTGTCTGAAACGACTCTCAATTCATTTGAAGATTTAGATGTTATTCACCAACACGTATTAATAGCGTATAGTTATTCATATATCAATCTATTTGAAGGTCTGCCAAACTTGGTTATTCCTCATAAAGATTACGTACCTCCTGCAGTAGTAAAGGACATCCATCTTCTGGATGAAGTTTACCTTATTTGATTCAGTTATAGCCCTTAGAGTAAAAAGGATGCACATTTTTATGTGCAGTTAGTTATATCTGAAAATCAAATAAATGAAAAAATATTTAGTTATAAATTTTATGTTCTTGTCGTTGATATTATCTGCACAAGATCAATTAAAAGGCGTTGTTTTGGAAACAAGCAGCGGAAAAGAAATGCCGTTATTTGGCGCAAATGTCTATTGGTTAGGTTCATCTGTAGGAGCAATTACTGCAGATGATGGAACGTTTACACTGCCGTATAAGTTCTCGTATAACGCATTAGTAATAAGTTATGTAGGTTTTAAAACCGATACAATTAGAGTAAACGAAAACAAATATATTAAACATGTGCTCCAAGCTAGTGATGAGTTAGATGCTGTAGAAATTACTTCTCGTAAACAGGCCACACGAAAATCGTATTTGCAAGCTTCAAATACATTTACCGTGACTAGCGATGAACTTCTAAAAGCAGCCTGTTGTAATTTAGCTGAGAGCTTTGAAACCAATCCATCCATAGATGTCAATTTTGCGGATGCCGTCTCTGGAACACGACAAATTAAAATGTTGGGTTTAACGACCCCTTATATTTTAATTGCGACGGAGAATATTCCTGCTATTCGTGGAGCATCTCAAGCCTTTGGTCTTAGTTTTATTCCAGGTACATGGGTAGAAAGTATTCAAATTACAAAAGGAACAGGTAGTGTGGTTAATGGTTTTGAAAGTATTGCGGGACAAATCAATACAGAATTGGTAAAGCCTACAACTGATGATAAATTGTTTGTGAATCTTTATGGAGCTTCAAGTGAACGTTTAGAATTGAATACGCATTTTAATACCAAAGTTTCTGATAAGTGGAGTACAGGTTTATACTTGCATGGTAATTCACATCAAGAAAAACATGATGTTAACGATGATGGTTTTTTGGATATGCCGTTGTACCAACAAATTAATGTGATGAACCGTTGGCAATACACCAATCCAGAAAAAGGAGTTGTAAGTTTTATTAATTTACGATACTTAAATGATGAAAAACAAGCAGGTCAAGTCGATTTTGATCCTGATACAGATAAAGGTACTACAAGTTTTTGGGGCAGTGAGATGAATACAGAACGGTTTGAAGTCACCACTAAACTAGGGTATGTGAACCCAGAGATTCCATATCAAAGTTTGGGCTTTCAAACAGCTTTTAGTCATCATGAACAAGATTCTTATTTTGGGTTAAATGTGTATGATATTCAGCACAATAGTTTTTATTCCAATTTGGTTTATAATACCATAATTTCAGATTCTCGTCATAAGGTAAAAACAGGGTTAAGCTTTACTTACGATCATTACGATGAATTAGTTAATACAGATACGTACGAGCGCACAGAAAACGCGGTTGGGGGCTTTTTTGAATACGCTTATGATAACTTAGATAAGTTAACGATGACGGCAGGTGTGCGTGTAGATCAGCATAATAAATTGGGCTTTTTTGTGACACCTCGTTTTCATTTGCGTTATACACCGTGGGAAAAATCAGCATTAAGATTTTCAGTTGGAAGGGGAAAGCGTAGTGCTAATATTTTCGCGGAAAATCAGAATATGTTTGCGAGTTCTAGACAGATAAATATTGCCAATTCTGGTGGTGAAATCTATGGGTTAGATCCAGAAATTGCATGGAATTACGGAGTTAGTTATTTGCAAGGGTTTAATCTGTTTGATAGAAAAGCGGATGTAACGTTTGACTTTTATAGAACGGACTTTCAAAATCAAGTGGTGGTCGATTGGGAGAATCCTTATGAAGTTAATTTTTATAATTTGGAAGGAGATAGCTATGCTAATAGTTTTCAGTTTGAATTTAATTATAACGCTTTTGAGCATTTTGATTTACGAATGGCTTATAAGTATTACGATATTCAAACCGATTATAAAGACTCAGGTAAATTAGAAAAACCATTAGTACCTAAGCATCGTTTATTTGCAAATGCGTCTTATGAAACTGAAGTTAAAAATAATAGCCAGTGGAAATTTGATGCAACTTACAATTGGTTGAGTGCGCAACGCTTTCCAAGTACGGATTTAAGTGCTGTAGCATATCAATTGCCAGATGAAACTCCAACCGTAGCAACGTTAAACCTGCAAGTCACTAAGGTGTTTTCTCCAAAATTTGAAGTATATTTAGGAGGAGAAAATGTGACTAATGTGCGTCAAGATAATCCTGTTTTAAGTGCAGACAATCCATTTGGTTCAAATTTTGATAGTAATTTTGTATATGGTCCAATTTATGGTAGTATGTATTACGGAGGTTTACGATTTAGAATGAAGTAACAAATAAAACCGTCATAGATATGACTTACAAAAAGTCTTCGATTGACGTCATACATAGAATAGAAACTAACCGATTCTGAAATAAGTTTAGAATTAATAAAACAAAGCAAGATGAAAAAAGTAATTTTAATGTTTACGTTGTTACTAACAACAATCACATTTGCACAAGACAAAAATAAAAAAGCTAACCTCGAAGTTGATGGAGTTTGTGGAATGTGTAAGGAGCGTATAGAGAAAGCAGCCATTAGAACTAAAGGTGTAAAATCTGCCGTTTGGAATGTAGATACGCATGAGTTAAAACTCATTTTTGATGAACGTAAAACTGATGTGAACACAATTTCTAAAAATGTAGCTGCCGTTGGTCATGATACCAAAGAAATTAAAGCTACAGAGGAGCAGTACAATTCAGTACATCCATGTTGTAGATATAGAGATGAAGCTGTACAAGACGATCATAAAGCTGAAAAGAAAGACGGAAAATAAAATAAAAAAAAGCCTGAATGTTGATTCAGGCTTTTTTTTGTATTGGTGTCTTCGGAACGCCATGAAGCCTCTTTAATTAGTTATAGCAAGTTTCACTCTAATGCTGTATCAATTTCAGCAATAAGATGATCACAACTGTCTAGTCCCAATTTTGTCGCTTCTTTTTTATCATTAAATGTTGTTAGTAAAGCTCTAACGATATTCTTTAATTTAATTTCATCCAAAAATGGCGAATTACCCTTTTGGATTTGGTCATAATCGGAGTGGTTCACTAAATAGTTACCTAGATAATCTTTTATTAAGCTTGTGTGTCTCACATAAACATCAGCCAGTTCGTCATAATTAGAGTAATGTTGTTGTATAGTCGTTTTTAACTTAAAATCTTCGATCAATTTTAAATCTCCAGAATGAATTAAAGTTTTATAAGTAGTACTTTTTGGACTGAAATTCTCGTATTTCACAATTTCAAAAATATTATACAACAATTGCATATCTTGATCTGTACCAGAGTTCAACACAGGAATAATCTTTGAACACAATTCTAGTTTGTTGTTGATGGCTTCAATATTTTTTTGAAGGTGAGCCTTATCTGCTTCTATATCACTTTTAAGGTTGGTAAGATATTGCGTTTTAAGCTTGTTATCTTTTGCGTTTTCAGCGCATTTGTTCATGCTAAAGGCAATAGAAATACCTATTATAACAATGATAATTTCTCTTAACGTATATTTCCAAGTCGTTTTAGCCATTAGTATTTTAAGTTTATTAGATGTTTAAAGCTATGAAATTTATGGTAATAATAAGGTGTTAGCTTTTATTTTGCTTTAAATAGTAAAACATATCTTTGGTAGTCTTATTTTTTTAAAGGAATATAGCTCATGAAAACTAAATTACATATATTTAAAATCGTTGCGAAGCATCTTAGTTTTACGCGTGCCGCTGAGCAATTGTTTATTTCTCAACCTGCCATTTCAAAGTCTATAAAGAATTTAGAAGAAGCGTACAAAACCACATTTTTTGTTAGAAAACGTAATTCAATAGTCCTTACCGAGGAAGGAAAAGCATTTCTTTTGTATGTGAATAAGATATTAGCGATTTATGATGAGATGGATGAACAGTTCCTTCATAAGAAAGAAATTTTTCCTGATAATGTGAGTTTCGGAGTGAGTACAACGCTCTCAAACTATATTATACCACGAGTAATTGCTAAATTTCGGATTCAATTTCCACAAACAAAATTTGAAATTATAAGTGATAACTCATCTAGTATAGAGAATTTGATTTTGAATGAAGATATTGATTTTGGTATCACGGAAGGCCGAACGAATAATTCTAAATTACACTTTGAAAAATTTATAAAAGATGAAATTGTTTTAGTGACTAACGCTAATAATAGTGCATTTAAAAAGGGTGTAATCGATGTAGAAACGTTACAATCCATTCCAATAATTGAACGCGAAAAAGGATCCGGAACTAAAGCTGTAATCGATGAGTTCTTGAAGGAAAATGAGATTAAAGCATTGAATGCTGTTGTATCTTTGAGTAGTACGGAGGCTATAAAAAATTACTTATACCATTCAGATCATTTTGCATTACTGTCAATAAGTGCTGTGAATGCCGATTTAATTCAAAATAAATTGAAAATAATTGACATCAAAGATTTAAATATAGAGCGATGGTTTTACTTTGTGAAGCGGACTGGCTACCAATCTAGTAATATGGTGTTTTTCGAAAACTTTATTAGAAACAATTATAACTTTTAGTTATAGTTGATAACACTTTAATTTCCTAAATAGTTATTTCTTAAGGTTACTTTTGTATCAAATACTAACGGGTATGAAAGTTTGTTTTTCAAAAATAATTTACGTTTTCTTAATTCTATTGGCGCTTTTAGGGTGGTTGAATAGTCCTACAGCATTGATCTTAGGATTTGCGTTTACCTTTGTTTTTAAAAATCCATTTCAATCGTTCAGTCATAAAGCTATAAATTACCTATTGAAACTGTCTGTTATCGGTTTAGGTTTTGGAATGTTAATTAATGAAACCTTAGAAACAAGTAAGGAAGGTTTGGGTTTAACAGCATTTTCAATTCTATTAACAGTTGGGGTAGGATTTTTATTAACAAGAGCACTACAAGTAGATTTAAAATTAGGTCACCTCATTACTTCAGGAACTGCTATTTGTGGCGGTAGCGCAATAGCAGCAATCTCACCAGTGATAAAGGCGAAAAGTAAAACGATAAGTATAGCGTTAGGCATTGTATTTCTACTAAACTCCATTGCTTTATTTGTATTTCCTGTAGTAGGGCATTTCCTAAACTTAACACAAGAGCAATTTGGATTATGGTGCGCTGTGGCTATACATGATACCAGTTCTGTGGTTGGAGCTGCAATAGGATATGGAGATGAGGCTTTAAGAATAGCAACAACGGTAAAGTTATCGAGAACCTTATGGATTATTCCGTTGTCAATTTTTTCAATGTTTCTCTTTAAGACTAAGGGGGAAAAAATTAAAATCCCTTATTTTATTATTTTATTTATAGGAGCGATTATAATTAATAGCTACCATATTTTACCTGAGACAACTACGAGTTTTATTGTGATCTTGTCTAAGCGTTTACTAATTGCGACATTGTTTCTGGTAGGTTCAACCATTTCAATTAAAGACTTAAAATCTTCAGGTGTTCAACCGATTATTTTAGCAACTTCATTGTGGATTTTTATCTCAATTTTCGCATTAATTTATATTATGAATTGAGATGATTTTTTGTCTTAGGTTATAAATAGCACACTATTGTCCAGGTTTTATTTATTGAAAGTATATGCTTGCTTTAGTTGTCTATGTATAATAATAACAAAGCCTCTGATTTTCATCAGAGGCTTTAATTTATAACACTCTAAGTTCATAACGTATCAATATTGATTTGCTATGTTGTTTAGAGGTAATTTCAATTTACATCATGCCTGGCATTCCGCCTCCACCCATTGGTGGCATTGCAGGTGCGTCTTCTTTAATGTCTACCAAAGCACACTCCGTTGTTAAGATCATACCAGCTACAGAAGCTGCATTTTCTAACGCAATACGTGTTACTTTCTTAGGATCAATAATACCTGCTTTAAGCATGTCTACGTAAGTTTCAGTTTTAGCATCGTAACCAAAGTCTTTTTTACCTTCTAAAACTTTGTTGATAACCACAGAACCTTCTCCGCCTGCATTTTCTACAATAGTACGTAAAGGTGCTTCAATAGCTTTGTTTACTATTTGTACACCAGTAGTTTCGTCTAAATTGTCAGTTATGATTTTTTCTAAAGTCTTTTTAGCTCTCACTAAAGCAACTCCACCACCAGCAACAATACCTTCTTCAACCGCAGCACGTGTTGCATGTAAAGCATCATCAACGCGATCTTTCTTTTCTTTCATTTCAACTTCAGAAGCCGCTCCAACATAAAGAACAGCAACTCCACCAGCTAATTTCGCTAAACGTTCTTGAAGTTTTTCTTTGTCATAGTCAGAAGTAGTTGTTTCAATCTGAGCTTTTATTTGGTTAACTCTAGCTTTAATATCAGCCGCTTTACCTTCACCATTTACGATAGTCGTATTATCTTTGTCAATCGTTACTGTTTCAGCAGTACCTAACATAGTTAAATCAGCATTTTCTAAAGAGAATCCTCTTTCTTCAGAAATGACAACACCTCCTGTAAGGATAGCGATATCTTCTAACATTGCTTTACGTCTGTCACCAAAACCAGGTGCTTTTACAGCAGCGATTTTAAGTCCACCACGTAATTTATTAACGACTAAAGTTGCTAAGGCTTGTCCATCAACATCTTCTGCGATAATTAATAACGGACGACCAGATTGTGCAACTGGCTCTAATATTGGAAGAATTTCTTGTAAGTTAGAAATTTTCTTATCGAATAATAAGATGTACGGATTTTCTAAATCAGCAATCATTTTATCAGCATCGGTTACGAAGTAAGGAGATAAATAGCCTCTGTCAAACTGCATACCTTCAACAACGTCCACGTAAGTTTCCATCCCTTTAGCTTCTTCAACAGTGATAACACCTTCTTTACCAACTTTTCCGAAAGCTTTTGCGATTAAATCACCAATAGTATCATCATTATTAGCAGAAATTGCTGCAACTTGTTTAATCTTGTCAGAATCGCTACCTACTTTTTGAGATTGCTTATCTAAATCTTTTACAATAGCTTCAACAGCTTTGTCAATACCACGTTTTAAATCCATTGGATTTGCACCTGCAGCAACATTTTTAAGACCTTCTTTTACGATAGCCTGTGCTAGGACAGTTGCAGTTGTAGTACCGTCACCAGCCAAATCGTTAGTTTTAGAAGCAACTTCTTTTACCATCTGAGCTCCCATGTTTTCAAGCTCATTGTCTAGTTCAATTTCTTTTGCTACAGAAACACCATCTTTGGTCACTTGCGGTGCACCAAATGATTTTCCTATAATTACGTTACGACCTTTTGGTCCTAAAGTTACTTTTACTGCATTTGCTAAAGCATCAACACCACGCTTTAAGCCGTCGCGTGCTTCAATATCAAATTTTATATCTTTTGCCATTTTTTTTAGTTTTTGTCATTCCTGCGAAGGCAGGAATCTTATTTATTTAAGTTTATAATGGATTCCGCATTAAGTGCGGAATGACAGAGTTAATAGTTTGAATGATTATATTATTGCTAAGATGTCACTCTCACGCATCATTAAGTAATCTTTACCTTCTAGTTTAAGTTCAGTTCCACCATATTTTCCGTATAAGACAGTGTCACCAACTTTAACCGTTAATGGTTCGTCTTTTGTACCATTACCAATGGCAACAACAGTTCCTTTTTGAGGTTTTTCTTTTGCATTATCTGGAATAATAATACCTGAAGCTGTTTTCGTTTCAGCTTCCTTTGGTTCTACAAGAACACGGTCTGCTAAAGGTTTAATGTTTAAACTCATTTTGTTATATGTTTTTTTAATTATTTATTTAATTACGCTTTAGCGTATTTCTAAAATTATGCCAATAGAGAATATCTGACAAAGTTTCAGACCTATCTGCCGAATATGTGGGTATAAAAAAAGCCAACTTAAAAAAGTTGGCTTAATGCTTTTATGGAATTTAAGTACTTGAAATTATTCAGCTGTACTATCAGTTGTTGTATTATCTGTTGTTGGTGCAGGTGCAATTGGCATCTCTGTAGAGTCATTAGTATCTAAAGCTTTAGATTCAATGTTTCCACCAGAATTGATAGTAACATTAGATGCTAAAATTAATACGATTAATGCTGCAGCTAAAAACCATGTACTCTTGTCTAAGAAATCACCTGTTTTCTTTACACCACCCATTTGCTGGGTTCCACCACCGCCAAAAGAAGAAGATAATCCTCCACCTTTAGGATTTTGTACCATAACTACTACAACGAGTAAGAAGGCAACGATTACGATTAGTACTAAAAAAATTGAAAATGCACTCATTTTATATTGTATTATTATCTTTTAATTCTGTTACCAATTTTATTTGGTGTGCAAAGAAACTACTTTTTTCTGGATATTTCAAACTTAAAATTTTGTAAGATTGAATTGCTTTATCATATTTTTTTTGTTCCAAATAAATTCGCGCTAACGTTTCAGTCATTAAACTATCTGAAATAGGGTTGTCATTATTAACTAACTTCGGCTTTGGTGCAGTGTTAGAGACCGGTTTGATCTTTGGATTTTCACTTATGAATTTATCTATTATGGCTAATTTATTATCAAGTGGAGATGTCGTTTCTGCCTTTGAAATTTCATGCTCTGATTCGTTTTCGCTTTTAGATTCAATTTCAACGTCAACTTTATCTCGATTTATAGGTTTAAAACTCGTGATTTTTAGCCATTCTGTAAATGAATGATTTTCAGTTTTATCAAATTCTAAGGGTTCTCCTATTTTTAATTCTTTTTCTGGTGCAATATTTTTTACATCAACAGCAATGATAGAATCTTCAATTGTTGGCGCTTTTGATTCTAATCTTGGTTTAGGCATAGGTTTTATCTCAAATAACCCTGGATCTAAAACTCCTTCTGTTGCTTTAATGTGTTCTTTTAAAGCATCGTCTATTGTAACGCTCTTGTCAACAGAAATATCATCTACTTCATTAACTTCAATGGATTTTATATGCTCTGTGTTTTGCTTAATCTGTTGAGATATTTCATTCTGATTGAAAACATCTGAGGTGATATAATCAAATAGTACACTGCGATCTGTGGTGTGTGCTGCTGTTATTTTTAAAGCATTATTATATTTGTAACTCTCTTTTTGCTTTAACCCTTTAAGATATAAGGCCCTTAAGGATTGAAAATAAGGAAACTCTTTAATTGCCGAAGAAAGTGCTTCAGTTTGAGCAACTGTAATGGCTTCTGGGTGTTGTAATAAATATGTAAGGTCTTGAAGCTGCATCGTGGTTACCAATCTGCTAAAGAAGCATTAAGAATGTCTTGTGTTAATCGTTCTAAAATTTCGTCGAAAGCGGCATCTTTGATACTGCCTGAAAGTTGTTCGCTTGCCCCATAATCATAATAGAATGAAAAATTGCGGTCAAAATCCTTTTCTTCATCCTTTGTGTTGATATAACGTACGCGCACTCCAATCGTTAATCTGTTTTGAGCGGCAGTGTTTTCTGCGGTTGCTGTCATCGGTGCTATACGATATTCTACAATTTCACCTTCGTAAATCACTTCGCCTCCCGATGTTACCAATTGTGCACTTGTTTGGTTGACAATAAGATCTTGAAGAGCGTTTGTAAATAATAAGTCTAAACCTGGTTCTACCAAATCCGCATTATTTTGGAAGAAATTGACTTGAAACGTTTCTGGAGTTTCTGTAATACCTGTAAATGAATAATTGACTTTACAGCCATAACATACGAGGCAAATTGCTACTATGAAAATATATTTGAATGAATTCATTCGCTTATTTCTATTTGTTTTACTGTTTAATGAAACCAACTTAATTGAAAACTTAAAAATGATTGTTATCTTATAGTTGCGTTCATAAACTTATCTTAAAGATCGAATTGTTTAATTTTTCTGTAAAGCGTTCGTTCACTAATCCCTAGCTCTGCAGCAGCCAATTTACGCTTTCCGCTATGTCGTTCTAAAGATTTTTTGATGAGTTCTAATTCTTTATCATGTAAAGATAAAGTTTCCTCTTCTTCTATTTCTTCTGCAAAGTGGTATTTATCTTCTGTTTCTGAAATAGCATTTTCGTCAATATCAGTATGTTCTGCAAGCGATAAAACTTCTAAATCTTCTACAGCAGCTTCAAATTCTTCGTCCTTATCATCACCATATATTTTCTGAATTAAATGCTCGTTATCTTTTTGAACATCGGCATCACTGCCTTTTTTCATGAGTTCCATGGTAAGTTTTTTAAGATCGTTGAGATCACTCTTCATGTCAAATAAAACTTTATAAAGAATCTCACGTTCACTGCTAAAATCACTTTCAGATTTAGAGTTATTAACGACGGCAGGTAAATTACTACCAGTGGTAGGCAAGTAGTTCTGAATTGTAGCACCATTTATAGTACGGTTTTGCTCCAAAACAGAAACTTGTTCGGCTACATTACGCAATTGTCTAATGTTTCCATTCCAACGGTATTTTACGAGTAAATTAATTGCATCATCCGATAGTTTAACTGTAGGCATTTTATACTTTAAAGCAAAATCACTAGCAAATTTTCTGAATAATAAGTGAATATCATCTTTGCGCTCACGTAGTGGAGGTAAGTTGATTTCAACCGTACTCAGTCTGTAATATAAATCCTCTCTAAATTTTTCTTTTTTTATAGCTTCAAACATATTGACGTTTGTAGCCGCCACAATTCTAACATCTGTTTTTTGAACTTTACTAGAACCTACTTTTATAAATTCACCATTTTCTAACACACGTAGTAAACGGACTTGAGTTGTTAGCGGTAATTCTCCAACTTCATCTAAAAAAATAGTACCTCCATCCGCAACTTCAAAATATCCAGAGCGTGTTGATGTGGCACCGGTAAAAGCGCCTTTCTCATGTCCAAATAATTCGCTATCGATAGTACCTTCTGGAATAGCTCCACAATTTACTGCGATATACTTACCGTGTTTTCTGTGTGATAACTGGTGTATGATTTTTGGGATACTTTCCTTACCAACACCACTCTCACCAGTGACTAATACTGAAATATCAGTAGGCGACACTTGAATCGCTTTTTCTATGGAGCGATTAAGTTTAGGATCATTTCCTATAATGCCGAAGCGTTGTTTTATGGCTTGAATTGATTCCATAATTAATTTACGTATGAAAATCTTTCGTTGAATATAAAAGATAATTCAGGTCCAAAATTATAAGCTATATCTCTTGTTTCTATTCTTCCAGCTGAATTATATGTTAAATCAAAGTTGTACGCAACTCCATCATAAGTAGCCGCATTCCAATTGTTTGTAGAGAAGAATTGTGCTATTTGTCCTCCGATTTCATCAGAATAGTCATCCTCTAAAAAGGTTAATAGGTAGTTGTCTTCAAAAATTACTTTTATAGGGTTAATATTATTATCAAATTGAAAAGCTATATTTCTTTGTATTTCTCCAGTTATTGTGCTAGACGTAATATTGCCAGCGGCATTGTAAGCTACAGTTTCTGTTTGAATTGAAGATCCCCCTTCAAAAGATTCTTTTTTAATTATACGATCAGATCCATCTACTGTAAAAACGGTAGAAATTGTAGATCCTTCTTCGGTTCGAGTTATAGTATTGCCGTCGTATGTGAAATTATAGTTATAATCATCATCGTCATCGTCATAATAATCATAAGTAATATTTGAGATGACTCCATTCGTGTAATTTATTATGGTTTCATTGGTAGTAATACCTGCTGTGTTTACTGAGATGTTACTTGTAATTTGCCCAGAGGTGTTACGCGTAATCGATAGGTTTTCGCTTTCAAATGGACTTCCGTTAGCAGATAACGCATTAGTTCCAGATATAATTTTATCGTTAGCAATATTAAATGATGAATTGGTAATACTTTCTATCGGAAGACCAAAAAAGACCACATTAATCTGCGAATCTAATTCATAGACAGACAATGTTAAGTCAGCACTTTCGCTGCCATTACTTCCTCCGGTGCTTCCTCCTCCTTGAGTATAAGCAGAATCTATAGGTTCATTGTCACAAGAGGTTACAAGTGCTAAAGTGAATACTAATAATATTAATTTTTTCATGTTTTTATTTTTTTTAATTATTTTTAGAATAGTCAATAGCTTTTCCAATAAGTGTTGCGCTTGTGCAATCTGTTATAAGTACATCAACTAAATCTCCTACTTTATAATGTTCTTTTGGGAAAACGGCAACCGTATTATCAGAAGTTCTTCCCGACCATTGTAAATCCGATTTTTTAGAAGCTTTCTCAATTAAAACCTCAACAGTCTTGTTAAGGTGTGCTCGTGTATTCATTTCACTATACTTTCGTTCTAATTGGATAATTTCCTTTAGACGACGTTTCTTAATAGGTTCTGGTACATCATCTTCCATTTTACGTCCAGCTAAAGTTCCAGGACGTTCCGAATAGGTAAACATATAACCAAAATTATATTTTACATATTCCATTAAAGATAAGGTGTCTTGGTGATCTTCTTCTGTTTCCGTTGGGAAACCTGCAATTAAATCGACACTTATAGAACATTCAGGAATGATACGTTTAATATTATCTACTAGTTCAAAATATTCCTCGCGTGTATGCAAACGATTCATTTCTTTTAAAATACGATCACTTCCACTTTGTACAGGTAAGTGAATATGCTTACAGATATTATCATATTTCGCCATGGTTTCAATTACATCCAATGTAAAATCTTGAGGATTAGATGTCGAGAATCGAATACGCATCTTTGGCTGTGCTTTAGCACACAGTTCTAAAAGATTTGCAAAGTTTACAGCAGTTGCTTTCTGAAGCTCAGATGCGTTATTGAAATCTTTTTTTAAGCCACCTCCATACCACAAATAGCTATCTACGTTTTGCCCTAACAGCGTAATTTCTCTATAGCCTTTAGACCATAACTCGTTCACTTCTTCAATTATACTTTGGGGGTCTCTACTGCGTTCTCGTCCTCGTGTAAATGGGACAACGCAGAATGTACACATATTATCACAACCGCGTGTAATAGATACGAATGCAGTAATACCATTACTATTTAATCTCACAGGTGAGATATCTCCGTATGTTTCTTCCTTAGAAAGTATAACATTAATAGCATCTCTTCCTTCGTCTACTTCTGCAAGAAGGTTTGGTAAATCCTTATAAGCATCAGGCCCTACAACGAGGTCAACTATTTTTTCTTCTTCTAAAAATTTAGTTTTTAAACGTTCTGCCATGCAGCCTAAAACTCCAACTTTCATTTTTGGGTTGATGCGTTTTACCGCATTGTATTCTTGCAAACGTTTTCTAACCGTTTGTTCTGCTTTATCTCTAATTGAGCAGGTGTTAACAAGCACAAGGTCAGCTTCCTCAAGAGTTTGAGTCGTGTTGAATCCTTGTTCAGAAAGAATTGAAGCTACAATTTCGCTATCACTAAAATTCATAGCACAGCCATAACTTTCAATAAATAGTTTTCGTTGATTACCCTCTATCTTGTCTATGATTAAGGTTTCTCCTTGTTTATTTTCGTCTATAATTTTTTCCATCAGTTGTAGTGAATACTTCAAATCTCAATAAGCATGCAAAGATAATATTATTTTATAGATTATGACAAAGTGGCAGTTATAATGTTTCATTAAACTTTAAACGATGTTAAGATAAGGTTTTCTTGAATATCTAAAGAAAATAGATTTCTTTTGGAGAACTAACCAAATAATTATAAATGAACAGTACAGAAATTAAAAGTCGGATTGACAATGCGAATGCTTTAGACTTTGGAACGATATTTAATCAATCCATAGAGTTATTCAAAAAAGTTTGGGTACAAGGGTTGGTTGTTGTACTTCTAAATATAGTGTTGGCTATTCCTGTAATATTGATTGTTTATATTCCGATGTTGTTCTTTGGTTTTATTAGTGCTTTTACGTTTGAAAATAATTATGATTCATATGGTCACACAGGAATGACTATTATTATGGTAATTGTAGTTGTGCTCGCTTATGCTTTTATGATTGTGGCTATGAGCGCCATTGGATTAGGCTTAAAAGCGGCATTTTACCGCATATGTAAACTTAAAGACTCAGAACAACTAGGTAAAGAGGATTATTTTTATTTCTTCAAGAAGCCGTATTTATCTAAAACTATTAAATTAGGAGTTGCTTATTCGGGTATAGCATTTTTGGCAACTATGCTTTGTTTTCTTCCTGTGATATATGTGGTTGTACCATTGTCTTTTATTGTAATTGTTTATGCTTTTAATCCCGATTTGTCTATTTCAGAAATTATCAAGTTAGGTTTTGATCTCGGTAATAAAAAATGGTTTATTGCATTTGGCCTTATGTTTATTTCAGGGTTTTTAGCAATGATCATTGGGTTTTTAATGTGTGGTTTTGGTGTCTATGTAACGACTTCATTTATACAGTTACCATCTTACTTTATATATAAGGACGTTATTGGTTTTGATAATGAAAGTGATCAAATGAAGAGAATTGAGCAGTTATCTACCTTTTAATACAATTTTTCACAGTGTCCTAGGTTGGTGCATAAGCAGTGTTTCAAAATTTAGAAAGGGTGTGACGCTTATGTTTTTAGTGATGTTGTAGCTGAAGTTATAATGTGAAGATGATAAGGGTGATAATACCGTAATTTGGCTTTGTGGTGTATGGTTTATAAGTGATCGCATAAAAGGTGTTAGTGAGATTTAGTTAAATAGTGAAGAATTACTACTGTATCGTTTGATGAGGTTATTAATTAAGATTTAAAACTTTTTGTAAATCGTAGAAGCCTTACAATTCGTAGGGCTTTTTCTGTGTTGTAAAGCATTTTTATCACGATAAAATGTGCGGTATTTACGACCAAATTAGGATTGTATCTTAATTTTCATATACATTTGTAAACGCAAAATTTAAAGAATGTCAAAGAATCTCGTTATTGTTGAGTCACCTGCAAAGGCAAAAACTATTGAAAAATTTTTAGGAAAAGATTATAAGGTAGAGTCCAGTTTTGGGCACATTGCAGATCTACCTTCTAAAGAATTAGGAGTAGATGTTGAAGGGGACTTTATGCCTAAGTATCAAGTTTCAAAAGATAAGAAGGATGTCGTTAAAAAACTGAAAGATTTAGCAAAGAAAGCAGATATTGTTTGGTTAGCGAGTGATGAGGATCGCGAGGGAGAGGCGATTGCTTGGCATTTAGCTGAGACCTTAAAATTAGATGATAAAAAGACGAAACGTATCGTTTTTCATGAGATAACAAAAACGGCGATACAAAAGGCAATTGAAAATCCAAGAAGTATCGATTATAATTTGGTAGATGCGCAACAAGCAAGACGTGTATTAGATCGTATTGTAGGTTACGAATTATCTCCTGTATTATGGAGAAAAGTGAAAGGTGGATTATCAGCAGGTCGTGTGCAATCCGTATCTGTACGATTAATTGTTGAACGTGAACGCGATGTGCAGGCATTTGAAGCTACTGCGTCATATAGAATAGATGCAGAATTTACCAATGAAAATGGAAATTCATTTAAAGCAAAATTGCCTAAGAATTTTGGTTCAGAAAAAGAAGCCTTAAAATTTTTAAACGCTAATTTAGGAGCGACTTATGAGGTTTCTGATTTGCTAAAGAAACCAGCTAAAAAATCACCAGCAGCGCCATTTACAACATCAACCCTTCAACAGGAAGCGTCACGTAAATTAGGGTTTTCAGTAAGTAGAACAATGCAGAATGCACAACGTTTGTATGAAGCCGGTTTGATTACTTATATGAGAACAGATAGTGTTAACTTATCTGACGAAGCTAAAAAAGGAGCAGAGAATGAAATTATTTCAGCTTACGGCTCAGAATTTAGTAATCCGAAAAATTATAAAGGAAAGTCTAAAGGAGCACAAGAAGCTCACGAAGCTATTAGACCAACCGATTTTTCAAATCATACTGTTAATGCAGAACGTGATCAAGCAAGACTATACGATCTAATCTGGAAACGTGCGATTGCCTCTCAAATGAGTGATGCAAGATTAGAACGTACCAATCTTAAAATTCAGATTAATTCTACTAATAAGATTAAAGAGCAATTTACAGCGAATGGAGAAATCATTACGTTTGAAGGGTTTCTTAAAGTTTATTTAGAAGGTACCGATGATGAAGATGCAGAACAAGAAGGTATTTTACCAGATTTAAAAGTTGGTGAAGTGCTTCAAAATAAATACATCACGGCTACAGAGCGTTTTACAAGACCACCGGCTAGATTTACTGAAGCATCTTTGGTAAAGCAATTAGAAGAATTAGGAATTGGTCGTCCGTCTACATATGCTCCAACAATTTCTACGATTCAAAATAGAAATTATGTTGAAAAAGGGACGCATGAAGGAGATGAGAGAAAATACAAGCAGCTTGTTTTTGAAAATCAAAAAATAAAAGACAATACACTTTCTGAACAAACAGGATCTAATAAAGGTAAATTAGTGCCCACTGATATAGGAATGATTGTTACTGATTTCTTGGTAAATCATTTTGAAAGCATTCTAGATTATAACTTTACAGCCAAGGTAGAAGATCGTTTTGATGATATAGCCGAAGGAAAAGAGAACTGGAGAGAAATGATGAAGGACTTTTATAAAGGCTTTCATCCACAAGTTGAAGATGTTCAAGAAAACGCAGAACGTGAATCTGGTGAACGTATTTTAGGAACTGACCCAAAAACGGGGCGCCAAGTCAGTGTGCGTTTAGGTAAATTTGGACCAATGGTGCAACTAGGTGTTATGGAAGATGAAGAGAAGCCAAAGTTTGCTAGTTTATCTCCGGATCAACAATTAAATTCCATAACCTACGATGAAGCGATGGATTTATTCAAGCTTCCAAAAGCGTTGGGACATTATAAAGAAGAAGAAGTTGAAGTTAATAATGGTCGATTTGGGCCTTATGTACGATTTGGGAAAAAGTTTGTGTCATTGCCGAAGGGAGTTGATCCTTTAAGTGTTGATATGGATGAAGCGTTAGTATATATAAAGGAGAAAGAATTAGCAGATGCTCCTATATATATGTATAAAGATTTAGAAGTTACAAAAGGTAAAGGACGTTTTGGACCATTTATTAAATGGAACGGCATGTTTATCAATGTTAATAAAAAATACGACTGGGATAATTTATCTGAAGAAGATATCGTTACTTTGGTCGAAGAAAAGATTCAGAAGGAAATCGACAAGGTGATCCACAACTGGGAAGATGAAGGTGTAAGAGTAGAGAAAGCAAGATGGGGAAGGCATAACATCATTAAGGGCAAGCAAAAAGTTGAGTTGCCTAAAACCGTAGATGTTAGTAAAATGACCTTGGAAAAGGCACAAGACATTCTTGAAAAAAACGCACCTAAAAAGAAAGCTCCAAAGAAGAGAGCTACTAAAAAAACGACTACGAAGAAAACAGCAACAAAGAAGAAAGCCACTACTAAAAAGAAATAATTGAGTATGAATTTCAATTTCCTTACGCCTGTATCAGATGCGGTTTTAGCTCATATCGAACTAACAGCGCAGCAAGCGCTAGGAAAAAAAATTAAGGTCCATTCACGCCAGAACGGTATTCCAGATTTGGAAAACGTACAAATGGCCATTATAGGAGTACAAGAAAATAGAAATGATGTTAACTATATGGGGGCTCATGTAAATTTTGACTCCATTCGTAAAACACTTTATACGTTATTTCCGGGAAACTGGTATACGACGCTAGCAGATCTTGGGGATATTGAGCCGGGAGAAACCGTTGAGGATACGTATTTCGCAATCCGAACAGCCATTTCTGTTTTAGTGGAAAAAAATGTTATTCCTATAGTATTAGGGGGAAGTCAAGATTTAACATACGCTAATTACCGTGCTTACGATTCACTTTTACCTATGGTAAATGTTGTTAGTGTGGATACTAATTTTGATTTAGGTGATGCTAATCTCCCTATAAAGAATAATAGTTATGTAGGTAAAGTCATTGTAGAAGAGCCTTATAACCTGTTTAATTATACAACTATTGGCTATCAAACATATTTTAACTCCCAAGAGGAAATAGATCTTATAGAAAAATTGTACTTTGAGGCCTATCGTTTAGGTGAGATCTCAGGAGATATTAGTAAAGTAGAACCTTTAATGCGAGATGCACATATTGTATCTGTAGATTTAAAATCGGTTAGAGCTTCCGAGGTGAGTGATAATCAGAAGTATTCTCCAAATGGTTTTTCTGGTAAAGAGATTTGTGCTATTAGTAGATATGCTGGTATAAGTAACAAAGTATCGTCATTTGGAATTTATGAATATCATGGTTCTAAAAATGATAGTGCGTCTTCAATGTTAGTTGCTCAAATGATATGGTATTTTATAGAGGGAGTAAATTGTAGAGTAAAAGATGATGATTTTAATAATGAGAATCACTATCAAAAGTACAATGTGCTGGTGGAGGATGATGAATTAATTTTTTACAAGAGTTTAAAAACAGGTCGTTGGTGGATTGAAATTCCGTTTTTACCAAATGTTAATAATAAATTAAAAAAGCATACGTTATTACCTTGCATGCATTCCGATTATGTGCGTGCTACTCAAGGCGAAATACCAGAGCGTTGGTATAAAGCTTACAGGAAGAATAGCTTTTAAAAACTGTATTTCATCGAACTTTAACATATTTTTAATCGATGAAATGCTTATTTTAAGGGTGAAGTGCAAAAAAAAGAGAAAAAAAGTTGTTTATTCGGAAATATATAAATATGTTTACGACCTCAAAAATAATAAGGACTAATTTAACCTAGAGTTACTATGAATATTAAGAAGTTTATTTTACTAACCACAGTACTAGTTATGGTAGCCAGTTGTAATTCTGGTGATCGTGGACAATTGGTTGGTGTACAAGGTAAGAAATGGCATCCAGAAAAGCCCTATGGAATGACGTTGGTGCCAGGAGGAGCTTTTATTATGGGTAAATCAGATGATGATTTAGCTGGAGTACAAGACGCACCTACAAGAACGGCAACAGTTCGTGCATTCTATATGGATGAAACCGAAATCACAAATAGCGAGTATCGCCAATTTGTTGAGTGGGTAAGAGATTCTACTCTACGATTAAAATTAGCTGAGATGGCTGACTTAGAAGGAAAGACACCAGGTAGTGGAGACATAGGTGAGTTTGCATATCAAGATGCAAACCCAGAAGATCTTAACGCTTACGAAAGCTATATGGTGAATACCTACGGAAACGAGCAAAGAAAGATTAATCGTGATGCAGAATTGTATTTCAATACGGATGATTATCCAGATGAATTATATGCTGAAGTGATGGATGGTATGTATTTACCACTAGAAGAATCATATAATGGTCAACGTACTTGGGATGTGAAGCAATTTAAGTTTCAATATACGTATATGGATATTCAGAAAGCTGCTAAAAATAGAGGTTTAAAACGTTCTGAGGTTGTAGTTCAGCAAGAAGTTGAAGTATATCCAGATACAACTGCTTGGATTAGAGATTTCGCATACTCTTATAATGAGCCAATGCATAACGATTATTTCTGGCATGATGCTTATGGAGATTACCCAGTTGTTGGTGTGTCTTGGAAGCAAGCGCAAGCTTTTTGTCAGTGGAGAACTTTATATCACAATGCAGATAGAAAGAAAAGAGGGAGACAACCAGTAAACTCTTACAGATTACCATCTGAGGCAGAGTGGGAATATGCTGCAAGAGGTGGTTTACAAGGTGCATCATACCCTTGGGGTGGACCTTACACCAAAAATGATAGAGGTTGTTTTATGGCAAACTTTAAACCATTACGTGGTGATTATGCTGCTGATCAAGCTTTATATACTGTAGAAGCAGATGCTTATGATCCTAATGATTTCAACTTATACAACATGGCTGGTAATGTATCAGAATGGGTAAACGGTTCATATGATCCTGCATCATACGAATATGCATCATCAATTAATCCTAATGTGAACGATCCTGACAATGCTCGTAAAGTTGTTAGAGGTGGATCTTGGAAAGATGTTGCTTATTTCTTGCAAGTAAGTTCTAGAGATTATGAATATGCAGATTCAGCAAGAAGCTATATCGGATTTAGAACAGTTCAAGATTACATGGGAACTGAGGTCACTAAAAACGCAGCGACAAATTAAACTTAACTTAAACCTAATATTAATCCTAAATGAGTATTAATTAACCAAGCTCATTTGAAAACAAAAACTTAAAATCATGGCACAAAAGAAATTATCAACAATGAATATGGTCTACGGACTTGGAGCTGCAATTGTAATTGTTGGAGCATTATTCAAAATTCAACACTGGCCGTATGGATCAGCTATTCTAACGATAGGTATGATTGTTGAAGCATTAGTATTTACAATATCAGCATTTGAGAAGCAAGGAGATGACTTAGATTGGTCATTAGTATATCCTGAATTGGCAGGAGGTCAGACTTTAGGAGCTAAAAAGAAAGCTGTAGAAGCGCCTAAGGATGCTGAAGGTATGTTATCAAAAAAATTAGATAACTTATTAAAAGATGCAAAAATTGATGGAGCACTTATGGCAAGCTTAGGAGATAGCATTAAAAACTTTGAAGGAGCAGCAAAAGGAATTTCTCCTACAGTTGACTCTATGGCAGCTCAAAAGAAATATAGCGAAGAAATGTCATTAGCAGCAGCGCAAATGGAATCTTTAAATAGTCTTTATAAGGTACAAATGGATAGCGCAAATCGTCAGGCAGCTATCAATGAAGAAGCTGTAGAAAACGCAACTAAATTAAAAGAGCAAATGCAGTCATTAGCATCTAACTTATCATCTTTAAATGGTGTTTATGGTGGTATGTTATCTGCAATGAACAAAAACTAATTCGTTTTTATAATCGAAATTAATAATTAAAAACTAATTAGAAAATGGCAGGAGGAAAACAGTCCGCAAGACAAAAAATGATTAACCTTATGTATTTAGTATTTATTGCGATGATCGCAATGACTGCAAGTAAGGAGATATTATCAGCATTTAGTCTATTTGACAAAAAATTTGAAAACGCAAATGAATTAGCTGTAAATTCTAATACAACCTTATTAAAGGGGTTAGAAAAACAAGCTGAAGAAAAACCAAATGAATTTGGTGTAACGTATAATAATGCTAAAAAAATCAGTTCTTTATCTGATGAATTTTACACATTTTTAGAGACTCAAAAGAAAATGATTCTTGATAAAGGTGGGTATGCAGAAGAATATAAAGAATTAGGCCTATTACCAGCTGAAAAGATGGATAAAGGTACTGTATTAGATGAAGCATGGTTTACAGGAGACCGTTTAACAAAAAATGGTGAAGCGTTTGTTGCTAGGATAGAAAAGTATAAATCAGATATTAGAGATGTTTTAGGTGAAGATGTTGCTTTTAACCCGGCTAAAGAAACTTTAGAAACTCGTTTTACAACTGCTGAAATGGAAAACAGTGAAGGTAAAAGCCAAAGTTGGTTAGAGTATAACTTTAAAAGTTTTCCAGCGGTAGCATCATATACGAAGCTTACAGCTATGCAAAATGATATTAAAGCTACAGAGGCTAACTTATACAATGTATTTTTAGGTAATACAGTAGATGAGGTAACTTCTTTAAAGAACTACACCGCTATTGTAATTCCAGATAAAAATGCGTTTTTCGCTGGTGAAACATTTACAGGTAAAGTTGTTCTTGGTAAGTATGCCAATGTTATCCCAACGAATTTAAAAGTTGGAGATAATGAATTAGATTTAAATAGAGAAAATGCTATTGATTCATCAGGGGCAGCTCGTATTGAATTTAAAGTAGGTAATGTTGGTGAGCATGAGATTGAAGGTCAATTTACGTTTTCTGAAAAAGGTCAAGATTTACCAATTCCTTTTAAAGGTCAGTACGTAGTAGTACCAAGACCAAACTCTGCAACGATATCTGCAGATAAGATGAACGTTGTTTATCGTGGTGTTGCTAACCCAATGACTATTTCTTTTGCCGGTGTACCAGATAATAAAGTAAGAGCTTCTGGTGCTGGGTTATCTCCAGCAGGAGGTGGTGGAAAATATGTTATGAACCCAGGTACAGGTAGGGAAGTAACAATTAATGTTACTGCTACTTTAGATGATGGTTCTCCTGCAAGTGATCAAAAGACATTTAGAATTAAAGATATACCAAAGCCAACAGGTACAATCTCTGGACAAGATGGTATGATAAGATTACCAAAACGTAATTTAGAAATTGGTACTGTAGGTGCTAAGTTAGATGATTTTGTATTTGATTTACCAATCAGTGTAACATCATTCCAAATTAAGGTTCCTGGTCAACCTACTGTAAATGTAGCAGGTACTAAGATGAATTCTCAAGCGAAATCAGCAATTAGTAGAGCACGAGCTGGAGATGTAGTTACAATATTTAATATTAAAGCGAAGATTACAGGTAATTCTTCATATAATTTGAAAGGTGTATCTCCGGTAACGGTTGAAGTATCTAACTAAGATCTATTAAAAAAATCCCAAATTATAATAAACGACAAGATGAATTTAAAAAGCTTTTTATGTATAGGAATAGGTGTTTTAGCTGCAAATACAATGTTTGCTCAGGCTAATATCCTAAATGCAAAAATACCAGAAGAAATTGGTATGAAAACTGAAGCACAGTTACTTCTAGATAACGACAAGCCTTTAGAATATGGCTATGTTGGTGATAGAGATATCTTGTTCTCTAAAATGACTTGGGAAAAGATTGTTTTAGATGAGCGTGCAAATTTTCCATTATATTTTCCAATTGAAGACAACCTAGGTGATGATAGAAAATCATTGTATATGGTGTTAATGCAAAATATTAATGATGGAACTATTCCAAAAGTATATGCAGATGCATATTTTACGGAAGAACGTACCATGGAAGATCTAGCGCCTGCCTTAGTGATGGAACGAATTACAGATATAGGAATTGATTGGATGAATGCTGAAGGAGTTACTGATACTGCCCTTGTTCCAGAAGAATACAAGATTCGTAGAGAAATTGGACCAGCAGATATTAATTCTTATTTAGTAAAAGGGCTTTGGTATTTTGATAAGCGTCAAGGGGAATTAAAATATCGTATTTTAGGTATTGCACCAGCAGCACCAGATGTGAATTTTATTGACTCAGATGATGAAACTAATAAAGAGCCAATCGGTTTATTTTGGGTATTTTTTCCAGAAATAAGAGATATTCTTCATGAAGCTAAAGCTTTCAATAATAAGAATAGCGCAGTGCCTTTGTCTTTTGATCATTTATTAAACAGCAGACGCTTTAGTGGAGTTATCTACAAAGAAGAAAATGTTTATGGTGATAGAGAAGTCAAAGAGTATGTTGCTGAAAATGCATTAATGCAGCTTTTAGAATCTGAACGTATCAAAGATAAGATTAGAAACTTTGAACAAGATATGTGGAGTTACTAGTTAGCTCAACATATAACAATATAAACGCTCACTTTTTAAGTGGGCGTTTTTTTTTTTTTTACTGTCATTCCTGCGAAGGCAGGAATCTATTAATAAAGATTAAAATTAGATTCCTGCCTTCGCAGGAATGGCAAACATTTATTTACTTTTGCTGTAATGAAAGAAGTAGATTATATCATTGTAGGTTGTGGCTTAGCCAGTATCGCATTTTGCGAGGTATTAAGAAGCCATGGTAAATCATTTATTGTTTATAATGATGACTCGCAAAAGTCGTCTATAGTGGCTGCTGGATTGTATAATCCTGTAATACTTAAACGTTTTTCAGAAGTGTGGAAAGCGAAGGAGCAATTAAAGTCAGCTCTACCAGTGTATTCTAAAATTGAAAAGGAACTCAATATAACAATAGATTATAAACTACGGCTCTTAAGGCGTTTCACATCTGTTCAAGAGCAAAATAAATGGTTTACCGCATCAGACAAACCATCATTAGAATCCTTTCTTTCACTTCAATTGGTAAAAAATAACAATCCAGAAATCGATGCTCCTTTTGGATTTGGTGAAGTATTACACGCAGGACGTATAGATACTGAAAACCTTATTACAAATTATAAAAAATTTCTAACAGCGACTGACAGTTTAAAAAAGCAATCTTTTACCCATACTAAAATTCAATTTGAAGGCGATGCTATTCATTATGAAAACGTACAAGCAAAACAAATTGTTTTTGCAGAAGGTTTTGGGGTTAAACATAATCCATATTTTAATAGCATTCCTTTAACAGGTTCTAAGGGTGAAATATTAACCATCAAAGCACCAGATTTAAAAATTGATTATGCCGTTAAGTCATCTGTGTTCGTTATTCCGTTAGGCAATGATTTATATAATGTTGGGGCAACCTATAATAATGAAGATAAATCTAATACACCAACAGGAGCTGCGAAAGAAGAATTGATTTCAAAATTAAAGACCTTTATTACATGTCCTTTCGAAGTTGTAGGCCATATCGCAGGTGTAAGACCAACAGTAAAAGATAGGCGGCCTTTAGTGGGTAGACACCCAGAACAGTCTAATCTTTATGTCCTAAATGGGTTAGGAACACGAGGAGTTATGATTGCTCCTTATGTTGCAAATAAACTCTTTAGGTATATTGAAAATGGAGAACGCTTGGATGATGAAATAGATGTCAATCGTTTTAAATAGCTATTAACTTTATTTTTTTGTAGAAGAAGTTTTAGCCAATTCTTTATCATAACTCATAAAAATATTAATCCAAATATTTCGAGATAGACGCATTATTATTGGGAAAAAACCGATTAATGTAGCAATAATAGCAACGAAAGCGATGGTTAAAGAGGATTCTAGTATATTGTAACTAATAATAAAAGCAGCCACAGCAAAAGCAATGCCCACAGCATAACTTACATACATGGAGCCATAGAAAAATGAAGGTTCAATTTCGTATTTCGTTTTACAATGGGAGCACGTTTCATTCATTTTAATCACATCAGAAAGTACATAAGGATTCTTATTTTGGTACATGGATTCTTGGTGACATTTTGGACATACACCAAAAAGAATACTATAAAGTTTCATTCCTTTTCTAATCATAACTAAAACCTTTACTTTTGCGTTTTTCTAAGACACTGCTAAGATAAAATAATATAACTGAAGCATTGTAACAATTGTAACGTAAAACGCAGTTGTCATATTCAAAAAAACTTATGTTAAACATCCATAATCTTTCTATCTCATTTCAAGGAGAATATCTTTTTGAAGAAATTACATTTAAACTCGGACTAGGAGACCGTATTGGTTTAATTGGTAAAAATGGTGCTGGTAAATCTACTATGCTTCGTATTTTATCAAAAGAACAAGAGGCGGATTCAGGCCAGATGGCGGCAGATAAGGATATGAAAATCGGATTCTTAAAACAAGATATTGATTTCGATTTAGGAAGAACAGTTTTAGAGGAATCTTATCAAGCCTTTAAAGAGATAAAAAAATGTGAAGCTCAACTAGAAGACATCAATACCCAATTAGCAGAACGTACCGATTACGAAAGTGATACCTATCATCAACTCATGGTAGATTTGAATGATGTTCAACACCAATACGAAATTTTAGGAGGGTACAACTACCAAGGTGAAACTGAGAAAATTTTACAAGGTTTAGGATTTAAACGTGAAGATTTTGATAAACTAACCGACACTTTTTCTGGTGGTTGGAGAATGCGAATTGAATTAGCAAAACTACTACTTCAAAATAATGATCTGTTACTTTTAGATGAGCCAACCAACCACTTAGATATCGAGTCTATTATTTGGTTAGAGAATTTCTTAAAGGGTTATAGTGGAGCCGTCGTTATTGTTTCACACGATAAAATGTTTTTAGATAATGTTACCAATCGTACAATTGAAATTTCGTTAGGACGAATTTACGATTACAATAAACCTTACACTCAGTTTTTAGAGCTTCGTAAGGAAATGAAGGTGCAGCAATTGGCAGCTCAAAAAAATCAAGAGAAGAAGATAGAACAAACTGAAAAACTCATTGAAAAGTTTAGAGCCAAAGCATCTAAAGCGACCATGGCACAATCGCTCATTAAAAAATTAGATAAGATTGATCGTATTGAGGTTGATGAGGATGATAATAGTGTGATGTCTCTAAATTTCCCTGTGTCTATTACGCCTGGAAAAGTCGTAGTTGAAATTGAGAATGTTTCTAAAAGCTATGGTGATTTGCAAGTTTTGCATAATGTGAATTTAGCAGTGCCTCGAGATATTAAAACGGCTTTTGTTGGTCAGAATGGTCAAGGAAAATCAACATTAGCAAAGATTATAGTGGGTGAAATTAAACACGAAGGCAAGCTAAATTTAGGGCATAATGTACAGATTGGTTATTTTGCTCAAAATCAAGCTGAATATTTAGACGGAAATAAAACTGTTCTAGATACTATGATTGATGCGGCTAATGAAACGAATAGAAGTAAAGTTCGAGATATATTAGGATCTTTTTTATTTAGAGGGGAGGAAGCAGAAAAGTACGTAAGAGTGCTTTCTGGTGGTGAACGTAATCGTTTGGCCTTGGCTAAATTATTATTACAACCACTGAATGTCCTAATTATGGATGAGCCTACCAACCACTTAGATATTAAATCTAAAAATGTCTTAAAAGAGGCATTAACAAAATTTGAAGGCACGTTAATTCTCGTGTCTCACGATAGGGATTTTCTACAAGGTTTAACGGATACGGTTTACGAATTTAAAGATCAAAATATTAAAGAGTATTTAGGTGATATAGATTTTTATTTAGAACAACGTAATCTCGAAAATTTAAGAGAAGCTGAAAAACGTACTGTAATTGCTGATAAACCAAAGGAAAGCAACAAGGAGAGTTATGAAAATCAGAAGAAATTAAAGTCTTTAAATAATAAACTCAGCAATATTGAATCTAAAATTAATCAGTTAGAAAAAGCTATTAAAGCGGATGATGTAAAGCTTGCTACAGACTACGATAATACAGCATCTGACCCCAAGTTTTTTGATGCTTATCAAGCTAAGAAAAAGGATTTAGGTAAATTAATGGAAGACTGGGAGGCAGTTCAGCTTGAGTTAGAGGGGGTTTCTTAGTCATAATTAAGATTTTTTTAACGACTTGTCTTAGCTATAAAGTTAGCTTTGTAGATTATAGACGACCAAGACCACTATGTTAAGAAAAATTATTTTATCCGTTATAGGAGTTGCATTAATAATTGGTGCATTCATATTTGCTAATTATCTTATTGATAATAAACACAAACCCAAACCTGTTGTGCCCAAGGTTGTTAAAACAGTTCTTGTTGATACAGTGAAAAACACAACAGTTCCTGTGGTAATCTCTGCAAATGGTAATCTTAGCGCTATGCAGCGCGTGGAATTATATTCTGAAGTTCAGGGTGTTTTTAAGACCGGTACAAAACTCTTTAAACCTGGTCAGAAATTCTCAAAAGGAGAAACATTAATTCGTTTAGATGCTTCTGAATATTATGCGAGTGTGCAATCTGCTAAAAGCGAATTGTATAATAGTATCGCGGCTATTATGCCTGATTTACGGTTAGACTTTCCAGATATTTTTCAAAAATGGCAAACGTATTTAAATGGTTTCGATTTAAGTAAAGCGACACCAACACTTCCAGAAATATCGGGTGAGAAAGAAAATTACTTTATTACGGGTCGTGGTATAGTGAGTGCGTATTACAATGTTAAGAATTTAGAGCAGCGTTTAACAAAATACAGAATATCAGCGCCTTTTACAGGGATATTAACAGAAGCCTTAATTACCGAAGGTACATTTGTACGAAGTGGTCAGAAATTAGGTGAATTTATTAATCCTTCTATTTATGAAATGGAAGTCGCTATCAGTAAATCGTTTGCAGATATTTTAAAAGTAGGAGAATACGTTACACTTACAAATCTAGATGGTACTAAAACCTATGATGGTAAGGTGTCTCGAGTTAATGGTAGTATTGATGCCACAACACAAACGATAACAGCATATATTGAAGTAAAACATAACGACCTTAAAGAAGGTATGTATCTTGAAGCTAATCTAAATGCCGAAAAGGTTGAAGATGCAATTGAGATTGATAGAAACTTATTACTAGATAGCCAAGAGATTTATGTGGTTAAAGATAGTTTGCTTGATGTTATAGCGGTGGAGCCTGCCCATTATTCTAATACAAGTGTGGTTTTAAAAGGTGTACCTAACGGTACCATAATTCTTAGAAAGCCCGTTCCTGGTGCTTATGCAGGTATGCATGTGACAGCAATAAAGAACACAACTAAATCCTTAGATTCTATTCAGTAATGAGAAAAATAATTGAATATTTTATTAGGTATCATGTTGCTGTAAATGTATTAATTCTTGCATTTGTGATTTTTGGTGTCATTGGAGCTTTTTCGTTAAAGTCGTCCTTCTTTCCGCTTACTGAAACCAAAATTATTACGGTAAGTATTACGTACCCTGGAGCGTCTCCACAAGAAATAGAAGAGGGTATAGTGCTTCAAATTGAAGACAATTTAAAAGGATTAAAAGGTGTGGATCGTGTAACGTCTACCTCATTAGAAAATAGTGGATCTATAACTGTAGAGATTGAGAAAGGAGAGAATATCGACTTTATGCTTCTCGAAGTTAAAAATGCCGTAGATAGAGTGCCTACTTTTCCAACGGGCATGGAACCTTTAGTGGTTTCTAAGCAAGAAATTGTACGAGAAACCATTTCCTTTGCAATAAGTGGAGCTGATATTCCTTTGGTGACTTTGAAACAATTAGCCCGTCAAGTCGAAACTGATTTAAGAGGTATAGATGGTATTTCTCAAATTGAATTATCTGGTTTTCCAGAGGAAGAAATAGAAATAGCGGTTAATGAAATTGATTTATTAGCCTATAATCTCACTTTCGATGAAGTGGCCTCTGCTGTGAGTAGTGCGAATATTTTAGTGACAGGTGGAAATGTAAAAACCGTTGCTGAAGAATATTTAATTAGAGCCAATAATAGAGAATATTATGGTAAAGAGCTTTTAAATATTATAGTTAGAGCCTCTTCTGATGGCAAGGTAATACGTTTAAAGGATGTTGCTATTGTACGCGATCGGTTTTCTGAGACTCCAAATGCTACTTACTTTAATCAGAATTTAGCTGTAAATATAGCCATTACAAGTACAAACAATGAAGATTTAATTTCCTCTGCAGATAAAGTAAATGCCTATATTGAGGAGTATAATCAAAAACATAACAATGTATCTATCCAAGTTGTTAATGACCGTTCAATTACTTTAAAACAAAGAACCCAACTGTTAACTGAAAATGCCATTGCAGGTATGTTTTTAGTCTTGTTATTCTTGTCTATTTTTCTAAATACAAGATTAGCGTTATGGGTGGCTTTCGGACTTCCAATTTCGTTTTTAGGGATGTTCATTTTTGCCTCGCAATTTGATGTAACGATAAATGTATTATCACTTTTTGGGATGATTATCGTAATTGGTATTTTGGTAGATGATGGTATTGTTATTGCTGAAAATATCTATCAACATTACGAAAAAGGTAAATCACCAATTAGAGCGGCAATAGATGGAACTTTAGAAGTTATTCCACCTGTAGTGTCAGCAATTATAACAACACTTTTAGCATTTTCACTCTTCTTCTTTTTAGATAGTAGAATTGGTGAGTTTTTTAGTGAGGTGGCTGTAATTGTAATTTTGACGCTAGTAGTCTCTCTAATAGAAGCTCTTATTATATTACCCGCGCATTTGGCGCATTCAAAGGCATTAAGAGCTAAGAAAGTAGATGAAAACCCTTCTAAGATCAAGCAGTTTTTCTCGGTTATGAGATTTATAAATAAAGGAGGGGATCAATTTATGTCTTATCTAAGAGATAAGCTTTACACTCCTACTTTAAATTTTGTGTTAGAATTTAAAATCTTATCGCTAGGAATTTTTGTTGCGTTATTAGTCTTAACGATTGGATCGATCCGTGGAGGTATTATAGGGCAAACTATATTTCCAAGAATAGCGAGTGATGCTGCAAATATAGAATTGGTAATGCCTGCAGGAACAAACGTAAAAATTACGGATTCTATTATTTCTATGATTGAAGAAAAATCATTCATTGTTAATCAAGAACTCACAGAAAAATATTTAAAAGGTACAGGGAAGCAATTATTTGAAAATACGATTGTTAATATTAGCAGTAGCTCTAGCGCAAGACTACGAATAAATCTATTACCAGGAGAAGAAAGACCGGATGCCATTAAGGCTGATCTTGTTACAAATCGATTAGAGGAATTAGTCGGTCCTGTCATTGGAAATGAGCGTCTTATCTATGGTTCTGGCGGAAATTTTGGTGGAAGTCCGGTGTCTGTATCGTTATTAAGTAACAATATTGAAGAACTTAAGGCTTCTAAATTAGAACTTAAAAAGTATTTAGAATCCAATACATTACTTAAAGATATTGGAGATAATGATCCTGCTGGAATTAAAGAAATTCGACTAGAGTTAAAAGAAAGTGCGTATTTATTAGGTCTTGATTTAAGAACGGTGATGGCACAGGTACGTTCTGGATTTTTTGGTTCACAAGCGCAGCGTTTTCAACGTGGTCAAGATGAAATTAAGGTTTGGGTGCGATACGATAAAGAGAATAGGAGCTCTATCAACGATTTAGATGCGATGCGGATTGTGACACCAACAGGTGAGCGCGTGACTTTAAAAGATATAGCAGAATATAGTATTGTAAGAGGAGATGTCGCTATTAATCACTTAGAAGGAAAACGAGAAATTCAAGTGTATGCTGATTTAAAAGATCCTAGTACAAGTAATACAGATATTTTGGATGATATAAAAACGGTGTTTATCCCGCAATTGCAATCCAAATATCCAACTATAAATGCGTCTTTTGAAGGACAGAATAGAGAAAAAGATAAACTAACGAGTTCATTAGGAATAGCGGGGCCAATTATCCTATTATTAATTTATATTACAATTGCATTTACATTTAGAAGCTATTCACAACCACTTTTACTTATATTATTAATTCCTTTGAGTATCACAGCTGTAGCTTGGGGACATTGGCTATTTAATTTTCAAATTAATATTTTATCGCTGCTTGGGATTATTGCCTTAATAGGGATTATGGTGAATGATGGTTTAGTTTTAATAGGAAAATTTAATGGTAATTTAAAAGAGGGGATGTCTTTCGATTTGGCATTATCTGAAGCAGGAAAATCGCGATTTAGAGCTATTTTCTTAACCTCATTAACCACTATTGCTGGTTTAGCACCTTTATTATTAGAAAAAAGTAGACAAGCACAATTTTTAAAACCTATGGCAATTTCCATTTCATTCGGTATTGCTTACGCAACAGTTTTAACGTTACTCGTACTACCTTTATTTTTATCTTTTAGTAATAGTTTTAAACAAGGTAGTAAGTGGTTGACTACTGGTAATAAGGTAACGAGAGAAGAAGTAGAACGTGCTATAAAAGAACAAAATGAAGCAAATGATCACTAAAAGCCAACTTACATTTGTGTTTTTTGCATGCTGGGTTGGTTTGCAAGCACAAGATATATTATCAAAAGAAAAAGCAGTTTCGCTCGCTTTAGAAAATAATTATGGGGTTAAAATTGCCAATAATGCAGTAGCTATAGCGGAGAATAATACCAGTATCTTTAATACAGAGTTTTTACCAACAGTAACTGGCAGTGCAGGGGCCACTTATAATTTAGATGATACAGAAGCAGAATTTTCAGATGGTTCAATCACGAAATTAAATGCTGCAGAAAGTTCTAATTATAATGCAAGCATAGAGGTGAGTTATACCATTTTTGATGGTTTGGGCAGACGCTATAATTATAAGCGATTAAAGGAACAATATGACTTATCTGAACTACAGGCTAGAGAAACTATAGAAACAACGATACTTCAGTTGTTTTCTGTGTATTATAACGTGGCTCAACTTTCGGATAATTTAAATGCTTTAGAAGAAACGTTAAACAATACTAAAGATCGATTAATACGCGCTGAATATCAGTTTGAATATGGTCAAAATACGAAGCTTGAAGTTTTAAACGCAGAAGTTGATATTAATACCGATAGTATCAATATTATTAATACGAAGCAAGATTTAAAAACGGCCAAGCGTGATTTAAAATTGGTATTAGGAGAATCATTTACTACTGACTTTAAAGTTGAAACAGACGTTGAGTTTATGCTACAGTTCCAAAAAGATAGCTTATTTGAAAAAGCAAAATCTAGAAATGTAGCATTGCTTCAAACCGAAAAAAATATTGAAATAAGTAAACTAGATATTAATTCTGGTAAATCAGCATATTTACCAACGGTAGGACTTACGGGGTCTTATGGCTGGAATAAAAATAACAACAATGCTGCTTCATTTTTGGCTGTATCAACTAACACAGGTTTATCTGGTGGTTTAAGTCTAAGTTGGGACTTATTTGATGGAGGAACAACAATTACCACCATAAGAAATGCTAAGATTAATTTAGAGACTCAAGAGCTTCAAAAAGAAAATATTTTACTGAATATAGAGCGTGACTTTAATAACGCTTGGGATAATTACGAGAATAAGCTTGAAATTTATAATATTCAAGAAAAGAATATTGTAACGGCTCAAAATAATTTTGATCGTACACAAGAGAAATTCAAAATAGGACAAGTTAATTCTATCGAGTTTAGACAAGCTCAAGTTAATTTATTAAATGCAGAATTAAGTCGGAATCAAGCTAAGTTTGCTGCAAAACTATCGGAGTTAGAAGTCCTGCAAATTAGTGGAGAATTACTGAATGTTCAATTTTAAATTGTAACTATTATGGATGAGTATTTCTTTCAATGTCCATACTGTTGGCAACAAATTTCAATGTTAGTTGATTTGTCTCAAAGTAATCAAAATTATATAGAGGATTGTGAAATTTGTTGTAATCCTATACAAATAACGGTAGCCATTGAGCAACAGAATATTCTTAGTTTTGTTGCTAAAAGTATGTCTTAGGTATATTTGTAAAATGCTGAATAATAGGTATTTGCGTTTTTAAGTGTGCAGTTCGTCGAAAAAATTTGCCGTTTATTGATAAAACAGGTAAATTCGCATTGTTATTGTGTCCCTCCACAAAATCCTACAATTATGAAGACACTTAGTATAACATTAGTATTCTGCTTAATTTCATTATTCTCTTTTGCAGAAGTTTCTCAAGATCAAAAGACAGCACTTGTAGATTTATACAATGCAACTAACGGTGATTCCTGGAGTCAATCATGGAATTTAAAGAAGCCCGTTTCAACATGGCATGGTTTAACCATAGAAGATGAAAATGTTGTTGGAATCAACTTAAGTTTTAATGGTTTAGAAGGTACGCTCCCTGAGTCAATTTCAAAATTAAAACATTTAAAGGTTCTTAACTTATCATTCAATAAACTTAGTGGTGAATTGCCAAGTTCTTTGGTACGCATGATTAACTTAGAAGAGTTAAAATTATTCTCAAATATTTTTAGTGGAAGTATTCCTTCAGATATTGGAAAATTATCAAATTTAAAATCATTAGAGTTATTTAATAATGATTTTTCTGGAGAGATTCCTTCATCTATTGGAAGCTTAACACATTTGGAAAATTTAATATTAAGTAGCAATCAATTAAAGGGCACACTACCTTCAAGTTTATCGAGTTTAAAATCGTTAAAAGTATTAAGCGTATTTGATAATCAATTATTAGGTAAGATTCCTTCATCTATAGGAGGACTTGCAGAGTTAGAAGAATTAGTATTGTCTAATAATGCATTTTACGGTGAACTTCCAAATGAGTTGGCACAGTTAACCAACTTAAAAACACTACTGTTAGGAGACAATCAATTCAAAGGTAATTTTGCAGCATTAAAAGATAAACTTCCAAATATTGTTGATTTTGACCTTGATGAAGTTAATAGAAAAGGAGCATTAGCAACATTAGATACTGACGAAGAGGATGATAATTAAATTTCTAGCCATAATTTAATATAAGTGATAACGTTCAATTTTATTTTTGAGCGTTATTTTTTTATTTAGATTTTGTTATTTCAAAAAAAGTATTATCTTTGCAGTCCCAAAACGATATGTCGGCATTATGAACCGAGAGTTAAAAGCTAAGAAAATCGTTTTTTGAATACACATCGCGGGATAGAGCAGTAGGTAGCTCGTCGGGCTCATAACCCGAAGGTCACTGGTTCGAGTCCAGTTCCCGCTACTAAGCAAGACCCATCACTAGAAATAGTTGATGGGTTTTTTTTATGTCTTTTCTATTATCATCAATAACATCAAGAATTAATTGAATAGCATCAATTAGAGTTAGGTAATACTCATAATTTTACGATAAGAAAGTTTGAGACACTTGGTTTGAACACTTTCTTTAAAATAAATGTTTAATCAATAAATTTAAAATTATGAAAATTAGAAATTTTATAGTAACAATGGCATTAATGTTTGTAACCGTATTTGCATTTGCACAAAATAAAGATGATAAGCGCGTTATGATGGATGCCGAAAAAGCAATCTCTAAGCTGAAAAGTTTAGATAAAGGATTGGAGAAATTTTTTAGTAATTCCTCTGGTTATGTTGTTTTTCCTAATGTAGGAGAAGGAGCATTAATCGTAGGTGCAGCTTCAGGTAATGGAGTCGTTTATAAGGATGGAATGCCAATTGGAATGGCCGGTATGAAAAAGTTAGATGTTGGTTTACAAGCTGGTGGAGAAGCGTACATGCAAGTCGTTTTCTTTGAAACTGAAGCGGCTTTAAACGAGTTTAAGCAAGGGAATTTTGAGTTTTCTGCGGAAGCTAAGGCTGTAATAGTAGATAAAGGAGCTAGTAAAAATGCCAATTATAATGATGGTGTTGTGACATTTGCAAAATCTAAAGCGGGAGCTATGGCAGATGTATCCGTTGGTGGTCAAAAATTTAAATTCTCAGAATTTTAAGTCCATCTTGAAATTAAAAGTTAGAGCCGATCATAATGATCGGCTTTTTTTATGCTCAATAATTAGCCCGTTTCTGTAAATGGATAACATTCAGTATGATATTGACTTGTAGTTGTGCGAAATTGTTGTTCCTCTTTCATATGATCTGAACTAGAATAGGTGTTCTAATCAGTTTTGATAATTCTTCAAAATAACATGGTGATAAATGCGTTTTTTAGTATTAAATTTGATTAAAATCAAAATAGAGTAAATAATAATCTAATACGATACGTTTTATAATGAAATTATTGTTAAAATTCGACTTTACTAAAGTTTGTAATACTGTTCTAGAACAGAAGTTGAAGGCGCATCAATTCAATTATCAACAAGTTGCTTTTGGGGAGATAGAATTGAAGGATAAGGTATCAAAAGAGCAGCTAGATGCATTTCATAATGATATTAATAGTTTTGGGATTGAGGTTGTTGAAGACCCAAAGAAAATTATAATCCAAAAAATTAAAGATGTCATAGTAGATATGGTATTTAATGAGAAGGATATCAACGTAAAGACCTCTGTTTATTTGTCTGAACAATTAGACGAGAATTATAATTATTTGTCCAACTTATTTTCGGAAGTGACTTATACTTCCATTGAAAATTTTATTATATTACAGAAAATAGAATATACAAAGATATTATTAACAAGTGAAGAACTTTCACTAACCGAAATAGCATTTAAACTCAACTATTCTAGTGTAGCACATTTGAGTAAGCAATTTAAAAATACAACAGGCATTACGCCTTCAGCTTTTCAGCGTATTATTGCGAAAAGAAAACAAATAAATTAACCTTTAACGGTTGTACATATGAATAGCGATTATATTAATATAGCTTTGGCTGATGATGATGAGGATGATAGATTGTTTTTTACAGAAGCCTTTGAAGAGTTGAAAATTAAAAGTAAAGTTTTACTTTTTAAGGATGGTGTAGAATTGATGGAGTATTTGAATGGAGCAGACCGTACACTTCCAAACTTGTTATTTCTAGATTTAAATATGCCGAAGAAATCTGGACTTGAATGTTTGAAAGAAATTAAAGACACCAAACAATTGCGTGATATGGCGATTGCTATTTACTCCACATCAGCGTCTGAAGAAGATATTGAAAATACCTTTGTTAAAGGTGCCAATGTATATATAAAGAAACCTAATGATTTTGAAAAGCTGAAAAAAGTGCTTTCAGAAGTGGTGACTACAAATTGGCAATATCATACTAGCGGATTAAATAAAGACAACTTTTTATTAAGATTATAATATATGCCAACACCGTCAAGTAGATACCTGAGAACCGCTTTTTTAGTTGGGCTTTTTGTTATTTTGTGTATAGGTGGTTTTATGTATAAACATATTAGCGAACTGTCTCAGACTTCACAAGAGGTAGAAGATAATTATGAGCTAAGAAGTGAGTTAGAACTATTAATTTCTAATCTTAAAGATGCTGAAATAGGCCAAAGAGGTTATCTATTAACCAGCGATTCTTTGTTTCTTAACCCTTACCAAGAGAGTCTTAATAAAATACAAAACAACCTTACAGCATTAGATACGCTTATTATTCCTAAAGGTGGGCAAGTTGAAAAGCTCAAGGTGTTAAAGGTTGATATAGCGAAGCGATTCGAAAACTTTGATAAGTCTTTTACCCTCACTAATGAAGATAACACTATATTAACACAAGAACTTTTATTCTCATTGCATGAAGGTGAAATTAGGATGGATAGAATCCGTGAGGATATCATTGAAATGTTGAGATTAGAACAAAGTTTGTTGACCGAACATCAAAAGATTAATGAAAAGAAAATAGGACTAACACCTTTGTTTTTTTATGGTTTATTGATTGTTACTCTGGTTATTCTTCTATTGGCTTATTTAAAAATGACATCAGATTTAAGAGCTTTAAAAGAGAGTAATACAGAATTAGATGTTTTTGAAAAACTGACTAAGCAATCTGAAATTGTAAGTGATAGTAGTACTTGGGTTTGGTATATTGAGGAAAATGAGTTTGAATTTTCAGATAATTTGTACCGCTTAGTAGGAGAAGAGCCTCAAAGCTTTGAGCCAACCTTAGAAAACTTCTATAAATATGTACATGAAGAGGATCTAGATAATTTAGGCCAGCAAGTAAATACAATGATGAGAGAAGAAGAACTTCCCTTCACCAATTTTCGTGTTGTGCATAAAGATGGGACTATTAGGCATCTAAAAGCGTTTTCTAAGCTTATGGATGATGCTCAAGGTGTTAAAACAATGTTGGGAGTTACTGTTGATGCTACAAATGAAGTAGAAAATTACAGAATTATTGAGCAGCGTAACCAAGAATTAGAACGCACAAATAAAGAATTGTCTGCGTTTAACTATGTTGCAAGTCATGATTTACAAGAACCATTGCGCAAAATACAGACCTTCCTTTCAAGATTAGAAAGTAAAGAAAAGGATCGTATTTCTGAGAGTGGAAAGGATTATATTCAGAGAATGAAGTCTGCCTCTGCTAGGATGCGTATGCTTATTGAAGATTTATTACAATATTCTCGTACCAACACGTCAGAAAAAGAATATATTAAGACGAATATGAACATGCTATTAGAAGATGCTCAAGCAGAACTCTTTGATAGTATTGAAGAAAAACAAGCTAAAATTATTTGTGATGAATTGCCAACAATGGACGTTGTTTCTTTTCAAATACAACAGTTGTTCATTAACCTAATAAGTAATTCATTAAAGTATAGTAGAGAAGGAGTACCTCCAATTATTGAAATAACACACCAAGAAGTGCTTTCAAGAGAGGTCAATCAAATTAAGAATTCTTTGTATAAATATCATCATAAAATTACGTTTAAGGATAATGGTATTGGTTTTGACCAAGTTTACGCAGATAAAATATTTTTACTCTTTAATAGGTTACATGGTAAGTCTGAATACTCAGGCACAGGCATCGGTTTAGCTATTTGTAAAAAGATAGTAGAAAATCACAAAGGTATTATTATAGCCAAAGGAGAGCCTAATATTGGAGCCACATTTACTATTTATCTACCGTTTCTAAAATAGCAGACCTGGACGAAGTTCTTAAAATAGTATAAACATTTTCTGAAATTGTATAACATGCTCAATTCGAGATTGTGCATATTTGTTATGAATTTAACTCCGCATGTTTATAGTTACTTGAGCGATATATAATGGTTTATAACAAGTTTCTAAAACAAGTTAAAGCCCTTAATAAAATCGTCATTTTACAATGAAAACCTTTCTTTATGTTTTTTTAGTACTCTTAGTTATCCTATGGGCCATTGGTTTTTTTGTGTATGCCTTATCTGCCATAATACACTCATTACTAATTGTGGCATTAATTTTACTTATAGTTATTAATAAAAAGTAATATTAGGTGTATAACTGATCTTGGATCTGACACGATCATATACTTCAAGTTTTATATTTCCTTCCATTCACTAGCTAACTTTTATTCACCGACTAGCATATTCATTGTATAACGTTTAATGTCTTCATCATGAAGGAGATGACTTTGTGCAGTTTTCAAATGTGATACCTCATGCAATGCTTATTTTGGCTTTTGTTTAACACTTTTTTGTAATGATGTAACAAAACTAGGGAATTGTATAACAGAGTAAGCTATAAGTGTTCGTTACTTTGTCATAACAAAAACAACCTAATCAATTACACCATGAAAATATCATCTAAACAACTACAAAAGCAATTCGCAAGAGTGGGAAGAATTTTTCCAAAACGCAAATTAGAAGTGGCTTATTCAGAAATAGGGTATTCCAAACTAAACTCTATACAGAATACTAAAGAAGCAATTTAAGCTTACACAATTTACTGTCTTAATTAGTAAAGCTAATTAGAATTAACAAATTACTGTCTAACCAAAAACAAACACATTATGAAAACTATAGAAATTAAAGCAAATAATTTAGAATTAATGTTTCACGCTTTAAAAAATGAAGTTGGTGGAACTTTCACAACAAGCCACAGAGAAGTAGAGTTGATAATAAATAATGAATTGGGAGTTGGCTTAATTAGAGGCATAGAATTAGAAAGAAATACAGTATTTATAGAGTTTGATGTAAAATTTAAGGAAGACATTAAGTTCATCGTTAAAAGTCCTAAGAAATCAGTAGTTAACTTCCTCTATTGTTCAGAAGGTAAGCTGAAACATGCTTTTGACAGCAAAGGAACATCAAATATAGTTGAGACATTTAAAACAGGTATTTCTGCAAATATTGAAACCTCAGAAAACCATATAAGTTTTTATAAAGACGTTTATGTAAATTCTACGATAGTGTCTGTGAACACTTCAGAGAAAAGCTCGGCTAAACATCATATAAATCATATGGTTTCGGAACTTTTTATTAATAGTAAAACTTCAGATTATAGTTACGTTGGTTCTTATAATTTAAAAATTGCAGAAAATATTAAGCAATTAAAAGCCATTAAGCAAAATGGTGTTGTAAGAGTATTACTAATTCAAGGCTTGGTGAATTTTATCTTAGCTATGGAAATAGAGCAACATTCATTAGATATTAAGAGTGCTCAAAACCCAACAGGATCACTCACTGGATTTGAATTAAAACAAGTAAAGGAACTATCAGACTATATCAATAATTTTCCTGAAACGAACTTAAGTGTTATCGAATTAGCAGCTAAAATTTCAATTAGTCCTGCTAAAGTACAAGAAGGCTTTAAGTTGATGCATGGAAAAACTTTAAACAACTACATTAGATTTGTAAGGGTTCAAAAATCAGAGGAGCTTATTAAAAACACAGATTTAAATATTTCAGAAATTGTTTACTCTCTTGGATTTTCAAGTAGAAGTTACTTTTCTAAAATTTTTAAAGAACAATACAAATGCTCACCAATTGAGTACAAACAAAACATTAAGTTAGCTGCAACAGCATAATATACATTTTGAATACCAGGCAGAGGTTGTTAGAATATTGTAAGTAATATTCTAACAACCTCTTTTTTTTATCATTAGTAATTGATGAAAAAGATAAAGATGAAATTTATATTTTTGACTTATGAATGATAATTTTACAAATGAATTTTTCGGTATTGGAATTCAGAATGGAAAAACACCAGAAAATCTAGGTGTGCTTTGGAGATCAGCTCAAAATCTTGGAGCGAGTTTTATTTTTACTATTGGTAATCGGTATGCTAAACAGGCTTGTGATACACATAACGCGGTGAAATCCATGCCTTATTTTCACTATGACACATTTGAGGACTTCTTTAATAATATACCAAAAGGAGCGCGGCTTGTAGGAGTGGAATTAGCCGAAGATGCTGTTCCTTTAGAAACGTTTAACCATCCGAGACGTTGTGTCTATTTATTAGGAGCAGAGGACCATGGTTTGTCTAAACAAGCTATTGAAAAAAGCCATTTTTTAATAAAGTTTAAATCACAATTAAGTTTGAATGTTTCTGTAGCAGGTAGCATTGTAATGTACGATCGCGGTATTGCTAAACCAAGAATATAGTTCTATTAGAAATCAGACATAAAAAAAAAGACCTTGATAATAATTCAAGGTCTTTTTTATTATAATACATTTTAAAATGGTTTAACCATTCATAGAAATCAAAAATTCTTCGTTGTTACGCGTTTGTTTAAAACGGTCGTTAATGAATTCCATTGCTTCCACTGGATTCATATCTGCTAGATATTTACGCATTACCCACATTCTTTGTATTGTAGTCGCATCTAATAAAATATCATCACGCCTTGTGCTAGATGATGTTAAATCGATAGCTGGGAAAATACGACGGTTAGAAATCTTACGATCTAATTGTAATTCCATGTTACCAGTTCCTTTAAATTCTTCAAAGATAACTTCGTCCATTTTAGAACCCGTTTCTGTTAATGCTGTCGCAATAATAGTAAGCGATCCACCATTTTCAATGTTACGAGCTGCACCAAAGAAACGTTTTGGTTTATGTAAAGCATTGGCATCAACACCACCAGAAAGAATCTTTCCAGATGCTGGCTGTACCGAGTTATATGCTCTTGCTAAACGCGTAATTGAATCTAAAAGAATCACTACATCATGGCCACATTCGACCAAACGTTTTGCTTTTTCTAATACAATATTGGCAATTTTCACATGCTCATGTGCTTCTTTATCGAACGTAGAAGCAATAACTTCACCACGCACATTACGTTGCATGTCTGTAACTTCTTCAGGACGTTCATCAATAAGTAAAATCATTTGATATACCTCAGGATGATTCGCAGCAATGGCATTGGCAACATCCTTAAGTAACATGGTTTTACCTGTTTTTGGTTGTGATACAATCATACCACGTTGTCCTTTACCAATTGGTGCAAACAAATCCATAATTCGCGTCGAAATTGTAGCTTGCTTTTCGGCAATATTAAATTTCTCTTGTGGGAATAAAGGAGTTAAATGCTCAAAAGCAACGCGATCTCTTACCACATTAGGTAATTGGCCATTAATTTTACTAACCTTAATTAATGGGAAATATTTTTCACCTTCTTTTGGTGGACGTACATTTCCTAAAACAGTATCACCAACTTTTAATCCGAATAATCTAATTTGAGATTGTGATACATAAATATCATCAGGAGAGGATAGGTAATTGTAATCCGATGACCTTAAAAATCCATAACCATCTTGCATAATGTCTAAAACACCTTCACTTTCAATAATGGCATCAAATTCAAAATCGGGCTCACGGTAGCGATTTCTGCTATCTCTATTTCCGTTATTTTTTGAATTATTATTGTGAGAGTTACCATCTTTAGAACGCGACTGCCTATTATCGTTGTTTTGTGGACGTCTTTTGTCGTCTTTACGAGGATTAGGTTTCTTTTGTTCTTGAGGTTTATTGTTAGACTTGTCTGTATTGGTTTTATCCTCTTTGGCTTTAGTTTCTTGCGGCTTGCGCTCTGTAGTTTTTCGAGGACTAGGTTTCTTCTGGGCTTGAGGTTTTGCTTTAACGTCTTCAGGTTTGTCTGTAAGCTCTAAAGATTTTTGCTCTATATTTTCTTTCGGTTTTTTAGAGATCCTTGCACGTTTTTGTTGAGGTTTGCTGTCCTGCTTCTTTGGTGCTGAAGGTGATTCTGTTGCAACATTGTCTTTAACAGCACTAGGGTTTGCGGCTTGGTAATCTAAAATTTGATAAACCAAGTCTAGTTTTTTTTGTGTACGGTATTTAGGTACGTTTAGTTGTTTCGCTATTTCCTGAAGTTCAGGGAGTTTTTTAGCTTTTAACTGAGAAATTTCAAACATTCGTATGTTGTATATGTATTATAATTTTGATATTATTAATTCAATATTTTCTAAATGAAATAAAAAGAAAAAAAGTGAGATTAATTTGGAAGATTAGAAGGATGCAATTCAGTGTGTTACTTCTTTCTATTGCAATAATACAATTTTATTTTAAAATAATTTCTATCTTTTTAAAAAATAAACTCCTAATTTTGCATTCCTTTTAGAGTAAAAGATATGATTCAACGCATTCAAACCTTATATTTATTTTTAGCTGCTGTAATTTCAGCGGGTTTAATATTTGTGTTTCATTTGTGGACAGACAATAACGGAGTTAAGATATATGCCTTAAATGATTATTTGTATTTAGGTATGTTTTTAGGCTCAGCTTTATTATCTTTGGCATCAATATTTAGATTTAAAGACAGGAAGTCTCAATTTGTTTTGGGACGACTCAATATAGTATTAAACTTTATTTTACTAGGAATCTTTGTATATCAGTCGCTAAACTTATCTGGAGAAATTAACGTTTCTGAGAAAGGTATTGGGATTTTTCTTCCTATTTTTTCTATTGTGTGTTTAGTCTTGGCTAACAAGGCTATAAAAAAGGATGAAGATCTCGTAAAATCTGTAGATCGATTACGATAGACCTAAAATCTTAGTAGTATTAGTGTGAAAAACCCAAACGCTGCCGTTTGGGTTTTTTTTTGTTTATCGTTTTTCAAATTCAATAACCTCTAAATCTGTAATATTAGCTCCATCAATTTTAAACCTTAACATTGTTCGCACGTTATGAAACCCATGTTTGCCTGCTGCCCCGGGATTCATATGCAATAGATTTAATTTTTTATCTGGCATTACTTTTAGAATGTGTGAATGTCCTGTGATAAATAATTTTGGAGGATTAGCAACTAATGCTTCACGAACATTACTGTTGTATTTTGGCGGATAACCACCAATATGAGTGATCCATACATCTACATTTTCACACATAAACCGGTTGTGCAATGGGAACTCGGTACGTGCTTTAGCATCATCAATATTTCCGTGTACAGCGCGTAATGGTTTTAGTTTTTTAATTTGGTCAGTGACTTCCAAATCACCAATGTCGCCTGCATGCCAAACTTCATCAGCTTGCTTTACGTGTTTGAGAATGGCATCATCGATGTAACTATGAGTGTCTGATAAAAGGAGTATTTTTTTCATTTTATGCTGAACTAGTTTCAATATTTCTTTCTGAGAAACAAGAAAACTATAACTTTATATTTTAGGATTTTTTTAGGAATTAAAACCGCTATCTTTGTAGCTTCTGAAGCAAAAATAATGTAATCTTTTGAGATATTTTTTAGAGTTATCATATAATGGTAAAGCATATCATGGTTGGCAAAATCAACCAAACGCTATTTCTGTACAAGAAGTATTAGAAAATGCGCTTTCTACCATTTTGAAGACTGAAATTTCTATAATGGGAGCTGGCAGAACGGATACTGGTGTGCATGCATCACAAATGTTTGCGCATTTTGATTACGAAGGGGATTTTAAGTCTATAGATATTGTTTATAAATTGAATTCTTTTTTACCGAAAGATATCGCTATTAGTTCGGTTTTTGAAGTCAAGCCTGAAATGCATGCTAGATTTTACGCTACAAGTAGAACTTACAATTATAAAGTATCGACGTCTAAAAATGTATTTGATTACGATTTTGCATACCAGATGCAAATGCCATTGGATGTAGAAAAAATGAACGAAGCTTGTCAATTATTATTTCAGTATAAAGATTTTCAGTGCTTTTCTAAAACGAATACCGATGTAAAGACGTACAATTGTGATATTAAAGAAGCATTTTGGACACAACATAAAGACCAACTCGTTTTTACAATTACAGCAGATCGTTTTTTGAGAAATATGGTAAGAGCTATTGTTGGTACGATGATAAATATTGGTTTAGGAAAAATGAAGGTTGAAGAATTGCATACCGTTATAGCATCAAAAAACAGAAGCGAGGCTGGGTTTTCAGTGCCTGCACATGGCTTATATTTAGTGAAAATAGTATATCCTGAAAATATAAAAATTAATTAATGAGATTTTCGTTATTGCGGAAAGCAGATACCGAAACGAGATCGGCATAAGATGGCAGAAAAAGGAAAAAAAATATTTGATGTATCGTTATTCTCACGATTACTAAATTACATTAAACCGTATCGTGCAGTTTTTGTAATTTCATTAGTGTGTGTTATTGGCCTAGCATTATTTGGTGCCTTTAGGCCCTATGTTTTAAAAGAGGCTATAGATGTTAAAATTGCAAATAAGGAATATAATGGCTTTGTAATCTATATGGTTATAATGCTAGCCTTATTGATTTTAGAAGTCGTTTCACAATTACTCTTTATTTATTATGCCAGTTGGTTAGGGCAATCCGTGGTTAAAGATATTAGGATTAAACTATTTAAGCATATGCTTAAATTTAAAATGACCTATTTTGATAAATCTTCGGTTGGTATCTTAATAACAAGAGCAGTCACGGACATGGAGCGAATTGCAGATATATTTGGTCAAGGTCTTTTTATGATATTTAGTGACGTTCTAAAAATGGTGGTCGTGGCAGGATTTATGTTTTACATGAACTGGAAGTTAAGCCTTATCGTTATTATCACCCTGCCTTTTGTCTTATTTGCGACTAATATTTTTCAAAAGTATATGAAACGTGCCTTTGAAGATGTACGTACAGAGGTGTCTAATCTCAATTCATTTGTTCAAGAACGTGTGACCGGTATGAAAATATTGCAGCTGTTTACCCGTGAAGATACCGAATATAAAAAGTTTAAAGCTATTAACGAGCGTCATAAAAGAGGTTGGTTAAAGACGGTTTGGTACAATTCAATTTTCTTTCCGATAGCAGATTTTATTTCATCATTAACCATGGGAGCTGTGATTTGGTATGGTGGATTAAATACCGTTATAGGGCAAACGGCCACTTTAGGTGACTTAATAGCCTTTACCATGTTTATTCCTATGTTGTTTAGACCTTTAAATCAGATTGCGAACAAATTTAATACGCTTCAAATGGGAATGGTCGCGGCAGATCGGGTTTTTAAAGTGTTAGATACAACCTCTAATATTGATGATTCTGGTACTATTGAAGCCAATCATTTTAAGGGTGCCATTTCTTTTGAAGACGTACGGTTTTCATATATTAAAGATGAAGAAGTTTTAAAAGGTATTTCCTTTAACGTAAAAGCAGGTGAGACGGTTGCTATTGTTGGTGCAACAGGAGCTGGGAAATCTACCATCATTAATTTATTAAATCGTTTTTATGATATCAATTCAGGAACTATAACAGTTGATAATATAGATATAAAGGATATGACTTTGAGTTCACTTAGAAGTCAGATAGCTGTTGTACTTCAAGATGTGTTTTTATTTGCAGATACCATATTGAATAACATTACGTTAAATAATGAAAATATCACAGAGGCTGATGTGGTAAACGCAGCAAAGGCCATCGGAATTCACGATTTTATTTCTAGTCTTCCCAATGGTTATCATTATAATGTGAAAGAACGCGGAGTGATGTTGTCTTCTGGTCAGCGTCAATTAATTTCATTTTTAAGAGCGTACGTTACCAATCCAAGTATTTTAATTTTAGATGAAGCGACCTCTTCTGTAGATTCACATTCTGAACAGCTTATTCAAGATGCAACCGATAAAATAACAGAAGGTAGAACTTCAATTGTGATTGCACACCGATTAGCAACGATACAGCAAGCTGATAAGATTATTGTAATGGATAATGGTCAAATAGTGGAAATTGGCACGCATCAATCACTTTTAAAACAAAAAGGTGGTTACTACAAAAACCTTTATGAGGTTCAGTTTTTAAAGGTTGAAGTGGCTTAGTTTGCTGACCTTGCTTTAGAAGCTTCTTCTCCCATTTTTTTGCCAGCTTCAAAGGCTGGCCCAAACATGTCTTTCAAATCACCTGAAAAGTACATGGTAATTATCATAATTATCGTTATAAAAACCATAGTTATTCCTAATACAACAAAAAACAATAATGTTCTTATTAGGATATCAGAAACGCTAAGTTCTAATAGACGTTTAAGAACATAAGCTGAGTAGATAATCATTAAAGGTATCATTAGAATTCCTACGATACTTGAGCTTATGCCCAATAATCCTAAAGAAATTACCACTATGGCACTCGCAATTGAAAGTTGTGCCTGTATATACATGAAAACTACAAGCAACTCGGTATAATTGTATTTTTTGATATTGAAAAATGTAATTCGAGCCATTAAAGCATATAAAGGCACATAAAGCATCATTAATATGGATTGATACTCTTCAATAAATGACATGTTCTTTTTCTGAAATTCTTCTTGGCCAGGGTAAGCTAATTGGGAAAAATCCATTGATTCAGGAAAATATTTTTTAACTATTATAAGGTAAAAGCCAGAGATGGTTATGGCTAATGCAAAATAGCTGATAACATTGACGTGTTTTTTTCGTGTACCATTTATATAACCACCGATGACGTCTTCAGGTTGTTTAAAAAGTTGAATAAAAGTTTGTAATAACTTATTATCATAATTGAAAAATGTTTCACTGATATGTTCAAAAAGATTTCTAAATGTCAACCGATTTCTAATCACTTTACCACCACAGCTTTTGCAGTAATCATCTAATTCTTCGAGTGGTGTATAGCAGTTTTTACAATTCATTTATAAATATTTAAATTACCACTTAAAAAAAGCACTAAAAATATTATCATAACTATAATGCCGTAGAGCACGAAATAAAAAAACATTACAATTAAAAATTTAGCCAATGTATTCAGGAAATCTTCTTTAAATATTTTTTTTAAGACGTACCCCAAATAGATGAATGTTGGTAATCCAAGAAGCGAGGATACGATGAGGTAATTCATACCCGTGACTAAGAACAATATGCTAAATACAGCTGTAATTATGATAATTTGAGCTGAATAATATAGGTTTAAGACCAGGTGTTCAGTGAAATTAAAGCGTTTGTTTCCAAAAATATAATACACAAGCCAAGTCGCCAAAGCGGATACTGGAACACCTAATATATATAATAAACCTTGATATTTTGTGAAGAAGTCCGGATTATAACCTGCCATTGGATTAACGTCTTGATCTGGCATGTTCTCCATGGTTTTAATAAAATCAGGAGTAAACTCTAGTGCTTCTTTAAAAAAAGTAGTAAGTAAAAACACTTGTATACCAGCTAAAGTCAGGGAAATTGCAAAATACTGCAGGACGTCAATATACTTTTTTCGTGTCCCATTGATATAGCCAATAATTACAGTGTCAGGTTGTCTAAAAAGATCAATAAATGTGCGAAGAAATTTATTATCAATAGAAATAAACTGTTCATTTACTTGTTGAGCCAGTACTTTTGGTTGTAGTCGATTCTGAATAATTTTCGCGCCACACTCATCACAAAATTTTTGCGTTACTTTAAGTGTATTATTGCAATTTTTACAATTCACTAGCCTAAATCGTGTTTAATTTTATCTCTAAGCTCGTCCGTATTTTTAAACATTTCGAATTCACCATTTTTGATATAAGAAATCTGTCCGGTTTCTTCACTCACACAAAGGGCTAAAGCATCTGTTTTTTCAGTAATTCCAATAGCTGCTCTATGACGTAAGCCAAAACGCTCTGGAATGTTTTTTTCGTTATTCACAGGAAGAATGACACGTGTTGCTTTTACTACATTATTGTCAATAATAATAGCACCATCGTGTAGTGGGCTATTTTTGAAAAAGATACTTTCTATAATAGGCTGAGATACTAAAATGTTCATCTCATCTCCTGTATTGGTGAGAAAGTCTAAGTTGTTATTACGCTCCATGACAATCAAAGCTCCGGTGTTTGAAGCTCCCATTTTATTACAAGCATTGATTATTGCATCAACATCTGTTGTGGTTTGATCGTCGTTTTTAAGGAACTTAAAGTTTTTAAAAAGATCGCGTTTACCACCAATATTAGTGGAGCCCACCATTAAAAGAAATTTTCTAATTTCAGGTTGGAAGACAACAATAAGCGCTATAATTCCAACTTTCATAAAGCCATCAAAAATGCTGTAAAGCATGTGCATATTGAGGTAGTCCGTTAATCGCCAAGCAAAATAAATGATTAAAATACCAATGAAAATATTGATGGCAACCGTACCTTTTACAAGTTTGTAGATATAATAGAGTAGGATAGCCACAAGGAAGACATCCACAAAGTCTATAAATCTAAAATCCCAAAGTTGTAAGTTTTCCAAAAGGTTGGTGTTTCTGCTAATTTAAGAATTTATGTTTAGTAGCGAAGAAAATACACAGCTATAATCATAAATTTCAGACCTAGCAGGTTTTTAAAACCTAGCAGGTCTCCAATTTAATAAATGAATTCGATATTATCTATTTTGACTTTATCTGATTTAATTTTTGATAATTTTGATTTTATAGAAATATAATCCTCGAATTTTAATTCTTCATTATAGTTACAAACTAACGTAACTGAATCCTCTTTTACTATTTGACTAATCGTTTTCAACAGATATGTAAATTTCAACTGTGGTTGAATTTGATTGTTAACTATACCTTCAATGAAGGCATTTTTGTCATCTGTAAAATGTATTTCAAGATAGTTGTTTTTATAAATATTATTTTTTCCTACCCAATAATTACTCGTATCTTTTTTAGCATAGTTGATTTCAGTAAACTCCAAAAACCCCAAATTACCAATACTCGTATCATTACAAGTAAAATAATTCTTAGCATCTTCATTTTTATGCATTTCTGCATTTCGCTTTTTGTCTTGTAGAAATTTAATATGAGGAATCGCCTGTTCTAACGTTAAGCGTTTATCTACATTCACTAACCAATTGGTGGTGATGATCAAATTCTTTCGATTTAATAAGGTGGAGTCGGGTTGTGTCTCATCATAAAAGATATAAGCTGGTGATACGTCTAAGACTTCTGTGATTTCTGCATTTTGAATTTCAGGAAGGAGTAAAGTGCGTTCGTTGTTGCAACTAAATAGGGATAGAATAATTAGTAAATAGATGTAGCGCATTCTGTGTTGTAATTTAATATTCTTTGTTTTTTATTTTATAGTATAGAACTGCAAGGTTTTGGAATCCTGCTAAGTCTTAGGTCTTAGGTGAACTCTTTAGCTGATTATAAAGTGTTACACATTCTATAGCTTCCTTAACGTCGTGAACCCGTAAAATTTTAGCACCTTTTTGTAAAGCCACCATGTGTAATGCAGTTGTTCCGTTTAGGGCATCTTCAGAAGTTAAATTTAGCGTTTTGTAAATCATAGATTTCCTTGAAACTCCGGCTAAAATAGGTTTGTCGGTCAATTGAAGCAATTCTAATTGATTCAATAATTCAAAGTTTTGTTCAACGGTTTTTGCAAATCCAAACCCAGGGTCGACAATAATATCATTAATTTTTTCGTGGTGAGCTGCTGCAATATGTTCTGCAAAATAGGCAATCACCTCTTTAGTTAAATCATCATATTGCGTTTGCTGTTGCATAGTTTTCGGATTCCCTTTCATATGCATCATAATGTATGGCACAGCTAATGTTCCAACGGTAGAAAGCATGTTCTCATCTAGCTTTCCTGCAGAAATATCATTGACTAATGCAGCTCCTGCTTCAACACTTTGCTTTGCAACTTCACTTCTGAAGGTGTCAATAGAGATTAAAGCATGTGGAAAATGCTTCAAGATTAATTTAATTATTGGAATAACACGGTTTAATTCTTCAGTTTCACTAACATTCTCAGCATTTGGTCGAGAACTATAGCCGCCAATATCAATAAAAGTAGCTCCATCGGTGAGCATGGTTTCAACTTTTGTTAGTATCTCAGATGCATTTTTATATTGGCCACCATCATAAAATGAATCTGGTGTAACATTCAGTATTCCCATCACTTTTGGTGTGGATAAATTGATTAAATGTCCTTTGCAATTTATATTCATATTTACTCTAAAAAAGGCGTTAAGAAAACTTTAAACGTCAAACTTTGAACTTCTAATTTATTTATGCGAAATTTACGGAAATTATAACATAATAAATGCAAGATACTTCAAAACAATACGATGCTGTTGTCGCTAAATGTAGAGCGCTTTTTGTCAATAAAATGAGTGATTATGGAAGTGCGTGGCGCATTTTAAGATTACCATCACTAACCGATCAGATTTTTATAAAAGCACAACGCATTAGAGGGTTGCAGCAAAATGATGTTAGAAAAGTAGATGAAGGTGAAGTCAGTGAATTTATTGGGATTATTAACTATTGTTTAATGGCATTGATTCAGTTAGATAAGGGAGTCGTAGAGCAACCTGATTTAAATACTGAAGAAGCTACTGAATTATATGACGAAAAAATTGCACTCACCAAACAATTAATGCTCGATAAAAATCATGATTACGGTGAAGCATGGAGAGATATGCGTGTGAGTTCGTTAACCGATTTAATCTTACAAAAATTATTACGTGTAAAGCAAATTGAAGATAATGCTGGAAAAACACTAGTAAGTGAAGGCATTGATGCTAATTATCAGGATATGATAAACTATTCGATATTTGCAATGATTCATTTAAACGAAGCTGATTGATTTGCCATAAATATGGAACCGAAGCGTGGTTGAAGTGATAGTTAGATAAGAATACAAACTTAAAATAGATTCCTGATTTCGCAGGAATTACAAGAATTTATGAAATACATCGTACATCTTAGTAGAATTTTCACTGGAATATTATTTATCATCTCAGGATTTATAAAACTTAATGATCCATTAGGGTTTTCTTATAAACTTGAAGAATATTTTAGTTCAGATGTTTTAAATATCGAATTTCTAATCCCATATGCACTCGGCATTTCAGTGCTCGTTGTGGTGTTTGAAGTGGTGTTAGGGGTTTTCTTATTAATAGGCTATAAACCAAAATTTACGGTTTGGAGCTTGCTGTTAATGATTGTGTTCTTTACGTTCCTAACGTTTTATTCGGCGTATTTCGATAAAGTGAAAGATTGTGGTTGCTTTGGTGATGCCTTAGCTATGACACCTTGGGAAAGCTTCTCAAAAGATGTAGTGTTGCTAGTGTTAATTTTAATTTTATTTGTTGGAGTTAAACATATCAAACCAATTTTTTCAAAATTACCAACAACCATAATTGCGTTATTGAGTTTTATTGTATCGCTTTGGTTTGGATACCATGTGTTAATGCATTTACCTTCTATAGATTTTAGAGCCTATGCCATTGGTAATAATTTATCTGAAGAAATGGCCATTCCTGAAGATGCTCAACAACCTATTTTAGAATATACGTGGACCTTTAACGTTAATGGAGAAGAACAAGAATTTGTCACAAACGGAAGTTATCCAAGTGTGGATGGTGAGTATGTTGGTGTAGAAACTAAAACGGTTGATGAAGGTTATATTCCTGCTATTCAAGATTTTTCTATTGAATCGGATGAAGAAGATTTAACCAGTTTTTTCTTAGAGAAAGATAAACTTGTGATGATTACGATGTATAATGTCAACAAAGGTGAAGCAGAAGGTATGGCAAAGTTAAAATCTTTTGCTGATGACGCCATGAAAAAGGGCTATACGGTAATTGGTTTGTCGTCTTCCGGACCTGCAGACAAAGCACAAGTAAAAGCAGATTATAATCTAGATTTCGATATTTACTTGTGTGATGAGAAAGTCGTGAAAACGATAGTGCGTGCAAATCCTGGAGTTATCATATTAAACAAAGGAACTGTCGTAAACAAAGCACATTGGAATGATATTGAAGACATTGAATTATAATTAATGGCGTAATATTTTAGTGTCAGTTTTTAATTAAACGATGTTTTTAACTGAGTTTTATAATAACCCATTTTTTTGATAAGATATTTAATCAATAAAATCTTCTATGCCTTTATCACCTTGCTAGGTGTAATAACCGTCATTTTCTTTTTATTTAATAAACTTGGTGATCCTGCAAAAATGATGCTAGGACAAAACCAATCAGAAGAACAGGTTATTGCTGTAAAGAAGAAATACGGATTTGATAAACCCATTGGCACGCAGTTTTTATATTATTTGAATGATTTATCTCCAATATCATTTCATTCTAACACACCAAAAGATTACACCTATTTAGGACCTAATAAATATACAGCAACTGAGTTATTCAGTTTTGGAAATACCACGACGGTTATAAAAGCACCTTATTTACGAGAATCGTTTGCTAAACAAGGGAAAAAGGTGACTCAAATTATTGGAGAGACTATCCCTAATACGTTTGTTTTAGCAATTTCAGCTATTGTAATCGCCATTATTTTGGGAGTTATTTTCGGTATTATTTCCGCATTGTATAAAGATACTTGGGTAGATAAAAGCATTCAAATATTAAGCACATTCGGAATGAGTGTGCCCTCTTTTTTTAGCGCAATTCTGTTTGCTTGGTTATTTGGCTTTGTATTACATAAGTATACCAATTTAGAAATGACAGGTAGTTTGTATGAACTGGATGATTTTGGTGAGAAAATGAACATTCAATGGAAAAACTTAATCCTACCAGCCGTTGTTTTAGGTATAAGGCCATTGGCTGTAGTGATTCAATTAATGCGGAATTCACTATTAGAAGTCTTAAATCAAGATTATATTAGAACGGCAAGAGCCAAAGGGTTGAGCGAATTTCAAGTGATTAAAAATCACGCTGTAAAAAATGCATTAAATCCGGTAGTCACAGCAATTTCAGGATGGTTTGCATCGATGTTGGCGGGTGCCGTTTTTGTGGAATATATTTTTGGCTGGAATGGACTCGGTAAAGAAATCGTAAATGCGCTTAATACATTAGATTTGCCAGTAATAATGGGGGCTGTTTTAGTAATCGCTATCATTTTTATTACGATTAATATTTTTGTAGATGTCATTTATGCGTGGTTAGATCCTAGGGTGAAGTTATCGTAATGAAATACTGATAATTGTCAATTAACCATTATCTTTATTGTATTATTTTTGTGTACTAAAATTAAAAATTCAATATACATATATTATGAGAAAACATATCGTAGCCGGAAACTGGAAAATGAATAACGATTTACCTCAGACGGAACTTTTATTATCCGAATTATTAAAGCAAAATCAAACATCAGATGCTGAGGTTATGATTGCTCCAACGTTTACAAATTTATGGCAAGCATTTGAATCTTTAAGACAAGAGTCTATTGAGGTTATTGCTCAGAATATGCACTTTGCAGAAAATGGTGCTTATACAGGTGAAATTAGTGCAGGTATGCTAAAAAGTATTGGAATTAATACTGTTATTCTTGGGCATAGTGAACGTCGTGCTTATTTTAATGAAACCGACGAATCGTTAGCTAAGAAAGTAGACGCGGCTTTAGCACATGATATGCGTTCAATTTTTTGTTTTGGAGAAGAGTTACAAGATAGAAAATCTGGAAACCATGAAGCGATTGTTGAAGGTCAGATTAAGAATGCTTTATTTCATTTAGAAGCTGATGCTTTTAAAAATATCGTTTTAGCTTACGAACCTGTTTGGGCTATCGGAACTGGCGAAACGGCTAGTCCTGAGCAAGCTCAAGATATGCATGCGTTCATTAGAAAAACCTTAGCAGACAAGTACGGTAACACAGTTGCTGAATCTGTTTCTATTCTTTATGGAGGCAGTGTAAAACCAGGAAATGCTAAAGAAATTTTTGGAAAGCCAGATGTTGATGGTGGTTTAATTGGTGGAGCAGCGCTTAAAGCAGAAGATTTCTATGCTATAGTCAATGCGTTTTAATTAAGAACGATTAGCATTTAATATTAAAAGTCCTTCAATAATTGGTTGTTTTCAATTGTTGAAGGACTTTTTTACGTTTCACATCGTAATGAAACGTTTGAAGGTTATGCTGGTCTAAATCCCAATCTCAACCTGAAATCGTAAATACCAATCATTCGCCTGACTAGAATCCACATAGTTCAGTTCGCTATTGGTAACTTCAGCTTGTAACTTTAACGCGTGTTCCCAAATGTATTTAGTGACACCAAGGCTATATTGATTAGTTTGTGGTGTAAGGACCTCAATATCTTTGTGTGGTTCTTGGTAAGAATAACGACCTACAAGTTCATAATTACTTGGGAAAATATAACTTAATTGGGCATCAAAACCACTGCCCGCAAATACATATCTAGACTCTAAGGCATCCTCAGGATTTATGGTAACAGGATCGTCAGCAGTACGCTGCATGTATGCTGTTTGAAATGCCCAACCGTTATACTTGAAAATAGCATCTATTAATACAGACTGTATATCACGCTGGTCATATAAATCGTCACCGATTGTACCACGAGTTCTTCGAGCATTATTATTAAAATGGTACACACCAGAGAGCATTAGTTTTGGAGTCTCTTCGCGCTTGATGTCACCTTCAAATAGTGTTCCGTTGCTTTTAAACGCGCCAAAAGGAAAAAGTTCTAAACGTCCCGTAAACGCTAATCCGTTATCAGGTTCTTTCGTCCAGTTTCTGCCTTCACCAGTACTGATGGCTGTTTTTACGTTATAGGAAAATTTGTTTTGTAATTCATTTAAATAATAGACCTGTAACCCAAAATCTCTATCAATATTAAAACGGGAGTTATTAATAGAGCGATCGGTAAGTTGTAAAGCACCAGAGGAATTAATACGTTGCCTATTTCCAGGGAGTTTTGTTTGTCCAAAACCAATGTTCCAGTGTTTGTCGGGTCTATAAAATACAATGGCATCTCTAATAATGTTAAGGTTATCTCCATCTTCAATAGCTCCGACATCGTTTGGAGAAAATGATAATTGTATCACATAAATGATACTGGGATCACCCACATAACCATCAAATCGCAAACGCAAACGTCTTATCATGGCTTCATATCCATCTTCGTCGTTTTCATTATTTAAGTAGGTAAACCGGTTTTGCATTCTAAAACGAATATTCAATTTAAAAATACTGTCTGGTGAAGTGATACCTAAGCCTTTACCGTAGCTATAATACGGCAATGCGGACAGTTTTATATCATTATTCTCTTGCGCAATTGATATTTGAGATAAAATCAAAAATAGAATGCCAACAATATATTTATTCATAATATTTTAATTTGGTGCAAAAGTAATAGTAACTAAATTAATGATTAGTAAATTTGCTAAAAAAAATAAATGTCGGAATTATATATAGGATATACGTTTACGGTAAGTCCATTACAGCCAGCCGTTGAGATTTTAATTGCAGAATTGGGTTATGCAGGTTTTGAAAGTTTTGTAGAAAATGAAGAAGGAGTAATTGCATATATTCAGAAAGAAGAATGGAATGAAAACATTCTCGATGCTATTTATATTTTAGGTTCAGATGAATTTGAGATTTCTTATACGTTTGAAGAGATCGCGCAAACCAATTGGAACGAAGAATGGGAGAAAAACTTTAATCCTATCGTCGTTGATGATGTCGTTTCGGTACGTGCACCTTTTCATGAGAAGCCAGATACCAAATTCGATTTAATTATTGAACCCAAAATGAGTTTCGGTACAGGGCATCATGAAACAACACACATGATGATTCAGCATATACTAAAAAATGATTTTACGAATAAGTCGGTTTTAGATATGGGTTGTGGAACCGGAGTTTTAGCCATATTAGCAGAAAAAGTAGGGGCTGCAAAACTCGATGCTATTGATATTGATAATTGGTGCTACTTAAATAGTATTGAAAATGTAGAACGCAACGATTGTAAGAACATTTCGGTTTACGAAGGTGATGTAAAACTGTTAGAAGGAAAAATCTACGATAGTATTATTGCGAATATTAATAGAAATATATTGTTAGCCGATATATCTGAATATGCCAAATGCTTAAATAAAAATGGCTCCTTATTTTTAAGTGGTTTCTACAAAGAAGATATACCGTTAATTGAAGCAGAATGTAACAAACAGATGTTAAAATTGGAGGAAACTCTCCAAAAAGGGCAGTGGGTTTCATTAAAATTTATAAATTAGTAGTAATTAAAATAGAGTCTGTCAGACTAAGCTTATAAGAATTGCTTAAAAAGATATCTACTATGACTAAAGAAAAATATTCAGAAGAGCTACTTTTACAAGAAGAAGAAGTGGCACAAAATGAAATCGTATTATTTAACGATGAAGTCAATACTTTTGACCATGTTATTAATACGCTTATTTATGCTTGCGATCATATGCCAGAGCAAGCAGAGCAATGTGCCTTATTGGTGCATTATAAAGGGAAATGTACAGTTAAAACAGGAGCTTATGAAGATTTGGAACCACGATGTTCCAAGCTGCTACAAGCAGGCCTTAGCGCTGAAATAGTTTAAATAATAAAATCCCACTTAGAGTGGGATTTTTTGTTTGTATTTAGAAATAGGGCTATAGAATACTATTAATCCTGTTTCGTCATTCTTCCTACAGCACAACTCACAAAAGATTTTGCCTTTTTAGGCAATGAGTTCGCGTCTCCATCAATAGGATAGCCTAGATGTGATAATTTAGTTTTTACCGTTTCAGTGTCATTTTCGGAAGCGGCTGTAAAGCTTACTTCGTCGGTATCGTTATCAACTTGCACTTCAGAAATACCATCTAATTTAGATAATTGTGTAACAATAGTGTTTGCACAACCACCACATTTCAGGTTCTGTATTTTTACTGTATTTTTCATTTGTATGTGTTTTAGAAACCTCTCTGCCCTCAAAAAAAACTGAAAGGTTTAAAAATTTAGTTATAAAGTTGAAGGACAAACAAAATCCGTTGTCTTTAAATCGGTATTTTTAATTGCTGCAAAGCCACCATCAACGTCTATAAGTTTAGTGAATCCTCTTGCTTTTAAAATTGATGCCGCAATAACAGAGCGATACCCACCTGCACAATGCACGTAGTAGGTTTTATCTTTGCTGACTTCGTTCATCTTTTCATTGATAAAATCTAACGATAAATGCTGTGCATCTACAATGTGAGACGACAAATATTCACCATCTTTACGTACATCTAAAATATTAAGCGTATCCGATTTTGCTCTCTCTGCAAATTCCTCAACGGTAACGGAGTCTAGGGTTTCAACATCTTTTCCTGCGTTTTTCCACGCCTCTAATCCGCCTTCAAGATAACCTAAGGTATTATCATAACCAACGCGAGATAATCTCGTAACAGCCTCGGCAGATTTACCTTCTGGAACCACTAAAATAATAGGTTGTTTGATGTCTTTTATTAAAGCACCAACCCAAGGAGCAAAACCGCCATTCAAACCAATAAATATTGAATTTGGAATATGACCTTTTATAAAATCAGATTGTGTTCTAACATCTAACACTAATGCAGATTCATGATTAGCTAAAGCTTCAAATTCTTCAGGCTTTAGTGCTACATCTCCAGTTTTTAAAACGGTTTCAAAAGTGTCGTAACCCATTTTATTCATCATGGCATTTTTCGCAAAATACTGTGGTGGTGGAGCAATACCATCTAAAACTTCTTTTACAAATTCGGCTTTAGTCATATCTGCACGCAAGGCATAATTTGTTTTTTTCTGTTCACCTAAAACACCAACTGTTTCTTTGCTTAGGTTTTTTCCACAGGCGGAACCAGCACCATGAGCAGGATAAACAATAACGTCATCTGCTAGTGGCATAATTTTATTTCGAAGTGAATCATATAACATAGCAGCTAAATCTTCTTTGGTTAAATCAGATTTAATGGCTAAATCTGGTCGGCCAACATCGCCTAAAAACAAGGTGTCACCCGAAAAAATAGCGTGATCTTTTCCGTTTTCGTCTATTAATAAGTACGTCGCGGATTCTAAAGTATGTCCTGGAGTATGTAATACTTTAATCGTTACTTTTCCTAATTTTAATTCTTCACCATCCGTAGCAGCATGAATATTATATTCTGTAGTTGCTCCTGGTCCAAATACGATAGTTGCTCCGGTTTCTTTCGCCAAATCTACATGACCAGAAACAAAATCAGCATGAAAATGTGTTTCTAAAATATATTTAATGTTGGCGTTATTAGCTTTTGCTTTATCAATATATTGCTGAACTTCTCTTAGCGGATCAATGATGGCAACTTCACCTTCAGATTCAATATAATAAGCACCTTGTGCTAAACAGCCAGTATATAATTGTTCAATCTTCATTCTTAATTTATTTGAGTTGCAAATTTACGAAACTTCGTTTTTTGAAATGTGATAATTATCACAAAGTGTGTTAAAAGAGCTCTTTGAAAATGATATATACAGCCATTATTAAGGTAAAATAGCCGAATCCTCTTTTTAATCGTTTGGCACTTATTTTTTTAGATAGTGCTAATCCTATAAATATACCGACAATTGAGATCACGGTGAACGTTATAAGAAACTGCCAATCTATTGAGACGGTTTTATTTAAATCACCTAAAAAGCCTATCAGTGATTGTATTGCTATAATAAATAATGAGGTGCTAATGGCTTTTTTTATGGGAAGTTTGACCAATAAAACCAAAGCCGGTACGATGAGAAATCCTCCACCAGCTCCAACTAAGCCTGCTAAAGCACCGATTCCTATAGCTTGTGTACCGATGGCGAAATAGTGCGTATTATCGAATGTTTTTAGTGTGCTGTCACTATTAATGGTTTTAGATTTAATCATAGACCAACCCGCTAAAAGCATAATAATGGCAAATAACAACATGATAAATAATGAATTGGTAAGTGTAAAATTACCTATAGAAAACAATACCTCTGGTAAATTAGGTACGACTACGCGTCTCACCATAAAAACCGTAAAGATGGAAGGGATTGCAAATATGATAGCTGTTTTAAAATCTATCGTATTTTTTTTGATGTTACGAAACGTACCAACTAAAGCTGTACTTCCAACTATAAACAGGGAATAACCAGTGGCAGCTATTGGACTAAAGCCTAAAAAATACACCAATATAGGCACCGTTAAGATAGAGCCACCTCCACCTATTAAACCTAAAACAAGTCCAACAATAAGCGCTCCGATATACCCTATAATTTCTACGAGTTCCATTTTAATGTGGTAGTTTATCTTTTAATAATCCGTAAACATAAGTACCTAATAAAGCTGCGGCAATAACAATAATAATTGAAAACGCTCCTGTACCAATTAATATATACATGGGGCCAGGACAAGCTCCAGATAATGCCCATCCCAATCCAAAGATAGTTCCTCCAAGGATATAACGTGTAAAACCACGGTCTTTTAATGGGACTATTAACGTGGTACCTTCCGTGGTTTTAATCTTCTGCTTTTTAGAAAGTAAAAGTATTACAATACCAGTACCAACCGCAGTCCCAATTATACCATACATATGAAAGGATTGAAACTTAAACATCTCAAAAATACGATACCAAGATACGGCTTCAGATTTAACTAAAACAATTCCGAAGAAAATACCAACGATAAAAAACTTTATATACTTACCCATAATTAAAAGAGTATTGGAAAAATAAGATGAATCATAATGAGGCCTCCTAAAAAGAAACCGATAACAGCAATTAATGATGGTAATTGTAAACTACTCAACCCTGTGATCGCATGGCCAGAAGTACAACCACCAGCATAACGCGTCCCAAAACCAACAAGAAATCCACCAACTATGAGTATAGACAATCCTTTAATACTTAAAACAGCGTCCCAACTAAATAATTCTAGTGGTAATAAACTTTGACCAACGTTATTAAATCCAAGTGCAGACAAATCTTTTACAGTGGCTTCGCTCAGATCCATATCTATAGGGTTCGATAATAAAAAGTGTGCGATAAAACCACCAACAATAGCACCAAGTACAACAACTAAATTCCATTTATGACTTTTCCAGTCATAGTTAAAAAACTTAACGTGTTTACCAGCTCCGCCTATAGCACACATAGTTCTAAGATTTGACGACATGCCAAATGTTCTACCAAAATAGAGTAGTAGAAACATAACGATAGCAATACATGGTCCGGAGACGTACCATGGCCAAGGTTGTAAAATATAGTCCATAATTTTTATTTGATGCAAAAATAGAGTTCTGTAATTAAGTCTGTGTTAAAGGTTTTTAAAAATCTAAAACAAGAATTTTGTTCCTGCCAAGTTCAATTTTATTTTCACGTTCTAATTGTTTTAATAAACGAGAAATAACAACACGAGATGTGTTTAAGTCTTCTGCTATTTCTTGGTGTGTAATTTCTAAACTTGTAGACGCTGTTAATTTTACGTGATCTGTAAGATATTTGAACAAGCGCTCATCCATTTTCATAAAAGCTAACGTGTCAATCGTTTCTAGCATTTCGTCAAAACGAATTTGATAACTTTGTAATATGAAATTTCTCCAACTTTCATTGGAATTAAACCATAGTTTCATATAATCTATTGGAATCATAATCACCGTGGTATCCTCATCTGCAACGGCTCTAATTTTACTTACTGATTTTACCATGCAGCACGTTAAGGACATGGCACAAGTGTCTCCAGATTCTAAAACGTACAATAAGAGTTCATCACCATGAGCATCTTCTCTTAACACTTTGATGTTTCCTTTGATTAAAAGTGGGATAAAATTTAAATCCTGACCAATATCAATGATAATATCAGATTTTTGAAACGTTTTGAGGAACGCAACATCAGCGATATTATCGATTATTTCGGAATCGAATAAGTAATTAAATGGTTCAAGGAGTTCTTTAGAAATCATACCTCAAAAATACTAATTTAAAAATTTGAAATAAATAGTTTGGTGGTATTTTAATAAATGTATTATATTTGCACCCACTTAAAACGGACCATGAGGTTTAAATAAAGTGAAAAATACGGCCTCGTGGCGCAACTGAATAGCGCACTTGATTACGGCTCAAGAGGTTACAGGTTTGAATCCTGTCGAGGTCACAGAGCAAAAAGCCCATTTCTTTACTGAAATGGGCTTTTTCGTTGAAATAAAGTTCGAATTTCAGTTTGATAATTAGCAGTCTCAGTACAAAAGAAGTGTTTTGAGTTGTGTTATTCTACGCGATTATCAATTTTAATGACCACTATCGTCGTCATATAGGATCCGCGATATATTATAAATACATTGTAGTTTAGTTGCGCATTAGAAATTTCCGCAGGTATAATAGGAGAACATAAACTTGAGGGGTTTTATGGATTACAGCTAATTCTAGCGTTTGTAATACATAAAAATCAAAGTTTATCCAAGTGCATTCTTAGTTACATAAACACGCCAACCTATGATAGCAAGCTGTAATTTAGAAGCTTTGCTAAGGTCTAACTGTTTTTTTGAATACGATGGGAGTATGGCTTTATTGAGTTGAGCCAGAAGTTTAAAGATTTTGTTTTTCATGCTATGTTGAATAATAAATCTTTAACAAAAATAGTAAAACTTATTCTAGAACTAAGTTCTACATTTTTTTGGTTGGTGTTGGTTTGTAATTTTAGATTACTGCTATAATCAGTTCAATAATTAATTGTGCTAAGGTCATCATGGTTGTCTAGTTTTTAGGTTAATAAAATATGTTAATCGTTTGATTGAGTTTTCAATATATATCCTAAACCTATCTCTGTCCAAATGTTTTACTCTAAATTGATGAAATTGAATTCTGATTTATAACTATAATAATAATATGTGTTTCGTTATTTTGTGACGTGTCTACATTTTGGTTTGTATCTGTAATGTTAAAAGCTATTTTCGATTTCATATTTGTAGTTTTATAGGGGGTTTTACGACCTGTTTTGTAAATCGTAGAGCGGTTTTGTTCTTAAAATCCTATTTTTTGTGATTATCATCTTTTTGAAGTTGGAGTTTTATGATAAATTTCATGTTTTAATTAGACTAATTTTTGTATTTAATTATAACGTAACAACGGTGTTTAAATTTAAAACTATCTTTACAAAAAAAAATAATATGATAAAGAACATTACCATAGTAGTATTACTTTTAATTACAGGGTTGGGTTGGTCTCAAGTTTTAGTGATTAACGAATTGGATTCAGATTCTCCGAGTATAGATACGCACGAATTTATAGAGTTAAAATCTGAAACTCCAAATTTTTCAACTGATGGTTATATTTTGGTATTTTTTAATGGATCGAGTAGTGGAGGAGATCGTAGTTACTTTACTTATGATTTAAACGGCTTAACTACTGATATTAATGGCTTGTTAGTTGTAGGGAGTGTCAATATTTCCCCGTTTCCACAGTCGTTAATGGCTGAAAATGTTATTCAAAATGGACCAGATGCTGTGGGAATTTATCAAGCTTCAATATTTGATTTTCCAGAAGAGACTGTCGCGACACAAACGAATTTGATAGATGCGATGGTTTATGGAACTAACGATTCGGATGCTACTGGCTTATTAGATAAACTTGGAGAAACTACACAGTATAATGATAATGGTACCAATGCAAATCCTAAATCTATTCAACGTTACGTAGACGATATGGGAAACGTTACGTTTTCTGCGGCTACACCAACTCCAAGACGCGAGAATGATGGTTCTGGGATTGCTATTAATGCTATCACCATTTCCGTTGTAGATGTCCAGGTTGATGAAGGTGCTATATTTGATATTACGTTTACTGCTGATACAAACATGACATCTGATTTAAATTTTAATATAAGTTTAGATAATGAAGGGTTTAATACATCTGACTATACAGGGTCTACTAATCTGACTATTTTATCAGGACAAAGTACAACGAGCACAACAATTACATTAATCGATGACGCTGATGATGAAGGTGATGAGGTTTTAAAAATTAGGTTTTTAGATTTGATAGAGCCTATAGTCGCTAATAATGGTGCTATTGAAATACGCATTGTCGATAATGATTTTACTGTTGCAGCTTTTGGAACTCCATTAAATCCTACCTATGGTATTGTGGAAAGTACGCAGCCTAATGGCTATTATAATAGCTTGGACGGTTTAGAGGATGTCGCATTAAGACAAGCCTTGCAGGATATTGTTGCAGACCCAAGTATTGTTAGAGCACAAACATATGCTGATGTTATTGATATTTTAATGGAAGCTGATCAGAACCCTGAACATAGTAACGAGGTTTGGTTGGTGTATTTAGAAGAAGGTCGTGCTAAATTAGATGTCCAAACCAGTTCTACAAGTACAGGAAAATGGAATAGAGAACATACGTTTCCTAGATCTCGTGGTGGATTTGATAGTATAGAAGAAGATGAAATTGCAGATGGAATAGATGTTTACTGGACTACAAAAGCAGATTCGTTACGTCACGGAAATTCTGATGTGCACGCTTTAAGAGTAGTAGATGGTCCTGAGAATAGTACCCGTAATAACCAATTTTATGGAGAATATAATGGACCAGATGGAACGGCAGGAATGTTTAAAGGCGACGTCGCTAGAGGTGTGTTTTATATGGCTGTCCGTTACAATGGTTTAGAGATTGTAAATGGTTTTCCGGAAGAGACCGTTGGTGAATTTGGTGATTTAGCTACCTTATTGAACTGGCACAGAAATGATCCTCCAGATGATTTTGAAATGAATAGAAATAACGTTATTTATAATTGGCAAAAGAATAGAAACCCGTTTATTGATCAGCCAGATATGATAGAATATATTTGGGGAAATATGATTGGTGAAACTTGGACTCAGGTATTAAGTGTCGCTGATAATACGGAACTTAATGTCGCGTTATATCCTAATCCAACAACAGGACGTGTTTATATTTCTGGTTTAAATACAGTCGCAGATGTTGAGGTTTATTCCATAGAAGGGAAACTTCTAAAGCAAATGCAATCTGTTGAAAGTTATATTGATTTAGAGGTCGCTTCAGGAATATATCTTTTAAAATTAGAAAGCGATAACCGTTCTGTGATTAAGAAAGTTATTGTAGAGTAAGCAAAAGAAATAATATATAAAAAAGCCAAACTAAATGATTTTAGTTTGGCTTTTTAACTTTCTAAAGGTGTATTACTGCTGTTTTGTTCGGGTTATTAAAGAACCCTCAGATTTACCATATTCTATATTTGGAATGCCGTCATTAACTTTCCAAGTTGCGCTAGCTTTGCTACCGCCTTTATCGTCTAAACTAATTTTGATGCTGGTAATCTCTCCAGCTTTATTGCGTTTTAATTTTGAATATTTAACGGTAATTCCAAGTCTTTCGAGATTCACTTGGTGGCTAGCTAGTACTTCATCTGTTGAGTATTTTGAAATGTAAGCGATAGTTGCATTTTTTGAAGGATCCTTATCATCAATATAGGTAACACTGGTTATTTCAGTTGTTTCAACTTCTCTTATATTGTCTTTTTTTGTGATGATAACACTTTCTTTGGTTATTAATTCAATGACCCCATTTTTTCCTTTTTCGCCATATTTATTTATGGCTTTTTCATCCTTTAAAACAGTGACACTTTCAATCTTGTCGGGATCTAGTGTGTTAAGTGATTCTGAGCTAACCTCTTTACCATTAACAATAATTAAGGGTTTTGGGTTTTTATTGGACTGATATGTAATATTCTTATACGCTTTTTGGGGTTGATGTATAATAATCTCTTCGCTAACACTATTAATCTTTAAAGCTTTACCTCCTTCATAATAGAGGTCTGGCTTTACTTTAGATAGGTCTTTAACTTTGGTTGAATCTATTGAAATGTAAATAGAATCGTTTGTATTGGTATTAGGTTTTACTATTTTATAGTATAATGTATCATTTGGGATGTCTTCTGATAGTGAGTCTTTTAGGTTGTAGACCATTATGGTCTCTTCAATTTGTACCTCTTCTTGTAAATTACGTATACCAAAATCTTTATCAGTCATTTTAAAATTGAAAGGTCGTATACCATCGGCATTTTTGGCTTTATGATTCGCGGTGCTATTTTTAGATTTAAATACAATATTTAAATCGCTAATTTTATTTTCGTGATTACGATGTAAACGTTTAATTTTCATTTGGACACCTTTAGACTTTAAAAGTGTTTTAAACTCTTCTAAACGGTTATCGTTCATTTGGTTTGTAAACCTTAGTTTGATTTCTTCTGATATAACAGAATCCTTAGGTTTCTTTTGCTCGTCATTTATTTTATGATCATATCTAGAACGTTGCTGTTGATACCTTTTATAGTCGTCCTCATTCTGAATACCTTTATTTAAAATGATATTAAGTGCTCTAATTTTAAGGGCATTAGTTTTTTTTGCATCCTTAATTAATGCCGCATTGTCAAAATGCAATGTGGCGCCTTCCATTCGACCAACATAGCCTCCTTTATCACCAAACCATTCTTTATAGATAATAAACGGTTCTATTGGGGATTTAGAATTGCCACCTCCATAACTATGATTATTTAATTTTAGAAATATATTGGTGAGTTCGTTTGAAGCATTTCTTTGAATTTGGCTAAAAACTAAAGTTCCTCCTTTGTTTTCAACAGCTTTGGTCATGTTATATAGTTCTGCATCTGAGGTGTTTTTAGAAACAACAAATTGAACGGTTTCTCCTGAATTCTCATGGGTTATATCGTTTTCAACATAAACGGTTTCTGTATTCATACTAAGTAGTAAACCTGCTAAAAGCGGTAGCATCAATAGGTATTTCCATTGATTTTTTTTATTTGATCTTGATTTGTTTAACATAAGGATTCGTTTTTTGATGGATGAATTATAAAAGTTATTTGATAATATAGTATCGTGATTAGCAATACTGGTTTTTAATAATAAGTGTTGGTAGTCCTTTTTTGATTGTGTACTGTTTTCACTTTCAAAATCAGCAATGTATTCTAAATTTTGTCGAACTTCTTTTCGGTATAACCATATTAAGGGGTTAAACCAAAAGACTACACAGGCGAGTTGGGTAAGTAGAATGTCTATAGAGTGCAACTGGTTGACGTGGACTCTCTCATGAGTTAAGATAAGTTGAAGCTCCTTCTCTTCGTACGATTCAGGGTTATAAACAATCCATTTGAAAAATGAAAATGGAGAAATTTTATTGTTTACAATGACATACGTGAATCGTTGTACTTTACGTTTTTGGTTTTTCAGAAGAAGTAAAACTAACGATCCAAACTGAAAGACAAATTGAACTAAAAACACAGATAGGCCTATACCGTATAATAGAGGTATAAGTTCATACCAATCAAATGCGGATTCTGTTGGTACTGTAGCAACAAAATTTGAAGGTGTAGCTGTTATAAATGTAGCTACTTCAGTTGTAATGGGGTCAACTGGTATATAAATAGGAATTATTACAAATGGAAAAACCAGTGCTAATAGTAAGCCAATTAAGAGAAACCAACGGTTGTGTTGAAAAAAAGTTTCTTTTTTAAGAAAAAGGTAAAAACACAAATATATGATGGCAATTACGGCTGATGCTTTTAAAAGATATTCCATATTTATTTTTTGTTTTCTATTAATGAAATAATTTCTTTGAGTTCATCAATGCTTATTTTCTCTTCTTTTGCAAAAAAGGACACGACATTTTTATAAGAATTATTGAAGTAATTCTCAATAGCCGTATTCATAAATTTGGTTTTATAGTCTTCCTTTGTCACAATAGGAAAGTATTGATGTGTTTTACCATAGGCATTATAGCTAACGTATCCTTTGTCTTCTAAATTTCTTATAATGGTAGATAGCGTGTTGTAATGTGGTTTGTCTTCTTTTATTTCTGCCAACACATCTTTTACAAAAGCGTTCTTAAGCTTCCATAAGATGTGCATTATTTCCTCTTCTTTATTGGTGAGTTTCTGCATTGATCTTGTGACTATAATTATTGTTGTATTCAAATATATAACTATTTTTATAGTTATACAACTATAATAATAGTTTTGTAACGTGAAATATAGTTGTAGTAGGTGTGAAAATGAAATATTATCTTTGCGCTTTTATTGTATTAATAGGAGTCTAAAATTGAGATAGAGGATGAGCGTGTTAATGGTAATTGCTGGATTGGCCTTGTTGGTTGTTGGTGGAGATTTTTTAGTTAGAGCTTCGGTAGGTTTATCTTTTAAATTAAAGTTATCGAAATTGGTTATTGGGATGACGGTTGTGTCTTTTGCAACTTCAGCACCAGAATTATTAGTGAGTTTACAAGCAGCCTTAGATGGAGTTTCGGATATTGCACTAGGTAATGTTATTGGCTCTAACATCGCGAATATTGGATTGGTTCTGGGCATCACTGCTATTATTACTCCTTTAGCAGTAGATCAGGATTTTTACAAGTTAAATTGGCCAATGATGATGTTAATCTCATTTGCTTTGTATTATTTCTTATCGAATGATAATGTATTGACAGCGTTAGAAGGTGCTATTATGTTTATAGCGTTAGTTGTCTTCCTTTTTGTTTTAATTAAAAGTTCTAGGAAGTCTACTAAAGCGAATATGGAAGATGTTGATGATACTTTAGCAGTTGTTTCCAATTTTAAAATCGTGGCCTGGTTACTTATTGGTGCTGGTGGATTGTACTTTGGTTCTGAGTGGTTAGTTCAAGGGGCTAAACAATTGGCGGAATCCGTAGGCATAAGCGACTATGCTATTTCGGTTACAGTCATAGCAATTGGAACTAGTGTGCCAGAGCTAGCTGCATCAGTTATTGCTGCCCTAAAAAAGGAAAAAGCGATGTCATTAGGAAATCTAATAGGATCTAATATTTTTAATATAGCATCTGTTTTAGGTTTAACCGCGATTATAAAGCCAATTGTTGTGAATGTCAATACACCAGAAATACTTTCAACTAATATCTGGTGGATGATAGCATTTTCTGCGATTCTAATTCCATTCATTATCATACCCAAACGTTTTGAAATAGGAAGAGTAAAAGGGATGATTTTGTTTGGTGCGTATATGCTATTTATATATCTAGCCTTAAAATAGTTTAATTTTACTTCGTAAAGGTCATCCTTAAGGCATGGGTTTTAATTACTCCTATGACGTATCCATCTTAAAGTTTATAACAATATGCCATAAGAAAGCCACCTGAAAATACATTTTCAGGTGGCTTTTATTTATTAGTAAATCGTACGACTATACGTCGTTTTTATTTTGAAACGATAAACTTTTTAGTAATACTAGAATTTCCAGTTGTAATTTGGTATACATATAAACCAGCTGCTAAACTTGTAGTGTTAAACTCTGCTTTGTATACTTGACCAGGATACGCGTCATTATTGAATACCTGACCAACGTTACGACCATTAATATCAAATACCTCTATTACTACTTTACTTGCAGTTTGTGGGCTAAATTCAATATATGAAACACCACTTGTTGGGTTAGGGTATGTTGATAACTCTAAATCGTTTGCATCTACAGTAGTAACACTTAATCTATTATATTGCTCATCTGCGTAAGTTTGGTAGTCAAACTGTTGGCAAGTACCAATAGCAATTACACCATCAAGATCGTAAGCATCTTCAGTTGAAGATAATTCATTGTTGTTTACGATTTTTACGTAATAGATGAAGTTGAAATTACCTGCATCAGAAATATCAACAGTATTGTCTGATTTACACACTGTACCCGCAAAATGGTAATTGATATCATCTGCAGAAACGTATACATTAGCATATTCACCATATGTGTCACAACCCCAAGTGTTTTGGAAAGTTGTTTCAACTACAACTAAATCTGGACCTTCTTGGTTGTAAACTGCACCACCAAACGTCAAAGTTATTTCTCCACCATAACCAAGAGTTGTAAAGACATACTCATCAGTTCCTTCTGGTTCACCAAGTGTGTTTTCTGGAGTTTCAGTTCTAATAGCATCAATAACACCACCATTCTTTTTAGTTCCTTCTACATAGTTAAAATAGTCAACTGCGTAACATCCAGCTGGTGTAGGTAATATTGGTTCATTACATCCTGTTAAAGCAATAACTCCATCTAAATCAAAGCCATCATCAGAAACAGAATCATCTGGTGTTGTATCTACAATCTTCACTTCTGTAATATAAGAAAGGAAAATTGGTGCATTGCTAATATCTAAATCTCCAGCATCAGCTGTAAGCACTGATCCAATAAGGTAAAAATCAATACCATTTTGCGATACATAAACATCAGCCGATTCAGGATAACTTGTAAAGGAATCGTAACCAAATGTGGTTTCGACAACTTTAATGTCAGCCCCTTCATTATTAAATACAACACCATCAAATGTTATTGTAACTTCTCCTTTATAACCTAATGATAAAAAGTTTAATGAATCATCCATTTCAGGTTGACCTAAAGCTTTGTTTGTGTCCATTCGCTCAGCAACTGTTAACGCATTTCCATTGCTATCTAATCCAGGGATATAGTTTATAGCTCCAGATCCATAACAAACGTCAGTAGGAATATCTTCACAACCATTAACGGCTTCAACACCATCTAAATCGTAACCATCACCAGAGCCATAAGTTGAATCTGTAATTTTAATTTGTGTAACGTAATCTAAACCTAATCCGTCTAGGTCTATTGATCCGTCACGACAAACATTATCGTAATATATCCACGTTTCTCCATCTTGAGATAACTCAATTAATGCAGTTTCGTCATCACTTCTACCACATGAATCTCCAGAAAATGAAGTTTCGTAAATCATAATATCTGTTCCTGGTTGGTCATAAACAGCTCCACCTAAAGCGAGTGTAATACTTCCTTTAATACCCAAAGAATAAAATCCAGTTGGAGAATTTGACTTGTCTGGTGTGTGTAATGCTAAATTAACATCTGAGCGACTCGCAATAACCGGATTACCGTTTGATTGCAATCCTTGGACTGATGCAATCACTTCTACAGCATTACAGCTGTCTTGTGAATTGTCCTGAAATGCATTCATATTACTTGTCATAAAAGTCGCAGCTCCACATAAAATAGGAAGTAGGTGCTTAGTAAAATTTTTCATAATTTATAAATTTGGTTAATAACATTACAATATTATGAAGGTGTATCAACGTAGCCTAAAAATGGCGAAGACTGTCATAAAAAGTCGGTAAAATGAAAGAATTTACTTCCAAGGGCAGATTTTATCGTTGTAAGGAATTACTTCCTAATAGGTGTGCCTATTCTGCTATTGTAGAACTAGTTAATAATAGAAAATTACTAAAACAGATGAGGTTGAGAAGCGTTAGAAGTTATGAGGTTGCACTACTGAGCTTTAATTATTTAGAAATACTTTTAGATTTATAATTTATAAGAAGAATATATGTTTATCTAAAAGTAGCTGTTTTTTGAGCTATATATTAAGGAGTAAAAAAGTCGTCTAAAAAACAATATTTTCTAGACGACTTTAAAAGTTAATTCGTTTCTAATTAAGAAAGATCAGCACTTTTTACAGTTGTAATAATTCTACCTGCAATTTTGTATGGATCCCCGTTAGAAGCTGGTCTTCTATCTTCTAACCAACCTTTCCAGCCTTTTTCTACTGCAATGATTGGAATACGGATTGAAGCTCCTCTATCTGAAACTCCCCAAGAGAAGTCGTCTATCGATGCTGTTTCGTGTAAACCGGTTAAACGTTGATCGTTAAATTCACCATACACCGCGATATGTTCTTTTACTACTGGTCGGAAAGCTTCACAGATTTTTGCGTAAACTTCTTTATCACCGCATGTTCTTAAGATTTCATTAGAGAAATTAGCATGCATACCTGATCCATTCCAATCCATATCTTTACCTAAAGGTTTTGGATGGTAATCAATGTAGTAACCATATTTTTCAGTTAAACGATCTAATAAATATCGAGCAATCCAAATTTCATCTCCAGCTTTTTTAGCACCTTTTGCAAACAATTGGAATTCCCATTGTCCTGAAGCAACTTCTTGGTTAATACCTTCAAAGTTTAAACCTGCCTCTATACATAAATCAGCATGTTCTTCAACTAGACCTCTACCATGCGTGTTTTTTCCACCAACAGAACAGTAATACATACCTTGTGGTGCAGGATATCCACCAATAGGGAATCCTAATGGCAATTGAGTTTTAGTATCCATAATAAAATACTCTTGCTCAAAACCAAACCAGAAATCATTGTCATCATCATCAATAGTTGCTCTACCATTAGAAACGTGAGGTGTTCCATCTGCATTTAAAACTTCTGTCATGACTAAATATCCATTGATTCTATCGGGATCTGGATAAATAGCGACAGGTTTTAATAAACAGTCAGAAGATCCACCTTCAGCTTGTCTGGTAGATGATCCGTCAAAAGACCACATGCCTAACTCTTCTATAGTTCCTTTAAAGTCTTCGTGCTCTTCTACTTTGGTTTTACTTCTCATATTTTGAGTTGGGAAGTAACCATCTAACCAAATGTATTCTAATTTAATTTTTGCCATAATGATTGTTTTGTTTATCTAAATGAATGTTACAAATATTGCTAATTTTTTTTACCCATCAAAAAAAATGGGGTGATTTAGTTGTAATGTTTCTAATTATTATTGATACCCTATTTTTAGATGGGCAATGAGCTAATTTTTAAATATTTTGTATTTTTGACCTTAAAAATTATCAATATGTCAACACTTAGATTTCATGCCGTAAAGGCATCATTAAAACGAAAACCAATAAAAATAAAAGAGCAAAAACGTCGTTCGGAAATTTTTGGAGAAAATGTTTTCAATGAGGTTTCTATGCGCCAGTATTTAACTAAAACGGCGTTGAATAGTGTTTTGGAAGCTATTGAAAAAGGGACTAAGATAAACCGTCTTGTTGCAGATCATATTTCTACAGGAATGAAAGAATGGGCTATTTCAAAAGGAGCTACTCATTATACACATTGGTTTCAACCTTTAACCGGAGCAACTGCAGAAAAACATGATGCGTTCTTTGAGACGATTGGTGATGGACTTGCTATTGAGAAATTTGGAGGTGACCAATTAGTACAGCAAGAACCAGATGCTTCTAGTTTTCCGAATGGAGGCATTAGAAATACATTTGAAGCGAGAGGCTATACAGCTTGGGACCCAACTTCACCGGCCTTTATTTATGATAAAACCTTATGCATTCCAACAGTTTTTGTGTCTTATACAGGCGAGGCTTTAGATTTTAAAACTCCTCTGTTGCGCGCTTTACAAGTAGTAGATAGTGCTGCGGTTGCAGTGTGTAAATATTTCGATAAAAACGTTAAACGTGTCAATACCTCGTTAGGTTGGGAGCAGGAGTATTTTTTAATAGATACGGCATTAGCAGCTTCTAGGCCAGATATCTTACTAACAGGGAGAACGGTCTTAGGACATTCACCTGCTAAGGGACAACAACTAGATGATCATTATTTTGGTACTATTCCAGCAAGAGCGATGGCTTATATGCGCGATTTGGAACACCAATGTATGCTACTAGGAATTCCTGTAAAAACAAGACATAATGAGGTGGCACCAAATCAATTTGAATTAGCTCCTATCTTTGAAGAAGCTAATTTGGCAGTAGACCATAACTCGTTGTTAATGGATATTATGCAGAAAATTGCCAAGCGCCATAATTTTACTGTGCTTATGCATGAAAAGCCATTTGCAGGAGTAAATGGTTCTGGTAAACATAACAATTGGAGCCTTTCTACAAATACAGGAGTCAATTTGTTGGCGCCAGGAAAAACTCCAATGAGTAATCTTCAATTTTTAACCTTCTTTATAAATACAATTAAAGCGGTACAAACTCATGAAGAATTATTACGCGCAGCTATTGCTTCAGCAAGTAACGACCATCGTTTAGGTGCTAATGAAGCACCTCCTGCGATTATTTCTATTTTTATTGGAGATCAACTCACTAAGGTGCTGGCAGAATTAGAAACGGTGCCGAAAGGAAAATTATCTCCTAAGGAAATCACAGACCTAAAACTGAATGTCGTTGGTAAAATACCTGAAGTTATATTAGATAATACGGATAGGAATAGAACGTCATCATTTGCTTTTACAGGTAATAAATTTGAGTTTAGAGCGGTGGGGTCTACAGCCAACTGTGCTAATCCAATGACAGTTTTAAGTACCATAGTTGCAAAACAGCTCATAGATTTTAAAATTGAAGTCGATGAATTAATCGATAAGAAGTCAATGAAAAAGGATGATGCTATATTTAATGTTTTAAGAGAGTATATTAAAACCTCGAAGGCTATTCTTTTTGAAGGCAATGGTTATAGTGAGGCATGGGAAGAGGAAGCGAAAAAACGAAGGTTAAGTAATAATAAAACCACACCTGAAGCTCTTCAAATTAAGAAAGCTAAATCGAGCATTGAGCTTTTTCAAAGTTTGGGAGTCATGAATAAAATAGAATCTGAATCGCGCTACGAAATTGAAATGGAAGATTACATCCATCATATTCAAATAGAGAGCAGAGTTATTGGAGATATTGCTAGAAATCATGTTGTACCAACAGCAGTAAGATACCAGAATATTTTAATTAAAAATGTAACAGGTTTAAAAACGATTTATGGTGATCGCTTTAAAGATTTTGCAAAAGCACAGTTGGTTCTTATTGAAGAAATTTCGGAACATATTGAAACGATTAACTCTACGGTAACAAAGATGACAGAAGAGCGAAAAGTATGTAATAAGGAAACGAATTTAGAGAAGAAAGCAGATGGTTATTGCAATAAAGTGAAGCCTTTATTTCAAGATATTAGATATCATTGTGATAAATTAGAGATAATGATTGATGATGAATTATGGCCATTAACCAAATATAGAGAGCTTTTGTTTACAAAATGATATAAATGATGCAATTAGGTGGGCATTCGTCATTATTTTTATTCGATGAAATACGTATATATACGTACAGTGGGACGCGTTAATTTTGGGTTTTATGTAGTTGGTCGATGACATTAAACGAGTTGTCGAAAAGGTGCTCAAATCATGTTAAATATTTGATCATAGTCAATTTAAGAATACGTTTATTTCTTATTTTTGTAGGGCTATTAATCAATATTTGTAAAAATGAAAAAGTTACTACTTAGTGTAGCAATTCTTGTTGGGGCGACGCTTATTTTGTCTCAAGACAATTCGGATGAATTGAATAATGTCAGCAATGATAATGTGGCAAGTATCCAAGTAAAGCTACCAACAGATCTTAAAAATTAAGACAAAATTGTTAGGGTCTTTTGACCTATTAAATCTATAAGATAAAATCGATAACTCGGTTTTATCTTTTTTTTGTCTCAAATTAGTGTTTTCTGAAATAAATATTTTCCTATATTGTACTCTTTCTAATTGCTAATGAGTGACTTATGGTTTTTAGGGTTTGTGTTTCTTTGAGTGTTTTATTGACTTTAGTGTGTGTTAATTCAATACATGCTCAAGACACTAATGATCGAGATGATAAAGCAATTGCCAAACGGTTTAAATTTTTCGAAAAACGAGGGTCTCACGCTGTAGAATTTGCGGCAGGTTCTGCAAGTAGCGAAGTGGATTATTCCGATGCTGAGTATGAACTCTATTTTAGAGCAGGATATAAACATCATCTTACAAGTCATTTAAATCTCAATATCACATATAATAAATACAATGTTGCTGTAAAAGATGTGTTTAATGAAGGTTTTATGTCTTTCGATATAAATTTGGAATATCTCATAAGTCCATTTAGAAATGTGTCACCACTAATATATGCCGGAGGTGGTTACAACTCCACAAATTATTTGGAAAGTACCGAGACAAAAGTACAAGGAGGTTTAGGTCTCGAATTTTTATTAATAGAAGGTGTTGGCCTCAAAATTTTTGGGGAATACAATTATTTCTTTACAGACAATCACTTAGATAATCTTGTTTTAGGAGATACAGATGATGCCATAATCAGAGCTGGATTAGGTCTTAATATTTACTTCGGAGGTAATAAGAAAAAGGAAGCGTTGAGACGAAAAATGAAAACTGTCATTAATTCCAACCTAATCATTCCTTATAATTAAACGCAATCCTTATTTTTGCATCACCAACCTTAATAAACTGTACAATGAGTAATTCGGTGAGTAAAAGATATGCGCAAAGAGGAGTTTCCGCTTCAAAAGAGGACGTTCATAACGCTATAAAAAATATAGATAAAGGGTTGTTTCCTAAAGCGTTTTGTAAAATCGTTCCAGATTATTTAACCAATGATAACGATTATTGTTTAATAATGCATGCGGATGGAGCCGGTACAAAGTCGTCATTAGCGTACATGTATTGGAAAGAAACTGGAGATATTTCAGTTTGGAAAGGTATTGCACAAGATGCGTTAATTATGAATATTGACGATTTATTATGTGTAGGCGCTGCGGATAATATAATGTTATCTTCTACTATTGGAAGAAACAAAAATTTGATTCCAGGAGAAGTTATTTCTGCAATTATTAACGGGACCGAAGAATTAATAGCGGATTTAAAATCATTTGGAGTTACTATTCACTCTACTGGAGGTGAAACTGCAGATGTAGGAGATTTAGTCCGTACTATAATTGTAGATTCTACAGTTACAGCACGTATGAAGCGCTCTGACGTTATTGATAATGCTAATATTGTTGCAGGTGATGTTATTGTAGGTCTAGAGTCTTTTGGACAAGCATCTTATGAAACTAGCTATAACGGTGGAATGGGAAGTAATGGCCTAACGTCTGCAAGACACGATGTGTTTTCAAAATATTTAGCCGAAAAATATCCAGAAAGTTTTGATGCTGCTGTGCCAGAAGAATTAGTGTATTCAGGTCAAACAAAATTAACAGATGCTGTTGAAGATGCACCAATAGATGCCGGTAAGTTAGTATTGTCACCAACACGAACTTATGCTCCAATTATTAAAGCAATTCTAAATAATTACAATAGTGACTCTATACATGGTATGGTGCACTGCAGTGGAGGAGCGCAAACAAAAATCCTTCATTTCATTGATGAACTTCATATCGTAAAAGATAATATGTTCCAAGTTCCACCGTTATTTAAACTCATTCAAGAGCAATCTAAAACGGATTGGAAAGAAATGTATCAAGTATTTAACTGTGGTCATCGTATGGAATTATACGTAAAACCAGAGGTGGCAAATTCTATTATTGAGATTTCAAAATCGTTTAATGTAGATGCTAAAATTATTGGTCGCGTAGAAGCTTCAGATAAGAAGCAACTCACCATTAATACTGAATACGGCACATTTACATATTAATTTTTTTAAACATGAAAAACTATTCTTGGTTTATATTTAGTTTATTTGTCTTATGTTCTAGTGTGCTTTTTGCACAACCAGATTCCTTATACTTTCAAAAGAAAAAAAATGAACCTATTCAATTAGGTTGGAGAACTAAAAAAGAAGTTGGCCTAACGCTTAATCAGGTGTCTTTTACAAACTGGAATGCTGGTGGTACCAATTCAATTTCGGGTATTGTAACCGGAATAGCAGAAGCGAAATACAAACAAGAAAAATGGTATTGGAATTCTAATTTTAATATTCGTTACGGTTTAAATAAGCAAGAGGATTTAAATATTAGAAAAACGGAAGATGTTATAGAGGTGATTTCTAATGTTGGATTAGAGATAGACCCAAAAAGTAATTGGTTTTATTCGGCGAAGTTTAGTTTTAATTCGCAATTAGCTAATGGATATAGTTATCCGAATAGAGATGATGCTATTTCAAAATTTTTGGCACCTGGTTACATGTTTTTTGGTGTAGGAATGGAGTATGGACGATTTATAGAGCGTATGTCTTTTTACGCGTCTCCATTTACGTTAAAAACTACATTTGTGTTAGATGATGATTTAGCGAATAAAGGAGCTTTTGGAGTGGACCCAGCTATCTATGATTTAGAAGGCAATATTCTTAGAGATGGAAAAAAAGTAAGACAAGAATTGGGGATTTTGTTAACCAATCAGTACGAAGAAGAGGTGTTTGAGAATATTAAAATCACCAGTCTTCTGCGCTTGTATACCGATTATATTAATAGTTTTGGGAATATAGATTTAGAGTGGGAGCTTAACTTAGATATGAAAGTTAATAAATTTGTCAAAGCAACCTTAGGGTCGCATCTTAGGTATGACGATGATATCAAAGTTGAAGTAGAAACAAATGAGGTGACTAATGAAGAAAATGTTATTGTGGGTCCAAAATTGCAATGGAAACAAATTTTAGGTGTTGGTGTTGTCGTAGACTTAGATAATATTATAAAAAAGAATTCATCCTCTTAAGTCTTTTCATAAAGTACCTTCACTTAAATATTTGTAATCTTCAAGTTCAGTGAGCTGTTTAACCTTCTTTGTTGTGCCACTACTTAATAGATAAATGGTATCCGAAGCTTCAATGATATGTTGATACATATGATCTGAAATAATAATAACTTTTTCTTTCTTTTCTTCTTCAATAAGTTGCTTCACCGTATCGATGTGTAATGGTGATAAATGCGAAAAAGGCTCGTCTAAAAATACGATTTTACTCTGGGTTTTTAGAATAACATAAGTTTCAATAATACGTCTTTCACCTCCTGACAAGGCATTGAACTTAGAGTTTTTATAGATTGAAAATGCCTCAAAATTTTCAATAAAAGTATTCCAATTAATAGCATATAACTTAAAAACAAAAGACAACGTTACTTCATCTGGAATAAAATTATATTGTGGTAGATATACAGCAATTCCTGTGGTATACAAAGGCTTCAAAAGCGGTTTGCCATCTAATCTCAGGAGCTTGTATTTTGGTTTTAGATTTCCAAAAGCGATATTGAGTAAACAACTTTTTCCGCAGCCATTACTGCCCAAAATAGCGGTTACTTTTCCGGTTTCAGCTTTGAGGTAAATACCGTTTAAAATGCGCTTGTGCTTAAAGTAAAGTTCTACATTGTCTAGTTCAAATGTCATTTAGTTATCAAGTGAATTCCTTAAGTATAGTAATAAAAATAATGGTTAAAATGCAGTCTAAAATAAATATAACGGAAAAAAGCCTTAAAGTAGAAATACCTAAATTTTTATAAAAAGTTAGTTTTCGTTTGTTATTAGTTTCACTGACATAATACCATGCAAAAACCGTAAGAAATAATTTAGTCACTAAGGCTGGTGCTATAAGTGGATTAAAAAATCCGATGATAACATTTGCAATGAATGACCAAACCACAAACGGTCTGTAAAATGTAAGTATAGCTAGGAATCGATACATACTTTATAGGTAACGTTCGTTTTATGCATTTTATTTTTAAAATATGTTTTCACTTGTAACTTTTCCTAATTTATTTTACCTGCCTATGGATTTTAATAATAGTCACTAAAAGTGCGAAGTACTATCATTTTAAACTTACAAGCCTTCGTTCTTTATTCTAAAAGGGAACCTCTCTTATATCTTAAAAAAATTGTATTTTTGAACTTCAATTTTTGAAGATAGATGTTAGAGAAAATACAGATTATAAAACAACGTTTTGATGAGGTGAACGACCTTATCATTCAACCCGATATTATATCAGATCAGCAACGCTACACGAAGCTGATGAAGGAATACAAAGACCTTAAGTTAATTGTAGATAAAGGTGAAATTTATAAAGAAGCCTTAGATAATGTTGCTGAAGCCGAAGAAATTATTGCCGATGGCTCTGATGCCGAAATGGTAGATATGGCCAAAATGCAACTTGAAGAAGCTCAAGAAACCATTGAGAAGCTTGAAGAAGAGATTCGTTTTATGCTGATTCCTAAGGATCCAGACGATGCTAAAAATGTCGTTGTTGAGGTTAGAGCAGGTACAGGTGGAGACGAAGCGAGTATTTTTGCAGGAGATTTATACCGAATGTATTCAAAATATTGCAGTGATAAAGGCTGGAAAGTAGACGTGGTAAGTCAGAGTGATGGTACTTCAGGTGGCTTTAAAGAGATCATTTTTGAAGTGTCTGGCGAAGATGTTTACGGTACTTTAAAGTTTGAAGCTGGTGTACACCGTGTACAACGTGTACCTCAAACAGAAACTCAAGGTCGTGTGCACACCAGTGCTGCGACGGTTATGGTATTGCCAGAAGCAGAAGAGTTTGATTATGAATTAGACATGACGGAAGTGCGTATTGAGCGTACCACATCAACCGGACCTGGAGGTCAGTCGGTAAATACAACGTACTCGGCTATTAAGTTACATCACGAACCAACAGGAATGATTGTAAGCTGTCAGGATCAGAAATCATCACATAAAAACTTAGAGAAAGCCTTAAAGGTATTACGTTCACGTTTATACGATTTAGAATTAGCGAAACAACAAGCTGCAGATTCTGAAAAGCGTAAAAGTATGGTGAGTTCTGGTGATAGATCTGCTAAGATTAGGACCTACAACTATCCACAAGGACGAGTAACGGACCATAGAATTGGTTTAACGCTTTACGATTTATCTAATATTATTAACGGTGATATTCAAAAAATCATAGACGAATTAATGTTAGCTGAAAACACAGAATTGTTGAAGGCTAATGATGATGTGATTTAAATTAGAGCCTCGTTTGAGGCTTTTTTTATGAAGAAAAAAGTACTTTTTGCAATAGCAATTTTAGTTGTTTTATACGTTCTGTTTAGAATGTCGGGAGTATTTAGAGTTTATGCAATACCCTCAAGTTCAAATGAACCGACTTTAACTGTTGGTTCTAGAATAATTGGTTCAAGTCTAAAAAGACCTGATCGACTTGATTTTGCTTATTTCAAATTTTCAGATAGTTTAGATGGTTGGACTATAGTTAAACGATTAATAGCGCAACCTGGTGATACTTTAGAATGTAAAAATGGTTATTACTTTGTCAACAATATAAATATAGATGAGAATATTGACTTAAGGTTTGGGTATAAAATTTCACCATTTATATTTGACACTTATGTTAAAGATCAAATTAACGATACAGATTTTTTTAAGTATCACTTTAGGGATTCTATAACTGCCTTTTTAGATGATTCATTTGTTGAAACATTACCTGTTCAATTGAATAGAATAACAAATATTGGAAATTCGAATCTTTCAAAAGAAATTTTTGGAGCACATCAAGATTGGACGGTAAGTGACTTCGGACCAGTAGCATTACCAAAAGGAAAATACTTTTTCTCTGGTGATAACAGGGATAATTCACTTGATTCCAGATACAGAGGTCTTGTCGATAAAGATGAAATTTTAGGAACTGTTTTATTTACTTATAAATGACAACGAACAAACTCATACAACAAATCCATAAAAAGAAATCCTTCCTTTGCATAGGATTGGATGTCGATTTAAATAAAATTCCAAAGCATTTATTAAAAGAAGAAGATCCCATCTTCGCTTTTAATAAAGGCATTATAGATGCGACACATCACCTTTGTGTGGCGTACAAACCTAATACAGCATTTTACGAAGCTTACGGTATAAAAGGTTGGCAAGCTTTAGAAAAAACAATTAACTATCTCAACGATAATCATCCTGAAATTTATACTATTGCCGACGCCAAACGTGGAGATATCGGTAATACAAGCACCATGTATGCTAAGGCGTTTTTTGAAGATTTAGGTTTCGATAGTGTAACGGTTGCACCATATATGGGAAAAGATTCCGTAGAACCTTTTTTAGCCTTTGAAGACAAACACACTATTCTTTTAGCTTTAACTTCTAACCAAGGCGCTTTTGATTTTCAAACTAAAACCGTTGATGGAGTAGAGTTGTACAAACAGGTATTAGAGACGTCTAAGTCTTGGACAAATTCTGAAAACCTAATGTATGTGGTTGGTGCCACTAAAGCGGAGTTTTTAGGCGATATCAGACAAATTATTCCAGATAGCTTTTTGTTAGTGCCTGGTGTTGGAGCCCAAGGTGGAAACCTTCAAGACGTTTGCAAATATGGCATGAATGACGCTGTTGGCTTGTTAATTAATTCGTCTAGAGGTATTATTTACGCTTCTCAAGATGATAATTTCGCGGAAGCTGCTGCTCAGAAAGCTGAAGAATTACAGTTACAGATGGCTGCTGAATTATAAACTGTCATTTCAAGGAAGTATGACGTACATAGACCAACTTAAACGAGACATCCAACTCAATAAAACGCCAAAACGCATCATCTCATTAGTGCCATCACAAACCGAGTTGTTAGTCGATTTAGGTTTAGAATCTTCAATTGTTGGTGTAACGAAGTTTTGTGTACATCCAAAACACTTGCGGATATCTAAAGCTGTTGTTGGTGGTACAAAGCAAATTCATATTGAAAAAATAAAAGCACTGTGTCCAGATATTATTCTTTGCAATAAAGAAGAAAATACGAAGGATATTATTGAAAGTTTAGAAGGCATTGCTCCAATTCATATCAGTGATATTTATAATCTCAACGATTGTTTTGAGCTCATTACTATGTATGGAGAACTCTTCAACATAAAAAGAACAACATCAACTTTAATAGCCAATATTCAATTAGAACGCGACGCATTTCAACGTCAATTTCAAAATACAGCCAAGTTGAAAGTTGCTTACTTTATATGGAAAAAGCCTTGGATGGTTGCCGCATCGGATAATTTTATTGATGTTATGATTAAAGAAGCTGGTTTTGTAAATGTTTTTGAAGACGACAAACGGTATCCAGAAATCGATTTAAATAACTCAAAATTAAAAGAAGCTGATCTTATATTTCTGTCAAGTGAACCATTTCCTTTTAAAGAGGAGCACGTATTAGAATTTCAAGCTAAATTTCCAGAAAAGATAATAAAAATTGTAGATGGAGAGCTGTTTTCTTGGTATGGTAGCCGGTTGTTGCAGTCGTATTCGTATTTTCAAGAGCTTCATAATTAGACACAAAAAAGTCGATACCTAACAACAATACCGACTTCAAAACTAACTATTCTAAGATTTTACTAACTCAATCTTTTGCACCGCAAAGATGATAAGTTTATACATTTTGAAGGTTATGTTAATGTTAGGATATAATTAAGTATGAATTAATTAAGACAGGTTGATTTGAGTTTCAGGGCTATTGACAACGAATCCTAATTTATTAATTTTATAAAGTACTTTTGTGGCTTGGTATTCAGAAAAATCACTTAAGGCGTGATCCGTTTGTCTTAAATTATAGGCATCTTCAATAAGTTGAATATACTTTTTCTTAAGCCTTGTTCTTTTTTTTTAATATTTTATCTGAATTACTCACAGCTAAATTTTAATAAATACCTCAGTAAATTACTAAAATTTAGCTAGAATAATTGTTTTTTACAAAAAAAATAACAAAATTGATTAATGACTATTTGTTAGTCTTGTAGAGCAAATACTTTCTTTAATAAATCTGATCCACGAGAAGATACTTTAGTTCTAATTTCTTTTTCTTCTACAGCAATCATAGTATAAACACCTTTCAATGCTTCTTGAGTGACGTAGTCCGTTAAATCAGGATTAACGTTGTTTGTTAAAGGAATATTATTGTATTTCGTAATTAAGTTAGACCAAATTTGATCCGCCCCAACTTTACTAAAAGAATTATTAATAACAGGTTTAAACTTGCTGTAAAGTTCTGTTTCTGTTTTAGATGTTAAATATGATGTTGCAGCATTATCATCTCCTAAAAGAATATTTTTAGCATCATCAAAAGTGATCTCTTTGACGGCATTTACAAAAATTGGTGTCGCTTCAGATACTGCATCTTCGGCAGCTCTGTTCAGTACTTTTAAACCTTCGTCGGCTAAACTGCTTAATCCAATTTTACGAAGCGCACTATCTACTTTTTGTAGTTCTTCAGGTAAAACAATTTTTACCAATTCATTTTTAAAGAAACCATCTTCAGCGGTTAATTTAGTTACTTGTTTCTCAATACCTGTGTCTAAGGCTTCTCTTAATCCTGCTGCAATATCAGCATTACCAAGAACATCACTTGTGCCTTGTGGTAATGAATCAACAACTTGTTGTAATTCAGCACAAGAAACCATAAGAGAAAGACATAAAATTGAAGTTATAATTTTTTTCATTTTTTTAATTTTTTGTAAATATATAATAAAACTTTTGGTGGCGAGATATAATGTTATATCAATTAATTGCTGTAAGAAACGTTATTAAAAGTGTTTTTAGTATTTCAATTCTTACTTTAGCATCATATTTGATTATATATTGTAAAATATTATATTATATGAAGTTATTGAGAAACAGCCTATTCGTTTTCTTGTTCCTTATCATTTGCAGTTTAGGGGCTCAAAACAAAATTAAGGTTTCAGAATTTTTACAAGAATCTAAAATTGCGTCTTCAGAAAGTAATAAACTTTTTTTTATTGATTTTTGGGCTACTTGGTGTGGTCCATGTATTACAGCAAAGGAACATTTAGGTGTTTTACAAAAGCAATTTCCTGACGATCTTTATATCCTCTCACTTACCAAAGAAAATCCACTGAGAGTTGAACGTTTTTTAGAAAATAAAAAGACAGATTTAGCTGTCGTTATAGATTATAAAGGTGAAACTCATAAAACATATAATGTTGTCGCTATACCAGATGGTGTACTGCTTAATTCTAAAGGAGAAGTGTTGTGGAAAGGTGGAGCTCCAGATTTAAAAAAAGAGATGATTTCTAAGTTTTTAAGACGAGAATCAGATAAATCATCATTGAATTCCATCCTTATTATAGAATCAATTGAAGAAAAAAATGAAATTGAATATTTGCCAACCAATGCGTTAGAGATTAAATCTTTGGTCGATGAAGCAGGTGAGCTTATGGTTGTAGATAATGAAAATTATTTAAAACTATCGGGTTCGTTAAGGCATATTGTAAGTTATTTGGCCAAAATATATGAGAAGCAGATTGTGTTGGAAGAAGACTTAAATACTAATTACGAAATTTATTTTAAGAAGCCATTTAATACCAATGAGAATCTTGCATTTAAACTTATTAGTGAATTGAAGCTAGGAATAGAGCGTAAATATATTGAAGGAGAAGCTATTAGTTTTGTGGTTGAAGTGCCTAAATTTTGGAATACAGATCAAATAGATTGGGGAAAAAATAATGCTCAATATTTGGTGGGTGATGCTCAAATAAAGGCTGATAATGTGTCATTGAGAGATGTGGCGTATCAATTGGCTCATGTCTTAGATATACCAATAATAGTTCCTAACGATAATGAAATAAGCCTCACATTGCATGATTGGGATTTTCATTACAAGTTCTTTCAACTTATGCAGGCAGATTTAGAAGATAACTTTGGCATAAGAGCAGAAAAAGAGATTGTAGATTACCCAATATATTATATACAAAAAAAAGCTCCTTAGAAAGGAGCTTTTAATTATTGGGGCACTTGTCTTAGTTGCTTAAAACTCTGAATTCAGTACGTCTATTTTTTTGATGTTGAGCTTCCGAACAATCAGATCCGTTAGAACATCTGTTTGTTAAACGAGTTTCACCAAAACCTCTAGCTGTTAATCTACTTCTATTAATACCTTTTGATACCAAGTAGTTTACTACAGAATTAGCTCTTTGTTGAGATAAAGATTGGTTAAAATCATCATTTCCTCTTGAGTCCGTATGAGACATAATTTCTATGCTAACATTAGAATCTGATAACATTGGTAATAATGTATCGTCAATAGTCTTCTTTGAAGCTGACGTTAATCTTGCACTACCTAATTCATAAAAAACAGGTAAAACATTAGGGTCTAATAATTCACAATCAACTTCTTCCCATGTAGTAATGCCACCTTTTTTATCTAAAATTGTTCTAGTTACAGTTTGGTACTGTGCAGCAATTGTATTTGTAGTCGTTGATGCAGGTGTGTCAATGACTCTTCTCTTAATCGTTGTATATTCAGCTGGTATTTCAATTTCATCCATTCTTGCAGGTGTCTTAATGACACGTTTCTTGTAAGATGTAGATTGCTCGGGTACAGGAATTGAATTAGTGCTAGCATCTGCTGATAATGTTGTAAAACCAACATCTTTTGATTGAGCTGGATATTCAACAAAACAAGCAGCTACACAGTCATCTTTGTTTACAGATGGACAATCCTCGAGAATTTTGTACTCCCATCCAGAAGTCTTAGGGTAAACTTCAAAAGTTCTAGAATCATTACCAAAAGTTGCAGGTACGACTTTCAAATCTGTACGACTAGCCTGTTTAACGTAAGGAATTTCTACAGTTTCATAGGTCGCAGGCACATAAACCAACTTTTTTGTCGCTTCTTTTACTAAGACTTTCTCTTCAACAGTTTTGTAAGTTGCAGGTATAACATTTAAAGTTGTATAAGCAGGGTACGTTTGTATCGTTTCTTCAACTTCTTTAAATGTATCTTTTGTAATACATTTTACGTAGCATTTTCCAGGTTCTGGGTTTGTTGGAAGGCCTTGCGCCTGAGAAAATCCAATGCCTGCAATAAAGCCTACGAATAATAATAGTTTTAGTTTCATAAAATAAGTTAATAGTTAATAAAATAATTTTGTATATATAGTAAAGGATATGAACCTCTTACATATAATGAGACGCGATTATTTATTAATAGTCACAATTAACTTGTAGTTCTTATGTTTTTTAGTGCAAGGCAGTATTGTAATTTATGTTGTGAAACTACTAAATTCAGGAGAGTCAGATAAGTATAAAAAGACTAATAAAATTAATTATTCTTTTTATTTATGGCAATTTGTACTCGGATTTTTTGATGTATTCCAATTTCATTAAGAGAATATGATAGTCTTATTATTATAGACCATAACCTTTCTGTTCGCATGAAGTTTTATAGCATTAGATAATACAATTTTTTCTAAATCCCGACCTTTTGCAATTAAGTCTTTAATTGAAAACGTATGCGTTACATGAGCCACATCTTGCTCAATAATTGGTCCTGCATCCAATTCTTCAGTAATATAATGACTCGTCGCTCCAATGATTTTCACACCACGTTTATATGCTGAATGATAAGGCTTTGCCCCAACAAACGCTGGTAAAAAGGAATGGTGAATATTTATGATTCGGTTAGGGAATTTATCAATTAATGTTTCTGAAACAATTTGCATATAGCGCGCCAATACAATAAAATCGATGCTATGTTCTTCTAATAATTTTAATTGTTCTTGTTCCGCATCATGCTTCGTTGCTTTGGTTACAGGTACATGATAAAAGGGAATGTTGAAACTGTCTGCAATCGGTTTTAAATCGAGATGATTGCTTAATATAAATGGGATTTCTAAAAATAACTCACCCGAATTATAACGCCCTAATATATCATATAAACAATGATCGTATTTAGAAACGAACAACGCCATTTTTGGTTTTCTCTCTGCGGAATGGATTTTCCATTTTAATTGAAATTTTTCAGCTAAATCAGAATTGAAGACTTGTTTAAATGTTCCAAGTGAAAATGAACTCGAAGAAAATTCACATTCTAAACGCATAAAAAAGATATTCTGTTCTCTGTCAACATGCTGATCGATATACACAATATTCCCATCATTTGCAGCCATAAAATTGGTCACTGATGCGATAATATTTGGTTGGTCTGCGCAATTAATAAGTAAGGTGATTTTATGCATAAAATTAATCTTAGATGAATAGATAAAAGTAATTAAAATTGTGACCTATTATCATTTTCGTTAAGTTTTAGATATTTATCGATTATTGCTTTAGATTTTTGAATATTCCTTAAATTTGCTGCTTAAATAAGTAAGATTTTTAAGAATGGAACAAGCTACACCTTATAAACCAACATATAAAGTACGTATAGTTACAGCCGCATCACTCTTTGATGGACACGATGCTGCTATCAATATTATGCGTCGTATCATTCAATCTACAGGAGTGGAAGTGATCCATTTAGGTCATGATAGAAGTGTAGAGGAAGTCGTTAATACTGCGATTCAGGAAGATGCCAATGCTATAGCCTTAACGTCTTACCAAGGTGGACACAACGAATATTTTAAATATATGTACGATTTGCTCAACGAAAAAGGAGCAGGTCATATTAAAATCTTCGGAGGTGGAGGTGGAGTTATTCTTCCTGAAGAAATCAAAGAATTAATGGATTATGGAATTACTAGAATCTATTCTCCAGATGACGGAAGAGCTCTTGGGTTGCAAGGTATGATTAATGATTTGGTACAGCAATCAGATTTTGCCATTGGAGATGTTCTTGGTGATGAAGGAAAAACACTTCATAAAAAAAATCCAAAAGCTATTGCACGAGTGATTTCTTCTGCGGAAAACTTTCCAGAAGTAGCAAAAGACACTTTAGATGCTATTCATGCTAAAAATGCAACTTCAAAAACACCAGTACTCGGTATCACCGGAACAGGTGGTGCAGGAAAGTCTTCTTTAGTCGATGAATTAGTACGTCGATTCTTAATCGATTTTCCAGAAAAAACGGTTGGACTAGTGTCTGTAGATCCATCAAAACGAAAAACAGGTGGAGCACTTTTAGGAGATCGTATCCGTATGAATGCTATTAACTCGCCAAGAGTTTATATGCGAAGTTTGGCCACACGTCAATCTAACTTAGCCTTATCTAAATATGTTAATGAAGCTGTTGAGGTTTTAAAAGCTGCTGAATACGACTTAATTATTTTGGAGACCTCAGGAATCGGGCAATCCGATACCGAAATTATTGAACATTCTGATGTGTCTTTATACGTAATGACACCTGAGTTTGGGGCAGCGACACAATTAGAAAAAATTGATATGCTCGATTTTGCCGATTTAGTAGCCATTAATAAATTTGATAAACGTGGTTCATTGGATGCCTTACGCGATGTGAAAAAGCAATACATGCGTAACAATAATCTTTGGGATGTGCATCAAGATGATTTGCCGGTTTATGGAACAATAGCCTCTCAATTCAATGATCCAGGAATGAATACGCTCTATAAAGCGATTATGGATAAATTGGTTGAAAAGGCAGATTCAGATTTAAAATCTACTTTCGAAATCTCTAAAGAAATGAGTGAGAAGATTTTTGTTATTCCTCCTTCAAGAACACGTTATCTATCTGAAATTGCAGAAAGCAATAGAGCTTATGATAAAACGGCTAAAGAACAAGTTGAAGTGGCTCAGAAACTTTATGGGATTTATAAAACGATTTGTTCGGTAATGGATGTCACATCGAGCGCAGTCGAAAGGTCTTTTATTAGCAAGCAAGGACTTGATCAAGATGAGATTTTAAAAGAAGTTGCGGATGATAAAACAGATTTAGTTAAATTACTTATTGCTGAATTCGACCGCGTAAAATTAAACCTAGATCCTTATAATTGGGAAGTCATTACAGCTTGGGATCAAAAAGTAAATACATATAAAGACCCTATTTATACTTTTAAAGTTAGAGACAAAGAAATTAAAATAGAAACACATACCGAATCTCTGTCGCATACGCAAATACCAAAAGTAGCGTTGCCAAAGTACCAAGCGTGGGGCGATGTTTTAAGATGGTGTTTACAAGAAAATGTACCAGGAGAATTTCCGTATACAGCAGGTTTGTATCCATTTAAAAGAACAGGTGAAGATCCAGCGCGTATGTTTGCAGGAGAAGGCGGACCAGAACGTACCAACAAACGTTTTCATTACGTAAGTATGGGTTTACCAGCAAAACGATTATCTACAGCTTTTGATAGTGTAACCTTGTACGGAAATGATCCGGATTTACGTCCAGATATCTACGGGAAAATCGGAAATGCGGGCGTGTCTATTTGCTGCTTAGATGATGCTAAGAAATTATATTCTGGTTTTGATTTAGCAAACGTTATGACTTCGGTAAGTATGACGATTAATGGTCCTGCACCAATGTTACTAGGCTTTTTTATGAATGCCGCCATAGACCAACAATGTGAATTGTACATTAAAGAAAATGAACTTGAAAAGGAGGTTGAAGCTAAAATAGCGAACATTTATAAAGGGAAAACACGTCCTTCTTATCATGGAGAATTACCAGAAGGAAATAACGGTTTAGGCTTAATGCTTTTAGGTGTGACAGGTGATCAAGTGTTGCCTGCAGATGTTTACGCAGAACTAAAAAAGAATACCATTGCGCAAGTTAGAGGAACGGTTCAAGCTGATATTTTAAAAGAAGATCAGGCACAAAATACTTGTATTTTCTCTACGGAGTTTGCTTTGCGTTTAATGGGAGATGTACAAGAGTATTTTATTGAAAATAATGTGCGTAATTTCTATTCGGTTTCTATTTCTGGATATCATATTGCAGAAGCCGGAGCCAATCCAATTACGCAATTAGCCCTAACCTTATCTAATGGTTTCACGTATGTAGAATATTATTTAAGTCGTGGTATGGATATAAATAAATTCGGGCCCAACTTATCCTTCTTCTTTTCAAATGGTATAGATCCAGAATATGCAGTTATTGGTCGTGTGGCTCGTAAGATTTGGGCAAAGGCCATGAAGCATAAATACGGAGCCAACCCTAGAGCGCAGATGTTGAAATATCATATTCAAACGTCTGGACGTAGTTTACATGCTCAGGAAATCGATTTTAATGATATACGTACGTCGCTTCAAGCCCTGTATGCTATCTATGATAATTGTAATTCATTACATACCAATGCTTATGATGAAGCGATAACGACACCAACGGAAGAGTCAGTTCGCAGAGCCATGGCGATTCAATTAATTATCAATAAAGAATTAGGATTAGCTAAAAATGAAAATCCAATTCAAGGAGCGTTTATTATCGAAGAATTAACAGATTTGGTTGAAGAAGCGGTGTTGTTAGAGTTTGATCGCATTACAGAACGTGGTGGTGTTTTAGGAGCTATGGAAACGATGTATCAACGTTCTAAAATACAAGAAGAGAGTTTATATTATGAAACGTTGAAGCACAATGGGAAGTTTCCTATTATTGGTGTGAATACGTTCCTAAGTTCTAAAGGCTCACCAACGGTTCAACCAGCGGAGGTGATTAGAGCAACTGAGGAAGAAAAGCAGTTTCAAATTAAAACTTTGGAAAATCTGCATGAAGCTAATGACACTAAAGCATTGCTAAAAGATTTACAAGATAAAGCCATTAATAATGAGAATATTTTTGAAGCCTTAATGGAGGTTTGTAAGGTCTGTAGTTTGGGTGAAATCACTTCAGCGTTGTTTGAGGTTGGCGGTCAGTATCGCCGAAATATGTAAGCAGAGAACCACATTTTGTTTTTCACTAAATGTGCGTGAATCGCTTATCCCAAATTTGTTTTGGGATCTCAAAGATTCAAGTCAAAGATCTTTAATTAATTATAACAAAAAGCGTTTCATTTTTAGAAACGCTTTTTTTACTTTCAAAAAAAAAGTCATGTCTATAAAACACACGTTCAAATCCCAAGTCAATTGGACAATTAACGAAGGAGGAAGCACTACTAATCCGAGAACGTTCAGCAGAAATCATAATGTAACAATAGCAAATAAGGTTGCCGATTTACAAGTTTCTGCAGCAAAACCGTTTAGAGGTGATGATTCATTATTTAATCCTGAAGATCTATTGTTGTCAGCTTTAACCTCGTGTCATATGATGTCTTATTTATATGTTTGTGCGCAGCATCACATTGAAGTTTTGAGTTATACAGATGCATCGGAAGGAGATTTAGAAGTCAAAGCAAATGGAAGCGGAAGTTTTACAACAGTAAGATTACAACCTAGGGTTACCATAAAAGATGAGAGCCAAAAGGATTTAGCCTTACGTCTTCACACGAAAGCGAATGAACTCTGTTTTATAGCGAACTCTTGCAATTTTCTGATTTCTCATAAACCCACTATTGTGGTGGCATAATTCCATTTTTAAAAAATAGTTACATTTTTTTGCATCTTTTTTCAACCTTTCTCGTCTATTATATGAACATAAAAATTAGAAATTATGAAAAATATAGAATGTAACTGCAACTGTGATGGTTGCTCAAAAGGAAATTGTAACAACTGTACCTGCGAAAACTGTACGTGCAACAATTGCAACTGTTAAATTAGTGTTAGTTCGGATACGACATTTTGTGTCCGAACTAATTTTAATTACTTTAGATTATGACTACAAAAGAAGTTTGGGGAATTTATGCGGACGATGTGAAACACTTTATTTTAAGTAAGGTGAAAAACACATCGATAACAGAAGATCTGCTTCAAGAAACCTTCATTAAGGTACATACCAAACTACATACTTTAAAAGATGAACATAAGCTAAAATCGTGGTTATTCTCTATAGCACGTTATACGATTTTAGATCATTTCAGAAAAAATAAAAAAGAATTGCCGGTTGAGGAATTGGAATTAGAAGCGGATTCAGAACCAATGGAACATTCTGAGCAAGATTGTTTGAGAGGCATTATAAAAAGCTTACCTAAAAAATATAGAGACCCTTTGTTTTTGTCAGACATAAAAGGACTGAAACAACAAGAGGTGGCTAATCAATTACACTTATCCTTGCCAACCGTAAAATCTCAAATTCAACGTGCCAGACAGCAAATAGCTCAAGGCTTTATGGATTGTTGTGGTTTTGTTATGAATGATGAAGGTCATTTGGTTGGAGAAATACAAGACAAAGCAGACTGTAAAGTTTGTCATTAATAGTATCTTTGAGGCTTCAAGGTTAAATTACTAATCGCCTTATTTTTATAATAACGACAATGTCTTTCAAAAAACTACACCCTTTATTAAAAGCATCTTTAGAAAACGCAGGTTTTGAAACTTCAAATCCTTTTCAGAAAAAAGTACTACCTATTATTAAAGGTGGTTCAGATGCGTATGTCATAGCCCCAAAAGGAAAGGGAAAAACCACGGCACTCATTATTGCAACGATTCACAAATTAAAAGCCGCAGCGTTTGAGGATTCTCCGCGTGCTATTATCGTTGCAAAAGATAAAGCGGAAGTCTTAGCTTTAAAAGATGAGTTTGAAAGATTTACTAAAAATACGGACTTAAGAGTATATGCCCTTTATGATGAATATGATATTGAAAAACAAAAAACAGAAGTTTATTACGGTCAAGATATCGTAATTGCAACTCCTGCGCGATTAAGTAAGTTATATTTTTTAAATGGCATTCATTTAGGGGAGGTTCAGTTATTTGCTATTGAAGATGCTGATTATTTAGGTCGAAATAATGCGTATAATCTCATTTTAAGATTATCTGAGAGTGTGAGTAAGTGTCAATTTGTAATTATTGCAGATGAGATGTATTCTAAAATTAAGAACTATCAGAATAATTTTATGAGTAATGCACAGGTTATTACGCAGAAATAATAGCTTAAAGTGTCAACATCCAAGTCCGTTGCAATTTTCTGAATTTTTTTAATTCACCACGTAGAATAGGCAAATAATCTCTACCATTGCTATTCGATTTTTCTAATCGTTTACAATTGCTGTATAAACGGGTGGTTAAGTAATCTAAACTTTCTAGGTGCTTACTTTTTTTATCCGAACAACTTTCTTGTTCTACGTTAATAATTTGTGGTGCTAGATTTGAAGATTGTTGAACAATATCACCTGAGAAATAAATATGATGATCCTCAGAGCCATCCGCGTTTAGATACGCCAAATCTTGGTTAAGATAAGTCGATATACTTCTGGAAAGCACAATAATATCCATGGCCTTTTTATAAATAGGCAAATCAGATAAATGAGATGGTAGGTGGTAACTCATAATTTCAATAGCAATTGATACGAAATTAAGCACTAAAATTTAAAGTTCACTTTAATAATTAAAGTAATTATGTATATTTACTTTAGAATATGTGTTTATTTAGTTAAATTTCTTTAAATGAGTATTGATAATTTAAATTGGAAGATTTTAAAATGCTTACAGCAGAATGCGCGCATGTCAAATGCGGAAATAGGTAGACGTGTTGGAATCACGTCTCCTGCTGTTTCTGAGCGTATTAAAAAGATGGAGGATGCCGAAATTATACAAGGTTATACGACATTCGTTTCACCCTTTGAAGCTGGTTATCAACTTAAAGCTTTAATTACGCTTCGGGCATTCATGGGGATGCTCAAACCGTTTTTAGAAAAGGTAAAGACTTACGATGAGGTAGTTAACTGTTATCGTATTACAGGCAACGAAAATATAGTCATGGAAGTGGTGCTGAAAAATCAAAAACATTTGGAGGTTTTCATAGACCAATTGATTAGTTATGGTGAAACCAAAACACAGATTGTGTTGTCTCATGTTATTAAATATAGTGAGGTTAAGCCGTTAACATAATTGTAGCTGAACCAGTTTCAATTTATTGAGATATACCTTTTATACGTCTGACATGTTTTGTTCTAAATGTTCAGCAATCATTTTTGCATGGATTCTAGAGTTTTCAATAAACCATTTATGAGTTTCCTTACCACCACAAATGACTCCTGCTAAATAAAGACCTTCAATATTAGATTCCATAGTTTTTGAATTGTAATTAGGAATGGATTTACCATCCTCTGAGAATTCAATTCCTGCTTTTTCCAAAAACTTAAAATTTGGTTTATAGCCAGTCAATGCAATCACATAATCGTTATCGATTGCTTTTTCACCATTTGGAGTGGTTAAAATAACTTCGGAAGGTGTAATTTTTTTAATTTCTGAATTAAAATAGACCTTAATGCTTCCTTCTTCAATTCGATTCAAAATATCTGGTTTTACCCAATATTTAACTCGGTCTCCAATAGCATCACCTCGCACAATCATGGTCACGTTGCCGCCTTTTCTGTAAATTTCTAATGCTGCATCCACTGACGAATTACTTGCGCCTACAACGGCAATATTCTGAAGCGTAAATGGATGTGCTTCCTTATAATAATGGAACACTTTTGGTAAATCCTCACCAGGTACATTGAGTAAATTCGGAATGTCATAAAAGCCTGTTGCGATAATTACTTTCTTACTTTGATAGTGGGCTTTATCTGATTCAATTATAAAACCGGCTTTTGTTTTACTGATGTCTATCACTTTTTCATAAAGCTTAATATTCAGATTATTTGAGGTTGAAACGCGTCTGTAATATTCTAAAGCTTCATTTCTAGTGGGTTTAGGGTTGTTACTGATGAAAGGAATGTCATCAATTTCTAATTTTTCTGAAGTTGAAAAAAAAGTCATATTTAGTGGGTAATTGAATAAGGAATTGGTCAAAGCTCCTTTTTCAATAATAGTATACTCCCATCCTCGTTTTTTACATTCTAAAGCGCAAGCAATTCCTATTGGGCCTGCTCCGATAATTAATACATCTAAATCTTTCATAGGTATATAAAATTACAATTAATACAGATAATTATAAAATGTAAGCTATAAAATATCTTTTATTAGTTATTATGAAATTCTAGATATTGTATTTTTGAATTCTAAATTGATTAGAAATGAAGAATTTGGTATTGTTTTTATTAGTAATAGTTTCCTTTGGTTGTACCGAAAGAAAAAAGATGATAGGTGATGAAACTCCGTTTCAAAGAAAGATGAATGATGAATTTAAGGATGCCTCAAGATCGCCTTTAAAAGCAAAGGATTTAAAAAACTTTGAAGGTTTAGAATTCTTTCCTTATGATTCTACATTTGTTGTTACAGCAACTTTAAAGCGGACGCCAAATAGCGAATGGTTTCATATGAAAACCAATACAGAACGTTTGTCAAAAGAGCGGGTTTTAGGAGTTTTAACTTTTGAACTAAAAGGAAAATCGTATCAACTAAATGCTTATCAAGGTGAAGAATTAATGGAAACTGAAGGTTATAAAGATTATTTATTTCTACCTTTTTTAGATCATACCAATGGCACGTCAACGTATGGAGGAGGGCGTTATATTGATTTACAGATACCAAAAGGTAATACAATTGAGATAGATTTCAATTCAGCATACAATCCAATGTGTGCATATAATGAGAAGTATTCATGCCCAATTGTGCCAAGCGTGAACTATCTTGATTTAGAAATTGAAGCAGGAGTAAAGGCTTTTAAATATCACTAGAGCTACAGCCTGTTTTAGCTTTGAATTTGTTTGATTAGAATTGCTTTTCTACCAGGTAATTTTCGAAGCCAACACCTTTTACAATCTTCTTTTGTTTTTTTAATACTTCAAAATATTTATTATCGAAAAATGGTAAAGCTGTTTTGCTGACATCTGATTTTAAGACCTCAAAATCATTCATCATCACTTGAGATTCTATAATTCGTAATAATTTTGATCCTATACCTTGACGTTGATAGTCTTTATGTACAAAAAGGCCATCTAAATAATTGCCATTTTTTAGGTAGGCAAAACCAACCACATTAGTTTTGATTTCCGCAACAATGAAATAAAGTTTCATGATGCGCTTTTCCCATTCTTCTGTATCATTAGCACCAGAAGCCCAAGCAATAATCTGATTTTCGGAATAATGCTTCTTATTAATATGCGTAATTGTATTTCTGAAAAGTGAAGTGATTTCAGGAATATCTTCTAAAGTAGCTTGTCGTATTTCTATAGATTTGTTCAAACTTATGTTATAAACTATGTGTGGTTTTTCTAATAGCAACTAAATTAGATAATAAGCTTTCTAGATTATCTAAGTGCAACATATTGGCTCCGTCACTTTTTGCATTAGCAGGATCAAAATGGGTTTCTATAAATAAACCATCGACGTTATTTACAACTCCAGCTCTAGCTATAGTTTCAATCATATCTGGTCGCCCACCTGTAACACCAATACTTTGATTGGGTTGTTGCAGTGAATGTGTAACATCTAATACTGTTGGTGCATATTGACGCATGGTTGGAATACCTCTAAAATCGACAATCATATCTTGGTATCCAAACATAGTTCCTCTATCCGTAATCCAAGCGTTTTCGTTACCAGCATCTTTTACTTTTTGAACCGCATGTTTCATCGCTTCAGGACTCATAAATTGTCCTTTCTTTAGATTAACAACCTTTCCAGTTTCGGCAGCAGCAACTACCAAATCGGTTTGTCGTACTAAAAACGCAGGAATTTGTAAAACATCCACATATTCTGCAGCCATGGCAGCATCAGATACTTCATGTATATCAGTTACTGTAGGCACATCAAAAGTTTCAGAAACTTTTCTCAGAATTTTTAAGGCCTTTTCATTTCCAATACCTGTAAAACTGTCAATTCTACTTCGATTGGCTTTTTTAAAACTACCTTTAAAGACGTAAGGAATTTCAAGTTTATCCGTGATTTTTACAACGTTTTCAGCAATACGCAATGCCATATCTTCACCTTCAATAGCGCAAGGACCACAAAGGAGAAAGAAGTTGTTAGAATCAGTGTGTTTTATTTTAGGTATATATGTCAAATCCATAACGGTATCTATGAGTATGTTTAGTGTGCAAATATACTATATAACGATAACTTTAGGAGGTCAAAGAGAGACAACCTTTAAATACTAAAATGTTAATTGATTACAACATATTCAACATTAACAATTTGATAAGTAGATGATGGAGGAATTGCTGGGTCTACTGGATATTCTTTATTAAAAGATAAAATGCAACTAGAATTTGCTGAAATTTCATTACAAGGTTCATCTGCTTCTGCGGAAAGGTTTCCTGAAAATTCTATATGACCATCATAGGCAGTCAAAATAGGTATCCCAATGACATCGTAATTATTATGATTATTCAGCTGAATTTCATATTGAACACGTGTTGTGTTAGTATCGGTGTATGGTTCGTAATTAAAACTCAGTATTTCGTATGTGAAATTTTCTAAAACAGGCGCTTCAATAATTTCGGGTTCTGTAGGTTCAGGGTAATCACAAGGAACCTCTTGTGTGATGTCTTGCGTGTAGCTTTGGTTTCCTACAAAATAAACTTGTGGAATAGTGATTGTTTTTGTGCAATCATTATCTGAAGGGCATGCAAATAATGTTGGTAGTAATAGTATACACACAACTACTTGCAGTTGTCTATAATTATGAATAAAACTAGTATCCAAAGCTTCAGGTTTAAAACATTAAGCTCTAAATATAATTATTTTAAATGTAAATAAGCTGCGACATGTGCACGATAATTATTCCTAAAGAAAAAAATCGATACCGTCTTTAGCTTTTAATTAGAACTCCTTTTTAATACTATTTCGTACAATCCAAAGCGACATTATAAAATTACCAACAACTAAAATTCCTCCGTAAAATAATAGTCTTTTCGATGTTTCTGTCCAGTGAATAATATTTAGCCAATCAAATACGTAGGCTAAAATTAAGTATGACGATAAACAGACAAATATAGTTCCTAAAGAAAAATTTAAATTTCGATTAGGTTTAATGAGTTGCCATAAAAATGGGATACCAAACAATAATATCGGATAAGCAGAAATGCCTTCGGTTTGATTAATAGTTGTAAACCAATACGTTATTACCGATAAAAAATAGAGGTACGGTATAAATTTGGTGTATTTGCTTAGGGTGTGCATTTGTTTTATTTTTAGAGTTATGATTTACCTGCGAAATGCAGTGGTAATGACCTAATTAGGGATTGGTTTAGTAGGATAGATCTTACGCTGTTAATCAATTGTATAACGAAAGATACGACTTCAAATTATTTGATTATGAAATTATAACATATAATTAACGGAAAAACAAGAATTAACCGTACATTTGCACGCTTAAAAATCAGCATCAGTTATGGCTAAGATTAAAAATATTGCAATTATTGCACACGTCGATCACGGTAAAACAACATTGGTAGATAAGATTATGTATCACTGTCAATTGTTTCGTGAAAACGAAAACACAGGAGATCTTATTTTAGATAATAATGATCTAGAACGTGAAAGAGGTATTACAATTACTTCTAAAAACGTTTCTGTTATTTACAAGGATACTAAGATTAACATTATTGATACACCAGGTCACGCGGATTTCGGAGGTGAAGTAGAGCGTGTGTTAAATATGGCTGATGGTGTTGTATTATTGGTAGATGCCTTTGAAGGTCCTATGCCACAAACACGTTTTGTATTACAAAAGGCGATTGACTTAGGTTTAAAGCCTTGTGTTGTTGTAAATAAAGTTGATAAAGAAAACTGTACTCCTGATGAGGTACATGAAAAGGTTTTTGACTTAATGTTTGAACTTGGTGCTGAAGAGTGGCAGTTAGATTTTCCAACAGTTTACGGTTCAGCGAAAAACAACTGGATGAGTGACGATTGGAAAAATGAAACGACCAATATTGAGCCATTATTAGATATGGTTATCGAGCATGTACCAGAACCTGTTTTTCCAGAAGGATCTACTCAAATGTTAATTACCTCTTTAGATTTCTCTAATTTTACTGGTCGTATTGCGATTGGTAGAGTGCAAAGAGGAATTATTTCAGAAGGTCAGCAAATTTCATTAGTAAAAAGAGATGGTTCTGTTACAAAGAGCAGAATTAAAGAAGTATTTATTTTTGAAGGTTTAGGGCGTAAAAAGGTAGAAAGCGTACAAACTGGTGATATCTGTGCAGTTGTTGGTGTTGAAGGTTTTGAGATTGGTGATACTATTGCTGATTTTGAAAATCCTGAAGGTTTAAAATCGATTGCTATCGATGAGCCAACAATGAGTATGTTATTTACCATTAACGATTCTCCTTTCTTCGGAAAAGACGGAAAGTTTGTAACGTCTCGTCATATTAAAGATCGTTTAGAAAAAGAATTAGAGAAAAACTTAGCACTTCGTTTAGGTGAAACGGCTACTGCAGATAAATTTATGGTTTTTGGACGTGGAGTTTTACACTTATCGGTATTAATCGAAACCATGCGTCGTGAAGGTTATGAATTACAAATTGGACAACCACAAGTTATCATCAAAGAAATTGATGGTGTAAAATGTGAGCCAATTGAAGAGTTAACTATTGACCTTCCAGAAACTGTTTCTGGTAGAGCTGTAGAGTTTGTAACTAAGCGTAAAGGAGAGTTATTAAGTATGGTAACTAAGGGTGAGCGTATGGTATGTGAATTTATGATTCCTTCTCGTGGTATCATTGGTTTACGTAATCAATTACTAACAGCGACTGCTGGTGAGGCCATTATGGCACACCGTTTTAAAGAATACCAACCTCTTAAAGGTGAAATTCCTGGACGTATTTCTGGATCTTTAATTTCTATGGAAAACGGAACAGCGATTCCTTACTCAATTGATAAATTGCAGGATAGAGGTAAATTCTTCGTTGAGCCTGGTGAAAATATTTATGAAGGACAAGTTATTGGTGAGAACTCTCGTCAAGATGATATGTCTGTGAACATTACTAAAGCTAAGAAGCAAAGTAACGTTCGTAGTTCTGGAGCAGATGATAAAGCTAAGATTGTACCAGCAATTAAGTTTTCTTTAGAAGAAGCTTTAGAATATATTCAGAAAGATGAGTATGTTGAAGTAACACCAAATTCTTTAAGATTGCGTAAAATCTATTTAAAAGAGGTGGACCGTAAACGTAATAAACTTTAATCTATTAGATTAATTATAAAATTGAGAAAAGAGAAATACTGAAAAGTGTTTCTCTTTTTTTTGTTTTAATTTTAAGTAATAAGCCTTTACAAATAAACCGAACTAATAGTTTTTTATTTACTTTAGTCACGAACTAATACGTAACTATTATTTTCTCAGTAAAAAAATATCAACCAGCTTTACAATCCGAATGGGATGCATTTGTGAAAACTGCAAAAAATGCAACGTTTTTATTTCAACGTGGTTTTATGGACTACCATAGCGATCGTTTTGAAGACTTTTCAGTGATGATATATAAAGACGATCAGCTGTATGCAGTGCTTCCTGCAAATCGAGTAGGTGATCAAGTGATATCTCATCAAGGGTTGACTTATGGTAGTTTTGTGCTTCAAGATAAATCCAAGTTTTTCTATGCTTTTGAGGCTTTTAAAGCTATGCTATCATATTATGAAAATGAAGGCTTGAAAACTTTAGAAATAAAGGTGATTCCAACGTTTTATAATAAAATGCCTTCAGACGAATTAGATTATTTTCTGTATAAAGCCAATGCGCAGATAGTAAAAAAGGACGTGTTGATGGTTATTGATTATGCACATAAATTACGCTTTCAGAAAAATAGAAGAGAAGGGATTAATAAAGCGTTACGTTCTGGTTTAGAATTAAAAGTAGATACTAACTTTAAAGGATTTTGGACAGAGGTGTTAATTCCTAATCTAAAGAAAAAACACGGTATTAAACCCGTACATTCTTTAGAGGAGATAGAACTATTAGCAGCTCGTTTTCCTACTAACATTAAACAAGTTAATATTTATAAAGATGGAAAGGTTGTCGCAGGAACAACTGTGTTTTTGACGGAAACTACGGTGCATCCGCAATATGTGTCGGGTAATACAGATAAAAATACGTTTGGCAGCTTAGATCTCGCTTATGATTTTATCATTAACAAAATGTGTGATGATAAACGGTGGTTCGATTTCAATATCTCTAGTGAAGACAACGGAAATAAAATAAATGAAGGGTTGATATTTTGGAAGGAAAGCTGTGGTGCAAGAAGTCATACAGCAAATACCTATCATGTAAATACTGCCAATCATAAGGGATTGAAAATTTCTAAAACATAAAATGCAATTCTTAGCGTTTACATTATTAAAATTGAATTGAAACATAATATAGGAATGTTTTTAAAAATGTGATGAAATCAAATATCTTAAAGTTTTAATTTAACCAATTGTTGTTTTATATTTCACAGGTTTATCTGATGAGTATGCAATTAGTGAAGTCAGATAGTTGTTTTCTAATTTTAAATTGATGATTAAGTTTTTAGATTTATATAAAATTAATGACCGTTTTCGCGATGCTTTTCAAGCCGCGTTTAGTAAATCTTTAGATGATGCTCATTTTATCCTTGGCACTAACGTTACCACTTTCGAAAATGAATTTGCAGACTATTGCGGCACGACATACTGTGTTGGTACTGCCAACGGTTTAGATGCGTTGATGTTAATTTTAAAAGGATACATACAACTCGGTAAATTAAAAAAAGGGGATAAGGTTATTGTTCCTGCAAATACGTTTATCGCTACGATTTTATCTGTTTTACATGCGGAATTAGTTCCTGTTTTAGTTGAGCCCAATCCAGATACTTATAACATTGCTGTCGATACAGATAAAGAACTATTTCGGGAAGCTAAAGCTATAATTATGGTGCATCTATATGGGCAACTTGCAGATGTAGAAGTTTTTCATAAAATCGCTCAAGATTTTAATTTGCTTTTAATTGAAGATGCGGCTCAGGCTCATGGCGCAACTTCAAATTTAAATAACAGAAAGGCTGGAAACTTATCTGATGCAGCCGCATTCAGTTTTTATCCAACTAAGAATTTAGGAGCACTTGGAGATGGAGGAGGAGTTACCACGAACGATTCAGAATTAGTGGATGTCATAAAATTATTACGTAATTATGGCAGCAAAGAAAAGTATACTAATAAAATGATTGGTTTTAATAGTCGTTTAGATGATCTACAAGCGGCATTTTTAAGTTTAAAATTGAAAACTTTGGATAGTGATAATGATCAACGACGCAAAATAGCTAAAGCATATTTGACCGGTATAAAAAATTCAAAATTAAAGTTGCCATTCTATGATGGTACTAAAAATCATGTATTTTATGCTTTTGTTATTGAGGTTGATGATAGGTCAAATTTCATTGAATTCCTAAATAAGCATCAAATCCAATGGTTAATCCATTATCCAATTCCTCCGCATCAACAAGAGGCATTGAAAGATTTTTCTCATATTAAGTTGCCGCTAACAGAAAAGATCCATAAAAGAATTATAAGTTTGCCTATGAGTCCTGTGATGACAGAACAAGATATTCAAACGGTTATAGATGTTTTAAATACCTATTAATTGAAGAAATTTTTCCAATATATTAACAATGAAGTGCTGGTAAAGGCTGTGAATTTAAATTTGGCTAATCTTAGCCTTAGAATTGTCGCAGGTATTTTGGTTTCTAAATTTATTGCCATTTATATTGGTCCACAAGGTATGGCGCTTATTGGGAATTTAAGGAACTTTATGAGTGCGCTTCAGTCCTTGTCTATTTCAGGACTGTACAAAGGTGTTGTTAGATTGATAAGTCAGTTTAAAGAGGATATTGTTCAGCTTACTAAGACCTTATCTACCGTATTTTATTTCGGGTTTTTCTCGTCAGTACTCTTGTCTTTTTTGTGTTATTATAATGCTGAGTTTATAAATAGTTTAATTTTTTCTTCAAGTTATAGATATACATATATTATAAAAACGCTAGCTATTGTTTTACCGTTTTATGCCTTAAATATGTTTGCTTTTGCCATTATGAATGGGTTCTCTAAGCATAAGTATTTACTCATTATTAATATTCTTGGGCAGATTTTAGGGCTATTGGTCACCTTACTATTAATATATCAAGATAATATAGACGGAGCATTACTTGCTATAGTGATTACACCTGCACTTAATTTGTTAATTACAATCGTTGGTATAGCATTTAGACGCAGTTTGATGTCCTCTATAAAGATCACGCAAGTTAGTTTTTCTATTATAACGAAATTGAGTCCGTACATGGTAATGGCTTTGGTTAGTGCTATTGCACTGCCTCTGGTAATGATTATTATTAGAAATTACCTTATAGATGAAATAGGAATAAATTCTGCAGGTTATTGGACAGCTATGACTCGCGTCTCAGATTATTATTTAATGTTTTTTAATTCGTTAATGGCGCTTTATATTTTACCACGATTTTCTGAAATAAATTCAAAAAAAGCGTTTAGAAAGGAAGTATTTGGCTTTTATAAAACCATTATGCCCCCTTTTTTAATTATACTTCTTCTTATTTATTTAAGCAGATCATTACTTATAAATGTATTATTTACAGAAGATTTTAGACCTGTTGAGGATTTATTCGGATTTCAAATTTTAGGAGATATTGCACGTGTGCTTTCTATGGTAATTGTGTATCAATTTTTAGCAAAAAAAATGTTTGCTCATTTCTTAATTTTAGAAATATTCTTATTTACGATGATGTATATTTCTAGTATTTATCTTATCGATGAATTTGGAGTAGAGGGTGCTGTTATGGGGTATTGTTTAAGTTATGTTATGTACTTCGGTATAATAATATTACTTTTTAGTAGTTCTTTGTTTGGTGTTTTAGATCAAGAAAAAACAGACGATTAATAAAAACAAACAGGTGAAGCTTCCAAAATTTATTAGTAGTAATACAGTGCTTAAGATTACGTCGCTAAATGCTGTTGTGATTACGATTCGGTTAATTGTTTCTGCATTTATTCAACGCTTACTTTCTGTTACTGTTGGTGAAGCTGGCTATGCAAGTATAGGTCAAGTGAGGAACGTTTTAGCCATGCTAACTAGTACATCGACCTTAGGTACATTTAATGGAATAGTTAAATATGTCGCTGAATTTAGAAATAATCAGCCCGAACTTTCTAAAGTATTTTCTACAGTTACCGTTTTCGCTATAATAGGTTCTTTTGTTTCTGCTGCTGTTTTATTCTTTGGATCATCGTATCTGTCGGATTATCTTTTTCAGTCCCAAGATTATATTTATATTTTTCAACTATTAGCTGTTATCGTACCTTTTATTGCTGTGGGGCGCGTTGTGAATGCCGTGGTTAGCGGGCTGTCAGATTATAAACGCTACGCTAAAATTGAATTAATTAGCTACCTTTTAGCAACAGGAGCAGTTGTAATAGGATTGTATACTTCCGAATTAAAAGGTATAATTATAGCAATCGCATTGGCACCTGTTTTTCAATTGATAGTTTTAGCTCTTGTGTTTGGCAAAACTTTAAAAAACTATGTAAAATTTAAGTCCTTAAGTCTTAATCTTATTTATAAAAACAAATTATTGGCATTTACATTGATGTCATTTATTTCCACATTTTTATTGAATTATATAGAGTTGAATATTAGAACTTTGGTTGCAGATGAAATCAGTATTAACGAAGCTGGGTATTGGACAGCCATAACATTTATTTCTAAAAATTATATGGTATTTGCTACTGGATTGTTTACACTATACGTGCTTCCAAAATTTGCGAGTATTCATAATAAGAATGAGTTTAAGGTTGAAGTTTTTAATATCTATAAAACGATTCTGCCTATTTTTGGTTTAGGTATGCTTTTGGTTTATCTTCTTAAAGATTATATTATTCTACTTATTTATCCAGATTTCTTAGGAATGAAACCGCTATTTAAATGGCAATTATTAGGTGATTTTGTGAGATTAGGAGCCTTGGTCTTATCACATCAGTTTTTAGCGAAACGATTGGTAAAAAGTTTTGTGATTACTGAGATTGCGTCCTTAGCATTGTTTTTTGTACTGTCTAAGGTGTTTATTCAATATTATGGAACGGAAGGAATTGTAATTGCTCATTTTGTGCGATATATTATTTACTTTATAATGGTCTTTTTTGTCATAAAAATATACTTCAGTAATCAAAAAAAATAAGTCTACAGATGGAAAAAACATGTAAGTTGTTTATTGATAATAAACCTTTTGAATTTAAAGTAGAGGGGGATTTCTTTTGGGGAGAACCTAAATTACTGTATCAGCAACACGATAATGTTTTGTCTAAAATGTCTTGGGAAAATGAGGGTTTTAGTTGTGTTAAAGCATTTGAAGTTCATGATTTTTTAAAGCTTCAAGAATCTGTAAAGGCTATTTTAATTGAAGCTTTAAAGACTCATAATGTAGCTGTAGAGCATGACTTGTTTGACATAAAGGATTATCACAACTATGTAACTACTGACGCACTTCATAATCAGGTGATCGCTATAACACGTAATCTTGAAACTTCAGATTTTGATTTCGATATAGACGCACTAGCAAAACGGTTTGGAGATATTTTAGGATATGGACTGACATCTTATGTAGAAGAGCTTAAAAAATCCCATATTCAAATTAGAATAAGCAGGCCAAACTCTTTGGATATAAATCCACCACACAGAGACGGATATTTAAGCTATTGGGAGGATATTGTTAATGTATGGTTGCCCATTGCAGGCTGTAATAAGAAATCATCTTTGCCAGTAGTTGCAAAAAGTCATCTCATACCTGAAAATGAGGTTTTAAGAACCGAAAGTAGAGGTGCAAAAATTAATGGTAATATTTATAATGTGCCTTGTATTTTAGAGACAAAATCTGGTGAGATTAAGATGACGAGACCCAACCCCAAGGAAGGTGAGGCGTTATTATTTTCTCCATTTTTAATCCATGGTGCGGCAGTCAACGAAAATGAAGATATAACACGAGTGTCTTTAGAGCTTCGATTTCCGAAAAAAAATTAAGCCCATTTTTCTAGAAATAACTTCGCATTTTCGGTATGGTCATGATACTTTTTTACAAACTGACGTGCATTCTTAGAAATGTCAATTATTTTCTCAGGGTTTTCAATGAGCCATTCTAGTTTTGAGGCAATTGCTTGGGCGTCTGGTAACGCATTTATGACAATTGTATTTGGTGTTACATTATAATAGTCTTCCCATTCCTTTTCAGCACCTGTAAACACTACTTTTCCTTTTGCCATAGCTTCTAAGGCATTGTACCCTTGATCGTAGGCGTAGATTTGATCCAATAGGATATGAGCAGTATCAAAAGCTGTGATGTATTCTTTGTAGGGTAAATTTTCAACTTTAATTATATTGACTTTTGTTTTGTATTTTGTATCAATTATATCTAATGCGGCATTAAAAATGTCATGCCCTTTTTTATAGTAGCTAGCTCTATTTATACCATGAAAAATTGTTAGTTTTCCCTCTAAATTAGGTTCTTGATAAGGGATGCTATCAACATTTATCACATGGGGAATCATTCCTAAATGTTTTTTATGGTTTTCTAAAGGAATGTAATAATCGAGGTCAGAACTAATTACGCCTTCAATTGTATTATAAATATGATGGTGTAATTTTACAAATTCAGGCGTTACATATTTTAGACCTAACGAGAAATCTGTTGGCTTTATACGGCCTTCAAAATATGGAGTATGTATAGAGTATCTAAATTTTTTATCAAGTGAGAATTTTACACTAGAGTAGTCTGTGCCACAAGATAATAAGTATGCTTTCTTATTCCAGCTAGTTAAGAGATCAAATAAAATTTGTTCATCTTTAGCTGAGCAGAGAAACGCTGACTCGTTTATAAATTGAACAATATCGTAGTTTTCAAGTTCGGATTTTTGCTTTAATAATTGTTTTCTTAAGTGAATAAAATATAAATCAATTGAGAAAAAACGCATAATTAAAGATCTCAACTTTTTAAGTGGACCTATTCTAAATTTTTGATTTATTTCTATATCAACATTTACTTTTTTGAAGCCATCGCACAAACCAACAACCATTGCTTCATGTCCTAAGTTTTGTAACCCTTCTTTTAAATACTTATGGGACCTGTTGTATTCGCCAACCAGTAAAATTTTCATGCGTAAATTCTAATTATTTTGAGCTAAGTTATCCAACATTTTCAAGAATAATCTAAATAGAGAATATCATTGAAATATAGATGTTACATTTGTATCAAAGATACTAGTTAATGTTAAAAGCTAATAATAAAAAGATCTGTATTGTTGTATCCTCTTTGGGAAAAGGTGGCGCCGAACGCTCTTCTGGCTTATTATCTCAAATGCTTTTTGACGTTGGTTATGACGTACATATCGTTAGTGTGCTCAATGATATAGAGTTTCCATATAAAGGTAAATTACTTAATCTTGGTGAATTAAAAGAGAACAATGATACCAGGCTAGGCAGGCTTCAGCGTTTAAAGGTTTTAAAAGCTTATTTGAAAGTCAACGATTTTGATTTTATCATAGATAACCGAACCAGAATTGGTAGTATAAAAGAATATATTATATCTCAATTTATTTATAATCCTAAGAATACAATTTACTGTATTCGTAGTTATAATATTGATTTGTACATAAATCCTAATCGTGTTTTGGCCAGATTAACCTATGGTAATGCGTTTAAAATAGTGGGTGTTTCTAAGGCCATTGCTAATAGCGTAGCTGAACGTTATAATTTTGATAATGTAACCTCAATTTATAACGCTGTATCCGTTGACAATACCACGGTAATGACAGAAAAAAAAGAAAACTATATTCTATTTTTTGGTCGTTTAGATGATGACGTAAAAAATATTTCCTTGTTATTGGACGCTTATGCTAAATCTAAATTACCAGCTTATAATGTGAAACTTAAAATCTTAGGTGAGGGTAAAGATTTGGAAAAATTAAAACTGAAATCTAAAGATTTAAACTTATCTTCAACGGTAGAGTTCTTACCTTATATTATTAACCCTTCAGAACTAGTAAAACATGCTTTATTTACTTTGTTAACAAGTCGATATGAAGGTTTTCCGAGGTCTATTTTAGAATCACTATCGTTAGGTACTCCTGTGATTTCTGTGGATTGTAAGTCTGGACCCAACGAAATTATTCAGCACCGCCAAAATGGTCTTTTAATTGAAAATTATAAACCTGTTGCTTTAGCAAGTGCGATGAACCTTTTGTATGAGGATAAAGATTTATATTTACATATTAAAGAGCGTGCAAAACCAAGCGTTGCACATTTCTCTGAAGCTTATATTGTAAAACAATGGCAAAAATTATTGAATTAAAATAATGACATGAATACTATACAAAGCGTAAAAATAATTAACATCCCTAAAGTTCATGATGAGCGTGGTTATTTAGCGGTAATAGAAAAAGACACTATTCCATTTCCTATTAAACGAGTATATTATTTATACGATGTGCCAAATGATAGTTTTAGAGGCGGACATGCCCATAAAAATCAGGAATCCATTATTATTGCTTTAAGTGGGAGTTTTGAGGTGATTGTTGATGACGGTAAAAGAAAACAAAGAATAATGCTTAATAAGCCCAATCAAGGCTTGTATATACCTATACAAATTTGGAGAGAAATTGAAAATTTTTCTTCAGGCGCTGTGTGCTTGGTATTAGCATCTACAAATTATGATGAAAATGAATATATACGCGAGTATAGTAAATTTTGTAATCAGCTTTTAGGGTAAATTAACCATTCTCCTCTTAAGGACTGTAATTGAAGTAATAATAAAAGTAACCATTTCGGTGATTTTAGAAGAAAACGTTGTCTTAGACTTAAGTTAGTAGCATCTAAATTGGAAACATAAAATTTGTAGTGCTTTTTATCATTTTTTAAAATACTAAGTATTGCCATTGAATACCTATTTCTATCTAAAAATATTTTTAAATCAGAATTGTCTTTTTCTTGCTCAATATACTGGTTAAACTTTGGTTTTTTATCCATATCAAAATTTGTATTAGATAAGCTATAATCATCATAATTATAACAAGCCAAAGGTTTATTTATAAATAGTACACTAAAATGAAGTCCAAATCTAATCCACAAATCAGTATCTTCTCCTGTGGCAATTTCTGTGTCAAATACACCTGTTTTTTCTAGGATAGATGTGTTAAAAACGACACTAGAACTTGTAATTAAGGTATACTTTTTACTGGCTTCAAAATAATTATGTAATCCATGGGTTTCAGTTTGAATAAAACTATAATTAACCGGAGTAATCTTGTCTTTATATTTTTGAGCAAGCCCAGTAGAGAAGAGTTTTGAATTTGGAAATTTTTGAATCGCATCATACATATGCTGTAGATAAGATGAATCCCAAGTATCATCACCATCTAAGAGCGCAATATAATCTGATTTTGCTGCTTTTATACCGCTGTTCCGGGCATTCGAAGCTCCTTGATTAGGGGTCGTGATAAGCGTAATGCGTTCGTCGTTGAAAGCGTTAATAATTTTTTCGCTATTATCAGTAGAACCATCGTTGATCACTATAATTTCAAAATCTTTGAATGTTTGGTGTAGTACACTTTCAATTGTAGATTGAATATGTTTTTCCTTGTTATAAACGGATATGATTACAGAGAAAAATGTCATTTACTTTTTTGAATTTAAAGCGCAATAATAACTTAATCTGTATAGGTCAAAAATAAAAAGTGAAGGGGCTTTACCTAATAAATTCTTCCTAAAAACATTTTCAAATTTACGATACAGAAAAGCGAGTAACTTTGAAATTCTTTTATTTTTAATTTTAGAGTACAACTTAGTGATTCGGGTGTAATTAGCCGGTAATAAATCTTGCTTAATAAATAAGTCGATGGCCCCAACCGAGTCTAAAGATTTTTTTAAAAAGGTTTCGCTGTCATCTAAACCAAGATGGTATACGGGGTTTTCTATATGTTCTATTGTGATGTTCTCTTGTTTTAAATCATATGAAAACAAAGTGTCTTCATGCCGCAAGTTAGGAATGGCTTCATTAAATCGGACGGTGTCAAAAATAGTTTTATGTATTAAGAAATTAAGAGTTAAAAAACTTAAATACGTGTTTTTGTTTCGTTCTTCAGCCGATAAAGCCTCTCTTTTATTGCCATAGATCCATCGTAGTATTCGCGAATCATCCACGCGTTTTTCTTGGTATAAAATGCCACCATAAATAATCTGAGATTTTTCTGTAATGGCATCAATATACGTACTAATAAAGTTGCTATTTTTAGGAATAACGTCTGCATCTAGAAATAAACACCAGTCGTATTTTGCATTTTTGGCCAACTTATTTCTAATAGAACTACGACCAACATTCTTTGGCATTATAGCATATTTACTATGCGAGAGTGAATTTATATTTGTATTACCATCCTGCAGTTTTACATTATTAGAGCAGTCATCGTAACACAATATTTCAAATGAAATGTCCGATGCTATTAACTGCTTATGTAATTCGGAAACTAAGTCTGAAATATTATAATTATAAACAGGAATTAAAACAGAAATCATAGATTTGACAAGGGTTACTAAATGTAATTTGGTGCTTTACATTCGAGTGCTTTAGCTCTTACGCTGTACCACTTCGAAGACTTTATTTTCGTCGCACTTCAGTGTTTTACTTGGGTATTTTAAAAGCAAAGCATAATCATGAGTGGCCATTAAAATGGTATTTCCGTTTTTATTGATGTCTTGAAGCACTTCCATAACTTCAATACTGGTTTGAGGATCTAAATTTCCGGTAGGTTCATCTGCTAAAATCAATTCAGGATCATTTAATAAAGCACGTGCTATAGCAATACGCTGTTGTTCTCCACCAGATAACTCGTGTGGATATTTAAAGCCTTTGGTTTTCATGGCTACTTTGTCTAAAACAACATCAATGCGATCTTTAATGCGGTCTTTTTCTTTCCAACCAGTCGCTTTTAATACAAATTCTAAATTTCCGATAATCGTACGGTCTGGTAATAATTTAAAATCTTGAAAAACAATACCCAATTTTCGTCTTAAAAATGGAATGTCTTTCTCTTTCATGGTTTTTAAATTGAAATCAACAACAGAACCTTCGCCTTCGGTTAATTGTAAATCACCATAAAGCGTTTTCATGAAACTACTTTTCCCACTTCCTGTTTTGCCAATAAGATAGACAAAATCTCCTTTTTTCATTTCAAAATTCACCTTAGACAGCACCATACTATCACCTTGGTAAATCGTAGCATCTCTAAGTTCTAAAACCGTTTCAGACATATTATTGTTATAAATAATTTGGTAATTGTAAATGTATTGCTAATAAACCAAATTCCAAAAACTAAATCCTAAATTCCGATTGTTAATATTTCATTTTGAAGCTTCAAATTCGATTTCAAGTTTTAGTCAGTTACAACTTAAAATAATCAATATAATTCTGTAAATCCTTGTCTCCACGACCAGATAAACTAATCACTACCACATCTTCAGGTTTAAAGGTTTTATGTTTAAAAATGGCCAAAGCATGAGAACTTTCAATAGCCGGAATAATTCCTTCAAGCTTCGTTAATTCCAAACCAGAAGTCATGGCTTCGTCGTCTGTAGCTGAATAAAATTCACCACGACCAGTTTTATATAAATGTGAATGTAGAGGACCAACACCAGGATAATCTAATCCTGCTGAAATAGAATAAGGTTCTGTGATTTGTCCATCATTAGTTTGCATCAATAAGGTTTTACACCCATGAATAATCCCTTCCTTTCCTAATACAGAGGTCGCAGCACTTTCCCCAGAATGAATGCCTTTTCCAGCTGCTTCTACAGCGATAATACCAACCTCTTCATTATCTAGAAAGTGATGATACGTTCCTGCAGCATTACTACCGCCACCAATACAAGCCACGACATAATCTGGGTTTTCTCTACCTTCCTTTTCATGTAATTGCCATTTTATTTCTTCGGAAATAACAGATTGAAATTGGGTCACCATGTCCGGATAAGGATGTGGTCCAATAGCAGAACCAATAATATAGTGCGTATCCACAGGATTATTAATCCAATCGCGAATGGCTTCATTAGTGGCGTCTTTTAGCGTACGACTTCCAGATAATGCAGGAACCACTTTAGCTCCTAACATTTTCATTCGGGCGACATTTGGAGCTTGACGTGCAATATCAATTTCGCCCATGTAAACCACACATTCAATACCTGTTAAAGCACAAACGGTTGCGGTTGCGACACCATGTTGACCAGCTCCTGTTTCCGCAATAATCCGTTTTTTACCCAAACGTTGTGCCATTAAAATTTGACCAATGGTATTATTGATTTTGTGAGCCCCTGTATGGTTGAGGTCTTCTCGTTTTAAATACACTTTGGTATTATATTTTTCCGAAAGACGTTTGGCAAAATAGAGTGGCGAAGGACGACCAACATAATCTTTTAAAAGTTGATTGAACTCGTCTTGAAATGAAGGTTCTGCCATTACCTTCAGATAGTTTTGGCGTAATTCTTCTACGTTTGGATAGAGCATTTCGGGGATATATGCTCCACCGAATTCTCCGTAATAGCCTTTGTTGTTGATGTTGTATGTGTTTTTCATAATCCTTTGTCATTCCTGCGAAGGTAGGAATCTATTATTTTTTGATTTTTATTGTGGATTCCGCATCACGTGCGGAATGACAGCTGCGTTATAAACTTTTTTAACTTTTCAATATTCTTCAATCCAGGTTCAATTTCAAATTTACTATTCACATCAATGGCGTAACAATAGTTTGAGGCTGGACTTTCTTTAAATTCTTTAATTTTTTCAATTTCATACAACCCGATGCCTCCACTTAAAAAATAAGGTTTGGTTGATGGATAGTTTTTTAAAACATTCCAATTGAAGGTGAAACCATTGCCTCCTGGTAGTTTTCCTTTAGTATCAAACAAAAAGTAGTCACAAACGGCTTCATAAGGTTGAAGCACCTCAAAATTAAATTCATCTTTAATACTAAATACTTTGATGACTTCAACATGGTCTATAGCTGCACAAAACTCAGGAGATTCTTGTCCATGAAGTTGAACGGCTTGTAAATTATATTTTTCTATTTTCTCTTTTACAGTTTCTAGTGTTTCATCTACAAAGACACCAACTTTTTTAATCGATGTTGGAATATCTGGAATTATTGAATCAAAATTTCGAGCAGATTTATCGTAAAATATAAAGCCTAAAAAGTCGGGTTGCAGGCTTGCAACAGCTTCTATATTGTCTTTAAATTTCATTCCGCAGATTTTTAGTTTCATATATTTCAGTGAAAGCGGGAATCTCATCACGCTTTTTAATTTTTGTCATTCCTGCGAAGGCAGGAATCTATTCATTTCTTCTCGATACAATTTTTTTCATGCGTCAAAAATCACTTGACGTAATGTTAAATTTAATTCGTTCCTTTTTTTAATTTTAGACCTGCTAGGTTTTATAAACCTGCTAGGTCCTTTATAAATTGAGTTGCACTTGCTCCAGGATGATCCGTTTTCATAAAGTTCTCTCCAATTAAGAATCCTTTAAATCCATAAGGTTGTAATTCTTTTATGGCTTCAACGGAACTGATACCGCTTTCCGATACTTTTACGAAGTCATCAGGAATTAATGCACTTAGTTGTTTTGAAATTTCTAAACTGACTTCAAAAGTTTTCAAATTTCTATTATTTACACCTAGCATATCTAAAGAAGGCATGATGGATTTGTGTAATTCTTCTTCATTATGAACTTCTAATAATACATCTAAATTTAGGCTTTTGGCCACTTCTGAAAACTGCTTAATTTCGGCTTTTGTTAAAATGGCTGCAATGAGTAAAATAGCATCTGCTCCAATAGCTTTGGCTTCTATAATTTGATACTCGTCAATAATAAATTCTTTTCTAAGTAATGGCAATTCGCAGTGTTCTCTAGCAGTCATTAAATCGTCCATAGAACCGCCAAAATAAATTTCATCAGTTAAAATCGACATGCCACATACACCGGCACTTTCATAACCCATAGCGACATCATCAACTAAAGCTGTATCATTAATAATAGATTTAGATGGAGATTTGCGTTTGAATTCTGCAATTATACCAGTCTGACTTGCTCTTAATTTTTTTGATAATGAGTTTGTTTTCCTTCCGAAATAAGGCAGTTGCTCATACGCTTGAATTGGAATTAATTCTTTTTTTAGATTAACTTCCTTGCGTTTATCTATTACTATTTTGTCTAAAATGTTCATAATTTCGTATTCAATGTTCGGTATTTAGTGTTTAGTTCACAGTAATTAGCCTGTATACTTAACACGGCCAATTTATGTATTGCTTAACGCTATCAACTTATCTAAAGTTAGCTTTGCTTTTCCACTCATAAGGGATTCTTTCGCTAGTTCAAATCCTTCTTTGTGGGAAATTTGCTGTGCTGTGGCAATGGCCAACCCTGCATTTGCAAATACAACATTGTTCTGAGCTTCAGTACCATTGCCTTCAATAATTTTAATGAATAATTTTGCTGCCTCCTTTACGGTGTTTCCACCAAAAATCTCTGATTGTTCAATTTGGTTGACGCCTAATTCGTTTGGTTCAAATAAGGTTTCTGAAGCATTAGAAATCACCTTAGTTTTCCCTGTTAATGAAATTTCATCATAGCCATCTAAAGCATGAACAATGGCATAATTTTTATCAGAGCCTTGATACAAATAACTGTAGAGACGTAGTAATTCAAGATTGAAAACACCAACCATTTGGTTTTTAGGAAATGCAGGATTAACCATAGGCCCTAACATATTGAAAAAGGTTTTTACCCCCAATGCTTTTCGGATTGGAGCCACATTTTTCATGGCAGGATGAAATAGTGGAGCGTGTAAAACGCAAATGCCGGCTTCATCTATACTTCGTTTTAAAAAGTCAATGTCATTAGTAAACTTTATACCTAAGCTTTCCATAACGTTAGACGAACCACAAGCCGATGACACACCGTAATTCCCGTGCTTTGTAACTTGAACTCCGGCACCTGCCGTAACAAATGATGACAATGTTGAAATATTAAAAGTGTCTTTGCCATCACCTCCGGTTCCACATAAATCGATGGTATTGTATCCTTCTAAATTTACTGGAATACATAATTCTAAAAGGGCATCTCTAAATCCTCTAAGTTCCTCAGTAGTGATACTGCGCATCATATAAACCGTTAAAAAAGAAGCGATTTGACTTTGGTTGTATTGTCCTTCGGATATATTAACCAAGACGTTTTTTGCTTCTTCACTTGAGATGCTTTCTTGGTTAATGAGTCTGTTTAGTAGTTGTTTCATGTTTACTTGCCACTACAGTGGGAATCTGGTTTTAATTACTTTCTTCTAAATTATATTTTTTCTTTGTTCATTTGCCTTGATGCAATTCCGAAGCACATCATGAGCTCCATAAAATAACATCATCGAATAAACGAACCAAAAATCACAATCAAAATAAGCAATTACTCATTGATTCGTATTTTTTTAATAAGGAATTCGTGAATGCAATGCATTTGCTAAAGTATCATTCACTTTCAGAACTTCGTGCTTGAGGCTGTGCCTCGCATCTTCGTTCTTTCGCTCATTATTTCTTAATTTTGATGTTTCCGACGATGTCGGAATTTGGGACATTAATTTTTACTGATTTTTGTTTCTTCCCAAATTATATTTTAATTTTTTCTCACTTCTTACTGTTCACCCAATTCTTTAAAATCTTTTTCCCATCAGGAGTTAAAACAGATTCCGGATGGTATTGCACACCTTTAACATCATAAAGCTTATGTCTTAGTGACATAATTTGTCCGTTTTCATCAAATGAGGTAGCTTCTAAACTATCTGGTAAATTGGCGTTGACAACCCAAGAGTGATATCTACCCACTTCAAATGTTTTATTTAAACCTTTAAATAGGGATTCATCATCAACCGAAACTGTGACATGTGTTGCTACACCGTGATACACATTATCTAAGTTTTCTAATGTACCTCCAAAGACCTCACCAATCGCTTGTTGCCCTAGACATACACCCAAAATACTTTTTGTTGGAGCGTAGGTTGCTATGATTTCTTTTAGTAAACCTGCTTCATCAGGAATTCCAGGACCAGGCGATAATACGATCTTGTCAAAAGCATCAACTTCATCTAGTGTCAATTTATCGTTTCGTTTTACGGTAACTTCACAGTCTAAGTCTTCTAAATAATGGACCAGATTGTATGTGAAACTATCGTAGTTATCTATGACTAATATTTTTTTCATCTTAATGTTCCCATGCAAATGGGAATCTTTTTAATTATACTTCAATCTTTAAAATAGATTCCTGCCTACGCAGGAATGATAAATTAATTAAATACTTTCAGCCTGTTCTATCGCTTTGGTTAAAGCACCTAATTTATTGTAAACTTCTTGTAACTCACTTTCTGGATTTGACTTTGCCACTAATCCAGCTCCTGCTTGCCAAAATAATTTATGATTCTGACTTAAAAACGTACGAATCATAATCGCATGGTTAAAATTACCATTAAAATCCATGAAGCCAATCGCTCCACCATAATATCCTCTACTGGTTTTTTCATACTTTTCTATCAATTGCATGGCTTTATGTTTTGGTGCTCCGCTTAAAGTTCCTGCCGGAAATGTATCTGCAACCACTTGCATGGTGTCCGTGTTTTTATGAATTGTTCCTGTAACTTTACTCACTAAATGTATAACGTGCGAAAAGAATTGAACTTCTCTATAATTTTCAACAGTCACGTTACTTCCGTTTCTACTGAGGTCGTTTCGTGCTAAGTCAACTAACATCACATGCTCGCTATTTTCTTTATCGTCTTTTGTTAATTCTTCGGCAAGTTGCGCGTCTTTTAAATCATTACCGCTTCGTTTAAAAGTACCTGCAATTGGGTGAATTTCGGCTTTTCCTTCGCTCACTACTAATTGCGCTTCTGGTGAGCTCCCAAAGATTTTAAAATTCCCATAATCAAAGTAGAAGAGGTAAGGAGAGGGGTTGATACTTCTTAAGGCTCTGTAAACATTAAATTCATCTCCACTAAATTGCTGCGAAAATTGTTTAGACAATACCAACTGAAAAACATCACCTCTGCCACAATGTTGTTTAGCCAATTCTACATGTTGTTTGTATTCATCATCTGTTAAATTGGATTCAATATTTCCTTCGGGTTTAAAATCGTAAGATGCATATTGTCTTGTTTGAATGAGTTGAAGAATGTCGTCGATGTTATTTTCGCTATGGAAACAATGTGCAAAAATATAAGCTTCACTTTTTTGATGATTGATGGCAATTATATTTTGGTAGACGGCATAGTAAATTTCAGGAATATTAACTGAATTATCTTTTTTTGAAATCTCTACATCTTCAAAATATTTAACGGCATCGTAAGCGGTATATCCAAAAATACCATTATTTATAAATTTGAATTCGTCATTAGAATCTACTTTAAAACGTTGTGTGAATTTGTGGATTTCTTCAACTACACCAACGGTTTCTATAAAATTACTTTTAGAACTTCCATCCGGATAGGTTTGATGAATCATATCTCCTTCAACTTTTATAGAAGCGATTGGATTACAGCAGATATATGAAAAATTGTTGTCGTTGGCATGGTAGTCACTACTTTCTAGGAGAATACTGTTAGGAAATTTATCTCTTATTTTTAGATATATACTAACTGGAGTAATAGTATCTGCAAGTATTTTTTTATAATGTGTGTTTAAACTAAATGTTTTCATTTGTGCTGAATTTATTTCAGTATTTTGTTAAATTAAAAAAGGCTTGTCGTGAATGACAAGCCTTTTTTTATATAAGTATTACATACCAAGGGTTAGTTCACGAACGTAAGTTTGAGAAATTCCACCACCAAGTATGATTTGTATTTATTTTCATCTGAACATCAAAGATAGAAATCAAATTTCGGATTTCAAACACTTTAATAAAAAAGATTCCTGTTTTTAAAAATTTTTATAAAAACAAGAATCAAAATTTAAATGCTATATGTATTACCTAGGGACTAAAACTTAAGCGTTACATTTAAATCAAAGTCATCATAAATGGCCTTATCCTTTATAGTTTCTAATAATGACGGCGACTTATATGTGATGTTATGTTTTGTTCTATCAATTTTTAGGTTTGCCGTTGCTGAATTTCCTTTTACGATCATAGGAAAAGAAATCGCTTCTGTTTTACCTTTAATTGTTATATCAGCTTTGACATTATAGTTTCCATCATTACCAGTAACTGATGTAATTTTTAAGGTCGCTGTTGGGAATTCTTCTACTCCAAAGAAATCATCGGATTTTAAATGGCCATCTAATTTCCCTTTGTATTCGCCTTGTAAATCGGTAGTGTTAATAGAGGTCATGTCAATAGTAAAAGTTCCACCGGTTAAGGTTGCACCATCAAAAGATAGCATCCCGCTCTTTAGGTTAATAGTTCCCGTGTGTTCACCACCAACTTTATAACCTTTCCAAATTATTGAACTGTCTTCAACTTTCACAGTTTTATCTTTTAATGTCGTGTAAGACATAAATGATAAGGCTAAAATTAATAGCATGGCAATTTTCGAATTTTTGTTTTTCATAATGATTTGTTTTTAAGTTTAATTAAAAGGGTGTTTAATTGTATCAACTCTTCTTGAGTTAAATTTTTGGTCATATTTTCTTCAGTAGCATCAATAATAGGATCCATTGTTTCTAATGTTTGTAAACCCAGATCCGTAATTAAAATTTCAACTTTTCGTCTATTGCTTTTACAAATCGTACGTTGTACAAAGTTTTTTTTAATCAATTTATCTACTAATCGTGTTGTATTGCTCATTTTACTAATCATACGTTCTTGTATGTCTTGCAAATTGATTGGGTTTCCATGCTGACCTCTAAGAATTCTAAGAACATTAAATTGTTCTACAGATAAATCGTATGGTTTTAATGCAAGTAAGAAGTCCTCCTTCATCCATGACGCGGTGTAATAAATATTTACAGCCGTTGCACGTGATAAGGGCATATCTGCTTTATTTTTTAAGATATCGTTCAATTCTTTCATATACAACAATTGTATAGACAAATGTATTTGTTTTATTGAGGTATCACCTTAATATTATGTTAAAGTTATAATATGGTGGACTTAGGTTGATACGATCTTTTAAAGCGCATTTTTAAATACATACATGGAATCGCATAGCGAAGTATTTAAAAAAAATGATCTCGAAATGTAACACTTTCCGTTTTTTTACGTCTATATCATAATGAAATGTTAATTTTGCTAAAAATAAAGAACAAGAAAAATGGCTGATTTATCACAAGAAGAATGGACAAAACAATTAGAAGCAGATACCAATGCTATTGTTTTAGACGTTAGAACACAAGATGAAGTTAATGAAGGAATAATTCCTAATGCAATTCATATAGACATATTTAAAGGTCAAGGGTTTATTAATGAGGTTGAAGAATTAGATAAATCAAAAAACTTTTATGTGTATTGTAGGTCTGGAAACAGAAGCGGACAAGCATGTGCTATTATGAATCAATTAGAAATTGAAAATGCTTACAATCTTGTAGGTGGATTCAATGAATGGGAAGGTGAAGTTACTCATATTGAATAATTCAATACTAAATATTATGAAAAAAATAGGTGCAATATGTTGTTTGCTGTTCATAGCAAGTTTAAGTACTAGCTGTTTAAATAGTACACTAAATAATTCTGAAGTTCAGCTCGTAACGGCAGCAGAAATGCAGTCTATTTTAAAGTTAGAAGATGTGCAATTAATTGATATCCGTACTCCGGAAGAACATGAAGATATGCATATTGTCAACTCCCAAAATATTGACTTTAAATCCCCAACTTTTGATGAGGATATTTCAAAACTCGATAAAGCTAAGCCTGTTATTCTGTATTGTAATTCTGGAAGAAGTAGTGCTAAATGTGCTAGGAAACTTGAAGCAGCCGGCTTTGAAAAGATATACGATTTGGAGGGTGGCCTTTCTAAATGGAAACACTCAGATAAACTTAACATTAAGGTGAAATCATAATCTTAATAAACCGAACCTAGTGTTCGGTTTTTTTATACTGCTATTTCTTATCTAATATTCTTAAGATTTTTATAAATTAGACGACTGTAACTGTAAAACAGAAATGCATCTGTTACATTTGCAAATTAACATAACATGTCGTTCATGAATTTTAAAAAAGTACTTCTACTAAGCCTTTTCGCTTTTTCATTTTCATTCAATTTATTTTCGCAAGTTTTTGACCCCGTAAAATGGGAAACTAAAGTTGAAAAAGTGTCGGACACTGAATACGACCTTGTTTCCATAGCCACTATTGATTCTGGATGGCATTTATATTCTCAAAATGTTCCAGATAATGGACCCATTCCGACTGGTTTTTCATTTACAGAAAATGAGAATTTTGAGTTAGTTGGCGAAACCTCAGAAGACGAAGGTCATACGGTTGACGATCCTGTTTTTCAAATGCGTATTACCTTTTTTGAAAACAAAGCCGAGTTTACACAACGTATTAAAGTGCTGAATGAGGAATTGTCATTAGTAGAAGGAGAAGTAGAATTTATGGTTTGTGATGACGAAAAATGCCTACCTCCAAATTATATTGATCTCAAGTTTAATTTGAAGGATGCTGAAACGGTTGAAGAAGATTCAGCCGGATTGCCATCTTTAGATTTAATGGGGGCCACAACTAAAATCCTCGAACCTGTTAAATGGAGTACTGCTGTAGAAAAACTTAATGACACTGAATTCATACTGGTATCAATAGCAACAATAGATAAGGGTTGGAAGTTATATGCTCAACATATTGAAGACGGTGGACCAATACCAACAAGTTTCGATTATACTCTGAAAGACGGTGTAGAACGACTCGGTACTACTCATGAAGAAAACGGAGAAGAAAGTATGGATAAGGTCTTCGAGATGAAGATTAAATACTTTAAAAATAAAACAGAGTTTAGACAAAAAATTAAACTCACAGATTCTACTATTACTACAATAGAATCAGAAGTTGGTTTCATGTCTTGTGATGATACACAATGCACAGCACCAACCTATGTCGATTTAGAATATGATTTAACTAAGACTATTGTGGCTTCTTCCGATGTTACTGAGAATTCTGAGTCAACTGACGACGAGTCGAGCAAAGGCTTATGGTCTATATTTATTATCGCGTTCTTTTCAGGATTTGTCGCCTTATTAACTCCTTGTGTATTTCCAATGATACCAATGACGGTAAGTTTCTTTATCAAACAAAGTCAATCTAAAGCCAAAGGCATCCGTAATGCTATCATTTATGGATTATCAATTATCGTTATTTATGTGTTATTAGGAACCATAATAACGGCTATTTTCGGTGCTGATGCGTTGAATGCCTTAGCGACAAACGTTTGGTTTAATCTCATCTTCTTTATATTATTAGTGGTTTTTGCCATTTCGTTCTTGGGAGCTTTTGAAATTGTACTTCCAAATTCTTGGGCAAACAAAGCAGATAAACAAGCCGATAGAGGTGGTCTTGTTGGTATTTTCTTTATGGCTTTAGCCTTAGCTATTGTATCGTTTTCTTGTACAGGGCCAATTGTGGGAACAATTTTAGTAGAAGCGGCTTCTAAAGGAGGCATCGCTCCAGTTATAGGAATGTTAGGATTTTCATCTGCAATCGCCTTGCCATTCGCTTTATTTGCAGCATTTCCGGGTTGGTTAAATTCATTACCAAAATCTGGTGGATGGCTAAATACAGTAAAAGTCGTTTTAGGATTTTTAGAATTAGCATTAGCGTTTAAATTCTTATCACAAGCCGATTTAGTATTACAATTACACTTCTTAGAACGTGAAGTATTTATCGCGATATGGATTGCCATTTTCGGGACATTGTCTTTATATCTTTTTGGTAAAATACAATTACCACATGATTCTCCACTAAAGCATATTTCAGTAGGACGATTATTATTTGGCTTACTAACGCTGACGTTTACGATTTACATGATTCCTGGACTTTGGGGAGCACCTTTAAAAATTATAAGTGCGTTTCCGCCTCCGTTGGATTATTCTGAATCTCCATATGGTGTTGGTAATTCTAAAGGTGGTAGTGGTACGGTTGAAGTTCCCGAAGGCGCACATTTATTAGCGCCACACGATATCATCGCATTCAACGATTACGAAACAGGTTTGGCTTATGCCAAAAAAGTAGGAAAACCTGTGATGCTAGATTTTACAGGTTGGTCTTGTGTCAATTGCCGTAAAATGGAACAAAATGTTTGGGTAGATCCAAAAGTATTGTCAAAACTTAAAAATGATATTGTTTTAATTTCATTGTACGTAGATGAACAAATTGATTTTCCTGAGGGTGAAGCGCCAGATTCAAAATTACGACCGGGTAAAAAATTGAAAAACAAGGGACAAAAGTGGAGCGAAATGCAAACCATTAAATACAAAACGAATACACAGCCATATTATGTATTGATGGATCATAATGAAGAAAATCTAATTGAGCCTGTTGCTTACACTCCAAATATTGAAGAATATGAGGCATGGTTAAAAGAAGGTATAGGGAATTTTAAAGATTAAAAAATCAAACTAAATGCAGAACCTTCTCCCTCTACACTTTTAACAATGATTCTGCCTTTATGAAGCAACATAATTTGCTTACAAAGGCTTAATCCTATGCCACTTCCCGTAGTTTTACTAGTAAAGAAAGGCACAAATATGTTCTCTAGAATATCTTTTGGGATACCAGAGCCATTGTCTAAAACTTTAATTACAATATCTCTATTTGGGTTTTGAGATGCTAATACTTTAATTTCTGAATGGTCTTTACTCTTACAGGCGTCAACAGCATTTAAAATAAGATTGATAAGTACTTGTTCTATAAGATGTGCATCAATATCTAATTCTAATTTGGGTGAGGTAACCTCGAATGTAATGGCAATAGCTTTGGCTTTTATGGATGGTTCCATTAAAAGCTGGATATTACTAAATAAGTCTTCAATTTTAACACGTTGTAAGTTGAGGTGTGTCACTTTACTCAAACTTCTATAGGTTTTCGCAAATTTTAAAAGGCCTTCACTGCGGTTTTTAATGGTTTTGACTCCAGCATTTAAGTCTTCTAATTCTAAACGTGTTTCTTCCGGATGCTCAATAGCGAGTTGTAAGTTTTGTTGAAGCGTATCGGCTAAAGATGAAATAGGCGCAATGGAATTCATAATTTCATGGGTCATCACACTTAATAACTTCTTCCAAGATTCCGATTCATTTTTATTCAGCGTATTATCAATATCTTGAATGACAATCAATTTAAATGCATCATCTTTTACTTGAAATACCGTATCGGAAATTAAAATTTTTATAGTTTCATTTTGAAGTGCAATGGAAATCGAATCCGGTTCGCGATGATACGTTTCAAAAACGGTATTATACAATTCTGGTTTTCTGTTTTCAACAAAGCGGATATTTTTAAAAGATGGGACATCTAAAATGTCTCCAAATGGCTCGTTACTCCATAAGACATCTCCAGTTTCGAGATTATAAGCAATAATTCCGATGTCTACCATTTCTAAAATCTTCTGTAAATACACATATTGTGCTTCGTTTTGTGAATTGATGTCTTTAATGGTTCTGTTAATCTCATTAAAACCTGTGTACAAAAACCGAATATCTTTAGGACCTCTGTCTTCTGGAAACCAACGTGAGAAATCACGATATTTTACAGCTTCAAAAAAATCATCTATAGCTTCAAAACGACGTTTTACAAAGGTATAGGTGTTTATAAATAAATAGAGTAGCATGATGCTAATAATAACAATATAAGCGGATTGATCTTTGTAAATAGAATACACTAACGCGAGTATGGCACCTACTAAAAGAAGCACTCTAAAAAAGAGCCAAAGAATATAACTTCTATAGTTCATACTTTTCTAGTCTTCTGTATAAAGCTGCTCTGGTAATACCTAATTCTTTAGCTGATTTTGAAACATTACCTTTATTTTTTTCAAGGACATTTAAAATGGCGTTCTTTTCTAAATCGTCTAAGTTTAAACTTTGAGTTTTCATATTTGTAGAGGTCGATGAACGCTCTATAGATGAAAATACTAAATCTTCTGGTTTTAAAACCGAGCCGTCAGTCATAATAATTGCACGTTCTAAAACATATTGAAGTTCTCTTACATTACCAGGGAAGTCGTGCTTTTTTAATTTTGAAATGAATCCGGAATCAAAAGAAAACGGACTTTTATTATATTTTTCAGCATATAAAGCTATAAAATGATGTGCTAATGCTGTAATATCCGTACCACGATCTCTAAGTGGTGGAGCAATAATATCAACGGTATTTATTCTGTAAATTAAATCTTTTCTAAATTTCTTTTCGTCTGCTAAAATTTGAGGATTGATATTAGTAGCGCAAATCAACCGAATATCTATAGAAATAGATTCATTTGAGCCCAAAGGAGTCACTTGTCTGTTTTGTAGGACGGTGAGTAATCGGGCTTGCTGACTCAAACTAATATTTCCTATTTCATCTAAAAATAGTGTGCCACCATGGGCGGCTTCAAATCGACCTTTTCTATCTTCTCTAGCATCTGTGAAAGCTCCTTTTTTATACCCAAATAATTCACTTTCAAATAAGGATTCGGTTAAGGCACCAACATCGACTTTTACAAAAGGTTGATGTCTTCTATTAGAGTTATCATGAAGCGCACGAGCAATTAAATCTTTACCAGTACCATTTTCACCAAGGATTAAAACATTAGCATCTGTTGGAGCCACTTTTTTAAGTTTCATAAATACATCAGTCATCACATCGCTATCACCAATAATGTCAACAGAATTATTTTGAAGTTGGTTCTTTGTACTGTTTTGAGATGTCTTCTGACCAAGAATCGTAGTCATGGTTTCTACGATTTTTTCATTTTTCCAAGGTTTCATTAAAAAGTCAGAAGCTCCTTCTTTTAATCCGCGTATGGCTAAATCAATATCGGCATAAGCGGTCATCAAAATAACAGAGGTTTCAGGTTTTTGTTGTCGAATTTTATTTAGCCAAAAAATACCTTCATTACCTGTATTGACTAAACCATTAAAATTCATGTCTAGAACAATAATGTCGTAAGCAGTCTTCTCAATTTGAGATAGAATATTACTCGGATTCTTTTCGGTAACCACCTCTCTAACCAGTGGTTTTAAAAGCAAGCGTAATGCTGTTAATACATCAACATCATCGTCTATAACTAATATTGTAGCGTTTTTTAATACCATCCATACAATATTACGATATTAAATTCAGCTTATAAAAATTCAAAAAATAAAATTTTAGTAGTGTTTAAAAGTGTGCATTTTCGAACATAAAGTGTATCAAAATCGGACACTTTTAGTTTTGATAAAAACAATAATATGTTGAAAATCAATATTTTGTGTTTTTGGCATCATCTTCACTATATAAAAAGTATAAATAATAGATATATAATGGACGTTCCAATTCAAAAGAAGAAATTTTCAACTCAAAAAATAGGATTAGCTATAGGGATTATTGCAATAATAGCTTTAATCATATATGTTATTTTTCAAACCTCAGGTGGTTCTAAATTGAATGTGGATAAAGAGCGTATTTCAATTAGTACAGTAAGTGAAAATGTATTTCAAGAAAACATTCCGGTTAACGGCATTGTGCTTCCAATCACTACAATTTATTTAGATGCTTTGGAAGGTGGGCGAGTAGAAGAGAAGTTTGTTGAAGATGGTGCTATGTTGAAAAAAGGAGAGCCAATTCTAAGGTTATCAAATACCGATTTGGAATTGAGTCTCATTAACCAAGAAACGTCGGTGTATAATTTATTAACCCAAATGCAGATTTCTCAAAATGCAGCGCGCCAAAATACTATTAACAGACAAAATCAATTTACAGATGTTGAAAATAATCTGATTGAAGCCGAACGTGTTTATAATTTAAACAAACGGTTATACGAAAAAGGTGCGATAGGAAGAATGGATTATGAGTCGTCTCAGAATAATTACGAATACCAAAAAGAACGGATGAAGCTGGCTAAACAAGTTTTATCTGAAGATACTATTTCGTCTAAATTAGAAGTGAGTCAAGCGAAAAACTCATATGCCAGAACGCAAAGTGCATTAGAGCTTATGCGAAAAAAAGTAGGCGATTTAGTGGTGAGAGCACCAATTGACGGTCAGTTAACGTCGCTAGATGCTGAAATCGGGCAGTCTATTAATAAAGGCACACGGTTAGGTCAAGTCGATGTGATCACTGGTTATAAAGTAAGAGTAGATATTGATGAACATTATATTTCTAGAATTTATAATGGTCAAACCGGAACCTTTGTGTTGAATAATAAAACCTACACTTTAGAAATTAAAAAGGTATTTACACAAGTTACCAATGGTCGTTTTCAAGTGGATATGAAATTTGTAGGTGAAGTGCCTGAAGGCATTCGTAGAGGTCAGAATTTGCAAATTCGTGTGGCCTTAAGTGCAGAAAAAGAAGCGTTGTTAGTAGCGAAAGGTGGCTTCTTTCAAAAAACAGGAGGGAACTGGATGTTTAAAGTCAGCGAAGATGGAAACACAGCGTACAAAGTCAACATAAGATTAGGAAGCCAGAATACAGAATATTATGAGGTGCTTGATGGTTTAAATCCTGGAGATAAAGTAGTCACCTCGAGTTATGATGCTTTTGGAGATACGGAAGAGTTGATTTTGAAATAGAAACAAGAGACATGAACCAAGATTCAAGATAATAGAGAATAGAAAAAACACTAAAATTAACAACCAATAACTAAGGGCTAATAGCCAAAGCTACAAGATAAAAACTTATACGATGATACAAATAAAAGATTTAGAAAAATTCTATAAAACCGAAGAAGTACAAACCATAGCCTTAAACAAATTATCATTTGATGTGAAAGAAGGTGAGTTTGTGGCGATCATGGGACCTTCGGGATGTGGGAAATCGACCCTATTAAATATTTTGGGATTACTAGACGATCCTGATGGTGGTAGTTTTATGTTTAACGGCACGGAAGTCGCTGGTTATAATGAGCGCAAGCGTTCAGAATTACGCAAACACAATATTGGTTTTGTTTTTCAAAGCTTTAATCTCATTGATGAACTAACGGTGTTTGAAAACGTAGAATTACCCTTAATCTACACAGGTGTTAAACCGGCAGAACGTAAACTGCAAGTCGAAGCGGTTTTAGAGAAAATGCAAATTATGCACCGAAGAAATCACTTTCCTCAACAACTTTCTGGTGGTCAGCAACAACGTGTAGCTGTGGCAAGAGCGGTTGTAAACAAACCCAAATTAATTCTTGCCGATGAGCCCACAGGAAATTTAGATAGTACCAATGGTAATGAGGTTATGGATTTATTAATAGATCTCAATGAAGCAGGCACAACCATCATCATGGTAACACATAGTGAGCACGATGCAAAATACAGTCACAGAATTATAAGAATGTTAGACGGACAAAAAGTAACTGAGAATATATTAGCGTAGTCTATCCTGCAAGGTTTTTAAACCCTTGTAGGTATATAATGATCAATCAATCAATCAATCAATCAATCAATCAGGCCGAAAACACTTCAGTAAATCATAAAACAACCAACGAGTGCTGAATTTAGTTCAGTATCTGTACTGAAGTGTCGAAGCCAAATCAATTAAAAAACGAACAGTAATTCATAGAAGCCATGCTCAAAAATTATTTTAAAATAGCGTTTCGGAATCTTATTAAAAATAAGGTGTATTCATTTATCAATATTTCAGGTTTAGCTGTTGGCATGGCAGCGACGATTATGATTGGTTTATGGGTCACTGATGAATTAAATTTTAATAATCACTTTAAAAATAAGTCAACTATTGCCCAAGTTTTTCAGCACCAAACTAACAATGGAGATATCCGCACAATGAATGCTATCCCTAGACCTTTGGAGTTTGCGTTACGTCAAGATTATGCAGATAATTTTAAACATATTATTATGGCGTCATGGGAGCAACCACGATATCTAAAATTTGGTGAAACTAATATTTACAGAACTGGTAATGCCATGCAAGAAGATGCACCAGACATGTTAGATTTAGATATTATTTCTGGTATAAAGAATGGTCTTAAAGACAAAAATTCGATAATGCTTTCTGAATCTGTTGCAAAGTCTTTATTTGGAAGTGAAACCGCTTTAGGGAAAATAGTAAAAGTAAATAATGAAGATGATTTAATTGTTACCTCGGTTTATAGGGATATTCCAACAAATAACTCGTTTAGCGAGATGGAATACATCATTCCGTGGAAACATTATGTAACAACGCAACCTTGGTTAGAATTGTCTAAAGATGCTTGGGGAAATAATTCATTTCAGTTATTTGTTCAAATTAACGAGGGTACGACTATGGAGGTTGTGACCTCTAAAATTATAGATATTAAAAAGAATAGCTCTTCTGAAACTGCTGAATACAATCCGCAATTATTTTTATTACCTATGAAAGACTGGTATTTGCGTAGTGATTTTGAAAATGGAGTCCAATCCGGTGGACGCATCGAAAACGTTTGGTTGTTTGGTGTTATTGGTTTGTTTATTCTGTTATTAGCTTGTATTAATTTTGTGAATTTAAGTACAGCACGTTCCGAAAAACGAGCGACAGAAGTTGGCATTAGAAAATCGATTGGCTCACAACGTAGTCAGCTTATTTTTCAATTTTTAAGTGAATCGTTTTTAATAGTTTTTCTCTCATTTATTGTAGCACTTGGATTAGTGTTGTTATTCTTAAACGGATTTAATAATTTGGCTAGTAAAGCCATCGTTTTTCCTTGGGAAAATCTTCAGTTTTGGTTAATTTCATTGGCTTTTGTAATTATTACGGCATTTTTAGCTGGCAGTTATCCAGCCATTTATTTATCATCTTTTAATCCTGTTGCGGTATTAAAAGGCACCTTCAAATCTGGTCGTTATTCATCCTTACCTCGAAAAATTTTAGTAGTCGCACAGTTTACCGTTTCGGTAGCCTTAATTATAGGAACATTGGTGGTGATGAATCAAATACAGTTTTCTAAAGATCGACCTGTTGGATATGATAAAGAAGGACTCATTCAAATTCCAGTTATGAGTAACGAGTTTATCGGGAAAAAAGATATCATGAGGAATCAGTTTATAGCCTCTGGGGGTGCTTTAGAAATGACGGGTACAAGTGGGCCAATGACTAATGTATGGTCTAACCGATCTGGTTATACTTGGGATGGTAAGCCAGCTGATTTCCAGGAAGATTTAGCATATACATCAGTCTCATATGAATTTGTGGAAACTTTAGGCTTAAAAGTTACTGCTGGTCGAGGGTTTTCTCGGGAATTTGCTTCAGATTCAAATGCTGTATTACTTAATGAAACAGCTGTGAAATACATGGGACTTATAGACCCAATAGGTAAATTTATTAGAGATTCTGATACTGAAGATCCAAGTCCTCCTTTAAAAATTGTAGGAGTTGTTGAAGATATGATTATTCAGTCGCCTTACAGTCCTGTGAAACAAGCGATGTATGTTTTTGATAGCGAAGATAATACGGCGTTTTATAATGTAAGACTTAATCCTGAAAAAAGCACCAGTGAAAATTTATCGCTTATTGAAGGTGTCTTTAAAAAGAACTTCCCTAACACTCCTTTCGACTATCAGTTTGTAGATGAAGAATATGGTGCAAAGTTTGAATCAGAAGAACGCGTTGCCAGTTTAGCCAGAGTATTTACAGTGTTAGCGATTTTTATTAGTTGTTTAGGTTTATTTGGTTTAGCATCTTTTGTGGCTGAACAACGTACAAAAGAAATTGGTGTTCGTAAAGTCTTAGGAGCATCCATCAGTCAGTTATGGTTATTGCTTTCAAAAGATTTCATCACGCTGGTATTCATCGCATTATTAATTGCATCTCCGTTAGCCTATTATATTATGGGACAATGGTTACAAAAATTTAGCTATCGTACCACAGTCAGTTGGGATGTCTTCGCTATTGCTTGTTTTGGAGCGTTAATCATTACACTAATCACTGTAAGTTTCCAAGCGATTAAAGCGGCAACCTCTAATCCGGTAAAGTCATTGCGTACCGAATAATCATCAATCATAAAACGAACAATCATGTTTAAAAATTATATAAAAATAGCATTCAGAAACCTTTGGAAGAATAGAACTTTTACAGCGCTTAATGTTGTTGGACTTACGGCAGCATTTGGTGTGGCCATATTGTTGGCGATGTATGCCGTTTTTCAATTGTCTTTTGATCGTTTTCATGAGCATGGAGATGAAATCTATCAAGTGTATACAGAAGATAGTGGGTTAAATGGTATTGAGGCTAATACCTCAAAATCCGAACCTTTTGCTGCCGCTTTAAAAGAAGAGGTTGCGGGAGTTGAAAAAATTACGCGCTATGTTAGTACTAGTGTCTTATTAAGTCAAGAAGACAAGCAATTCGGTATGAGTACGGCTTATGTGGATCCCGATTTTTTTAACATGTTTAGCTTTCCAATTATAAAAGGTGATAAGACAAATCCAATAACGTCAGAGTCTTCTGTGGTAATGACTGAGCTAGCTGCGAAACGTATATTTGGTGATGAAGAGCCCATCGGACAAACGGTTAGCATTCTAAGGGATGAGCAACAAGTACCGTTTACGGTTACTGCAATCGTAAAAGATTTTCCGAATACCAGTTCTATGGGATTTGATATCGTTCTGAATTTTAAAAGTCAGAATGAACATGCCTATGCTAGAACTATCGGTCGTTGGGACATGGAGAACCATGAAGTATATATGCAACTTGCAGAAAGTGTACAACCTGAGCAATTTGAAAAAAGTACCACAGATTTTACGCAATTACATTACAAAAACGAGATTGATAATGCTAAGCGTGATGGGTTTCAACCAAATGCTGAAGGACTTTATAGACAACTAAAACTATTGCCTTTGGCAGATGTTCGTTTTGCTAATTTTAATCAAGGTCAGGTAACTGTAAGTCGTACTATGCCTTATTTGGTTTTGGGGATTTCAATTTTAATTCTGTTTATCGCTTGTGTGAATTTTATCAATATGAGTATTGCAAAAAGTGCGCAACGATTGCGTGAGATTGGCATGCGAAAAACGCTTGGAGCAAACAAAAAACAGCTATTCTTTCAGTTTTGGGGTGAAAGCATTTTAGTGTTTTTAATTTCCATCGGACTAGGAATTTTATTAGCTGTGTTTCTACTACCTCATTTTCAAACCTTATTTAAAACCCAAGCGTCATTGGCAACCTTACTAAACCCATCTTTGTTGTTGGTGCTTATTTTAAGTGTTTTGCTGATTACATTAATTGCTGGAGGTTATCCTGCATTATTAATGAGTCGCCTAGGAACCTTACAAAGCTTAAAAGGGAAGCTCGACGTCAATGGTAAAAACCATTTACGAAATAGTTTAATGGTCTTACAATTCGGTATTGCTATTTTACTGATTAGTGGTACGCTTGTACTTTGGGATCAGGTGGAATTTATGAGGACTAAAGATTTAGGTTTCAATAAAGATCAGGTGATTGCTTTTCCACTGAATGGCCAACTGAATGATCAACAAGCAATAGAATTACTTCGAAATACGCTTCAAGATAAACCTAATATTGTAAGTGTTACAGCATCCAATAACATTTTAGGTTTAGGAAAAGATGGCTCGCGTTCTACAAGTGTCTTGGGTTTTGAACATCATGGTCGCGGTGTAGAAACACACATGGTGGTGGTTGATGCAGACTATATTGAAACCTTAGACTTGAATATTATTGAAGGTCGTTCTTTTCGAAAAAACTTAGCGAGTGATAGTCTTTCGGTTATTATCAATGAAGCCATGGCGAAGCAACTTAATGAAGATGATATTTTAGCCTCACAGATGGATTTAGATGATGCTGTATATTCTGTAGTAGGTGTTATTAAAGATTTCAATTTTCAAGAACTCGACCAGACGATTGCACCAATGACTTTATTTGCGCTTCCTAACTGGAATTTACGCAACGTATACGTTAAGGTGTCATCACAAAATTTAGAGCAAGCCTACACCGATGTAAAAGCAGCTTGGAATGCTATTGAACCTAATGCCGAATTTCAAGGGTCTTTTTTAAATGAAAATATTGATAGAACCCTACGTCATGAGCGCACTATGATTACCATGATTGGTAGTGGTTCAATACTTGCCATAATCTTAAGTTGTATCGGTTTGTTTGCCATGTCATTACTCATTGTAGCACAACGTAAAAAGGAAATTGGAGTTCGTAAAATAGTCGGTGCGAGTGTCTCGGCTATTACAATATTACTGACTAAAGACTTTTTAAAATTAGTCGTTATCGCTTTTTTAATCGCGTCGCCAATAGCATGGTGGGCCATGAGTAAATGGCTGCAGAATTACGCGTATCGTATAGAACTTAATATTTGGATGTTTTTAGGTGCGGGTAGCATAGCAGTAGTGATTGCCATGTTAACCATAGCTGTAAAAACAATAAAAGCGGCAACCTCTAATCCTGTAGAATCTTTAAGAACGGAATAATCATCATCAACCTGCAAGGTGTTTAAAACCTTGTGGATTTTGCTATAAAACAACACATCATGATTAAAAATTATTTCAAAATAGCATGGAGGAACCTCATGAAGCATAAGGTGTTTTCTCTAATAAATATTATTGGATTAACCATTGGTTTAAGTGCTTCTTTTGTGATTGGTTTAATGATTTATTACGATGCTACCTTTGATACATTTCATAAAGATAAGGATCGTATTTATAGAGTAGTTACCGATTTAACGAGTCCTGAAGCTAATTTTTCAATTCCAGGAGTCACTTTAGCTTTGGAGGATGCTATTTCCGAGAATTCAAATTTTGAAACCGTTAGTGGGTTTTATATTGAACGGCCTTCAAAAGTTGAAAATAGAGTATTAAATTCCGAATTTAAATGGCCCAACTTCGTCGTTTTTGCAGATGCTAATTATTTTAAGATTTTCGATTATAAATTTTTAGCTGGTAATACATCTGAAATTTTAGCAAGTCCAAATAATGTTATTCTTACCGAAAATCGAGCAGCTGATTATTTTCCAAATACAAAACCTTCAGATATTATTGGAAAAACCTTAGTTTACAATGATTCACTTCATATAACAGTTACAGGAATTGTTGAGAATTTTAAAGAACGAACAGATTTTGTGTTTGAAGAATTTATCTCGCATTCAACAATTTTACAAACTCGATTGCGAGACGATTTCCTCAATAAAAATTGGAATAACACCAACGATGCGTCTCAGCTATTTGTAAAGGTGACTTCAAATGCCGACTTATCAGCCATACAAAATCGTTTGGATGATTTAGCAAAGGAGCACCAAGATGAGGAATCTAAAAAATATGGTGATGAACAAAAGTTTACACTACAACCATTAGGAGATATTCACTTCAACGAAAAGTATGGTATTTACGATTGGTCTAAAGGTCAGGCCAGTAAATCGCTACTTATAAATCTTGCTTTAGTGGCGATATTTCTATTGCTTTTAGGTTGTATTAATTTTATCAATCTAAATACAGCGCAAGCTTCTCAGCGTGCTAAAGAAATAGGAATCCGTAAAACATTAGGAAGCTCTAGAAAACAACTCATAGGTCAATTTATGGGTGAAACATTTTTATTGGTTTTGGTGTCTGCGGTATTATCGCTATTGCTTTCTAGATGGTTGATTAATGTATTTTCCGATTTTGTGCCAGAAGGTTTAAGTTATGAACTGATGAAATCACCTTTAATTATTCTTGGTATTGCTATTCTATTACTATTAGTAACATTTTTATCTGGTTTTTATCCAGCATTAGTACTTTCAAAGTTCAATACCGTTTCAGTTTTAAAAAATCATTTAGCTGTCGGAAATAAAAAAGTGAAGCTCAGAAAATTCTTAACGGTTTTTCAGTTTTCCATTGCTCAAGTATTTGTAATTGCTACGTTGTTGGTTGGTCAACAAATTAATTTTCTTTTAGAAACAGATATGGGTTTTAAAACGGATGCTATTGTGTCTGTTTATAGCCCTAGAGCGGAACGCGAAATCTCTAAAAAAGAGCTTTATGCCCTAAAATTAAGAGCTATTCCGGAAATTAAATCGATTAGTATTGGAGGCAATGCACCTGCATCTATTTCTACTAATAGTTCTTCAGTCACTTATAATAATGGTGACAATGAGGTTAATTTAGACTTACAATTTATTTTTGGTGACGTCAATTACGTTGAGGTATTTGAGTTAAATCTTATAGCAGGACGAACCATCCGAAATGATACCGTTAAAGAGTTGGTGATTAATGAGACGTGTAGAAAAAGACTTGGTTTCAAAAGTCCCGATGAAGCAATTGGTAAAACAGTTTTATTAGGTGATCAAAGTGTGCCTATAGTCGGAGTTATGACAGATTTTTTCCAACGTTCTTTGCGAAGTGATATTAAACCGATGGCATATAGAGGAGATTGGTATCAACCAGATTGGAGTCAGTTTCAAGCCGTTCATATCGCATTTCAAAATGAATCATCAGCAGATTTTAAAGGAACACTTTCAAAAATTGAAAATGCTTATAAATCGGTTTATTCAGAAACAGACGATTATCGCGTAGAGTTTTTAGATGAAACCATCCAGAGGTTTTATAATCGGGAGCAAAAGATGTCCAAACTTTTAAATTGGGCAACAGGCTTATCAATTCTCATTAGCTGTTTAGGATTGCTCGGACTTGTGATTTATACCACTAACCGTCGTGTAAAAGAAATAGGAGTGCGTAAAGTTTTGGGAGCGTCATTGTTACAGATTAATACACTCTTATGTAAGGAGTTTTTAACCTTGGTAGCGATTGCTTTTATCATTGCGGCACCAATTGCGTATTACGGCATTAATAATTGGTTACAAGATTTTGCATACAAAACGCGTATCAGTTTTTGGGTGTTTTTAGTGAGTGGTTTGGCTATGATTTTCTTTGCTTTATTAGTTATCAGTGTGAAAACGCTTCAGGCGGCAAATGCTAATCCTGTGGATTCTTTACGCTCAGAATAAATTGTTCATTTACGAACAAGATGTGTATCAAAAACGAACACTATAGATTTTAAAATAAAAATTAATTAATTGATTTTTAGTGTTCTGTGGTTTTGGCATCATCTTCACTACATAATAAGTAGTAATAATTAATTCAGTCAAAAAAAGAATATGATTTTAAATTATATAAAAATAGCATTCCGGACGTTACGTAAAAATAAAGGGTATAGCTTTCTGAATATTTTCGGATTAGCCATCGGAATTACCTGTGCCAGTTTAATCTTTCTATGGGTTGAAGATGAGTTGAGTTTCGATTCAGAATTTGAAAAGCAAGATCAAGTGTATTATGTGCCAACGCATCAAGAATATGATGGAGAATGGAGAACGTTCAATTCTACACCAGGACCATTTGCGGAAGCTATGAAAACGGAAATTCCTGGAATTGTTAAAGCATCACGCACAAAACATAGAGATTTATTATTTTCTGTAAATGATAATGCCATTAATAGTGGTGGACGTTTTGTAGATGAAGATTTTATAACAATATTTAGCTTAAAATTTGTTGAAGGTAATGCTAAAGAGGCTTTCAATAATCCTGAAGCCATTGTTATTACGCAAGAAACGGCAGAACAGCTTTATGGCAAAAATGCAAAGGCTATTGGTAAAGTACTCAAAGTAGATAATACTGAGAACTATTTAATTTCTGGAGTGATTGAAAATCTTCCAAAAAACGTCACATTTCCTATTAATTGGATTGCGCCATTTGAGCGTTGGAGTGGAGACAAAGAGTGGACCAATGGTTATGGTAGTTTTTTCGCCGATACCTTTGTAGAATTATCACCAGAAGCTGATTTTAATAATGTTGATGCTCAAGTAAGAAGTTTATTAGAGAAGAAAACAGGAGATAGTGACTCAAAAGCATTTTTACATTCTATAAAAGATTGGCATTTAAGAGATCATTTTGAAAATGGAAAGCAAGTTGGTGGACGCATAGATTCGGTGAGACTATTTACTATCATTGCTTTAATTATCTTACTCATTGCGTGTATTAATTTTATGAATTTATCCACAGCACGAAGCGAAAAACGAGCAAACGAAGTTGGTGTTAGAAAAGCGATGGGTTCTGGTCGCACACGATTAATTTTTCAATTTATTTCAGAAGCTTTGATTCTTGCTTTTATGGCAACTTTAGTAAGTGTCTTGTTGCTATTTGTCTTATTGCCACAATTCAATTTGTTGATAGAGAAAGATTTAGTCTTAGGATTGTCGCAACCATTTCACATTGTATTTTTATTAGGCATTACGCTAGTGTGCGGCATCTTCGCAGGACTGTATCCGGCTTTTTATCTATCCTCATTTAAGCCTGTTGAGGTTTTAAAAGGACTAAAAGTTACTCAAGGTTCTGCCAATTATATCCGGAAAGGACTCGTTGTTGGCCAGTTTACAATTTCAATCGTTTTTATCATTTGTACGATTCTAGTCTATCAACAACTTCAGCATATAAAAAATAGAGACTTAGGTTTTGATAAAGACCAATTGATTTCGTTGAATGTCAATGGAACCATGATCGAAAAATTTGATGTCATTAAACAAGATTTAATTCAAACAGGAGCGGTTTCAAGTGTAGGCTTAAACAATTCAGGGATTTTAAATGGAGGTAATAATGGTTCTAACTTAACGTGGACAGGTGGAACAAACACAGAAGACGTCTTAATTTTCTTTAGATATATTAGTTCCGATTTCTTGGAAACTGCAGGAATGGAACTCGTTGAAGGTCGTGGGTTTTATGAAAACATGGCAAAAGACAGTACGAGTGTTTTAATTACAGAATCCTTTGCAAAACTAATGGGAGAAGGCAGTGCTATTGGTAAAAAGATAGATCGAGGAGATGTGTATACGGTTGTTGGTGTTGTAAAAGATTACCTTTTTGATGACATGTATGGACAAAGTGATCCTGTGCTATTTTTTAACTATCATGGTGAAGCGAGTTATATGTATTTAAAAACAAATCCTAAAATAGGAACTAGCGATGTGTTGTCTAAAATTGAAGCAGTAATGAAAAAACACAATCCAGCATTTCCTTTTGAGTACAGTTTTGTAGATGATGCGTTTAACGCTAAATTTAAAAGTGAACAACTCGTTGGGAAGCTATCTCAGCTTTTTGCCTTATTGGCCATTCTTATTTCATGTTTGGGACTTTTTGGATTGGCAGCATACACTGCAGAACAGCGCAGCAAAGAAATTGGAGTTCGTAAAGTTTTAGGCGCAAGTGTTTCTGGTATTGTCAAATTATTATCTAAAGACTTTTTAAAACTCGTTGGTCTTGCCATTGTAATTGCTATTCCTGTGGCTTGGTATGTTATGGATAATTGGATAGGGAATTATGCCTACCGCATAGAAATCAATGGATGGATTTTTGTTATAGCTGGAATAGTTGCTATTGTAATTGCAATGGTGACGGTAAGTTTTCAGGCGATTAAAGCGGCAATTGCAAATCCTGTGGATAGTTTAAAAACCGAATAAAAATTAAAAAAAGCATAATATGAAAACTATAAAATACATAGCACTACTAATTTTGATTTTAATAAGTCAAATGGTGCTAGCACAAACAAAACAAATGGTTGAATCTTTTGATAAGGTTATCATAAGTCCACATATCGAAACCACATTAGTTCAAGGAGACGAAGAATCTGTAACGATATTAGACAATACAGAACCAGAAGACAAAATAAATATTGAAGTGAATAAAAACACACTTCGTGTGTATTTAGATGATGCTAAAGAAACCACCAAGCATGAAAAAGTTATTATCGATGGCATTGAGCGAAAAATGCCGATATATAAAGGAAAAGTGTTAACTATTCTTATAACCTATAAAAGCATTGAAACTTTATCTTTACGAGGTGAGCAACGTACTTTTTGTCAGAGTTTAATTGAAGCGGAAAAGTTCAAACTTTACATTTATGGGGAATCTCAAGTTACATTTAACGATGTTAATATTGATACATTCAATGTCGATATTTATGGAGAAAGTGAATTGATAATTAAAAAAGGAACTACAGTTAAGCAGAATATTACAGCGTATGGATCAGGAATTATCAATCTTGTAGACGTTGATAATAAATCGTCGAAACTTAAAGCCTATGGAGAAGCGGTGTTTAAAATTCAAGCTTCAAAAAGTATCAAATTTACAGCTTATGGTGAAGCCACATTACGCCATAAAGGAGAAGCAGAAGTTAACAAAGGACTGAGTTTTGGAGATTCAGAAATTAGACGAATAGATTAAGTTATAAATAGTGTAAACAATATCATATTTTCCTAAAATTAGTCTTAGTTAGATTGTCCCCTTGAGGGGACATTAGGGGGGTAGATAAAACGCTATTTATAAGAAACCAAAGTAAACACATCAATCAAAATGCAAAATATATTAGTAAGCTTAAACGAAGCCACAAGAACAGTCAATTCAGGAAGCAATAAAGTAACCTTACTGGATACTATTAATTTAAATGTTGAAGCGGGAGAATTTATCTCACTTATGGGACCTTCTGGTTCTGGGAAATCTACCTTGTTGAATTGTATTGGCATGTTAGATCATTTTACAGATGGAGGTTATACCTTTTTAGGAGAACCTGTGCATAGCATGAAAGAAAAAAACCGTGCTAAACTCTACAAAGAATATATCGGTTTTGTGTTTCAGGCGTATCATTTGATTGACGAACTCACGGTTTACGAAAATATTGAAACACCATTACTTTATAAAAACATAAAATCATCAGAACGTAAAGCGATGGTTGCTGATATGCTAGACCGATTTAATATCGTAGGAAAGAAAGATTTATTCCCAATACAATTAAGTGGAGGGCAACAACAACTCGTTGGGATTGCCAGAGCCTTAATAGGACAACCAAAGCTCATTTTAGCAGACGAACCAACTGGTAATCTCAACTCGAAACAAAGCGGAGAAATCATGGAGCTTTTTGCACAGTTAAATAAAGAAGGCGTCACCATAATACAAGCCACACATTCTGAAAGTAATGCTGCTTATGGTTCAAGAATTATTAATCTGCTTGATGGAAAAATAGTTTAATCACCATTAATAAAAGTAGCATGTCAATAACATTGCGTCACTTCGAGTGGAATTTTCGCTTTTCAGAAAATTTTGTATCGAGAAGTCATAAATAGATATAAGATTCTCGATACATTTCTCGATCCCTCGAAACACTCGAATTGACGATGCTGTAAGATTGATCATTCGATACCTAAATAATTAAAAGTAACAAATCATGATACATAAACTCATACTATTAATCATCATTGTAATGATGAGTTGGGCTGGTTTTGCTCAAAATAAAACGAACAAAAGTTATACTTTAGACGATTGTATTGCTATCGCTATAGACCATAATCTCGATTTAAAATCGACCAATTTATTAGCGAACTCAGCAAAAGTAAATTACCAACAATCTAAAGCCGATGTATTGCCAAGTCTTAATGGTAGTTTTAATTTAGGGGTTAATGATGGCAGAAGTATCGACCCATTTACCAACGCTTATATCAATCAAGAATTAACCTTTTCTAACTTAGGATTGAGTTTAGATATGACCATTTTTAATGGTTTTCGATTATTAAATGCGGCCAAACAAAACCGATTGAATCAAAAAGCTTCCGACTTAGAAATTGAAGCAGCGCAACAAGATTTAATATTGAATGTCACCTTGGCCTATCTTCAAGTTTTAAATGCAAAAGATGTTTTAGAGTTGGCTAAATCCCGATTAGAAACAACGACACAACAGCTTAAAATTCAACAAGATTTTTACGATGACGAAACAGGAAATCCTGCAGATTACGCTGATATTTTAGGGCAGTTGGCAAGCGATGAAACCAGTGTCTTAGTGGCTGAAAGTAGCTTAAATAATGCCAAATTAAGTTTACAACAATTAATGAATTTAGAAGAAAATATTCACTTAGCGACCGATGGCTTACTTCTAGATTTTAATAACTATGAAGTTTCTGCCAATACTGTTTTTGAAGACGCTATTCAGAACCTAGCCACATTTAAAGCTAAGGAATTACGTATAGAAGCAGCCAAAAAAGGGGTGCGTGTCGCCAAGTCTCAGTTTACACCCGAAATTTCACTTTTCGGAGGTTTAAATACAAACTATTCTAGTGCAGCGGAATTATTTACCGCCACAGGGTCAAGTTTTGTTGAAACAGGAGATTTTGTAACGGTTGATGCTGAAGATTTGCCAATTATTACAGAACAGACCAATTATACTTCAGAAGGTATTGATTATACCGACCAATTAGATAATAATCTCAATACGGTTGTTGGTGTTCAGGTTAATGTGCCATTATTCAATGGGTTTAGAGCCAAAAATAATGTGGCTTTAGAGAAAATTAAGGTTGAAGAATCCATCATTGAGTTAGAACGCACACATGTTGACATTAAGAATGCGATTGCTCAGGTATATTTTGATATGGAAGCCGCTTATAAACGTCATCAAAGTTTAGAAAAACAAGTGGAAGCTTATGAAGAGTCGTATCGTATTAATGACATCCGATTTAAAAACGGTGTCTCTAATTTCTTAAATTATATCACTAGTAAAAATAATTTAGATAGCGCTAAAGTCAATCTCGCCAATGCCAAATACGATTACTTACTGCGTGTAAAAGTATTGGATTATTATAGAGGTATTAAGGGGTAAAGAAGATATTACGATTTTTAATCACGAAAGTAATGAGATACTTTTAGTGGCTTTTGAGTTAATTGATGTTGGGTTAAAGAATTTACTTTATAGATTATATAACCACACGAACATCATGTACTACAGAAAAAAACATGGCAGAGGCTTTCGATATGTCGATAGTGCTGATAAAACGATAAAGGATAACGATTTAAAAGATAGGTTTAAAGCCTTGGTTATTCCACCAGCTTGGACCGATGTTGAAATTACTACCAACAAATCAGCTAAAATTTTAGCCACAGGTAGAGACGATAAAAATAGAAAGCAGTATATCTACAATCCAAAATATAGAGAAAAGCAAGAACAGCAAAAATTCGATCGCATTGTTAAGTTTGCAGGTCAATTAGAACGTATGCGTCGTGTTACCGGACAACACCTTCGTAAACGTAAACTCGTAAAAGAAAAAGTGCTGGCATGTATGGTGAGACTTCTGGAAGCCGCGTATTTTAGACCAGGAAGTGATTATTATGCCAAAGAAAACGAGAGTTATGGTTTAACGACCATGCGGAGTAAGCATTTGCAAATTGAACATGATGAACTCATCTTTAATTATATCGGGAAATCAGGTAAAGAACAAGAACGCCATATTGTTGATAGAAAGTTAGCGAAAATCGTGCAAGAGATAGACGATTTGCCAGGTTATGAAATATTTAAGTTTATTGATGAAGCCGGAGAAAAACAGGATGTTAAAAGTGAACACCTCAATGATTATATTAAGGAGGTGATGGGTGAAGAATTTTCTGCCAAAGACTTTAGAACATGGGCAGGAACAGTAATTGCCGCCATGGCATTAGATGAAATAGGGTACTCTAAAAAACAAGATCAAAAAGAATTAGATAAAAATATCCGTGAAGCGGTCATTAAAGTAAGTGAGCGTTTGGGAAACACGCCATCGGTTGCACGCAGTTCTTATATTGATCCGCGTGTTATTGATGAATATATTGATGGCAAAACCATCAACTATTTTCAAAAGGAAATAGCACGACTATTAAAAGTGAATGAAAACCTTTCAAGAGAGGAAATTGGTGTATTGTGTATGCTGAAGAAGAAATTAAAATAAGAGGTTAATTCCAACTAAGATGACTGCGTTCTTGCCAATAATCTTCAGGGTTTACAGCAAGTGATTTTAGCTGTTCTATATCGTTTGTATCTAGTTTAAAATGTAAAGCTTTCAAATTTTGTTGAAGTTGAGTCGTGTTCGAGGCACCGCTTAAAACCAATTTTGGTTCTAAATAATCCATAATAAATCGTAGGGCAATGGCATCACTTTCAACCTGATATTTTTTCGAAAGTGTTTCGAGATAATGATATGCCGTTTGATAGGCTTTAAATTGATCATTTCTAAATATACGACCATTAGCTAAAGCTTCTTTAATTATAACAGTTTTACCTTCTGCTAATAATGCTTTTAAAACTGCATACGTGGATTGTTCAAAGACGTTATAGGTTACTTGATAGCTATCAAATAAATCGATACCATCAAATTTAATTTTTCGAGCTTCATTAATGATTTTTATTTGTTCGGTTCCACTTGAAGATATTCCGATTTTTAATTGATGCGTTTTTTTTAATTCATGCAATCTATACAATACAGCGTCATTTTTTAACACACCACTATCTAATGTTGCTGAATGAATTTGATAGATTTTTAAATTAGGTAATAAAGCTTTAGAAACGTTCCATTGTTCATTCAGTTTGTCTATCGAATGTTCTTTAATTTCATGCTTACCCGAGAACCCTATTTCCCAATTGGCGACATAAGTGTAACCAAATTTTGTGGAGAGGTTAACGTCTTTGTGGTTTCTAGAGGTATTCCAATCTTGCAAAAATTGTTCGCCCAAACCGTAAGAAGGCGCCACATCAAAATCGCGAATACCAAGATGATAAGCTTCATCTAAAGTGCTAAAAGCTGTATATCTAAAGGCTTCAACTGATTTATCAATAGAGGTTTCGGGTCTAATATTTATATAATCTGGTCTGCCTAAAGCTGCTAAACCTAATCCTAGTTTTGTAGTACTCATGTCATTATGGTATAAGTAATTGGTCTTTAACTTTTCCGAGTATTTGTCGCGTAAGAGGTTCAATTTAGGTATTATAAAACGTTCGCAAAAAGGTTTTTTAGGATTTTTTATAAAGTAATTCTGAATCGCTTCACGTGAAGCTTTAAATTCTGAAAAAGGATATACTCGAGTGATTAATTGATGTTCAAATTCGAGTTGAAAAGCTTTTAGTAAAATCTCTGCTTCTAGTTTCTGCACGTTTGAAAACGAATAAATTGCAGAACGGTATTTTCCTCGCATAGAATGCGCAGAGGAACTTTTGTGTGTGCGTAAATGAATCTCAATTAATGTATTCAGTGTAATAACATCAACATTAAAATGAACAATAACGGCTTCTGAAAACGTAGTGTTTTTTCCAGTTGAAGCGACATAACCTTGTTGTACTTTTTCAACACCAATTAACGCTTGAAAAATAGCTTCGGTACACCAATGACAACCTCCACCAAATGCTATTTTAGTTAATTTGTTCATTTAATTCACTCAGAATCTATAGATTTAGGTGTTTTTTAATGCTTTAACTTGTCAGCATGTAATTTTCTGAGCTTTGCTAATTTGGGATCTATCACAAAACTACAATACCCATAATCTGGATTGTTTTCATAAAAATCCTGATGCTCTTGTTCCGCTTCATAAAACGTAGGAGCAGCAGTTAATTCGGTCACAATTGGTTGTTCGTAATACGGTTTCATTTCTTGGAGCACATGGTTTGCAATATTTTTCTGTTCATCGTTATGATAGTAAATTACCGAACGATACTGCGTACCACGGTCGGCACCTTGCTTGTTGAGTGTTGTTGGATCGTGAGTAGTCATAAAAATGATTAAAATAGCTTCATAGCTAATAACGTTAGCGTCAAAAGTTACTTGAACGACTTCTGCATGACCTGTTAAACCAGAACAGATTTCTCTGTACGTAGGTTTTCCAGGTACATTCCCTCCAGCATATCCAGAGATAACTTGTTCTACACCTTTAACCTCTTGAAATACGGCTTCTGTACACCAAAAGCAGCCGCCACCAACTGTTGCTATTTGTAAGTTCTTAGTATTCATTATGCTGTTTCTTTATCTAAAATCATGGATTCTGAATTCACGCAATAGCGCAATCCACTCGGTTCAGGGCCATCTGGAAACACATGTCCTAAATGGGCATCGCAAGTATTACACATGACTTCAACGCGCACCATACCATAAGATATGTCTTTTTCATATTTAATAGCATTTTTCTTTATAGGTTGTGTAAAGCTTGGCCAGCCTGTGCCTGAACTGAATTTTATTGTAGAATCGAATAATGGAGTGTTGCAACAAACGCAATTGTACTTGCCTTCTTCATAAGTTGTGCAAAGGTCACCAGTATGTGCACGTTCGGTACCTTTTTGACGTGTAATTCTATATTGCTCATCTGTTAATTGCGCTTTCCACTCGGCCTCAGTTTTCTCAACACGACGATCTGGAGTAGGGTTGCCATTAACAGAAAAGTTAATAATGTCTTTCCAAGTTAACATAGATTTGTATTTAAATAAAATAGTCGTGAAAATATCAAATAACTTTCACGAAAAATAGATTTCAATTTTAAAAATTTTAATTATTTCTGAGGGCAGTGATTAATTCATCCTTTGTCATTTTAGATCTTCCATCGATATCTACATTTTTAGCTTGTTCGTATAGTTCATCTTTGGTCCATTCTTCATATGGTTTTGCTTTTCCTCCTTTTTTGCCGGCATCTGGTGTGTTGGCAATTCTTGCTGCTTTTTCTTTACTGTAACCTTTATCGCGCAAAGCGTCGTATTGATCTTCATTTTTAATTCTTGAGCGTGCCATGTATATGTCTTTACAATTTGTAACCGAAAAGTTCTAAATAAAAGGCACAATTGCTTAGCGCAATTGCAACAAAAATTGGCTGTGTTAATAAGCAACTCAATAAAAATATCTATACGTTGGCTTTGCGATTTTATATAGGGTTCGGATCATTTGACTAATTGTAACTCTAATTTAGGGTTGATATTTTATGGATTGGTATTTTGAGACGTTAAGTTTTTCTTAAATGGGCAGAAAAGGGTCGTATGATTCTTTATTCTCTATGATAAACAATAATTTTGCAGCTTATTATAATGAAAATAAGAAATTTATGAGTCAAGTAAAAGAAAATGATACTGTTAAAGTACATTATACAGGGAAATTAAAAAACGGACAAGTCTTTGATAGTTCTTTAGAGCGCGAGCCTTTAGAGTTTACATTAGGTCAAGGGATGTTGATTCCTGGTTTTGAAAAAGCAGTTATCGATATGAAAGTAAACGATAAAAAAACTGTTGATATTCCTGTAACTGAAGCTTATGGTGAAGTGAGACAAGAGTTATTTCACAAAGTTGAAAAGGCACAACTTCCTGAAGAAGTAAAGCCAGAAGTTGGTCTGGGTTTAGTGTCTAAAGATGCACAAGGTAATGAGCATCCTTTCAAAATTGTAGAGGTGAATGAAGACCATATTGTGGTAGATGGAAATCATCCTTTAGCAGGACAAGAATTAGTATTTGATCTTGAATTGGTAGAGATTAAGTAAGACCATTTTTGCTTAAAATAAAAAGACCTGTGAATTTAATTCACAGGTCTTTTTGTTTAGAATAGCAATAGTTCTATTTATTTGATAATTAATTTTTTAGTAATTATAGATTGATCACTTTCAAATAGTATAAAATAAATACCAGTCTTTAACTGAGACACCTCAATTCTATTTGACGTAAAATGGTCTTGGTATACGATTTGTCCCGTGATATTAGTTATAGTATATTTTGCAATATCTTGATGCGTTTCAATGGTGATATAATTATCAGCAGGATTTGGGTACATACTAAACGTAGTAGAATTTATATTATCATCTAAAGATAAGTATTCACAATCCTCACTAAAAGAAGATGCGTCATCTACTAGAGTCCAATTTGCTGTAGAATATGTAGCATCATCCACTTGAATACAGCTTAAATATTCATTATCTGAACTATTATAATATTCAAAATTAGAGTTATTTCCGTTCGCCATGTTTAAAATCGTTAGTGCATTATAATTAACACTAAAGTTAGTTAGTAAAGGCAACATAGATACGTCTAGGCTGACTAACTGATTTTGATAGGCTCTTAATTCAACTAAACTTGTTAGTGGTGATAAATCTAACTCAGTTAATGCATTATTATAAATATAAATTAGAGATATTGGTGATGAAGTAAATGTAATATCAGAAATTTGATTATCATTTATTAGTAATTCTTCAAGATTAACCAAAGTGCTCAAATCTAAGTCTGTTATTTGATTTTGATAAGCTTTTAGTACTATTAAATCCGTAAATTGAGATACATTTAAGGTCGATAGAAAATTATCGTAGATATGTAATTTCCATAAAGGTGCAGAAGAAGGAAATGTCACTGATGACATATAATTTTGATGTAAAAATAACTCTTCAATATTTACTAAGGCACTCACATCAATACTAGTAAGTTGGTTTCTCATTATTCCAAACCTTGTTAAAGCTATGTTATTAGAAACATCGAGGGTAGTTAATAAATTATCATTAGCAAAAAGTGAAGTTAATGCTGTATTTGTAGACAGATCTAGAGTAGAAAGCTGATTCTCACTTAAGCCTAATTCTACTAAAGCAAGATTATTAGAAACATCAATTGAGGTTAAACTATTGTAACCAGCTAACAAAACGGTTAAAGTTCTAAAGTCTTCAATTCCAGTTAAATCTGAGATGCCAAGGCCTTCAACGTTAAGACTTGTAACAGTATCTATACTTGCTGTAAGCACATAATCATCCAAAACATCATCGTAACCTAAGTCAATTAAGGCTTGTTCAAAATTATCATCTGGCACGTAGGTCATTTGTTCACAGTTTTCACTAAAGCTAGAGGTGCTATCAACCAAAGTCCAGTTAGCAATAGAATAGGCTGCGTCATCTACTAGTATACAGCTTAGGTCAGGATTATCATAACTATTGTAATAGTTAAAATTAGAATTATTACCATTGGCCATATTTAAACTCGTCAGTTGATTATCATTGGCGCTAAAATTGGTTAAAGTAGATAACATGGATACGTCTAATTCTGTAAGTTGATTGGTGTAAGCTCGTAAGTCTACTAAACTTGTAAGTGGAGATACGTCTAATTCGGTCAGTGCATTATCATAAATATACAATTTCCATAAAGGTGACGTTGTTGGAAAAGTCACGGATGAAATTTCGTTTTCGTGTAAAAATAATTCTTCGATATTAACTAAAGCACTTACATCTATACTGGTAAATTGGTTTCTCATGATACCAAAACGTGTTAGAGCGGCATTGTTAGAAACGTCTATGGTGGTTAATAAATTATCATTAATAAACAGTGATGTTAATGCGGTGTTGTTAGAAATGTCTAGAGAAGAAAGTTGATTATAGCTTAGAGCTAATTCAACTAAAGCAAGATTGTTAGAAATATCAATTGAAGTTAATGCATTAGTGCTAGCTAATAAGGTTTCTAAAGCACTGAAGTCTTCAATACCTGTTAAATCTGAAATGCTTAAATCTGAGACATCAAGACTTGTAACAGTATCTATACTTGCTGTAAGCACATAATCATCTAAAACATTATCGTAACCTAAGTCGATTAAGGCTTGTTCAAAATTATCATCTGGGACGTAGGTTTGTGAGTCTGGCGTAACCGCTAAATGATTACTGCTTTTAATTGAGTGGAAGTTTTCGGTTGTACCATAACTAATGATAGAATTAGCAAGTATAGCAAAGCATAGTAATTTTTTTTTCATAAGTCAATCATTTTTAATTAAGTAAAAGGATGTATACCCCTACAAATTTATAATGATGATCTTAAAAATAAAATACTTAATTTAAGTAATTATGATGAGGTTCAAAAAGGTCGCAATGAACTATAATATGCTCGTAATGATAAAATTTTGTTTGATTTGAGAGTTGTATATAGGATTCCGTAGCGGTCGTTATATAAAAGAAAAAAACCTGTAAAGTAAATTTCACAAGTTTTTTTCAATTATATAAAACAAGGGCAAAAAGGCTATTTATTTTATGATGTTGGCATCACACCATGCATCGTATGCAGTTTGCAGTTTTTTTACAACTTCAGGATGTTGCGCTGAAACATCATGGCGCTCCCCTGGATCAGCTTCTATATCAAATAATTTCAGAGTTAAATCATCTCTAATTGGAGCGATATACTGTGCGGATGGCTCGCTCTTCCAATGATTTTCCTTGGCGTTTGTTATTTTCCATTTGCCTTGTCGTGCAGCCCAAGTTTTTTGCCATTTCCAAACCAATAAGCGTTCTTCTTTAGGATCAAGTAGGCTAATGCCATCCAAATCTTTGTCGGTGGTTGCAATGCCAGCAGCTTTTGTTAAGGTTGGTAAAATGTCTAATGCAGATACATAGCGTTTTTCAATTTTTCCAGCATCAACATGTCCTGGCCAACTTACGGCCATTGGTACTCTAATACCACCTTCCCAAAGTGAATATTTTCCACCCGTTAATGGCGCATTATTAGCACCTGTAAGCGGAGAGCCGCCATTATCGGATATAAATACAACTAAGGTGTTTTTGTCTAATCCGGTTTCACTCAAAGCATCTAAAACACGACCAATATTATCATCTAAGCAATTTAGATTCGCTAAATAATATTTTCGTAGATCATCTGTGTTTATAGCTCCGACTCTAGAGTATTTATCGTAGTAAGCAGAGTAACTTCCTGGTTTGTGATTACCAAAAGTGACTAAACTATCTGGATCGTAATTCGCGATTTCTTTCACATTATATTTATCCAAATACTTTTTTGGAACCTCGTGAATTAAGTGATGTACAGCACTGTAAGCTAACGTTAAAAAGAATGGTTTATCGTGTTCGCGCTTTAAGTAATCAATAGATTCGTCTGTTAAAATATCAGTAAGATAACCTTTGTCGTAACTTTTTTCACTCATATTATGCATCAAAGGACCTAATAAAGCGCTTGTACCATAAGGGTCTGGTGTGCGATCTTTGATGCTTTGAGAATTTAACCAATAATCGTGAGCGTGTGCTGAAAATCCTAAAAACTCATCGTAACCATGTTGTAAAGGATATTCTCTAACATCATTTTTGTGAAAATTTTGACCTAAATCATTTTTGCCTATTCGTGCGGTATGGTAACCCGCTTCTTTTAAATATTCTGGTAATGTTTTTATATCGTCTGGTAAACCTGGTCCCCAACTTGCGGGTTTATCCCAACGGAATTGATTTTTTCCAGTAATGATTCCCGCTCTAGATGGACTACATACAGGTGCTGTAACGTAAGCTTGTGAGTAAACCGTACCTGATTTTCCTAATCGAGAAATATTTGGACTAGAAACGGTAGTATCAAAATTATCAAAAGGCGAAAAATCTGCATAACCTTGATCATCGATAACAATTAATAGAATATTTGGTTGTTCATTTTTTTGTTCACTATTTTGTTCCGTTGTTTCGTTTTTCTTTTTATCTGAATCACAAGACATACAGAGTGCTAAAATCAATAGGAATACGATTTTTTTCATTTTGAAAGTGGCTTAGGTTATTTCTAATTAATTTACAATAGTGACTTTTATTTCCTTTTCTTCCAGTTTTTTTCTAACAGAATTAGATATGCCTTTATCTGTTATAATTTCATCCACAAGTGTAAGGTCACAGATTCTAGCAAAACTCTTTTTTCCAAATTTAGAAGAATCAGCTAAAACAATCACTTTCTGGGCAGCATTGAGCATTTTCTTGTTTAATTCGGCTTCTTCTAAGTTGGTTGTAGAAAGTCCGTAGTCTAAATCAATACCATCAACACCTAAAAATAATTTACTACAAGACACATTTTTTAAAATATACTCCGCGTAATTTCCTATTACAGATGCAGAACTGTGTCTTATATAGCCACCAAGTTGAAGAATTTCAATATTCTTATCATGAATTAAATGTAATACCACGTTGAGCGAAGACGTAATGACCGTTAATTTGTTCTTTGCTTCTATAAATTTAGAAAGTGCCTGAACCGTTGTTCCCGAAGCAATTAAAATAGAGTCGTTTTCAACAATACGGGTGGCAGCCATTTGGGCAATACCATTTTTTTCCTCTACCGAGATTTTCTCTTTATCCAAAACCGTACGTTCATTGATGTATGGGTTTTCAATAGAAGCTCCTCCATGTGTTCTATGAAGTAATCCTTTTTGTTCAAGTAATTTTAAATCTTTTCTAATCGTAACTGCAGAAACATTTAACATCTCACACAGCTCTAAAACTTCAAGATGTTTCTCTTTTGATAGTAGATCTAGTATGTCTTGATGTCGCTTCATGTAATATGTTTTTATCTTTTTTGTAATGAATGGTTGTATTTAGCTCTGCAAGAACAAATATAGTAAAACGAAAGAAAATGAAGTTTATTTTTTCGTAAATCTTCATTTTTGATTAAATTATAGTTTCGTTTAGTTTCATTTTAAAATAATTTGTTTACATTTGAAACTAATTGTAACATGTAATTAGCATTTTGTTCAAAAGAGAAACTTTAGTAAATCAGTTAAATACCACCAAAAAGTGGGATGTTATTATCATTGGAGGTGGAGCCACAGGATTGGGTGTCGCCTTAGATTGTGCAACTCGTGGTTATAAAACCTTATTGCTGGAGCAAGTTGATTTTGCTAAAGGTACATCGAGTAGAAGTACAAAGTTAGTGCATGGAGGAGTGCGTTATTTGGCTCAGGGCAATATTGATTTGGTTCGAGAGGCTTTGTATGAGAGAGGTTTAATGTTGAAAAATGCGTCACATTTAGTTCGTAACCAATCGTTCATTATTCCAAATTATAAATGGTGGGATAATTTCTTTTATACGGTAGGATTAAAAGTTTATGATTTTTTGGCTGGTAAGTTAAGCTTTGGAAAATCTATTAGAATTAAAAAAGCCGAAACTATTTCAAGATTAGCAACTTTAAAAACGCATCAACTAAAAGGAGGCGTCGTATATCATGATGGTCAGTTTGATGATTCTAGATTAGCCGTTAATATTGCGCAGAGTTGTATTGAACATGGTGCAACGGTTTTAAATCACTTTAAGGTAAAACACCTTCAAAAAAATGATAAAGGAATAGTAGATGGTGTTGTTTCCATTGATACGGAAACCAATCGTGAATATACATTAAGCGCTAAAGTAGTAGTCAATGCTACAGGTGTTTTTTCAGATGAGGTTTTGCAAATGGATGATATCGCTGCAGAAAATAGTATTCGCCCAAGTCAAGGTATTCATCTGGTGTTTGATAAATCCTTTTTGCCTGGAAATGATGCTATAATGATACCGAAAACAGACGATGGGCGTGTGCTGTTCTTAGTACCCTGGCATAATAGAGTGGTGGTTGGTACAACAGATACTTTACTAGATAGTCATAGTTTAGAGCCAAAAGCTTTAGATAAAGAGGTCGATTTCGTTTTAGAAACCGCTAATAGGTATCTTAATAAAAATGCAAGTAAGGCTGATGTGCTAAGTATTTTTGCGGGATTACGACCCTTAGCGGCTCCAAAAGATAAATCTGAAAAAACAAAAGAAATATCTCGTAGTCATAAAATAATAGTTTCAGATTCTGAATTGGTGACAATCACAGGAGGGAAATGGACCACCTATAGACGGATGGCTCAAGATGTTGTAAATAAAATAATAGCGTTAGAGAAATTGCCAAATGAAGAATGCCTGACGCATAACTTATTGATTCATGGTGCTAACGGTACAGTCGATCGCGCCAATCATCTTTATATTTATGGAAGCGATCAAAAAGGTATAGCCGAACTCATCGAGGAAAATCCTGTTTTAAGTGAGCGTCTGCATCCAAGATTAGAATTTACAAAAGCAGAAGTCGTTTGGGCGGTACGACATGAAATGGCCAGAAGTATTGATGATGTTTTAGCAAGGCGTGTCCGAATACTTTTTTTAGATGCAAAAGCAGCTATTGAGATTGCTCCAATGGTGGGTGAGTTAGTACGAGCAGAATTGAATGAAACCGAAGAATGGCGTGCTCAGAAAATTTCCGAATTTATACAGATTGCAGATCAATATATTTTAAAATAATAATAATTTATTCCGAACTCTACTTCGGTTAAACTACTAAATAAACAATACACTATGGGGAAATATATTTTATCCCTAGATCAAGGGACAACCAGTTCTAGGGCAATAGTTTTCGATAAAAAAGGGCATATTATATCTACAGCTCAAAAAGAATTTACACAATATTTTCCTAAGCCTGGTTGGGTAGAACACGACCCAAGAGAAATTTGGTCGTCTCAAGCAGGAGTGGCTACAGAAGCTATTGCCAAAAAAGGATTAGATGTTGAGCATATAGCGGCAATTGGTATTACAAATCAACGTGAAACCGTTGTGGTTTGGGATAAAAACACAGGAGAACCCGTTTATAATGCGATTGTTTGGCAAGATAAAAGAACATCAGATTATTGCGATCAGCTTAAAAAAGAAGGTAAATCAGAACTTATAAAGCAAAAAACTGGCCTGGTGATAGATTCTTATTTTTCAGGAACTAAAGTGAAATGGATCCTAGACAATGTCGATGGAGCACGAGCAAAAGCGGAGGCAGGAGATTTAATTTTAGGAACAATAGATTGTTGGTTAGTTTGGAATTTCACTAAAGGCAAGCAACACGTCACAGATGTCACTAACGCTTCAAGAACTTTAATGTTTAACATCAATACTATGGATTGGGATGCTGAATTATTGGAGTTATTAACCATTCCTAAAAGTATGTTGCCAGAAGTAAAAGCGTCTAGTGAAGTTTATGGTCATACGACATCTACATTTTATGATACTAAAATTCCCATTGCAGGTATTGCCGGTGATCAACAAGCCGCATTATTCGGCCAAATGTGTACCAAACCAGGCATGGTAAAAAACACATATGGAACCGGTTGTTTTATGTTAATGAATATTGGAGAGAAGCCTATTGTTTCAAAAAATAACTTATTAACGACTGTCGCTTGGAAAATTAATGGAAAAACAACTTATGCACTAGAAGGTAGTGTTTTTATTGCAGGAGCCGTTGTGCAATGGCTTCGCGATGGCTTAAAAATTATAAGACATTCTTCTGATGTTGAGGCATTGGCATCTTCAGTAGATAGCTCTGACGGAGTTTATTTTGTGCCCGCTTTTGCGGGTTTAGGTGCGCCACATTGGAATCAGCATGCTAAAGGTACCATGTTTGGGTTAACAAGAGGAAGTACAGATGCGCACATTGCAAGAGCCGCTATAGAATCTATTGCTTTTCAAACGATGGATATTTTAAAAGCCATGGAGGCAGATGCTGAAATTTCTATAAAAGAGTTGCGCGTAGATGGTGGTGCAACCATAAATAATGTATTAATGCAGTTCCAATCCGACGTTTTAAACACGGTAACTGTAAGGCCAAAAGTGGTGGAAACCACAGCCATGGGAGCGGCGTTTTTAGCAGGCTTGGCGGTTGGGTATTGGGCAAGTCCTGAAGAAATACAGGATATTTGGCAAACGGACAAAGTGTTCAGTCCAATTGAAGATAGAACGGAAGTTGAAATGAATATTAAAGGTTGGTATAAAGCTATTGATGCTTTAGAATATTGGACTAAAAACATTTAAAAACGTAGTTATATTATGACACCATTTATAGCAGAGCTTATAGGTACAGCGATTTTAATTTTACTTGGAGGAGGTGTTGTGGCTAACGTTGTCCTCAACAAAACCATTGGTAATAATAGTGGTTGGATTGTGATTACAACGGGGTGGGCTTTGGCGGTTTACGTGGCGGTTGTCATCGCAGGTCCATATAGTGGAGCGCATATTAATCCGGCAGTGACCGTTGCGGTGGCCATAGCAGGTAAATTTCCTTGGGCCGATGTGCCAATGTATATTTTAGCACAAATGATTGGTGCTATGATTGGTGCAACAGCGGTGTGGTTAATGTATAAAAATCACTTTGATGAAACAGATAATGCGGATTCTAAAAAGGCTGTATTCTGCACAGCTCCAGCAATTAGAAACACATTTTCGAATTTTTTTAGTGAAATGCTCGGGACATTTGTTCTGCTGTTTAGCATATTTTATTTTACTGATGCCAGTATCTCAGAAGCTGAAACTGTCATTGGTATGGGGTCTTTAGGTGCTTTGCCTGTGGCCTTTTTGGTATGGTCTATTGGTTTGTCTTTAGGAGGTACAACAGGTTATGCCATTAATCCGGCAAGAGATTTAGGGCCGCGACTTATCCATGCCATTCTGCCAATACAAAACAAAGCGAAAAGTGATTGGTCTTATGCTTGGATTCCGGTTTTGGGACCATTGGTTGGTGGTGCTTTGGCGGCATTTCTAATGTTAGCTTTGTCTTAAAATAATTTCAGATTTATTTAAATATGAAAATGTCAATTCTATTAGAGTTGGCATTTTGTTTGTTCATTTTCTAAAACTATCTTTACAAGTATCGTATAAATGTCTATCCTTAAAATGAAAATCGTATCGTTATTTCTTATATTTTTTATAAGCTATGTGTCTTATAGTCAAGAATTACCACCTATAAAAGTATATACAACATCGGATTATGATGGTGAGAATCAAAATTGGATGATTTCTCAAGATTCTAATAATTATATCTATGTCGCAAATAATTTAGGATTGTTAGAATTTAATGGTGCCAATTGGGTGCCTTATCGTTCTCCAAATAACACGATCTTAAGGGCTGTGAAGGCTATTGGTGATAGGATTTACTCAGGTTGTTATGAGGAATTTGGTTATTGGCAGCGGAATAAATTTGGGCACTTAGAATACACATCGCTTATCCCAAAATTAGGAGAAAAGATTTTAAGCGATGATCAGATTTGGAATATCATAAGTTATGGTGAATGGGTCGTATTTCAAGCAGGTCACGCTCTATATTTCTACGATAAAACTACTGAAAGTTTTAAAAGCATAATTTCTGAAAATATAATTTACAAAGTCTTTAATGTTAAAAATCGCATTTATTATCATGTGGCTAATGAAGGGATATATGTGTTAGAGGAAGGTAAACCAAAACTAGTCCTTGATGATGAAATTGTGCTTGAAGATAGGGTTATTAATGTTTTTCACACAGAAGAAAAGCTAATTGTACTCACCCGTAACTCTGGTTTTTTTGAATTGCATAATAATGAATTTAAAGAATGGAATGTGTCTTCTAACCAAAGGCTTAAAGAATTAAATGTATTTAGTAGTATTCAGCTTAAAGATGGTAGTTCTGTATTAGGTACAATTTCTAATGGTCTCATTAAAGTGAATACTAGTGGTGAGATTGCATACGAAATAAATCAAAAAAAAGGATTAACAAATAATACGGTGCTTTCACTTTTTGAGGATCACGAAAATAATGTTTGGACCGGTTTAGACAATGGAATCAACTGTATTAATGTTAATTCGTCTATAAAAACATTTATAGATTATAACGGTGATATTGGTACGGTGTATACAACTTTGATTTTTCAAAATTATCTCTATGTAGGTACAAATCAAGGCTTGTTTTATCGTTCTCTCGATTCTAAAGATCAAGATTTTACTTTTGTAAAAGGTACAGCAGGTCAGGTTTGGAGTCTCTTTAATGACGATAACAAATCCTTGTTCTGCGGACACCATTTAGGTACATTTTTGATTGAGGGTAATTCGGCAAAAAGTATCAGTCCTATTTTAGGTGCTTGGAATTTTAAAACAGTACCAAATCATGATAACCTTTTACTTCAAGGTAATTATGACGGCTTATATGTTTTACAGAAAAGCAATAATTCGTGGGAAGTGAGGAATAAGATAGAAGGTTTTAAAAATTCATCACGCTTTTTTGAAATCAACGATTTAAACCAAATATTGGTGAATCATGAGTATAAAGGTGTTTTCAGAATTCAATTAGACAGTTTGCTGCATGAAGTTGTGGATATTAAGCGGCAATCAGAATTGAAATTAGGAAAAAATTCAGGTTTAATTTCATACCGCGATAATATTTTATATACATCTGAAGATGGGGTGTTCAAATATGACAAAACGAAGAGTAAGTTTGAAAAAAATATAGATTTAAGTGAAAAGATATCGCCTTATAAATCTGTGAAAATGGTCGTAGATCAAACAGGACGATTGTGGTTGTTTTCAGAACACGATATAAGTTATGTAGATAATGATAACCTTACCAATGAACCAGAAATAACTACGATATCAATTCCTTCAAATTTAAGAAAGGGAGTGCTTGGATTTGAAAATATACAGCATATAGCAAATGAAAAATATGTATTAGGTACGTCTAATGGTTATTTAACTATGGATATATCTGAAATCAAAAATGAATCCGAATATGTTATTCATCTAAACTCGGTAAAGGTTACAGATCTGGAGAATAATGTTGTTGATCTACCGCTTCATGATAAAGGCGATTTTAAACACAAATACGGCACCTTGTTTTTTAGCTATGCTTTACCGGAATACAATAAATTTCTCGACGTTAACTACCAATACAAATTAAATGGTCAGATGGATCGCTGGAGTACTTGGTCTAAACAAGCTAGTGTTCAATTTGAAAATCTATCTTTTGGAGATTATAATCTAGAAGTTAGAGCTAAAATAGGAAATCAATTATCAGACAATGTCGTAAATTATCAATTTGAGATTGCGAGGCCGTGGTTTATTTCAAATACGGCCATTTTTATTTATGTACTCATACTAGCGTTATTAGGGTTTTTAGTTCACAAAGCATATAAGTTTTATTATGAGCGGATATTAAAACATGAACAAATTAAAAACGAAAGAACCATTATTCAATTTAAAAACGAAAAGCTGAATCAGGATATCGAAGGAAAAAACCGTGAGTTAGCTATTTCTACGATGAGTATTATTAAAAAGAACGAGATGCTTCGAAAAATTAAAAAGGAGTTGAAGCATGCTAAAAACAGAACAGATATTGGAAGCGCCATCGATCTTATAAATAATAATCTAAATAATAATAAAGATTGGAAATTTTTTGAAGAGGCTTTTAACAATGCTGATAAAGATTTTATGGATAAAATTAAAGCCGCCCATCCAGAATTAACTCCTAATGATTTAAAGTTTTGTGCCTACTTAAGATTGAACTTATCATCGAAAGAAATGGCTCCATTACTCAATATATCAATCAAAAGTGTGGAAACTAAACGTTATCGATTGCGTAAAAGATTACAATTAAATCACGATGATAGCTTAGTTAATTATATCTTAAAATTTTAAGACCTCGACAATCCTATTTTTTACCACGACTTTACCTAGACAAGTGCTTTACTTCACTCAATATTAAGAATTTGTTAAGAGAATTATTGTGATTTAAAACCTTAGCGTTTACATGCTGTTAGACGATTTTAATAAACGATATTTTTGCGAAATTTTATATTGTTGGTTTTTTATCGAGGTGTTTATTGTCATATTTACAATTTCTTCCGTTTAAATTTACAATAACATAAAATTAGATACCTCTAGATTATTTGGGTGTTATCTAATTTTGAATACTCAAACAATTAAATCAAATCAATATTCATGAAATTAAAATTTCGAAAATCAAGAATTGAAATATTCTTCTGTCTCTTTTTATTGTGCTGTTCGTTTTCTTTGATGGCGCAAACCACAATAAAAGGAAAAGTGATTTCTGCTTCAGATAATATGCCTTTACCAGGTGCGTCTGTAATAGAAAAAGGAACAACGAATGGCACGCAAACAGATTTTGATGGTGCTTTTATTTTAGAAGTCACGAATGAGTCTTCTATTATTGTAGTGTCTTATGTAGGTTTTAAATCTAAAGACGTACTCTATAGTTCAGCTGAAATTACGGTGGCATTAGAAGATGATACCACTTTAGAGGAAGTCGTTGTCGTTGGGTATGGTACACAAAAGAAAAGTGATATTGTAAATGCTGTTGCTACAGTAGATGTTGAAGAAGCAATATTGTCACCAACTTCTGATGTTAATGAGATGCTGCGAGGTAGAATCGCAGGTTTACAGGTCAATGTAGGTGGTGGAACATTACGTCCGGGTGGTACTTCAGATATTATCTTTAGAGGGCAAGGTTCAATTGAAGGTAATGTGAGTGCAATCTATGTGGTCGATGGTATCGTTAGAGAAGGTGGTATTGAAGATATCGATTCAGATGATATTAAATCTGTTGAGTTTTTAAAGGATGCATCAGCTCAGGCGATTTATGGATCTAGAGGTGCAAATGGTGTGGTTTTAATCACAACTAAGCGTGGGTCAGCAGGAAAAGTGAGTGTGAGCTATCATGGATTTTTAACCACTAAAACGATTGAACGTAATTTTGATGTGTATAGTGGTCAAGAATTAGCACAATTGAGAAGAGAGGCATGGAGAACCACAAGAGGTGATGATAGTTATGCTGATGATGTTGTTGATGAAGTATTCACGCCAACTGAATATGACAATATTATAAACAACCGTTTTGTTGATTGGGAAGATGAATTAATGAGAAATGGATTTGTTAATAGTCAAGCTATCAGCGTCAGTGGTGGTACGGAAATGACTAAGGTTTTTGGTAGTATTAATTATTTTCAAGAAGATGGTCTTATTCCAACATCGAGTTATACTAGAAAAACATTGCGTTTAAATGTTGACCAGAAAATATCAGATAAATTTTCGGTTAATTTTGATTTAAACTTATTAAATGATGACACAAGTAGAGCAGCTGCAGTGAATGTAATTACCAACTCACCATTTGGTACTGCTTATAATGAAGATGGTAGTATAACACAATTTCCAAGCGGAGAAGAAGGCTCTGCGGTAAATCCTTTGTGGAATTTACGTGAACAAGATCACAATGAAAAAGGAAATGATTATGTGATTAATGTGACTCCAATATGGCAGATTACTAAAGATCTACAATACCAACTAAAAGCTAATTTAACGAGAAGAACGTCAGAAAGAGGACAGTATCTATCGTCTTTAAGTAGTGCTGGTGATGATGTTAGAGGTATTGCAAGAATTGATAATCAATTAAGAGAGTCTTATTTAGTTGAAAATATTTTGACTTATGACAAAGCCATTAACAACAATCATAACTTAAATCTTACTTTAGTACAGTCAACTCAAGAAAATGCATTTTCAAGAACATTTACTGAAGGTCAGGGATTTGCTAATGAAGATTTAGGCTATAATGGTATTTCTAGTGCTATCGGTAATGTTACTGTTGAGCGCGATGGAGATAAATTTCGTTACTTAGGCTATTTAGCGAGAGCGCGATATAGTTTTGCAAATAAATATACGCTTGAAGGAATTATTAGAGCTGATGGAGCTTCATTAAACGGAGAGGGTAACAAGTGGAGTTATAATCCAGCAGGTTCATTTGCTTGGAAAATTCATAATGAAAGCTTCCTAGCAGATGTCAATGCAATCCAAGAACTAAAATTTAGAGCAAGTTATGGTTCATTAGTTAATGATTTAGGTCGTGCTTATACATCACTCTTTACTGCTGATTTCCAGCCTTATATATTTGATGAGGAAACTGGGTCAGGATTCGCGCCATCAACTATTTTACCTAATCCAGATTTAAAATTTGAAAGAATCACAACCTTAAACTTAGGTTTGGATTTTTCAATCTTCAACAGAGTGTTAGTAGGTAATATCAACTGGTACGACGCTAGAACTACAGATTTATTATTAAAAAGAGGTGTGCCTCCAGTAACAGGGTATACATCAACATATTTTAATGCTGGTGAAATGCAGAATACGGGACTTGAATTAGGTTTAACAGCAAACATCTTTAATACAGAAGATTTTAAATGGTCTGTATCTACCAATTGGTCTAATAATAGAAACGAACTATTAGAACTTTATAATGATGGAAATGGAGATGCGATCACTGAAGATAATTCATTTAATTATTATGTTGGTCAGCCAGTAGGTGTAATTTACCAATATGCATTTGATGGTATTTGGCAAGAAGGTGAGGATTATGCAAATTCACCACAAGCTAATCCAGAATCTGCAAATCCACAAGAAACGTTAGCGCCAGGTGATATCAGAATTAAGGATGTTAATGGAGTCGATGAAGAAGGTAATATAATCCCTGGTCCTGACGGGAAAATCACACAAGAAGACCGTGTGTTTACGGATCCTAATCCAGACTGGTTTGGTTCAATATCAACATCTATAGCTTATAAAGGTTTTGATTTATTTGTTGATTTCTATGTTGTAGAAGGAGCTACAAAAATAAATCCATTCTTAAATGAGTACAATAATGGTGGAACGTTAAGAGGAGATATTAATGGTATAAAAGTAGATTATTACACACCAGAAAATCCATCAACAAGTTTTCCACGTCCTAACAGAGATGCTGCCGATCAATATTTAAATGCCTTAGCGGTTAAGGATGCTTCCTATGTGAGGTTAAGAACGGTAAGCTTAGGCTATACTTTGGCGGAAAAGTTTACATCTAAATTAAACTTTGAGCAGATTAGATTATATGTCACTGCAACAAATGTATTTACACAAACAGATTATTTAGGTTATAGCCCAGAAGTAAATATCAGAGATACTTATTCTAGTGCTGATACAGGTTATCCAGATGCGAGATCATTCACTTTTGGAGTAAGAGTTAAATTTTAATTAAAAAAAGAATAGTATTATGAAAATCAAGTTTTTTAATTCAAAAATAAAAGGTGGCTTTCTGCTAGCCATGACGTTATTTTTTGTAGTTGCTTCTTGTGAAGACTACTTAGAAGAACAGCCAAGTACGTTAATCGATGCAGATTACATTTATACCACAGAAGGAGGTTTAAAGTCTGGTGTAGTAAGTTTATATAAATTTGAAAGGGATCGTTACGATAATAGTACTGAAGATTATATGGGCTCAGTGCTTATGTCCTCGAGAGCTGATTTAACCTTCTCAAGATCGGGTTATACCGGTTTACTAGGACGATATGAAAGAGGAATTTCTCCATTAGATTTAGGAGCCACTTTTGCGTCGTCATTATTTTGGAAGCACTATTACAATATAGCAAATAAAGCAACAGCTATAATCAATGCGGCTGAAACTTTAGAAGGTATAGACGATGGGGAAAGAGCTCAAATTTTATCTGAAGCCAAGTTTTTTAGAGCACATGCTTATTTTTACTTGTACAGAATGTATAACAATATTTATGTAACTACAGAAACAATAACTGTAGATAATGCATTTGATGTTATAAATGATAAATCCTCGGAACAAGAAATTTTTGCGCTCATTAATAGTGATTTAAACTATGCTATCGAAAATTTAAATTGGTCAGATACTTTTGGTCGTGTAACTAAAGGAACTGCTAAGCATGTTAAAGCGAAAGTAGCGATGTGGGAAGGAAATTGGACAGAAGCTAAAAACCAAGCGGTTTCATTAATAGAAGAGGGACCACATAGCTTAGTTAGTTCTACAGCGGAAGTATTTGCTGGAGATAGAAATAATTCAGAAGCTTTATTCGTAATACAATCAACTGATGATGTACTTGGCGGAGGTGATGCCAATATGATGAATGCAAATTATGTAGCTCAATTTTTTCAGATTTCTGGTGTTGATTATAATAATGAGCAAGGTGGTAGAGGCTTTTCTAGAGTTGTGCCGAATTTATATTTGTTAAATCTTTTAGCTGAAGATCCAAACGATACTAGAGATGATAATACGTATTTCAGATTAAAATATTATTATACTTCAGGTGAACGAATTGGTGAAGAGGTTGATGATTATGCTCCAATTACTGATTTAGATAATCCAAGTGATAACTACAGTTTATACTACCAAAGAATGCATCCTTCGTGTATTAAATTTGCACAAGAAGATGGAAATGAAGCGTCTTACACCATTAGAGGAAATATTATGGTTTACAGATTAGCCGAAACCTATTTAATAGCTGCAGAAGCGAGTATGAGATCTTCAGGTGATCCGTTGCCATATATCAATGCTATAAGAACAAGAGCTGGTGCTGAGCCTGTAACTTTTGTAAATCAACAAACCATTTTAGATGAACGTGCAAGAGAATTAGCATTTGAGGGACAACGTTGGTTTACATTAAAGCGTATGGGACAAGATGTTATGGATTTTCAAATGACCAATTATGCGGGTGATGGTGAATATTTCCCTGCAAATCTAGGTGCAAAAGATCCTAGAGAAAACTGGAGATCACATTTTATTAATTGGCCAATTTCTCAAAACGATTTAGATTTATTAGGCCCAGATTATCCTCAGAATAATGGTTATAATTAATCATTTGAATTAGTCATTTTATAGAAACATAATTGGGCAAGTTCACTTGCCCTTTTGTGTTTTTTATTTATCTTTTTTACACCTTTTATTTTAATACTTTTACCTATGCGTTGTTTCATTATTTTATATTTATGTCTTGGATTAGCATCATGCAATTCAACTACCTCAGAATCCGTAATCGTGTTTGCAGATAATCCTGTAATTGCCCACAGAGGGGCATGGAAAGCTAAAGGTTTTCCGAAAAATTCTATTGCTGCATTACATGAGGCGATCCGATTAAACTGTACAGGTTCTGAGTTTGATGTTCGAATGACAGCCGATCACGTTTTAATCGTAACACATGATGCCGATTATGAAGGACTTGAAATAGAAACGTCAACTTATGAAGAATTAGCAAAACATAAGTTGCCTAATGGAGAAACACTTCCTACACTAAGAGATTTTATTAGCGCAGGTATGATTAATAATACGACAACGGGGTTGGTGTGTGAAATAAAGCCTTCAAAAATTGAAGGCCGTAATATTGAATTGGCTAACAAAACGGTAGCCATGGTAAAAGAATTAAAAGCTGAAGCGTATATTTCCTATTATATCAGTTTTAGTTACGATGTTATTAAGCGTATTAAAGACATTGATGCGAATGCAAAAGTTTTATATCTCGATGGTTCAAAAGCTCCAGAAGAATTAAAAAATGATGGTATTACGGGTTTAGATTACTTAGTCTGGAAGTTGAAACATAAAGAGCATTGGGTCAAAGAAGCTAAAGATTTAGGTCTCAAATTAAATGGATGGACAGCAAATAAAGAAGAAGATATAGATTGGTTATTAGCTCATGATTTTGATTATATCACTACCGATGAACCAGAATTAACGTTTGAAAGGATAAAGGTCGCTTCAGAGCGTACTGATTAAGCGTAAATATAACGAAACCTTTAAATGCTTGTGATAATTTTTTCAAGTTTGAAACAATGAATATATGAAACGAATTACGCTGTGTCTTATTAGTCTTATCGTTTTAGGTTGCAGTTCTAAAAGTAATACGTCTGAGGCTAAAAGAAGTAAGGTCAGCCTGAAGGCAATGACCTATAATATTCGTTTGGATATTGCATCAGACGGCGCGAATGCATGGCCAAATCGAAAAGACTTTTTAAGTTCTCAAATTTTATTTTTGAGTCCAGATGTTTTTGGAGTTCAAGAAGCAAGACCAAATCAAATAGAAGATTTAAATTCCGCCTTACCAGATTATAAATTTATAGGAGAAGGACGCGATGGTCATGGAGAAGGAGAGTTTTCTGCGATTTATTACAATTCAAAAAACATAAAAGTTGAAAAACAGAACACCTTTTGGTTATCAGATTCTCCTACAGTGGTATCTAAAGGTTGGGATGCAGCTTATCCGAGAGTTTGTACTTACGGCTTGTTTACTTTAAAAGACAGTGATCAAAAATTTTGGGTGTTCAATACACATTTAGATCATGTTGGTGATGAGGCACAAAAAGAAGGCATGAAACTCATTCTTAAAAAGATCACTTTAGAAAACTCACAAAACTATCCTGTACTTTTAATGGGTGATTTTAATGTAGAACCTAACAGTGAGGTTGTAGCAGAAATATTACTAACTATGTCAGATTTAAAACAAGTGGCAACCTTAAAGTTTGGAGCCGATGGCACATTCAATGGTTTTAATTATAATAAACCTGTAACGCGGAGAATCGATTATATTTTCGTTTCAAAATCACCCAATGTTCTTGTACTTAAATATGCCGTGTTTTCAAGTGCAATAGATTTCAAGTATCCTTCTGATCATTTTCCTGTATATACAGAAATTGAGTTCAAATGATTTTTAAGTAAACAATAAAATTAAAACAATGCTTATAGCTGCTTAGCTTTTTCTTTATTGTTCAAAAGCATTTATTTGCTCGTTAATTTTATCGATCCAAGTGTCGTTAATAGCAACTAATTGACCATGCTGTGTTTCCTTATCGTAAGATGTTTGTGTTTTCAGGCATTCTGCCCATAATTCTTGATAGATACTTACATAAGAATTGTAATTAGTATTCTTCTCTGCTTTTAATTTTTCGAACTCTGCTTGGATTTTAAGAGCGTATAAGGCAGCAATATCAAAGTGTAATTGCTCATGTAAAAGTAAATAGGCGCTTTTTTCATAAACCCAAGAATGTTCTTTATAAAAATTCGCTACAACTGTTAAGGCTTCATAATCCTGAATATTCTCATCAGCATCAACCATAATATCACTTGGTAGGATTTCTATTTTGTAAGAAGTGAGGGCATAAGCCACAATATCTAAATTAGGAGCTGCTTTAAAATCCGACCAGTTTAATTTTCTGTCTCGTGACCATTCTACTGTGTCTTGGGCGTATAACGGTGTTGAAAGAAATAGGGACGTTAATATAAAGCATAGTGCTACTGTTTTTTTCATGTGGAGTTGAGGTCGTTATGGGTTGAATGACTTAAATGATGTTTAGGTGTAATGACGCAACTAATTTAGCAAACAAAATATATATAGGAAATGTCTGTTGTCTTTTTTGTATAAACTACAACTTTGTGTTTTGTAACTGTATTCGCAAATCTAATTGATTAAAAACAGGAAAATAATTTGAGGTCAACGTAAATGTTGTTAATTAAAACTTTAACCAAACGGACCATTTGGACATGTGAATATGAATGAATAGTCAGATTATTGAAGGATTAATCTTTTTTTAGCTAAAAATGTATGAAATTTGAAACGTTATATAGTTAGGTGCTTTAAGCCTATTATTCTCTAGATTACATTTAATATTGATTAAAATATGAATAAAAAAATATTTGTCTCAGGTTGTTTTGATATGCTGCACAGTGGACATGTCGCTTTTTTTAAAGAAGCTGCTAGTTATGGAGATCTATATGTTGGAATAGGTTCTGATGCGACAATTGAAAAATTAAAGGGACGTAAAACCATTACTTCAGAACAAGAAAGACTTTACATGATTGACTCCATAAAGTATGTAAAAGAGGTTTTTGTTAATAGTGGGTCAGGAATTTTGGATTTTAAGGATGAACTTGAAAAGTTAAAGCCAGATCTTTTTGTGGTGAATGAAGATGGTTTTTCTTCAATGAAAGAAGAGTTTTGTAATTCTTTGGGTATTGAATTAAAAGTTTTGAGACGCGTACCAGATGCCGACCTTCCACCGCGTTCAACTACTGCAATAAGGACTTCAGGGAATTGTTCATTACCTTATAGAATCGATTTAGCAGGGACATGGATAGATCAACCATATGTTTCTAAGTATCATCCTGGATGGGCTATAACGTTATCTCTCGAACCCATCATAGAGTATAATGAACGTTGTGGGATGTCTACCTCAACTAGAAATGCAGCAAAAAAAATATGGCCACATTACTTGCCTTTCGATAAACCAGAAAAATTAGCTGAAATACTTTTCAAATTTGAAAATACTCCTGGGTCAACATTAATTTCAGGTGCACAAGATGCGGTCGGAATATGTATGCCTGGAGTCGTTAGACATCATTATGATAACGAGTATTGGCCAACTAAATTTGAATCCATTCATTCAGAATCTACGCTTACATGGTTAGAAGAACATCTTTGTATGGTGCTGCTCTGGCCTAGAGAACAAGAGTTAGATTTGCTAACAGAAACTTATGTAACTGAAGATAACGTAAAATCACTTGCTGATTCAGCCGATAAGGTATGGGAGGCTATTAAAAGTGAAGATTTAGAGAGATTTGCTGAAGGATTTCTAGAATCATTTAATGCGCAGACTAAGATGTTTCCTGCGATGATTAATCCAAAAATAAATGCTGAGATTGCGAAATATAAAGATAAAGCACTTGCATGGAAATTAGCTGGTGCTGGAGGAGGAGGCTATTTAGTATTAGTCTCTGAACAACCAATAGAAGGTACTATGCGAATTAATATTCGTAGGAAAGAAGTATTGTAAATAACTCTGGTTGGTAGCGTCAATTATCTTCCGCGTTTAAATTAGGTTAGTTAAGTAACACTATGGATGCATACGTGTACACTAGGATGATATTAAATAAAATTAAAAACCCTGTAAATTAATTGTTTACAGGGTTTTTTTGTGAAGTTAGTGAGATTAACTGCGTTGTTCTCTAATGACTTCAATGTTGCAAATACAACTGCCAGTCTTTGCAAGACTGATGACTAAAAACACAAAAATCCATTCAAGTAAACTTGATGGATTTTTATATTTTCATTCACAACGCAGTTGTGAGTGTCGTGGAGTCGGAGAGAATCGAACTCTCGTCCAAACAAGTAACCAAAAGGCTTTCTACACGTTTATTTTGTTCTTAGATTTTCGATTGCAAGCTGGTTACAAACAACCCACTTACAACTTAGCTTTTTAATCTTGAAAAGGCATCAAAGCGCTACCTAATCTTAGTCAATTTTTACGATGCCTCATGCAGAAACGCCACTGACCAGGGCTTTTCGGAGACATTTAGCCTTCCTACCTAGTAGGAATGAGCACGAAATCTTACTATAATTCAGATTATGCAGCTAAAGCGTAGTTATTCTCGCCGTTTAAAATTTGGTCTAGCCTTTTAGGTGTTTCAATGCCATTACACCACGTGCTTACCATCTAATTAATCTCGCTGTCAAAACCAGTCGACCCCAAAGTTTAAAATAAATGGACGGCGAAGTTACGAAAAAAGTTGCGCAACCTCATAAATCCTTTTACATTCGTACAAATATTATTCCATATTAGATTTTGACAGTTTTGTCAGTCTTAAAATTATAATTAGTATGACATTCGCCATCATAAAAGAACGTAAAAATCCACCAGACAGACGTGTGGTGTTTTCTCCTGAACATTTAGCTGAAGCTAGAAGCCAATTTCCAGAGGCTACATTTATTGTAGAGTCTTCGGAAATAAGAATCTTTCCTGACGATGCTTATAGAAAATTAGGATTTGAGGTGTTGGATGATGTCTCTCATGCCGATGTAATGATTGGAGTTAAAGAAGTGCCGATTGAAAATTTAATTCCTAATAAAAAATATTTCTACTTCTCACATACCATTAAAAAACAGCCTTACAATAGGACATTGTTGTTAGCCATGTTAGAGAAAAATATAGAAATGTTTGATCACGAAACCATTATTAAAAAGAGTGGAGCACGACTCATTGGTTTTGGTCGTTATGCTGGGTTAGTTGGTGCTTATAATGGTTTTAGAGCGTTAGGATTGCGAGATGGCTTGTTTATACTGCCAAAAGTTGAAACACTTGCCGATTTAAACGAGGTGAAATCTGAATTAGATAAAATAACCATTCCGAATATTAAAATTTTACTCACCGGAACAGGAAAAGTAGCACATGGAGCCAAAGAGATTTTAGATCATTTAGGGATTAAACAAATTAGTGATGCCTTGTATTTAACATCTCAATTTACAGAGCCTGTCTATGTTATGGCAGATGTAATGGAGTATGCCAAACGAACCGATGGAAAAGTTGGAGATCGCTTTAAATTTTACAAAGATCCATCGGGTTATGAAAGTAACTTTATGCCTTATGCTAAGGAAACCGATTATTTTATAGCAGGTCATTTTTACGGGAATAATGCACCGTATTTATTTACGAGAGAAGATGCCAAGCATCCTGATTTCAGGATCAATTTAGTGGCTGATATCTCTTGTGATATTGATGGTCCTGTGGCGAGCACAATACGACCTTCAACTATTGAAGATCCATTTTATGGGTATGATCCCAATTCTGAAAAAGAAGTGGATTATGATGCCGAAGGCGCAATAACCGTTATGGCTGTAGATAATTTACCCTGTGAATTACCAAAAGATGCTAGTGAAGGTTTTGGTGAAACATTTTTAGAACACGTAATTCCTGCGTTCTTCAATAATGATGAACGGGAAATCTTAAAACGTGCTCAGATGACTGAAAATGGGAAATTAACGAAGCGGTTCAGTTATTTACAAGACTATATCGACGGAAAATAATTTAAAGAGGCATTCTTAATTAGGATGCCTCTTTTTTATGATTATTATTATTTCAGTTTAGTATTTCTATCATCGTATTAATTTTACTAACTTCTTTATCTGCGGAGCCACTAAACCCGACAGAAATAAAGTTAATTCTTCCACTTGGTCCTACGATGATTTTAGTTGGTATTCCAGTTATATCGTAAGCATTTACAACAGTGTGATTTCCGTTTTCTTCTTTAGGATCTATGAGTACATTAAAATCATAGTTATTATCTGCTATAAATTTTGATACGTTCTCTATACGATCTTTACCATCTTCAAAAGTGTCTATAAATAGAAATTCGATAGTCTCATCGTCTTTGTATTTTGTCACGGCTTTTTGCATACCTGGAAACGAAGCAATACAAGGGCCACACCATGTTGCCCAAAAATCTAAAACAACGGTTTTGCCTTTTAAAGATGATAACGTCACATCTTTTCCTTCTAGGTTCTTTAAAGTGAAATCGGGAGCTTCTTTGTCTATCATGGTTTTCTTTATGGCTTCCATCTCAGCAGCCTTAGCTGTTTCTTCAAGTTTTGCCAACATCATATCCGCATCTTTAGTGTCATCTTCATTTTTAACCGCTTCTAAGAAATAAGATTTTAGTTTTGCCGTGCTTCTACCTTCTTCAATAAATTCTGCAGCGTTTTCAACAACGGTTTTATATTGTTCATCTGCCATTAAAAACTGAATATAACGTTCATTAATTTCTCCATTAGCATCATCTTCAACCGCTATAGATTGATACTTTATGGCTTCCTTTATATCATCATTTTTAAAAGCGAGTAAAGCATAGGTGTCAGCATACATACCATAAGTTTGCTTTAAACTGTTTTCGTATTGTTTTGGGCTGTAATAGTCAGGTTTATTTTTAAGTGCTTTTTGTTCAGCTTCAACCAAATCTAAAGATTGTTTTGATAATGCCATGGCTGCTTCAATATCTTCACCTTTTTCAGCTTTTGGCCAAGCAATACTGTTGTATATCGAGGCTTTAGAATACTCATTATCCATTAGGTCTAGGTACTTGTGAAAAGCGTCTTCATTTCCGTCGTTGTAATTAGCTAAGGCAATATTTTGGATGATGAATTTACCGTCTGAATGGTTTATAATGGCTTCTTTGTGCGTTTCAAAAATCGTTTCTTTACTGACTAAATCTTTGGCATCAAAATAAGAATTGATTATGGGTCTAAATGCTAAATTACTATTAGGATATTTTTCTGAAATGATGTTGAGAATGCTGTCATTTCGTTCAGAATCTCGTAGTCCGGAATATATGTTAGATAACATCTCATAATCTTCAAGAGATTTTACCTGTTCGGTTTTATATTTTGAAAGATAAGCCTCGCCAAGATTTGAAAGTTGATTAGCATCAACTTGTCTGGTTAAATAAAAGTGAACATTAACCCAATCTTTAGTCAATTCAGGATGCTTCTCAATAGCAGTCTCAATAGTTATCAAAGCATTTTCAGCATCCCCGGTTATACCATAGTTTTTACCGGTATTAAAAGCATAATATTCTGTTGCAGCATCTTCATCTTTTGCAACTTGCCCTTCATTATTTACAACAGAAAAAAGGTAACCGTCTGCATTGTTGTCGTCATAGGTTTCATCTATTTTAAAATTAAACGCTATTACTGAAATACTGTCAGGAACAGTTATGGTTGCAGAGTTGTTTACAAAATCTAAATCGAGAGGATAGTGATTGGCATGATTAACCTGATAATAAAAGCTGTCATCGAGATCACCATCTCCATTATAGGTGATTTTAAAAGGTTCATTAGCTTTAATAGTTGGGGATGTAAAACTAAAATCTCCAATTACTATAGGTTGTAGTTCTGTTTTCTTGTCGTCTTTACAAGATAGCAATAAAAGTAATATAACAGCTGCGAGGTTTATTTTTTTCATAGTTATTTGTGGTTTTTGTAGATAAAGATAAGCACTAGAATGCAAATTTGATTGATGTGTCAATTTAAATTGGAGTCGTGGCGATAAAAATTCTTAAACATCCAAAAGCCTACGACTAAAAACGCACTGAAACCAAAAGTAAATAACCAGGCTTCAAAGTGCTGAAATGGTGCGATAATCATATTTACAATATCCATTAACAGGTAGTGTGGTTGACTAATGATTTCCTATGAATTGTAACGTAGAAAACGTCCTAAGTAAACACCAAATCCACATAACATAAGAATAGCGATACTTATCATTTCAACAGGAAGGGTTTTAAATTTAGATTTCACTAGTGTTTGCATATCCAAAAGGGAAATGTAAAACAGTAAGAGTCCACTTAATGCAAATGATAATACCACCAACACATCGAGCCATAAAAGCGAGTCGTTTCCTATTCTAATATGAATTAAATCCGTAACAATATAAGGGGCATTGGGCAAAAAGGCCAACCACACCATAAACCAGAATCCAAGTTTTAATTTGCTCACATTTTTTGAGGTATTCAAATACATCGTTGTGGCATAAGGGATGATGGCTAAAAATATATTCCAGATTAAAAATGAAAAGAAATAGGACTTGTTGAGTTTCATGCGTACCATAAGTAAAATACCACTAAACAGTAAGGCCACTGTGATTAATGATAAGGTTTTAAAACGCTCTTGAATTAAAGTTTTTATAGTTTCCATAGGTTCAAATTTTGTCTGTTATGTAGTTTTGAAATTGATGTTTCAACAGCTAAAACCGTCAGTATGCCTAAGGTATAAGCGAGCAAGTCAGATAGATGAAATGTGCTACCGAAAATGAGTTTAGCTGTAAAACTATCTTGTAAATTAAAGTAGGTTAAGAATGGGGTGAGTTGAAGCAATTCGATACCATAAGCAATCAAGAGGACGACCACACTCGACGCCCTCACATTCAAGTTGGTGAATCCTCTAATAATTGCATATAGTAAAATAACAACGAGATAATCGCCAAAGGTGTAGCGAATAAATCCTGTTTTGATGATGAAGGCGATGGCCAATTCTATAAGAAAGAGGCTATGTGCGAGTACTAAATAGTTTTTGTTAAATTGAAATTTCATGATGGTATTGGTGATTTTATTTAATAGCGATTTTATCTCCTAAAAATTTAGGTTTTACATTAAAAAGTAAGTCTAAACGTGCTTTGGTACGTGCTAAATATTCGCGTGGTGGTGTTTTATAAACATCTTTGGCGTTATAGGCTATAGCTTCAATATCATAATGTTGTGCAATGTATATAGCACGTTCATTATGAAATTTCTGTGAAATGATGGTCATAGAATTTTGACCAAATATTTTCTTAGCTCTCACTATGGAATCTAAAGTTCTAAAACCTGCATAATCTAAAAATATATGTTCAGCAGGAATCCCATTGGCGACTAAATCATTTTTAAAATCAGTAGGTTCATCATAGTCTTTTCTGCCATTATCTCCACTGACTAAAATGTAGTCTATCTTACCAGCTTTGTAAAGTGAAACCGCTGCATCCACTCGGTGTTTGTAGAATAAGTTGATATTGCCACTGGGTGCCCATTTGCTTGCTCCAAGGACGAGTCCGACGTTGTTCTTTGGGATAGTATCCATATCATCATATATAAGGCCTTTAGCTTTAAAACTGATCCAATGAAAGGTGACGAACACACCAAAAACCATGCAGATTCCTGTTAGAATTAAGATTTTAAATGTCTTCATGCGGAGATGTGTTTAAGGTTCACTAGTTCATGTTTTGGAAAAATAGCAGCTCTAAAATCTGAAATAGACACATGCATGAGCTTTCTATAATCAAAATGATGAAAGGCATTGGCTGCTTTTCCTATTTTGAAAGAATGATGGTAATACTTATAGTAATCTGGAAGAATGGTCACACCAAGAATGATGGCTCCATACAAATACGGACTGCGTTTGCCGTTGCCATAGCAAAGGCATTGCAACGCGATTTCATCTTCAACTTTAGTGCTGTATCCACAAAGTACATGGTAGCAATCGTGACGCTCAACTTTTGGAATGAGTTCAAAATTATGTTTGTCTAAGAATTCTCCCAAGTGTCTTCCAAACGTTGGTTCCGGAAACTTTAATAAATCTTGTTTTGTGATATGCCAAGGCTTATGAATTTTAAACATATTGGTATAAATGCGTTGTGAATGTTCAAACAACCAAATGATCAATTGCTTGCGTTTTGCTTTTAAAGTTTTAAATAGGTTGTTCATGGTAATTCGGGATGATTTGAATTTACATAGTTGTTGTTGTGATGCTGAGTTTTTCTGCTTCGTATGAGTTCATATCTCCAAATAAAAAGCGACAAGCTGAACACGAAACTGAAATAATAAGTGGCAACAATATGCTTGTTTAATCCAATAATTGCTGCAATACAAAGCGTAAATACACTTATAATGTAATACGGAAAATAGAGGTTGAATACGCGTATTTTATCATGTCGGTATTTGGAAGCCCAAAATATGCACGATATACTAAGCCGTACCAAGATGAAAGTGATTCCACCAACAAAAAGCGAAACAAATAAGATTAGAATAGCCATGTTATTCGGTGTCTATTTTAAAATTATCATATCGTAATTCTTGCCAATTATTAGTTCGTAATCGGTATACGTAGTTGTGATATTTCTCTTCGATTTGATGGATAGAATCTCCATTTAAGTTTTCGTTATCTAACTGCTCATTTAACAATAAGGTGTTGTTATCGGATAATGCAATGACATACTTATAATCCATGGATTTGGCATAACTAAAATTGTAATTTGTAATGTGATAATCCCAATTAATTGTGCTAGAAATAATGAGGATTGCAAACGCAGCTTGTGTGTTTATTCTGAATAAATACCAGTTGTTTTTTGCTCCATTTATTTTAAGAAGCGTTGTAACCAATCCAATTGTGGCAAGGAGTAGGTAGACAATGACTCCAATACGTTTGTAGGTTAACCCAAAGTAATAGATATACTGACTGTTTTTAAATACAATGCTCAGGACTAATAGAATATTTAAAACAATCCAAGTAAAAGCAAGCCGTTTTAAGGAGGCGTTTTGTTCGTAAAAATTGAGGTTACCTCGAAATACATAAAGTAAAATCATGATAGCAATAACAATAGAGGCAATGAGCGCATTGATACCATTATGAACTTGGGCAGAATATAAGGACGCTTTAATCTCTTGTTGTGTTGTTATAAAAGTGATATCGGTTAATAAATACATTACAATTAATGCATTTAAAAGCGCGATAAGAATCACGCCTAGTTGATTTTCTTGTTTTAATTTGGGGATAGAAAATGCAGCTGTTTTATGTAAGGTGTTTTCAGTTTGTAAATCGAGTTCTGTGGCTGGTTCTACTTCTATTGGTGTATGGATATTACTGAATAAATAGTAACCTAAACCTGCGACTAAGACCCATTGTATGTTTATAAATCCAAAATCTATTTGTTCTATTAAGTTGCTAAAAACGGGATTTCCTTCTTTATAAAGTGCAATAAAAGTGATAAGGATTACGGTTGGAATTAAAATGATCTTCGCCCAGTGTAAATAATCTATTTTGTCCTTTTTTTCTAAATTCTCAGTGTTTGGTTTTGAAGTGGATAAGGCAAAATTACGGTGAAATAGTCCTGCGATAGTGGTGTACAAACCATTAAGCCAACTTATATAAATTGAAGATTTGGTTTCAGATAAATGACCGATTAACGTGAAGAAGGAGACTAAGTTGGCAATTATGGATAATGAAGAACTATGAAAAAAGATGGTCAGTCCTGTGATGAGGTAGGCTATGGTGTAGATTTGGGTTTTCCGATTTTTAAAATGTGCTTTGTTATTAATAAAAAGAATGACCACAGTGAGTATGCTGAACAAAAAGAGGTTAAGTCCGATAGATTGGTCGTAGAAAAAGGTGCTAAATAAAAGGGCTGCAATAAATAAGATTAGTTTTTTCATGATTGATTGTTTTAAAGTACTTTGAATTTCAAAGTAAATGATTAAAAAAAAGATTTTAATTTTTCGACTATCTTGTTGAGGGTAGTCGAACGTTGATTTTATGTTTTATTGATTAATTTTTCAAGAGCTTCAATATGTTTTTGAAATTTTAATTTCCCTAGTTTCGTCACACTATATCTTGTGTTTGGTTTTCGACCTATAAACTGTTTCTCAACTAAAATGTATTCGGCCTTTTCTAAAGCTTTAGTATGACTTGCCAAATTACCATCTGTGGCACCCAATAATTCTTTCAACATTTTAAAATCGGCATACTCGTTTACCATAAGAACCGACATAATGCCGAGTCGTATTCTGTGATCAAAAAGTTTATTTATGTTAGTTATAATACTCATTATACTTCCCGCAACAGCAGGAATCTATTTTTTTAATAAAGGTTGTCAAATTTACCATTAATCAAAATAGTATCATTTAAAATCGTAATGTTAATGACCTCTTCTAGTTGGTGCCCATTAGTATAGTACCCAAAGCGTCTTAAAACTTGTTGATTATGAGCGCTTTTAAATGCTATAGAATATGCACCATCTGTGCTAATCTCGTCCATGTTGGTGTTAAATGCAACCGTTTCATCTTTCTTCAAATGGATTAATTGGTGATTAGCGTCTGGGGAAATTTGTAAGGAATCAATATCGTAATCACTTTTGTTTGAAATCCTAAATTTACCTTCGTTAGTCTGGCACGATAGTAAAACTGTAAGTATTAAAGCGTAACCTGGAATAAGTTTTATACCTCTCATTTTACATCATATTTAAAATGCATCCAAGTGCCATAAACAATATGCAGTATTCCAAATCCCATAACCCATAGCCAAAATCCGTATCCAGGATAATAGGCGGCAAACAATCCTAAAATTATTTCTGCAAACCCTAAATACTTGATATCACCAATACTATATTTAGAAGCATTAATTAATGCTAAGCCATAAAATATGAGCATTAAAGCACCTGTCTGTCCATACCTCCCTTGATCTAATATAATTAAGGTGTATAATCCGCCTGCCGCCAAGGGTACTAAAAAATTGATGAGTAGGCGACGCGAGGAGTTGTCCCATATTTTTTCGCCGTTTTTCTTGGCCTTTCGTGTGGTTAAAATAATACCAGTTAAAGCACTTAAAAAGGCAATCATAAAAAGCACAAACATGCAGGTCCAAAATACCCAACCATGGAATATAAATAGTGTGCCACCACTATAAGTCATCACTAACCAATACGCAATAGCAGCACCAACTAAAGCATAAACACCAGCGAGTATTCCAGACAACCCACTCAACGAAATAAATCGAGATGACTTATTCATAAGATTTTTAATCTCACTAATGTCTTTTAAATAATCTTTATCGCTCATATTAAAGTACTTTGAAATACAAAGTAAAATAAATAATTCGGTTTGCGCAAGTTTATTTTCGAGATTTCGTTAAATTTATAAATGAACAAATAAATGACATAACCACCATGATTGAACTACTTTTAGCTATTGCCAATATCTCAGGAGGCATCTTATTAGGTCTAGCAACGCTTGATAAGTGGGATGGTGAACATAATTTTTTTAATAAAATTGCCGGAGTTTTAGCTCCTTTTGATACTGTCATTGGACTTGCACTTATCATTTTAGCCATACTCGAATTTTGGGATGGATTGTTATTTAATATTGTGAGTATATTGGGCGGCATTTTACTATTAACGCACGTATTTTATAAAGTACCTGCTTTAGAGGCGAGTTTAAGACAACTATCTGCAAAGTTGATGCCTTTTAAAGCTGTCATTGGGATTGCTCTCGTTATAATTGGTATTTTACAAATTTTTTAAGGTGTCCGAAATCTCTTTTTCTCTTTAATATCTGATTATAAAGTAGAAAGCGTTTCGGTAGAAGTCAAATTGAGGTTGTCCTATTAATCTTGTAGGAAAATAAAGCGAATATATTTTCATTAATTAACAATCGTTCAGACTTATTAACAAGTATGATTTTTGTCATGTTTTTGAGATTTATCATAGGGTAGATTTGTGTCTATCCTTTAATATTTCAAAACTTTTTTCATTATGAATCAAACGCTTTCTACCTCAAAATCATTTGCTTACAATTACGTTTTAAAAGAATGTTTAGCTTATTTTAATAACGATGAACTTGCCGCAACCACTTGGATTAACAAGTATTGTTTAAAAGATAAGCATGGTAATTATTTAGAAAAGTCACCAGACGATATGCATTTGAGGATGGCTAAAGAATTTGGTCGAATCGAAAATAAATACGCGCTTACCGATAGCATTTCAGAACACTTATCAGAGTATGGGAAAATTAGAAAACCGTTAGATGAAACTAAAATATACCACCTTTTTAAAGATTTCAAATATGTAATTCCTCAAGGTAGTGTCATGTTTGGATTGGGTAATGAACACGTCATTGCATCTTTATCCAATTGCATCGTGGTGCCTTCCGTTTTAGATTCTTATGGTGGAGTTTGTAATACCGACGAGCAATTAGCACAATTATTTAAAAGACGTTGTGGAGTGGGAGTGGACTTGTCCGAACTACGACCAAAAGATGCTTTGGTATCTAATGCAGCAGGTTCTACAACGGGAGCAGTGTCGTTTATGAATCGTTTTTCTAACACCACAAGAGAGGTTGCACAAAACGGAAGACGTGGCGCACTAATGCTTACCATGGACGTTAAACATCCAGATATTGAAGATTTTATTACCATTAAGCAGGATTTAACCAAAATTACAGGTGCTAATATTTCCATTCGTTTGTCAGATGAATTTATGCAAGCCGTTGTTAACAACACTAAATTTACTTTACAATGGCCTATCGATAGTAAAACACCACAATATACAAAGGAGATTGATGCCAAAGATCTTTGGGATAAAATTATAACCTGTGCGCACAATACCGCAGAACCCGGTTTGATTTTTTGGGACCGACAACATCAGTATTCTACCTCGTCTGTATATCCTGAATTTAAAAATAGTTCCACTAATCCATGTTCGGAAATTGCGATGCAAGGTGGTGATAGTTGCCGATTGATTGCTGTGAATCTATTCAGTTTTGTGGATAAACCATTTACTAAGAAAGCGAAATTCAACTTTAAGAAATTCTACGAAGTAGTTTATGAAACGCAGCGTTTGATGGACGATTTAGTCGATTTAGAACTCGAAGCTGTAGAACGTATTTTAGCTAAAATTAATGCTGACCCTGAACCGGATGCGATTAAAAGAAATGAAAAGGACTTATGGAATCTACTCGCTGAAACCGGTAGAAAAGGACGGCGTACAGGCTTAGGGTTTACAGCCTTAGCCGATGCCGTTGCGGCTTTAGGAATTAAATTCGATACGGATGAAGCCTTAACTGTTGTGGATGATATAATGAAAACAAAAATGACGGCTGAGTTTGATAGTATAGATATGGCAATCACTAGAGGTCAGTTTGAAGTCTTTAACAGAAATATTGAAGATACTTCAGAATTTGTGCAAATGATGGCTAATGAATTTCCTGATACGTACAACCGTATGATGGAACACGGTCGAAGAAATATATCCATAAGTACCGTTGCCCCAACCGGCTCGTTGAGTATGTTAGCGCAAGTATCTTCAGGAATTGAGCCAGTGTTCTTATTGTCCTACGTAAGACGACGTAAAGTGAATACCAATGACGACAATTCTAAAGTCGATTTTGTAGATGATTTAGGCGATGCCTTTGAAGAGTTTACCGTGTACCATAAAAAGTTTGAAACTTGGATGAACATTACAGGTAAAACTGATATAGCAGACAGTCCTTATGCCGGAGCAACAGCACCAGAAATTGACTGGAAAAAGCGTGTGGAATTACAAGCTTTGGTTCAAAAATATACAACGCATTCCATTAGCTCAACGATTAATTTGGCTAAAGACGTGACGGTAGATTTGGTCGGTAATATTTACGTGGACTCTTGGCAAAAAGGCTTAAAAGGCATCACGGTGTACAGAGATGGGTCTCGAAGTGGCATTTTAGTCGCAACCGATGAGAAAACAAAGGAGGAAACTATAACCACAACGGAAACCTTAGTCGCCAAACGCCCAGATAAAATTGAAGCCGAAATTGTGCGTTTTCATAATGAGTCCGAAAAATGGTTAGCCGTCATCGGTTTAGTAGAAGGCCGCCCTTATGAAATTTTTACAGGTCAAATGAAAGACGCGTTTAATTTACCAAAATGGGTGAATAAAGGTTGGGTTATTAAGCAACGCAACGACGATGGGTCTTCAAGATACGACTTTCAATACATCGATAATGAAGGCTATAAAATAACCATAGAAGGCTTGTCGCGATCATTCGATAAAGAATTTTGGAATTACGCCAAATTAATATCAGGTGTGTTACGTCACGGTATGCCAATGCCTTATGTGGTAGATTTGATTCAGAATTTAAATTTATACGACGATCATATCAACACCTGGAAAAATGGTGTGGCTAGAGCCTTAAAACGGTTTGTGCCAGAGGGAACAGAAGCTGTGGATAAAAAGTGTCCTAGCTGTAATGATCCGGAAGGTTTAATTTTTGAAGAAGGGTGTTTAAAGTGTAAAAGCTGTGGATATTCTAAATGCGGGTAAGTAGTTCTTGTAAAAGCAGGTGTCTCACTTTTAATAAATTGACTAAATCTAAACCCAGACCTCAATGGTGTAAAAATCATTGAGGTCTTTTTATTTAAACCTTCCTTTTTGTTATAATAGTTCAAAATTGAGTATTATTGATTATATTTTCTAGTGGTACAATATCAAAGTATGACCGAAATCAAACTATATAAATCCAAAATAAAAGCATTAAAAATGTACTTACGAGCAGTGCCTTTTATATTATGTGGAATTTGGTTGATAACAAGAGCTGAAAGTTCAGAAACAGATAGGATAATGGGTTGGGTTGGGACCTGTTTTTTTGGTTTAGCGATTCCTTTTTCACTTTATCATTTATTTGATAAAAGACCACAAGTCATAATTAACGAAATCGGAATTTTTGACAGAACAACTCATAACGAATTTATTAATTGGGAAATCATTAAAGATGCATACCCTATAAATATTCATGGACAACATTTTATTTGCCTTTCAGTTCCTGAAGATTTTAAACCTTCGAGAAAGAAAAGTAGATTATATAAAGGTTTAGCTAAATTAAATGAGATGACTGGAGCACAAGAGTTGAACATTCAACTTGGACAATTGGATATAGACCCAATTAAATTGACTGAGTTTATAATCGCAATGACTCATGCTGATAAGAACAAAAAAAAGGAATTAATTACAAAGGCTATACAACATTAGTTGGACTTAGACTTCAAATTTTAGTTGGGGTTAATTGTTGGTATATTAGTCTGGTCTTAGACAAAAAATTAAGGAGAGATTAATTTAATTTTAAATTTCATTAGTGCTAACTGCCCATCACTAATAACTAAATTTCTCCTTCGTTTATCTTCATAGGGAATAAAAGTTGTGTAAATCCCATGCTGATATATGAATTCAATTTTTCCAGAATGACCTGAGTTGACAAATGAATAATAATAAGTTTTATCTTTACTAATATTAGCGAAGTCTAATTGAATCACTGAATCTGTTTTTGTGATGATGTATCCACTGGTTGTGTTTTCGAGTTTTAATCCTGATGTATGGTAAGCACTGTAGAATATAGGGAAGTTGAAATAGTCATTTTTAGATATAGGTTTTTCTAACAATTGCCATTGCTCATCGTCAGGGAAATGCGTCAGCACTAATTTTTCAGGATCAATCATAAAGTAAGTATCTGAGAAATTGAAGAATTCAGAATTATAAATACTATTTCCGGTGGACCAAGTTGCGTCAATGAGATACCATTTGTTATCTAATTTTACAGCGTTCCATGCGTGATTTGAATTGTTTCTCTTCCTTCCGATTTCTTGAACGTATGTTTTAGTATATCCGGTAACAACTACAGAAATAATATTTAAATCTTTTAACACTTCTGTTAGTAACCTTGAATACCCCTCACACACTGCTGATCTTTTTCGCAGTGTTTTCTGAGCTAATTTACGGTTATAGATTTGAAGTTTTGCTTCATAATCTGCTTTGGACTTTGATTTTATTTTTTGAGGTTTTTTATTTTTTCGGAACGTTTTATAATCATATGTGATATGATTTGCGATCCAAAAATATGCTGCTCTGGTTTTTTCAATATTAGTATCAAAATCATGGTCAATCTGATTAGCAAATTGCTCAATGGATTTAAATTTTTTAGGATATGTGGCGACTGTAGAATCTATTCGACTATAATTCTGAGAAGACATAATTTGAATTGATAGTAGTGTGATTATTATAAAAAGTCGTTTCATATTGCTAAATTAGACAAAAATTATTCCGTTTTTGAAACCCAAGAACTATCCTTATTTGAAAGTAGAAGAATCAAAACATTCAGTTGCAAAGGACATTATTTTATGGTGGGAAAAAAAGAGACCTATCTATAATGCTTTAATAATGACACTTTCTATTTTTCTTATTTATAGTTTTTGGGATTATCCCATGCGAAAAATTATTGGTGGTACTCAAATTATTTTGGAAACCCTAATTTTTATTTTCGGAGCTAATGTATGTTATTCTTTTAGTTGGATTTTAGGAATTGGTAATCATTATGTATTTAAAGCCAAAAGTACAAGTCAGACATTTAAATGGATATTATTTATCCTTGGCACTATCTTATCTTTAATATGGACGAATTTTCATTTTGTATTAAAATTTGATGTATTGTTTGCAAATTAATAGGTATTAGTAACTTATATAATTACTTGAAACATCAGATTTCTTAAACCGTTTGGATATTGTAAATTTGAGTAATCCTGCAAGGTTTCAAAAACATTGTAGGTATAAATTAAAATGAAATAATGTGAATCCAGCCGAAGCCCACATCCTAAAACAATTAGAACCTTTCAAATCCATATTTATGCATTTGCAAGTCTTGGTTGAACATACCTTACCAGAGGCCGATTTATTATACAAATGGAGAATGCCATGCTATTACATAGATAAGCGACCAATCTGCTATCTCAATAAAAGTAAAGATTATGTAGATGTCGGTTTTTGGCATTCCGCACACTTATCAAAACAATGGGATGCTTATTTGGTAAGTGAAAATCGGAAAGTTGTAAAATCATTACGCTACAAAACGTTGGATGATATTGATGATGCTATTTTCATTTCCATTATAAAAGAAGTCGAAGGATTGAAGGAAAAAGGGTTTTATAAGAAAGGGTAGGTTTTAGTGTTCCGTGTTCCGTGTTCAGTGTTCAGTCTCAAGATGGAAAATAGTTATTTGATATTAACTTATTAAGATGAGGTCTCAAATCGCTCTGTACATCTCTAAGTAATCTCTGTTTTGCGTCTCAGCACTTTCGCGAGAAACTTTTTTACTCTGCAACTGTGAAACTTCCATATAATTCCGACTTTGCGCCTCTGCGCTTTTGCGCGTAACTTTTTCAGTCTTCAGTTATTAGATTGATTGGGTAAAAAGTTATTGAGTTATTAAGTTGTTGTCCCAAATTACTCTACGCATCTCCGTGAAACCTCTGTGTGTCTCAGCGTAATTCCCACTTTGCGTCTCAACGTCTTTCCGCGAAACATTCTTCACTTTGAAATTCTGCACCTCTGAAACTTTACAACTTATTTCACCAGCCACATCCCTAAAAACACTGCCAAAAACCCAACGACAAAACTCGCCACCGTATAAATGGCAAAGCTCATAAAGTCACCCGATTTTAAAAACACATGATTCTCATAAGCAAATGTAGAGAACGTCGTAAAGCCACCACAAAACCCTGTCGCTAAAAGTAAGGTCTGACTCTGGGATAAGGTTTCATTTTTAGCCGCTAAACCAAGAATAAGTCCAATGAGTAAGCTCCCAATTACATTAGCTGCAAAAGTGCCATACGGAATTACAGTTTCCGAATTGTTAAGCCATCTGCCTATGATAAAACGCAGTACGCTACCCAAGCCACCACCAAGAAATACGAGTATAAGTTGTTTCAATTGTTTTAATTTTTAGTCGGTAGATGATAGTTTGTTAGATGTAAACATGATTCTTAAGTTTCGAAAATAGAATTATTAGGTTATTCTGTAATTAAGTTATTTAGTCGTTAACTAATTAGTCTCTGTGCATCTCTGCGTTATCTCTGTGTATCTTCGCGTAATTTTTTCTTCAAAATGTAGTGAGAGTTTTTTAACTTCACACTTCACACTTCACACTTCACACTTCAAATCACTTCACTTCCACATAAATCTCGGTAATCCATTTTGCAGGATTTTGCTCACTCATAGGATCGGTTAAATAGGTTTCAAGCATTGATCCACCTTCAACCATTTCAAGATTATTAGTGCTTATATACGCCATTGTGGTGTCCCAAGCTTCTTTCAAATTATCATAATTACCTGTTAAAACAGTTTTTACAGCTCTAAAAGATTCTAGGTTACCCGTTAAAATTTCGGCTTCGTCAGTAATAATTCTAGAATTCGTTGGTACACATGTAGAGAACATTACGGTATCATTTTCTTCATCCCATTTGTGATATAAAATAAATGGAGGTCCAGCCATAGTAACATTATGAGCTATAGCGTAGGCTCCAACTTTAGGTAACATTGAAGTCATGTTTTTTTCAAAATCACTGAATTTACAAGATGCCGTATTATAAAGATAATAGCCTCCACTATGTTGTGTGACACCTTCAACTTTAATCGTATAAACTTTCATGTCGGCTTGTACTACACTGTCTAATAATTCTAAACTACGTTCGTAATCCGGACCAATTTGCTGTTCCATACCACCAGAAAAGGCAGCCCACATTTTAAATCCAAATGGTAAATCATCACCAGAAATACTCCAAGTCACATCGGTAGACCCATCCGTATTGGACTTAAAATTCCAATTCACATCAGATTTTGGGTACTCAGCAAATTGCATCTCTTGGGCAATAGATGTGTTGGTTTCAGCTTCTATTGTTTTCATATGTCCAATCTCTCCAGCCTCATTCCATTTATATGATGCTCCAATACCTTTAGTGGTATCGCCTAAGGTGGATACAATATCAGGATTAGTTTCAACCCAAGAACTCCACGAGTCCCATGTCTTAAAATCAATAACAGTATTATAAATAACCGAAGGAGGTGCATCTATCGTTTTTGTGCGTGTCACCTTGTACGAATTAGGCTGCACAGCAATATAAATTGAAACTCCTATAACAAGGATTAAGAATAATAAAAGGAAGGATTTAAATACTTTCATTTAGAAGAAATAAATTATGTGTTTATCAAAGATAGTGATTTTATGATATGTGATATATACATTACATTTGTGTACAACAAATAAAAATATCCCATGAATTTAAATTCCTTAATTAAAATCTGTTTTCTTGCCCTATTTATAGTGGCATGTAAGAATGAAGCAAAAGAAGAACCAACTGAAACCGTAGAAGTTACTGAAGCGGATTTTAGTTTTAATGTTGAAGAATTTGCTGATATTAAAATTTTACGATACCAAATTCCAGGTTGGGAAAATCTTAGCCTGAAAGAACAAAAATTAGTATATTATTTAACGCAAGCAGGTCTTGAGGGTCGCGATATTATGTGGGATCAGAATTATAGACATAATCTTAAAATTAGACATGCGCTAGAAAATATCTATACCAACTACACTGGTGACAAAACCACAGACAACTGGAAAAATTTTGAGAGCTACTTAAAACGTGTTTGGTTTAGTAACGGAATCCACCATCACTATTCTAATGCGAAGTTAAAACCTGCGTTTGGTAAAGATTATTTAAATGAATTATTAGTGGCAACCAATACCACTTTAGAAGGTGAGGCTTTTGAGGTTTTATTCAATGATAAAGATTCTAAAAAAGTGAATCAGGCTAAAGGTATTGACAATGTTTTAGAATCTGCAGTGAATTTTTACGGTCCAGATGTGACCAATGCAGATGTGGCTAATTTTTACAAAACGAAAGTCTCTCCAGATCCAGAGAAGCCATTGTCATATGGGTTAAACTCTCAATTGGTAAAAGAAAATGGAGAATTAAAAGAACGTGTTTATAAGTCTGGCGGCTTATATGGTGCCGCTATAGACGAAATTGTAAAGTGGTTAGAAAAAGCACAAGGAGTTGCCGAAAATGAAGCACAAGGTGAAGCTTTAGGTTTACTAATTAAGTATTATAAAACGGGTGATTTACAAACTTGGGACGATTATAACGTCGCTTGGACAGCCGCAACCGAAGGTAATGTGGATTATATTAATAGTTTTATTGAAGTGTACAATGATCCTTTAGGCTATAGAGGGTCTTACGAAACGGTAGTGCAGATTAACGATTTTGACATGTCTAAAAAAATGGCAGTTTTGTCTGAAAACGCACAATGGTTTGAAGATAATTCTCCATTAATGGACGCACACAAAAAAGACAGTGTTGTTGGGGTCACATATAAAGTAGTAAACGTGGCTGGTGAAGCAGGTGATGCCTCGCCAAGTACTCCAATTGGTGTTAATTTACCAAATGCTAACTGGATTAGAGCAGCCGTTGGAAGTAAATCGGTTTCCCTAGGAAATATTATCAATGCTTATAATAATGCAGGCGGTTCTGGTCGTTTAAAAGAATTTGTACACGATGAAGAAGAGTTACAACTCGAAGAAGCATACGGACAATTAGCAGATAAATTGCACACCGCGTTACATGAGGTGATTGGTCATGCTTCAGGACAATTAAATCCTGGTGTTGGTGAAACTAAAGAAACGCTTAAAACGTACGCCTCAACTTTAGAAGAGGGTCGTGCCGATTTAGTAGGTTTATACTATTTATACGATTCTAAATTACAAGACTTAGGGTTAGTTGACGACTGGAAAAAAGTAGGGAAAGCAGCTTACGATGGTTACATCAGAAATGGTTTAATGACGCAGTTAATCCGTTTAGATTTAGGTGACGATGTTGAAGAAGCACACATGCGAAACAGACAGTGGGTTTCGGCTTGGGCTTTCGAACAAGGAAAAGCAGACAACGTGATTGAAAAAGTAACAAGAGACGGAAAAACCTATTTCAATATTAATGATTACGAAAAATTACACGATTTATTCGGACAATTATTAAGAGAAACACAACGTATTAAGTCTGAAGGAGATTACGCTGCTGTTGAAGCCTTAGTTGAAGGTTATGGTGTAAAAGTCGATCAAGATATTCATGCTGAAGTTTTAGAGCGTAACAAACAATTTCCATCTCCACCTTATAGTGGTTTTGTAAATCCGGTTTTAGTTCCTGAAATGGATGATGCTGGCGAAATCACAACGATTAAAGTGACACAACCTAATGCATTTGCTGAGCAGATGTTATATTACAGTAAAACGTACAACAATCTTCCTGATGTTAATTAAGGTATAGATTATCATAGGTTTTAAAAAGCACTTGCAATAATAATGTAGGTGCTTTTTTTATTGAAAAGGATGGTGACTACTAATAACCATAACAATTATGAAGTATGTTATAACGTTGATTCATTTTAAAATTGACTATATTTAAAATTATAGGATTTTGTAGGTTTTAAACGGACTTAATAATGATGCTTTTAAAATAGGATCTGAAAAAATAATATGTATTTAAAAGTGATCCTAAACAGAAGATTAAAAGGATTTTAAAGAAAAATGGCGCAATCCGTAGAGGTCATAATGGAAGACATAACATACTATAATAAACTAAAAAAATCGACTGAGACTCTGTCTGAGCTTTTGGAAAATGAATCGTATTTTTCAGATGTGCCAGATACTTGGCATGTGGTCATTGTTGATATTCTAAATTCTACATTAGCTGTTGATGAAGGCAAACACCATCAGGTTAATCTTACTGCAACGGGTTCTATAATTTCTGTTCTAAATTTTATCAGAAAAGAAAAGCAAAATATCGAAATTCCCTATTTTTTTGGAGGTGATGGCGCCACGTTTATTATTCCAACGGTGTTTTTAGAACCAATTATACAGATTTTAGATAATTATAGCCTTCATATTAAGAATCATACCAATTTAATACTTAGAGTAGGGCATATTTCGGTTAATTATTTAAGAGGTCAGGATTACGGTTTAAAACTAGCCAAACACCAACTGACCAATCAATTGTCGATTCCTATTGTGTTAGGTAGCGGTTTAAAAAAGGCTGAGGACTTAATTAAAACTAATTTTGAAGAGAGCAATACTCATTTTGAAAAAGCCCTTCTAAACTTAGAAGGCATGGAGTGTCGTTGGAAGCAAATCAAGCCTATTCAAACTCAAAAAAAAGTAGTCTGTTTATTATTAGACGCTATAAACGAAGACGATCAACGACGAATTTATAGAGATGTGGTGAGTCAAATGGATGCGCTCTTTGGGACTTTTGATAACCGACAACCTATAAAAACGACTAACTTAAAATTAAATTTTAGTCTTCTTAATATTTGGGAGGAAATGAAGATTAGTCTCGCTAAGCAAAATATAAGTTACTTGTTAAAAAAATGGATGTCTACACTCATCGGTAAATTCTATTTAAACTTTTCAAATGATGGAAAACACTATTTACAACAAATAGGGCAATTATCGCATACATTTATGCTCGATGGTATGATTAATACTGTATTTACAGCAGAACAATCTAAAATTGATCGTTTTATAGCGTATTTGAATGCACTAGAAGATGACAAAAAAATTATTTATGGTATTCATGTCACGCACGCCTCAGTCATGTCTTGTTATGTGTTAGATCGAAAGACCAAACATTCTCACTTCGTCGATGGCACCGAAGGCGGTTATACGTCTGCGGCCAAAATGCTGAAGCAAAAGTTGAAACATGTGTAGCATCTTCATTTGAAACGCATCTAAACTAAAGCTTAATCTAATTGAATTCAGATGCTCTAAAATTCGTCAGTTCGAGTGCATTTTACGATTGAAAATGAGTAAAATGAGTATCGAGAACAAGAATTTTTACACCAACGCCTTCGCGATTTTATACCAATCATAATCGCGACTAAGTTTGTAGAACTTACAAGCCTTATTTTATCCAAAACTTCCGCATCTTTGTGTAAAATTAAACATTGTGAATTTTAAAGACAAAGACCTTATTATATTCGATTTTGACGGCACGCTAATTAATAGTATTCCAGATTTGACCTTGGCTGTAAATACAATGTTAAAGTATTATAGTTTACAGCCCTTAACCATAAGCCAAGTCACTCCGTTTATAGGCAATGGTGCCAAACCTTTGGTGCGCAGAGCTCTAGAATACAGAATGCCAGATAAAGCGCTGCCAGAACCCTTGTTAAAAGACGCTTTTGATATTTATTTGGCGGCTTATAAAGACGCCATTTGTGTAGAAACGTTTATGTATTCCGGTGTTTTAGAAACTTTAAAAATTTTGGACCAAAACGGTTATAACATGGCGATTTGCACTAATAAACCTTTTGGATTTATACAACCGATTTTAGACACCTTAGAGATTACAACATACTTTAAACGTTGGATAGGAGAAGATTCCTTAGCTGAGAAAAAACCCAGTGCAGCACCATTGTTACACTTAGTAAACGAACTGAATACAACGATAGAAAAAAGCATCATGGTTGGTGACTCTAAAAATGATATTCTAGCCGCTCAGAATGCCAACATAGACAGTATTGGTGTGAGTTACGGTTATAACTATAACGAGAATATTGCCGATTATAAGCCAACTATAGTGGTTGATGAATTTGCGGAACTACAGGAATTTTTTTAGGCTAAAACGTACGTGACTTTACGTATAGATATGTGGAATGGTTTTCATAGATTTATAGAAAACAAATAGTGCCTTAAAGTTTTGTTATCCTGAAGTGTAATATTGATAAGGTTGCTGTTTATTTTTATATAACGAGTTGGGCATAATTTGAGAAAATGATAGAAATTCACATTTTACAATTTTTTTTAGGAGTTTTACTCTTCTTCATTATCAATTGGATTGGTAGACATTCTTATTCAGTTGGATATATGGAAATCTCGATGTTTCTTAAAGTCGAAGAAGCACCAGCTTTCAATTTCCTATTTAGAATAATTAGTCCAATAATTTACCTTTTTATTGTTTCTGCAATTCTATATAAAATTGGGCTTGATGACTTTGTAACAAACGCTTATTTCATTTCAATTTATTACATCCTTTTTAGATTAGCATTTAACTTAATCACCAATCGTGGACTCTTAATGAATTGGTATCGTCAAGTTCTTTATTGGATTTCAATAATTACAATTTCATATTTTTCTTATACAGAGATTATTTATAAAAAGGAAAATATACTTCCTGATTTTGAAACAGTTTCAAATGAATTATGGATAATCATTTTGATTTTTATTTTCCACACATTAAATCAAATTAGAATCTCATCTGACAAAACTATCCAACGAAAAGAGAACTATTTAAGGAGTCGAATTTCTCATTTCAAAGAAAAATATTCTGATTTGGTTAATGAAAAAATTACTAATGACAAATTAAAATCAATTGCTTATGCTATAATGGTTTATGAAGATTTTAACCGACCAAAAGTAGCCAGATTTGTTGAAAACGCTCGTTTCAAACTAACAGGAAAAAAACATTCACTTGGTCTTATGCAAGTTCAAACATCTGATTTTATAAACGACCGAAAAAGCGTTGAATTAGGACTTACTAAAATTAGCAAAGCATATAAAAAGGTTCTCAAAAAAAGAGGACTTGACAAAGAAGAAACGATTGACATTCTGTTATCAGACGCTTGGCATAATGAATGGTCAATGGAACAAAGGATTATTGCGGATTATAATAAAGACAATTCTTATGTTCACGAAATAAGAACATTGACAGAAAAAATATTTGAACTAAATACATCTGATAATAAATCTTATTTATTCCCTAAATATAAAGGAGAAAAACCGAGATATGGATTGGATGAAGAAGAATAAAAACTATGCCCAACACAGTATATAAAAAATTGCTGGTGTTGTGCTAAAACAAAGGTCGTTGCGTATTTACTACATCTGATTTTCCTTCGGAAAATCCTCGCACACAAACACGCAACTTTCCATATACATAAACGTTGGCAACAAGCTGAAAATGAAACACGCATTAAACATATTACTTCTGATTTTTACTTTGATTTCCTGTAAAAATCAATCGGAATCAAAATTTGAATTGAGCATCGAAACTGCTGAATTGACTAAAGAAATTTCCCAACCAGAAATTCAACAAACCGATTCAATTGCTGAACAGTGGAATTTTATGGTCTTTGAAAAAGGAGGTTGTTTAGGTGGAACACAATATGTCACAGAAAAAAAGAGAAAAATTGCTACTATGGTTTTTAGTGAAAAGGAATGGGAAAAGATTGCGGAAAATGACAAAACGGAATTGACTGAATTTCTTATAACCAAACTTTCTGACACAACTAAAACCAAAGTGCATACTTGCCCGTTTTTTGGAGCAACAAACGGAGAAATGGCTGTTTATTCACTTCAACATATTCATAATAAGAATTGGCTTGAATTTTCGGAATTTAAAGAATATAAGAACCGAGAATACGGAAATGCAACTGACCAACCACAAATGTGGCTACAGAATATTTTAAAAAACGAAAACGAAAGAAAAAAAATAGCGGAATTGTATAAAAACGAACTGAATAAATAAAAGTCAGATTGCCAACACTATATATGATTTATTGCTTGGTTCTAGCCTACTTACGAAAATACTCGCAGATTTTTTATTCGGTTTTTATATACTTTACTAAATTATATGCTTAACAACGTCACTACCTATATCCATAACCGCAACCACCTACAAAAACAATAAGCTATTCACACATTGCAATCAGAAACAAAACCCCCAAGACTAACCTGTTACAAATGCATGAGTCCTAAAAGCACCTGTATTTGTAAACACATCAGTCCTTTACAGACTAAGACGCGTTTTATAATTTTGATGCACCCCAAAGAGTACAAGAAAGAAAAAAATGGAACGGGACATATGACGAAGCTTCAATTGGAGAACTCAGAAATTATAGTCGGTGTCGATTTTACCAATAATAAGCGTGTAAATGCCATACTTGCAAATGAAAATAACAGCCCTTTTTTATTGTATCCAGGAAAAGATAACTTCAACCTTTCTGTAAACAAGAGTTCAGAAGTGCAGTCTTTTATAGGGCAAAAGCCACACCTCTTCATTCTAGATGGAACATGGCCTTGTGCTCGTAAAATGCTAAAACTAAGTAGGAACTTGCAAACCTTAAAAAGAGTGAGTTTTGATAACGAGATTAAATCAAGATTTATCATCAAACAACAACCAGAACCGCTTTGTTTGAGTACTATTGAATCTGTTTATACCGTTTTAAACTTACTAAAAGCAAGAGGCATTGAACACTGTGATACAACGGACTTTCTTATGCCTTTTGAAAAAATGATAGATCATCAACTGGAATATTTGCGAAACCCAAATAATAAAAACTATTGTTCTACAGCCAACAATAGCCTTGTTGCTAAGAATATTTATAAGACAACGGAAAGAAATACGATTTTTGAAACAGCGCATTAATTGCAGTCGTCTTGAATTTTAATTATTGATGGTTTTCTATGCAGAGAATCCCTTGCAGATATGCTGGTCAGTCTTTATTCAAGAAAGCCATTGTAGAAGTTATAGCTCAAACCATATTAAGGAATCATAACAGCGCGACCAATAATGTTACCATGATGTAGCTTGTCATAAACTTCTTTTGTTTGATCTAAATTATAAGTTTCTATAGCAATGTCTAATTTTCCTTGGTTTGCTAAAGCTATGACTTCAATGAGTTCTGCTCTAGAACCCCAATATGGAGTGCTCACTCTTACACCAAACGGAAGTTGACCATAAGAAGCGTCCATTGCTCCTCCTCCTAATCCTGCAATGGTTAAATCACCATTGAGTCCTATAACTTTTTTGCCAAGTGCTATAGTAGGACCAATGCCAACAAAATCTAAAACAACCGCTGCTTTCTTTATTCCTGTAATTTTCAATATTTGTTCAGCAGCATCAGCATCAGTGGTATTGATAACGTAATCGGCACCATGTGTTTTTGCTAATTCAAGTTTGTCTTTAGAGATATCTCCGGCGATAACCGTAGAACCACAAACCCCTTTTAATATTTGAAGTGCCATATGACCAAGTCCACCAATACCAATAACCACAACGGTAGCATCTGTGGTAAGTTTGGTTAATGAACGTTTTATTGCGGCATACGGTGTAAGTGCAGCATCACTTAACGGAGCAGCAATAACAGGATCAAGTTCACCAATGGGTACCAATAATCGAGTAGAAGGCACGATCATATATTCAGCTAACCCTCCATTTAAACCAAGGCCTCCTCCATAGGCTTGCACGGATTGATAATCACAATAATTTTCTGAAGACAATTGACAAGGTTTACAGTGTCCGCAGCCCCAAGGTCCGTAAACAATTACAGCATCTCCTTTTTTATATTCTGTAACTCCGTCTCCGATTTCTTCAACCCAGCCAGCATTTTCATGTCCTAGTGTAAATGGCGTTAGTTCATCGGCACCAGGTATACCATCGTGGATAATATGTAAATCGGAATGGCAAACACCTGCTCCTCCAATTTTTATTAATACTTCTCCGGTTTTAGGGCTTGGTTTTTCTATGTCCTCAATACGCACATCTTCTTTACCATAAAATCTTACTGCTTTCATATGTCTTAATTTTAATTATTATGTTATCTGTGTTATATCGTTTTGATTTTAATTATTTCTAAAACCGTCCATTTGATATTTAACAGGATAATGATTCTCTTCTTTACAAAGTTATTTTCTATAAAACCAATATCTTTGACTAAAAAGAATTATTGTTTGACTAAAAAACACTTTTTTTTTAAAGGTATAAACCATGATGTTATGTCGCTTAAAATTCCTGATTTAAATATTAACGAGTTTACTCACGGAGAAACTAAAAGTTTGAAAGACCTTAACTTTTTTGTGTCCGACATTTCAATTAATAATATCGCACCTAACAGACCTTTTCGTTCTACATGTTATCAGATAGCATTATGTACTTCAGGCTACATCAAAGGAAAGATTGAAGATAAAGAGATCTACTACGACAAGCATACTTTGGCTGTTTTGACACCTTCTACCGTTTTTGAGATGACGGAAGTGTCTGAAGACTACAGATGCCTCACTGTTATTTTCAAGAAAAATTTTCTTGTAGAGGTACTCAATAATATTTACTTCTTGGATCGCTTTAGAATTTTAAATAATAACGGCTTAGATTATTTGAAATTAACAGATTTGGATACGGAAAAACTCACAATTCAGATTGAAAACATTCGAGATAAAATGAAAGATGAACAACATCTTTTTAAAAATGATATTATACGAAACCTTATTATAATTCTATTATATGAGACCGAAAACATTTTAATCAGCCACCATAATGTTTCTTATACAATTGAGAAGCACTTGAGGCACGACAAAGTAATTTCGGATTTTCACGAATTGTTACGAAAGAACTTCTTTAAGGAACGAAAAGTACAGTTCTATGCCAATAAATTAGCGCTATCAACACATCAACTCACCAAGATATTATTAAAAGATACCGGAAGATCGGCAAAAAAACATATCAATGAAATTTTAATTTCGCAAGCAAAATCCTTGTTGCGATCTGGCAGGTATAACATAACCGAAGTCGCTACTTCCTTGCATTATTACAACTTAGAAGAATTTAGTCGGTTTTTTAAAAAAGAGACGGGTATGACTCCTCTAGCGTATTTAAAAAAAAAGCGCTCAAATTATAATACGTTTACGTAATTGCTAGGGTCCACTTCATTATTATTTACTACATTACGTATTCTTATCCTACCACAAATTATTTAAAAAAGCATACTTCAGACTATTCTGAATAACAGTATTAATCCATTGCAATGAAATTAAACCTATTATCATGCGACGCTCAAAGACCAGATAAAAGAGCAATTGCCAACTGTATTACTGAGATCTCTAGTAATGGGAACGCATCCTTGTCCAATGAGCTTACAGATATTCTTTTAGAAGGAGATGCTGTAGATATCGAAGTTTCAGATAAAAATTCGGGTTCTGCGTTAAGAGCACTACGGAAACTAGATATTGATTACGAAATCGTAGAATAAAAATTAAAAGCAAAATGATTCACCTTATAGTAGGTAACACAGGCTCAGGAAAAACCACTTACTCCAACGAACTAAAAAGGCAAATTAATGGAGTCGTGTTTTCAATCGATACATGGAATAACGTGTTGTTTCTTCCTGATAAAAAAGAAACCGATGGTTTAGATTGGTTTTTAGAACGCATTGAACGCTCAGAACGCATCATGTTAAATCTAATTCATCAGTTAGAAGACTCAAAAACAGATGCCATCTTGGATTTAGGATTGTCCAAATTTGGACATCGTGAAAAACTCAGGAAGTTCGCAGAAATGAATGGCTATACCATAAAATTACATTTTTTAGACGTTTCTAAAACGAAACGATTAGAGCGCGTGATGAAGAGAAATACGGAAAAAGGGGCCGCGTTTGAGTTTGAAGTGACCAATGATAACTTCGAGTTTATGGAAACTTGGTTTGAGAAACCAACCGAGCAAGAACTCGCTGATGCATTTGTGATTTCAGAATAAAATAACTTCTAATTTCTATGCCTTAAGTACTTTTAGAGCTTAAAATCGCTAAAGGCATAACTTTCAATATTATCATTTCGTTAAGAATAAGAACATAAATTATATTACACATAATTTAATATCCTTTAAATTTTTGAAGTCGTAAATCTGTAAATACAGCACTTCAAAACCTTTCAATACATTTTTCTATTCTCTATATTTAAAGAACTCAAAACTTTAGATATAACATGCGAATAGGAATTATTATTGGACGAATTGGAGGTGTCGATGGCGTAGCACTCGAAACCGAAAAATGGATAGATGTTTTAAAAAAATTAGGCCATGAGGTCTTCATCATGTCTGGTGAATTTGAATCCTGGACCATAGATCGTGAACACGATTATTTGTATCCTGCCTTATCTTTCTTTTCAGTTGAAGCAGAATGGGGCCAACGTAAAGCATTTTTTGAACCCGATAGAGATCCAGATCCTTTATTAGAACATGTTGAGAAAGCGTCTAATCGTATTCACCTTGCGATGCGACAATGGGTGGCGAAGAAGAAAATAGATGTTATTCTTTCTGAAAACGCATCAGCATTACCTTGTCATTTATCTATGGGAGTCGCTATTAAAAAATTAATAGAAACTTCGGGAATACCTGTGGTAACTCACGATCATGATTTTCATTGGGAACGTGGTCAGCGCTACGTGTCTGTTCATCCAGAAATTAACCATTATGTGGATAAGAACTTTCCATTATTACTGCCAGACGTTAAACATGCGGTCATCAATACGTTTGGTGTAGAAACGTTTAAAAACCGATTTGATATTGATGCTATTATGGTACCTAATGTTATGGATTTTAACCGCGTTTACGGAGTGCCAACACCAGAAAATGAATTTTTCCTTAGAGATGTTGGAGTTTTAAAGGATGAAATAGCCTTACTGCAAGTCACGCGTATTGTAAGACGAAAAGGGATTGAAACCGCTATTTCATTAATTGATCAATTAGATGATAAGAAACTTAAACTAATCATTACTGGTAATAATAATGACGACGAAAATAAGACCTATTACAATGAATTAATCGACCAAATTCATGACTTAAATTTATCGCGACAAATCATATTTGCAGCACATAAGGTGTTAGATCATAAAGATTTATCTGATGTGTATGCCCACGGAAGAGCATGTACCTATTTTAGTACCTATGAAGGCTTTGGTAACGCCTTTGTAGAAACCGTATTAGCGAAAAAACCAATTTTTGTTAACGATTATAAACCTGTTTATAGCCAAGATATTGGTAACAAGGGTTTTGAAACTGTAATGATTTCAGATGGAAATCTTACACCAGAAAGCGTACAGCAAATGTCCGATATTATATACAACCCAAAACGCTGTATAGAAATCGGCGAATACAATTTTAACATTGGTAAAAAATATTTTTCCTATGAAGTATTAGAAGAAAAGTTAAGCCAATTATTTACATTTTAAGAATTAAAACATGACTGATAAAAAAACAACGAAAATCTCTACTATTTTAAATGAGCTTAAAAATGAAAAAATAAATACCTGGTTCGATTTAGGTTTATTCATGGATAAATTTAAGGAGAAGGACTTACCATCTGCATTTAAAGGTAATGCGTCTACATTTGATACGCATATTGAAAATGGTGGTATTGCGTTTTTAACCTTTTATTTCACTATTGATGGCATTACGGTAGAAACGGAAAAATACGCCAAAACTTTTAAGAGTATTTATCCCAATATTCCGATTCATTTTATAGCGGGTGAAATTAAACAGGAAGCTGATGAGCTTATTCCAAAAGACGCCTTTAAAAAAGTGATTCCTGAGATGGAAGCATTTGATGCTTGGCCGTTGTACCAGGATTTCTTTCAAATTAAAATGGAACGTGGGAGTGAAGCTTATAATAATCTTATTGGTAAGTTTTGGAAAGAGGTATTAGTGCTCGTTGAAAAATTAGGAAACTATATTGAGGAGAATGATATTTCGTTGTTATATCTTATTAATGTCTGTTCTAATCCTGGTAATGTGTCTTTGGCTTTGGCAACGGTTTTAATTTCAGAATATTTAGGCATTCCTGTGATTAACAATAATCACGATTTTTATTGGGAAGGTGGAAATAGAGAGGTAGAAATTAAAAAGAAAGGTCTAAAAAAAGGACCAAGAGATTTCTTTTTTCACAACGCGCATGTCGGAGAGTTTTTCTCAATTATAGAAACAGTTTATCCTTGGGAAAGTCGCTCGTGGATGAATGTGAATATCAATAGAATTCAGCAAGATCATTTAATAAATGTCAATGGTCATAATCCGGCAAATGTTGCCTTGTTAGGTACTGCGGTAGATACCAAAATGCATCAAATGAGTAAGCGCGATATTATAAAAGCGTTTATGCAAGTGTCAACTATTTTTGCAAACAAAAAGGATAGTATAACGGTTCATACAGCTGCGCATCATACCGAAAGTAAACGGTCTTTAAAACCTATATTATTAGGTCATAAAACGATCAAAAACTTTGATTTTGTCAATAACAATATCGTGTTTTTACAGCCAACGCGAGTGATAAGTAGAAAGTCTATAGAATTGAATTTCAAATTGATTAAACGCTTATTTTCTTATGATTCATTTGCAGAAAAATTCACGACCAATCCTCAATTAAAATTATCTTTAATAGTTTCGGGCCCGATTCCACATGGCCAGCAGAACTATTATCACGATTTAAAAAAGGATTTCACTAATTTTCTAAAAGACCTACCAAAAGCATTTAAATCGCGTGTATTACTTGGCTTTTTATTTAGTGAGTTTGATAAGAATGATTTTAAAAAGAAACACAAAAAGCCATTAGATATCGAACAGCTTTTTGATGTGGCATCTTTAATTTTATTACCAAGTCAAACCGAAGGCCGTGGGCTGCCAATTATAGAAGCAGCAGCATGTGGAACACCAATATTTTGTAGACAATACGAACCAAGAGAAGTCTATGATGAGGTGATTGGACGTCATTTAGATGAATCACTTAGACTTAATGTACTTGAATTTAAAGGGTCTAAAGTTCCAAAGAAACTCGCAGAAAAAATCTGTGATCATGTGTTTTATCCACAAAACAGAATGGTTGATGTGACGCATAATAGAAGCGTTATTAAAAAACGTTACAGCTTAGAGGCCTTGGAGGAGAATATGCGTTACATTTTGCAGCGTATGTATTACCAATTGGTTTCGGTTTCGATAGAAAATAATCCACAAGTGATTAATCTATTAAAGAAATATAAGAAGTCTGTGGATTTTGAAAATGAAGATTTGAATGCAATTCTTAATAAAAAGAAGCGTCATTATTTACCAGGTTATGGTCGTTTGTCGTTTATGCATTACCTAAAATCTTTAATTGATCCTAGCTTTTTTAGAGTGGAAGAACAATTGGTAAAAGGCCGTGTGATGCGTTATGCAAGAACGATGGAAAATGATATTCCAGATTTGGTAAATACCAACCTTGAAGTCATCCATAAATATTACAATGCTATTGATGATATTTTTAAATATGTAGATGGTGAAATTTCCATTCGTCATGATCATGCGTTGGCGTATCGTCATAGAAATAAAAAATCTTTCGCTTATCAAGCCTTCACTTATCAAGAAGTCACCGGATTGGTAAACATGATATATACCGATGTTTTTAAACCGGAACATTTACCAGATTTAACTTTAGCGCCACAGTTTTTTGCTGATTGGGAATTAGCACTTTTTCAACTGACTAACAGTAAATATTTGGGTATTGATGACCGAAAAATTTTGACTAAGAACTTAAAGAAAAATGTTCCGAAAGGTTATTTTCCTGGCCGTTATATTAAACATGAATTAGAATATTTTGTATTACAACCGATTCGTGCACAATTAAATCTAACCATAGAACAAGAGTTAACCTCAGATATTCTTGAAGCAAATGTAGATAAGTTAGAAAAAATCTACATTTTTATCCATGAGGCAAGAATCACAAAATGGTTCTCAAGTGCGGATATTAAAGAGTATTTAGAAAGCGGAAAAGAGCCAGAATTAGGATTGTTGTACAATGCAGGAGTGATTCAAATTGTAGAAACCAAACAATGGTCAGAAGGTGTCCATTTTCCTCAAATGGGAGCGAAGGCCATTAAGATTTTAAGAGATATTAAAGAAGCGGATGGTTTCTTAATTACTAACGGAGAATATGCTGCAATGATGACTGATATTATTGAAATCGATCATTTTCATATTGGAAAAGTGATGTATCAGATGACCGCTAAAATAATGGGTATTCCTAAAGGTAGTGGTTTTATTCAGTTTGTACCAGCTGGTGTGCGTACCACTTTAGCATATCCTACACCAATTCAAACGGCAAAGGATTTTGATATGGTGCTTAAAAGTGAGTTGTATCAAGATTTAAAAGATGAGCTAGGCGAGAAGACATTACTCAATATGATGACTGAAGATGCCATTGAAAACGGCACACCAATTGCCAAATTATTAACGCAGATTAAAGAAGATTTAAAACTTTCTAAAACGGTAGAAAAAGTAAAATCCTCTTTTGCAGGAGGTGTTTACGATGACGGGTTACCTTGGAGTGGAGTATTAGCTGAAATTGATACTAAAAAGCACCAATGGAAATTCGCAGCACATATTGCGAATAAAGAGCCTAAAAATGTACCTGCCCTTGTAAAAGAGTACAAGAAGAAAAGTAAAAACCCAAACAAAATTGAATTAGCGTGGAATGGTGGTTATATATTAAATCCGGAATTGGTTGGTAAACTAGGCTTACCAGAAACCTATATTGGTTCGCCTTTAGGGTTGTTAATTATGGATAATAAAGTGTTTTGTCCACCACTTTTTAATAAACCAGCCTTTATCATTTATAAAAACGGTGATGTTGACATTCGAAAAGTGAATAGCAAAGCCGGTTTAACTGTTAAAGGAAAAACGAAAGACTTAACATTTTCTAGTGCTCATTATAATACCCATAGTGCAACGGAACCATGTTTTTACGATTTATCATTTACTGAAGACACCTATAAGGGTAATGGCAATGTGATTGTTAGAATAGCAGGAAACACAGTAAAAGAAATAATTAAAACAAAACCGAAAGAAGAAGTATGTGTGATTCCTGTTGGAATTACCTTATCTATTCCAGAAGATTTGTTCTCTGATGCCATGTTTGAAGAAGGTAAATCATTATCAATTCAATTATTAGAGCCAGAAGACAATCCTTATCGATGGGATGAAATTTCTTATGCTATTGAAGCAGGACCTATGTTGATAGATGACGGCAAGCAAATTCTAAACATGGAAGAAGAAGGTTGGAAAACCACTAACTCTATTAAAACACAAGCGGCACGATTAGATTTTACGGATATGCGAGGTCCAAAAATTGCTGTTGGAATTACCAAAGCAGGTAAATTAATGGTGTTAATGGTCAATGGTCGTATTAGAGAATCCGTTGGAGCTACGCATTTTGATATGGTCGATATTCTTTTAAAATATGGCATGGATAAAGCAATGGGCTTTGATCCAGGTGGAAGTAGTACGCTCGTTGTCGATGGAAATATTATGAATATTTCACCCTATAATAAAAACTACGAAAAGGACATTTATGCGTTGCCTCCAGAACCGAGGTTTGTAGCCAATGCGATTATGGGTTGGATTGAAGATTAATATAAAATACTAGTTGTAAAAAGGGGTAAATAGTGATATTTGCCTCTTTTTTTTATTCAATTTATTCCTCAATGTCAGGTTGAGCGCAGTCGAAACCTCAAATACAAGGTATCGTCACTTCGAGTGAAATTCCGCTTTTTAGGAATTTTGTATCGAGAAGCTAATATGTAACCA